>NZ_QFAY01000001.1:0-49674 GCF_017884005.1 Streptococcus panodentis
TTGGGGAACCTTTTCAGCCTGAGCTTAGAAACAAAAGAGTGAAGGGAACTAAATTTTTAAAAATTTAGTTCTTATACGGTATCTTCCCAAAGATAGCTCCCTCTGTGGGTGAGGGCGCAGTCATCATGAGAGTCTTATACAGTATCTTCCCAAAGATACATCCCTCTTGTGGGTGAGGACGCAGCCATCATGGGAGTCTGTCCCACCGCCTTCTATATGTTTTATCTGCTTTTTTAAAAATTTAATATCCATTTTGCCTAAAATAGGGTATAATAATAAATATGAAAACAAAGAGGTGAAATAATGGCATCAAAAATGTTACATACTTGTTTGCGTGTGGAGAATTTGGAAGCATCGATTGCTTTTTATGCGGAGGCTTTTGGCTTTGAGGAGCTGCGCCGCAGGGATTTTCCGGAATACAAATTTACCATTGTCTATCTAGGTTTGGACGGCGATGATTATGAGCTGGAATTGACCTATAACTATGACCACGGTCCTTATATCATCGGGGATGGTTTTGCCCATGTGGCTCTCAGCACGCCGGACTTGGAGGCACTCCATGCCGAGCACAAGGCCAAGGGTTATGAAGTGACGGATCCCAAAGGTCTGCCCGGCAATCCGCCTAACTATTACTTTGTCAAAGATCCTGACGGCTACAAGGTGGAAGTGATTCGTGAGAAGAGCCTCTAAAGCTTAGCGGCGGAGGCTTTCTTGCTTCAAGCAAACCAAAAACTTTTTATTAGCGACATTCATGTAGGATAGGTGTATGAAAAGACAAGATAAAAAGAGAAACGGTAAGAAGAAGCTCCTCGTTTTCAGTCTGCTGAGTCTAACGGTCCTTGCTGCTCTGTTTTTTGGTGCAGTGAGGATTTATGCGATTTTTCAGGAAAAGGAACTGCAGGAGAAGGTGGATGCGCTGATCGCCCAAGAAGAGAAGTACCATGCTGAAAACACCGAAAAGCAGAGTAAAATGATTGGCAGCCACTATATCGAGGCCTTTTATCCTCTGCTGAATGGTCAGGTCATGACTGCAGTCAAGGAGCAGGCAGAAGCAGATAGCCAGACCATTAAGGATAATCAGAAAAAAGACAGCAAGATTGAGCAGCTGACCTTCTATTATACGGAGGAAAAGGAAACAAGCCTGAAGGATGTGATGGAAGTGCTGGTCCATCGCAGAGACTATCAGGTCCAAAAGATGGAGATCAGCAAAGGAGAAGTCCGGCAGATTGCTGCCAGCTATATCCGTCAGGACGGCAGTCGGCTGACCTTGGATCAGCTCTTTACCAATGGCGAGGCAGCCAAGGAGCTTTTTCTCAGCGAAATAGCCAGCCAGCTGACCTTTCGGCAGGTGGACGAGGGCGGGCAGACAGAGGTCATGACCAGCCTAAGCCAGACCGAGCTCAGCCAATGGACCTTCCGCTACGAAAACAGTCATTTTTCGATTGGCCTGCCTAAGGAGGTTCAGGGACTGACCAGTCTGGATATTCCCCTGTCCAGCTTTTACAATTGCATCAACCCGGACTATCTGACAGGAGCTGATCTGGAGTCTTATCAGAGCTTTGAGGCCAAACGGCATGAGAAAATGGTCGCGCTGACCTTTGATGATGGGCCTGAAGCCAAGACGACACCGCAGGCTCTGGATATTCTCAAAAAATACGGCGCCAAGGCAACCTTTTTCATGGTCGGACAAAATATTGCCGGCAATGAAGATTTGGTCAGACGGGTCTATGCCGAAGGCCACCAAATCGGGATTCACACATGGGACCATCCGATTTTAACCAAGCTCCCGCTAGAGGCAGCCAAGAAAGAAATTTTGGACACTCAGACAGCGCTTGCCAAGGTCATCGGCAGCAAACCGACCATTACCCGGCCGCCTTACGGTGCCATTAATCTGACGATTCAGAACGCTCTGGATCAGTCCTTTATCATGTGGAATATTGACAGTCTGGACTGGAAAACGCATAATACCAAGGCTATCATGCAGGAAGTGGCTAAAACGCAGCCCGGATCGATTATTCTCATGCACGATATTCATCAGACCACCATTGATGCCCTGCCCAGCGTCATTAAGTATCTGCAAAATCAAGGCTACACACTGGTGACGGTGGATGAACTGCTGGAAGGGCAGCTGGATCTGCATCGCATCTATTACGGCAGAAACTAAAAAAAATTGGAAATTGCTTTGCAGCATTTCCAATTTTTTTAATTTATATACAGTTCTTGGTTTTTCAAGACAAGCTCTCGCACGGAGGCGTATTTTTTGAGCGTTTTGAGCTCTTCTGGATGGCTGACTAGCGTGATGACGGTGCCTTCCTTGCCCATACGGCCGGTTCGGCCTGCACGGTGGGTGTAGGTTTCCAGATCACGTGGCGGCTCATAATTGAGCACACACTCCAGTGCCTCAATATCAATGCCGCGGGCTACTAAGTCGGTCGCCAGCAGCAGGGTAATCTGATGCTCTTTGAATTTATCCAGAATCACCTTGCGGAACTTGACATTGACATCACTGGCCAGAGAGACAGCATTGGCCTCACGGTACTGGAGCTTTTCCTCGGCGCTGCCCAGGTCAGACAAGGCGCTGAAAAAGACCAGACCGCGGAAGTCTTTCACATTGGACAGTTTGCGCAGGAGCTCGACCTTGTCGCGCTTTTCGACCTGCATGTAGAAGTGCTGGATATTGTCCAAGGCCTGGTCGTCAATGCTGATTTGAAGGGTATTTTCAGCAATCTTATCGTGGTCAAACTTAGCTGTCGCGCTCATGTAGACCAGCTGGTGGTCGCGTGGGGCATAGCGGCAGATTTTCTCTACAAAGTGATACTGGGAATCGCTGAGCAGCTGATCAAACTCGTCTAAAACAATTGTTTCCACATTCATCATCTTGATTTTTTTCAGCTTGACCAGCTCAAAAATACGTCCAGGTGTACCGATGAGGATTTCCGGTCCTTTTTTCAGCCGCTCAATCTGGCGTTTCTGACTGGAACCGGAAATGAAGAGCTGGGCTGTCAGTCCTAAGGGCTGAGCCCAGGCCTTGCAGACCTCAAAAATCTGGCCAGCCAGCTCGGTATTGGGAGCCAAAATCAAGAGCTGCTGGGCTTTTTTGGACGTTAGCTTCAGCAGGCTGGGCCAAAGATAGGCCAGCGTTTTACCGGTGCCGGTCGGACTGACACCGAGAACGGTCTGCCCCTCGGCAATCGGCTCAAACATCTTTTCCTGAATAGCTGTCAGCTGGTCAAAGCTAAGCTGGGTCAGCTGGTCTCGCCAGCTTTGGGGAAATCTTTCCTTAATCATCATCAACCTCAAATCTAATACCTGCTTCCCTGCGCATGGCAAACAGACAGTCGTGAACAGCCGCCGTAGCCTGCTGCCAGTCTGCATATGTCCTGTCTTCACCGTTTTCTAACACTCCTGCAAAAGCCTGAGACTCTTCCAGCATGGGGTGCGCCGCCTGCTCGATTGGCAGGACTTCCTCCTGACCGTCCAGTCTTTGGAAAATGGCAGAGCTGATAAACTCAATACCGTCTAAAGTCAGGGTTCCCTGATCGGTATAAATCTCAGCTGGCAGCTGGCTGTTGAGATTTTTGCCGGCCTGTATGCGGACCTGAAAGTCGGGATAAATCAGACTGCCGGCACCGTTTAGGTCCACAGTATTGGGCAGCTGCTGAGCGGTGTAAAGAGCTTTTTCCGGTCTCCCAAAGAGACCGATGGCGGCATAGAGGGTATAAACTCCCAGATCCATCAGCGCTCCGCCGGAAAATTTTGCCGAAAAGACATTGGGTTCCTGTCCCTCCAGCAGGGCCTGCATTTTGGAAGAATACTTTGCATAGGTGAAGCTGGCCCCCCAGACAGTCTTATCCCTGAGAAATTCTCGGATGGTCGCAAAGGCCTCCTCATGGTAGTTGCGGGCCGCTTCAAAGACATAGACCTGATGTTCTGCAGCCAGTTTGACCAACTCTGCCCACTCGGCAGGAAGAGAGACGGCCGGCTTTTCCACGATGACATGCTTGCGGGCCAGAATGGCTACTTTGGCATGGCTGAAGTGGAGCGAGTTTGGACTGGCAATGTAAGCCACATCCAAGTCAGCAGACAGAAATTCTACCATGTCGGTGTAGAGCGCGACTTTTTCGTAGGCTTTCACGAAACGCTCAGCAGCAGTCAGCGTCCGAGAGTAAACGGCAGCCAGCTGGTAGCCACCGCTGAGCTGAGCAGCCTTGATAAATTCATGAGAAATGGCGCCTGTACCGATAATGCCTAGTTTTAGCATGGGCTCCTCCTTTTTCTATTTTGGATCAATACTTTTTTTGCTTTAGCTCTTTCATTATAACATGAATTAGGGTAAAATAGATAGGATTACAAGTGATGGAGCAGAACATGCAAAACAGACCTATTATTATCGGTGTTACTGGTGGCTCTGGAGGCGGAAAAACCAGTGTTTCCCGGGCGATTTTAGCCAACTTTCCCAATGAAAAAATTGCCATGATTGAGCACGACTCTTACTATAAGGATCAGTCCCACCTGACCTTTGAAGAACGGGTTAAGACCAATTATGACCACCCCTTTGCCTTTGATACGGATTTGATGATCGAGCAGATGCGGGAGCTCTTGGCTGGACGTCCAGTGGACATTCCCACCTATGACTATACCGAGCATACCCGCAGCAGCAAGACTTACCGGCAGGACCCGCAGGATGTCTTTATTGTCGAAGGAATCTTGGTACTGGAGGATCAGCGCCTGCGCGATTTGATGGATATTAAGATTTTTGTTGACACGGATGATGATGTACGGATTATCCGCCGGATTAAGCGGGATATGGAGGAGCGCGGCCGCAGCCTTGACAGTGTCATTGAGCAGTATCTAGGTGTGGTCAAGCCCATGTATCACCAGTTTATCGAGCCCACCAAGCGCTATGCGGATGTCATTATTCCTGAGGGAGCTTCCAATAAGGTGGCCATTGACCTGATTACGACCAAGATTGAGAAAATTCTGCAGGAAGCTAGAGAAGGATAGAAAGGAAGGGAGCGAAGGCCTCCCTTTTTAGGAAATGTGATGAAAAAGTTTACCAAAAGAGAATTCCACTCTCGCTCAAAGTTTTTTGCCTGCCTGCTTACCTTTTGTGCCGGTTTTATTGATGCCTATACCTTTATCGAGCGCGGCGGCACTTTGGTAGCCGGTCAGACAGGCAATGTGGTCTTTTTGTCGGTGGAGCTGATTAATCGTGAATCTCAGGCGATAGAGGTCAAGCTGGCTACCATGGTGGCTTTTATGCTGGGGATTTTCCTGCTGACTGTTTTTCAGGGACGCTTTGAGCAGTCCTGGTGGCGGCTGGCCAGCATTGTGCCGCTGATTGTAACAACCGGTCTGGCCGGACTGCTGCCGGCTGCTGTTCCCAATATCTACATTGTCCCGCCGCTGGCTTTCTGCATGGGAGTAGTAGCGACAGCCTTTGGAGAGGTAGACGGCATTGTCTACAACAACTCCTTTATGACCGGCAACATCAAGAAAACCATGGTGGCCTTCGGCAGATATGCCCGCAGCAAGGACCGTTCTTATTTGCGGGAAGGTCTCTTTTTCGTGGCCCTTTTGGGCAGCTTCGTTGCTGGGGCTATTTTCTCCGCTTACCTGGACCAGTTCTACCTTTTGAAAACCATCTGGCTGGTTTCCCTAATCCTAACGGCCTTTCTGCTCTGCCGAGGCATTCAGTATATACGGAGGTGAGGGGAGAGAAGCTTCAGAATGGAGAAGCTTGAGAAGCAAGATTATAGAATAATCAGTAAGAACAGAAAGAAAAATGAGAAACATAATTTTTATCGGGCAGAGCGGTGATGAGGCTGTCTATTACAACACACGAACAAAAGAAGCTCTGGTAGCCGATAAGAGTACCCTCTTAAATACGGAAGGGGCTAGGAAGACCAATAAGGCCATTATTCCTTTGATGTTGGTTTTCATTTTCTTGGGTTTGATTGGAGAAATAGTGGCCATACCAGCTTTTTCCGGTTTTCGCTACAGCAGCTGGATGGTCCCGCCTTATATAGCTGTCCAGCTCTTTGTCTGCTTTGGCTTTATATGGATGATGGAAGAGGCCTTGTATAAAGAAGTGAAGCAGGTTCAGGGGGCAAGTTCTCAACAGTTTGCGAAAGCCGTTGATTCAAATCTGTTTTGGGAAAATTTTAGTAAGAAAAAAGCGACGTTTGGGAAGATGATAGTTTTTCTAATAATACAGTTAGTAATTATATTTTTAGCATTTATAGGAATTGCTACCATACCAAATATTGTAAATTCATTTATAAGGCAGGAGAAATTTGATGCACAAATTTTATTTTCATTATTGATAGGCCTTTTTCCTGCCTTGTTGTACCTTTTCTTATTCCAAAACAACCCCATCCGCTGGTTGTTAGCTGTGCGGAAGTATGAGCAGGGGAAAGTGAGATTTGCAGAAGTATCAAAAGGGAAACAACATTCGTGAAAAATCGATTGCTATTTATAAATGATTAGTTTTGATAGGGTGAGTATGCTCAATCGTGAAAATACCATTACTAAGTTGCCTGGAGATAAAGCGGATCCGCTGAAAAAACCAGTTGGTAACACTAATATCGTTGTTCCTTTGTACTGCTCTCAGAGTTTCGATTCCGAGAGTGCCCATGATTTTGGTGTCTTTCAGGGAGACAGTAAAAGTTCTTTCTGATAATGGAAAATCCCATCAATAATCCAGCATATTAAAAATTTTCTGAAAATAATAACTTTTTCTTGACAGCCTTATGATGCTGTGTTAAAATACTAATCAATAAGATACGTCTTTACAAGGAGTCAGTCAGACATGAAGTCAGCACAATTTACAAACTTTAACCTGTTGTTGCGTTACTCGGGCTAGTGCGAAAGCATTAGTCCTGTTTGGCTTACCAAGCGGGAGTAAATCAACATCTCGCTTGGTTCCAAGTGAGATGTTTTTTCTTTGACAGGCTGATTTTTGGGAAGTTTTTTCAAAAATCACAGCCGCAACTTGCTCTAAGCATTAGAAAGAGGATAGATTTATGCGCAAAGTTGAGTTTCTTGATACCAGCCTCCGGGATGGTGAGCAGACACCAGGAGTGAATTTTTCCATCAAGGAAAAGGTCGCTATTGCCAAGCAGTTAGAGAAGTGGGGCATTTCGGCTATTGAAGCTGGCTTTCCTGCTGCCAGTCCGGATTCATTTGCGGCGGTGCAGGAGATTGCCAGAGTCATCACAAAAGCTTCTGTCACCGGTCTGGCCCGTTCGGTCAAGTCTGATATTGATGCCTGCTATGAAGCGCTCAAGGACGCCAAGCATCCGCAGATTCATGTCTTCATTGCGACCAGTCCGATTCACAGAGAGTTCAAGCTGAAAAAGTCCAAGGAAGAGATCTTGGAAGCAATCAAGGAGCATGTGTCTTACGCACGTTCCAAGTTCGATATTGTCGAGTTTTCACCGGAAGATGCGACACGAACAGAGCTGGACTTTCTGCTGCAAGTGATTCAGACCGCGGTGGATGCCGGTGCCAGCTATATCAATATCCCGGATACGGTCGGCTTTACGACACCAGAAGAGTTCGGCCATATCTTCCAGTATCTCATTGACAATGTTCAGACAGATCGTGAGATTATCTATAGCCCTCATTGCCATGATGACCTGGGCATGGCAGTGGCCAATAGTTTGACGGCTGTTAAGCACGGAGCAAGACGAGTGGAAGGCACCATCAATGGAATCGGCGAGCGGGCCGGCAATGCAGCCTTGGAAGAAGTAGCTGTTGCACTGGAGATTCGTCAGGACTACTATCAGGTTGAGACAGACATCGTACTCAATGAGACAATCAACACTTCTGAGCTGGTATCCCGCTTCTCAGGTATTCCGGTGCCGAAGAACAAGGCAGTCGTCGGCGGCAACGCCTTCTCCCATGAGTCTGGTATCCATCAGGACGGCGTTCTCAAGAATCCGCTGACCTACGAAATCATCACACCTGACTTGGTCGGTGTCAAGAGCAACTCACTGCCGCTTGGCAAGCTGTCTGGCCGTCATGCCTTTGTCGAAAAGCTGAAAGAGCTGGCTCTGGACTTTGAAGAATCTGAAATCAAGGAGCTTTTTGCCAAGTTCAAGGTCTTGGCGGACAAGAAAAACGAAGTCACCGATGCGGATATTCGGGCCCTGATTGCCGGCACAACGGTTGAAAATCCTGAAGGCTTCCACTTTGATGACCTGCAGCTGACGACCAATGACGACCAGACCATTACGGCAGATGTACAGCTGGTCAATGCAGGAGGCGAAGTAGTCAGCTGCGTGGCAGAAGGCAAGGGCAGTGTAGAGGCTATCTTTAATGCCATCGACCAATTCTTCAACCAGTCTGTTCAGCTTCTGTCTTATAATATCGAGGCTGTGACAGACGGTATTGACTCTCAGGCCCGCGTTCTGGTAGCGGTTGAAAATATGGATACGGACACCATTTTCAACTCTTCCGGCATTGATTTTGACGTATTGAAAGCCAGCGCTATTGCCTATATTCATGCCAATGCTTTTGTGCAAAAGGAAAACGCCGGAGA
Organism: Streptococcus panodentis; assembly: GCF_017884005.1. Taxonomy (GTDB): domain Bacteria; phylum Bacillota; class Bacilli; order Lactobacillales; family Streptococcaceae; genus Streptococcus; species Streptococcus panodentis. The sequence goes on from NZ_QFAY01000001.1 coordinate 8,546, forward strand.
AATCGGCCATCAAGTCTCTTATCGGGACTTGCCTGCTAACTGATTAGAAAGAAAGAGTTATGACCAAGAAAATAGTTGCGCTGGCTGGTGACGGGATCGGTCCGGAAATCATGACAGCCGGTCTGCAGGTCCTGCAGGCCGCAGCCGAAAGCATCGGTTTTTCCTATGAAGTTGAGGAGCTGCCTTTCGGCGGGGCCGGCATTGATGCGGCTGGCCACCCTCTGCCTGCGTCTACTTTAAGGGCGGCCCAGGCTGCAGATGCCATTCTTCTGGCAGCTATCGGCAGCCCTCAGTATGACAATGCAGCAGTTCGACCTGAGCAGGGACTGCTGGCTTTGCGCAAGGAGCTGGAGCTCTATGCCAATATCCGTCCAGTTAAGATTTTTGATGCTCTTAAGCATTTGTCGCCTCTCAAAGCCGAGCGGATTGCCGGCGTAGACTTTGTAGTGGTGCGGGAGCTGACGGGCGGGATTTACTTCGGCGACCATATTTTAGAGGAAAGAGCTGCGCGGGACATCAATGACTACAGCTATGATGAGGTGGAGCGGATTGTCCGCAAGGCCTTTGAGATTGCGCGCGGCCGCAAGAAGCGCGTGACCAGCATTGACAAGCAGAATGTGCTGGCGACTTCCAAACTCTGGCGCAAGGTGGCAGATGAGGTGGCAAAAGACTATCCGGATGTGACCTTGGAGCACCAGCTGGTAGACAGCGCCGCCATGCTCATGATTACCCATCCGGCTAAGTTTGATGTGCTGGTGACGGAAAATCTTTTCGGCGACATTCTGTCTGATGAGTCCAGCGTTCTGTCTGGCACTCTGGGGGTGATGCCTTCTGCCAGCCATTCGGAGAGCGGTCCCAGCATGTATGAGCCTATCCACGGATCGGCTCCGGACATTGCAGGACTGGGCATTGCCAATCCAGTCAGCATGATTTTGTCTGTGGCCATGATGCTGAGGGATAGCTTTGGCGAGACCGCTGCAGCAGACCGGATTGAGCAGGCTGTAGAAGCGGCTTTTGCTCAGGGCATTCTGACCAAGGATTTGGGTGGACAGGCGACAACAGCACAAATGACGGAGGCGATTATCAGCAGCTTATGAAATGGATTGTAACAGGCCTTTGCCTAATGTGGAATCTCATCGTCTTTCTCCTCTATGGCTGGGATAAAAGAAAGGCTAAAAGAGGCCAGTACCGGATTCCGGAGAAAACCTTGCTGCTATCGGCTCTTGCAGCCGGTGGGCTGGGAGCGCTCCTTGGCGGCCGAATCTTTCACCACAAGACTAGAAAATGGTATTTCTGGCTGACTTGGATCTGCGGCCTCATCATAGAAATCGGAATTTTGTATTACATTTGGAGAAGCTAGTATGGCTGGAAAATCGATATTTGATAAACTTTGGGACCGACATGTCGTCACTGGCGAAGAAGGTCAGCCCCAGCTCATGTATGTGGATCAGCATTATATTCATGAAGTGACCAGTCCGCAGGCTTTTCAGGGACTGCGCGATGCAGGCCGCAAGGTCAGGCGTCCGGATCTGACCTTCGGAACCTTTGACCACAATGTCCCCACGGTCAATATCTATGATATTCGCGATGTCATTTCCAAGGCGCAGATTGACAAGCTTTCGGATAATGTCAAGGAATTTGGCATTGAGCATGCAGCTCATGGTTCTGAGCTGCAGGGCATTGTTCATATGGTGGGTCCGGAGACCGGCAAGACCCAGCCGGGCAAGTTCATCGTCTGCGGCGACAGCCACACAGCGACTCACGGGGCCTTTGGGGCCATTGCCTTTGGGATTGGGACTTCGGAGGTGGAGCATGTCTTTGCCACTCAGACCATCTGGCAGGTCAAGCCCAAGAAAATGCTGGTCCAGTTTACAGGAGTGCCGCCTAAGGGGGTCTACTCCAAAGACTTCATCTTGGCTCTTATTGCCAAATACGGCGTGGCAGCAGGTGTCGGCTATGTAGTGGAATATGCTGGTGATGCTGTCGACTATTTAACTATGGAAGAGCGCATGACCATCTGCAATATGTCCATTGAGTTCGGCTCCAAGATGGGGATTATGAATCCTGATCAAAAGACCTTCGACTATGTTCGGGGCCGGCCCAGCGCACCTGAGGATTTTGAAGCAGCCGTAGCTGACTGGAAAACGCTGGTGTCTGATCCGGATGCGGTGTATGATAAAGTCATTCATATAGATGTGTCACAGCTAGCTCCTATGGTGACCTGGGGGACCAACCCCTCTATGGGCGTAGAGTTCGGTGCCGCTTTTCCGGAAATCCGGGACATGAATGACGAGCGGGCCTATGACTATATGGACCTGTCTCCGGGAGAAAAGGCAGAAGACATCGAGCTGGGTTATATCTTTATCGGCTCCTGCACCAATGCCCGGCTCAGTGATTTGCAGCTGGCAGCTAAGTTTGTCATGGGGAAGCACATTGCGCCCAACCTGACAGCCATCGTGGTCCCGGGCTCTCGTCCGGTCAAGCGGGCCGCAGAGCGAATGGGGCTGGATAAGATTTTCATCGATGCGGGCTTTGAATGGCGGGATCCGGGCTGCTCCATGTGTCTGGGCATGAATCCTGACAAGGTGCCAGACGGCGTCCACTGCGCTTCCACCAGCAACCGGAACTTTGAGGACCGGCAGGGATTTGGGGCCAAGACCCATCTCTGCAGTCCAGCTATGGCAGCAGCAGCGGCCATAGCCGGCCGCTTTGTGGATGTGCGTCAGCTGCCGGAAGTGCAGTAGCTTGCAGCTGCCTTTGGTGAAGGAAACAGTTCATTTCTTTCGATTTGATTCGATTTTAGAAAGGCTCTATGGAGAAATTCACAGTTTACACTGGGACGACGGTCCCGCTTATGAATGACAATATCGATACAGACCAAATCCTGCCCAAGCAGTTTCTCAAGCTGATTGACAAGAAGGGTTTTGGCAAGTACCTGATGTACGCCTGGCGCTATCTGGACAGCCGCTATACAGAAGACCCGGACTTTATCTTTAACAAGCCGGAATACCGCAAGGCGACCATTCTCATCACAGGCGATAACTTCGGAGCGGGCTCCTCTCGGGAGCACGCCGCCTGGGCGCTGGCTGACTATGGTTTCAAGGTGGTCATTGCCGGCTCCTTTGGAGATATTCACTACAATAACGAGCTCAATAATGGCATGCTGCCGATTGTCCAGCCGCTGGAGGTCCGTCAGGCTCTGGCTGGCCTCAAATCTACGGATGAGGTCACGGTGGACCTAGCCCAGCAGAAGATTTTTTCACCGGTAGGAGAATTTTCCTTTGACATTGACGGCGAGTGGAAGCACAAGCTGCTCAACGGTCTGGATGACATCGGCATTACCCTGCAGTATGAAGACTTGATTGCCGAGTATGAGAAGCACCGGCCTTCTTATTGGCAGTAAGGTTATTTTTGCTATATTGCGAAAATTCTGAAAAAGCTTGTCTATACTGGAAATATATGGTAAAATAAATCTTAACATAATAGAAAAGGAAAACACTTATGACAAAACACATTCAATGGAACGGACAACTTTCACAAGAGGGCTATGATATTCTCAAAGGTGATGGTGGCTGTATCGTCTGCCCGACCAAGGTTGGCTACATCATCATGACCAGCGATAAGGCAGGTCTGGAGCGGAAGTTTGAAGCCAAGGACCGCAAGCGCAACAAGCCAGGCGTTGTCCTCTGCGGCAGCATGGATGAGCTCCGCGCTTTGGCCCAGCTGAATCCGGAAATTGAAGCTTTTTATCAAAAGCATTGGGATGAAGATATCCTTCTGGGCTGTATCCTTCCTTGGAAGCCAGAAGCTTTTGAAAAGCTCAAAGCTTTTGGTGATGGACGTGAGGAGCTGATGACTGATGTCCGTGGCACCAGCTGTTTTGTCATTAAGTTTGGGAAGGCCGGCGAGCAGCTGGCGGCCAAGCTCTGGGAAGAAGGCCAGATGGTCTATGCTTCCTCAGCCAACCCATCCGGGAAAGGAAATCGCGGGAAGGTTGAAGGCATTGGCGACCGTATCGAAAACGCTGTTGACTTGGTCATCGAAGCTGACGACTATGTGGCGTCTATTCAGCCGGACAAGACCATCGAAACCCGCTACGAACAAGGCGTCATGGTCTCTATGGTGGACAAGGATGGCAAACTGGTCCCAGAACAAGGCGGCCAACGCTCCATCTCACCTGCACCAGTGGTTATCCGTAAGGGCTTGGACATCGATAAGATCATGATGCACCTGTCCGATACCTTTAACTCATGGGATTACCGTCAGGGTGAGTATTATTAAAATTCATCAAAGATAAACAAACAAGAGCTCGGTGTGAGAGGGGTTGCAACCTTATTATACCGGGTTTTTTCTTGTATAATTATTTGTGTTTTTCCTATGATGGTGCTATGATAGAAGAGGTTATATATTAAGCTTTTGAATTTTAAATTTATTTCTATAAACTTTTTTATCCTAAATTTCCCCTGAGTGGTAAGGACGCCAGCAAACCTGCGGTTTCATGGCTAAATTTTGAGCCTAAAGTCTCAAAATTTCCTGGTTCTATAACAGCTTTGCTGTTATAGAACTTTTACCACAGCGGAAAATTTAGACTTTAAAAAGTTTAGTTTGAATTTAAAAAAGTTCAGAAACTACTAATATATGTATAGGAAAAAAGTTGGAGGATTGTTTATGGATAAACAAGATGAATTTAAAGAAGTTTTACCTTTTATCGGAGAATCACATGGCATAGTAGAGGCAGATTGCTATATAGAATTTAGAGAATTCTTAATGGAATTTGTAAAACAAGCCAATATTAATAATTCACAAGAGAAAAAGGAAAGAAAAACAAAATTAAAGGGTATGACAAAGATATATCCTGCTTTAGTTATTGGTGGCATTTCTTATAAGGTTGAAATGATAAATACTGGACACTACGGTCCCAAGAGCGGAAACGGCTCTATAAAATTACCATATTTCGGATATAAATATAGTGAAGTAGAGAATACTTGGATTAATATACGAGCTATTTTTGAAAATTTTGAAGTTAAAGAATTAAAAATTGTAAAATGGCATCCTGATGGACATGACGATGATTTAGGTTTTCTGTATTCTATGAAAGATTTAGAGCTAGATTCAGAGCAAGAGCCAAACGATGTTTTAGTACAATTTTATAATAATTTTATTAGTTTTTATAATGGTGAAGGAGATAGTATGACTGGCGAAGTAACGGGTCAAAGTGTTAATAAATTTAAAAATAAACTACTATCATCTCGTAACCTCATCCTCCGCGGTGCGCCGGGTACTGGAAAGACTTATTTAGCCAGACAGATTGCAAGGGAATTGACTGGAGGAAATGAGGAGCAAATCGGTTTTGTTCAGTTTCATCCTTCCTATGATTATACGGATTTTTTAGAAGGGCTGAGGCCGGTTTCAAATGATGATGGGCAGATTGGTTTTGAATTACAGGATGGAATTTTTAAACAGTTTTGTGAGAAGGCCAAGACTGCGCAGAAGATTGGTGGTCGGGATAATGAAGCAGTTCCAAACTTCGTCTTCATCATCGACGAGATCAACCGGGGAGAGATTTCTAAGATTTTTGGGGAACTTTTTTTCTCCATTGATCCGGGCTATCGTGGGAGAGATGGGGAGGTCTCGACCCAGTATGCCAATCTGCATGAGACGGATGAGAAATTTTACATTCCAAAAAATGTCTATATTATCGGGACGATGAATGATATTGATCGCTCAGTGGATACTTTTGACTTTGCCATGCGGCGGCGTTTCCGCTTTGTCGAAGTCACGGCTGAAAGTCAGCTCAGCATGCTTGATGAGACTCTTGGAGATGGTGCCGAAGAAGCGAAGGCTCGTTTGCTCAGGCTTAATCAGGCTATTTCTGAGATAGAGGGCTTAAACAGCCATTATCATATTGGGCCAAGCTATTTCCTAGCCTTAAAGGATTTGGACTTTAACTATGATTTGCTCTGGTCTGACTATCTGCAGCCGCTCTTGGAAGACTACTTGCGCGGGGCTTACGATGAAGCGGAGAAACTGGCCGGGCTGAAAGCAGCTTATAGCAATGAAAGCAAGGTAGAAGCTGATGAGACTGACTGATAATCAGCAAAAGTTTTCTAAAAGCGATTTGCTGAATAGCCATCCCAACATCAGTGCAGCTCTTTTGGATAGGACGCTGGACAACCTTTCTAAAGAGGACGGCATTTTCATTTTTCCCAATGACTTGCTGAATTCTCCTGATTTGGATAAGGAGTGCAAGGTTTTAGAGTCTGTCAATCAGCAAGTCAAGACAGGCAATATTGTTGGCTTTCTGGGCTGCGGTCAAGAAAGGCTGACCATTTCTTCGCGTTTTTCCAATGATGGAAATGACTATTTTCTGCATTATTTGTTGCAAAAAGTTCTCAATTTGAATCTCACAAGTTTCGATGTTGGGCTGTCACAAGATGAAAAATTATACCAGCTTTTGATTTACCTCTTTCCCAAGTATCTGCAGGCGGCCTTGCGCAAGGGGCTCTATAAGGAATATCAGCATTTTTCCTATAATGACAGTCATGTCAAAGGTGTGATGGATACCGCTCGCCATCTGAAGGAGAATATTCCTTTTATGGGGAAGATTGCCTATTCGACCAGAGAATTTTCTTTTGACAATTCGCTCATGCAGTTGATTCGGCATACCATTGCGTTTATTCAGAGCCAGGCATCTAGCGGAAGGGAAATCTTATCCAGCTTGGCTTCAACTCGAGAAAATGCAGCGGAAATTGTGCGCGTGACGCCCTCCTATAAGTTATCGGACCGTTCTAAAATAATCCGCCTGAATCAAACCAAACCTGTCCGCCATGCTTACTATCGTGAGTATAGGAAATTGCAGCAGCTGTGTCTGATGCTTCTGAGTCGCAGCAAGCACGGGCTTGGGGCTCAGAAGCAAAAAATTCACGGCTTGCTTTTTGACGTGGCCTGGCTATGGGAGGAGTATGTCAATACTCTCTTGCCAGACGGCTTTGTCCACCCTCGGAATAAGGAACAGTCAGGAGGAATTTCAGTTTTCAGCTCTCGCACTCGGACAGTTTACCCAGATTTTTACAGTAGAAAACTCGGAATTGTTTTAGATGCCAAATATAAAAAACTGGAATTGACAGAAACGGGTATCAACCGCGAAGATTTATATCAGTTAATTTCTTATTCTTATATTCTAGAGTCAAAAACAGCCGGTCTTATTTTCCCAAGCGCGGAAAAGGCTGTTGACAATGACATAGGCAAATTAGCAGGTTACGGGGCACTCTTGAAAAAGTGGTCTATCCGGATTCCTCAAGAAGCGGAAAACTACGATGATTTTGCTCAGCTCATGAGGCAGTCAGAAATTTCTTTTCAGGGCGTGCTAGAGCAGCACCTGTACTGAGAGACTGAGTCTGGTCAAAAGTAGGAGGTTTGGAAATATTTCTTTCTGGCCTCCTTTTTTGTTATAATGGTACATATTCAAGCAATGGATCAAAATTGATTCAGCAACCTCTATTTTTGGTGGATAAAAGTCCCAATATCTGTAAACAAAGTCTATAATAACCGACATTTTTAAAATTTTCCGTTATAATGGACATTTTTAAAATTTTCCGTTATAATGGACTTGAAGGAGGTGGAGTATGCTTTATATTGCCCTTATCGGAGATTTGATTGAGTCCAAGCAGCTGAAAAACCGCAAGCAGGCGCAGAAGGACCTGCAGGATATGATGGCAGTGCTCAATCAGGATTATCAGGCTTATCTGGTGTCGCCTTTTACAGTGACGACGGGAGACGAGTTTCAGGCCCTATTCAGGCCCAATCCCGAGCTGATGCAGATCTTGGACCAGATTGCTCTGGGCTTCCCTCATCCTATCCGCTTTGGTCTGGGGCTGGGGGAGATCCTGACCGACATCAATCCTGAGCAGAGCATCGGGGCGGACGGTCCGGCTTACTGGCGAGCCCGCGCAGCCATTAATGCTGTCCATGAAAAAAACGACTATGGCACCAGCCGCATCGCTGTTTCATTGGGAGATGATGCCAGCAGTCAGGCAGTCAATACAGTGCTGTCAGCCTGCTCCTTTATCCAGAGCAAGTGGAATACCAGCCAGAGAGAGGTCTTGGAGCGGATGCTGTTGGAATATATCTATGACGAAGACTTTTCCCATGGCGAAGTGGCAGAGCTGCTGCACATCAGCTCCAGTGCTCTCAGCAAGCGGCTCAAATCATCCGGGCTTAAGATTTATCTGAGAAACCGGCATTTGGCCATGCGTATGATTTTACAGGAAGTGAAGGAGAGTGAGCAGTGACAAATTTTATCGGATTATCAGATTTTTTCATGCAGCATCCCCTTATCGTATTGACCCTGCTGGCCCATGTTTTGGCAGATTTTCAGCTTCAAAGTCAGAAAATGGCAGATTTAAAAGTCCGGGATCTGAAGGTTCTCATTCGTCATTTGGCTCTTGTCTTTCTGCCGCTGCTTATTCTGGCAGTCTTTCTGCCTGCCTACAGCCTCTTTTTTGCCTTGGTCTGGATCAGCCATGCGGCCATTGACCTTCTCAAATACAGGCTGAATGCCTTAGTGGTTCGGCAGCGCTGGCACAAGGCAGCTTTTCTGCTGGATCAGATCCTGCATACAGTCTTTATCTTGCTCTTTTACTTTTTGCTGCTTGGGGGCAAGGCCAATCTGCCTAACTGGCTGACGGAGCGCTATCAGCTTTTCCAGGCCCTGCTGTTCTTGGCTCTGACCGGCAAGCCGGTTAATATCCTTTTTAAACTTTTCTTCAGCAAGTATCAGGCTGGCGACAATCACGAGGAAACCATTGCCGGAGCTGGAGCTATGATAGGGATTTTGGAACGGCTGATGATGGGGCTCTCTCTTATTTTCGGCCAGTTTACCTCGATTGGTTTGGTCTTTACGGCCAAGTCCATTGCCCGCTACAATAAGATTTCCGAAAGCCAGTCCTTTGCAGAATACTATCTGATTGGCTCCCTCTTTAGTATGATTAGCGTTCTGTTGGTTTATGCTCTTTTGTATTGGTAACAGCGGTTTTTGTTGATGGCCTGATAGTCAAAGGAAATCGAAGAGGTCAAGGAATAAAAAACAGACTGAAAAGCTCAGTCTGTTTTTGTGTTTTCGTCCATCGTATTGCTGGCAGTGCCTGTTTTGTAGTTAATCTCTGCATTGGGTGAAAGATTGTCCAGCAGGACGTGGGTCATCCCGTCCTGGTCCAGCATCTCTCTGCCGCCCAGCTCAATCGAGACAATATTTCCGTCTGCATCAAAGCCGACATACTGCAGCTCAATCTGGCGGGGGAGCAGTTCATCCTCCACATAAATCGGTGTCACTTTATAGTCTAGCCAATGGCCTGGATGGTCGGTCAGCCAGTTTTGCAGGCGCTGCTCATAATAGAACATGCTGTCCTGATTGTTTCTGTCGCTGCCTTTCGAGGCTCCTGAGTCCAGCCAAGCTGTTATGGGAACGAGATTTTTCCCCTCGTCACTCAGTCCGCTGAACTGGTAGCCAATTAGGTGGCCGCGGCTCATGAGCCAAGTTTTTTCTCCGCCCTTGCCGTAGTAAAACTTATAGTTATGCCAGCCGATAGGGCTGTAAGTAATCTTGGTCTCCCTTTTCTTGTGCGGCATATTTCTGGCCTGCAGCTGAATGTGTGCAGCCGTTGCTCGGCCGTACTTATCCTTTTTCCCCAGTCTTAGTTGATAATTTCCAGTGAAACGCAAGGTCCCAATCTCGGTTTCGTCAGCTTCACTGAGGAGCTGCACGCTGGTTTTATCCTTTTGATCGGCTTTCACAGCTTGATAATCAAGGGCTTGCGAAAGCACAAGAAGAGCACTCATTGACAGCGTTAGCCAATGAGCTATCCTAAACTTTTTCATATTATTCTCCTCCATAATATGTATCCGATTTCATTCTACTATAAAATGTATTGTTTGACAAGTGAAAGTTACGAACAGATTACAGAAATGTGTCGAAAATAGCCAAAAAGATTTATTTTTATTCTATTTTTCGGAATTTGATTGCATTTTTGTTATAATAAATGTAGAGAAAAGCAGAAAATGAGATACGGAGGGATTATGGCGAAGAAACTGGAAGACATGTCTTTGGAAGAATTGTGGCAGCTCTTTCCCATCGAGCTGAGAGAGCACAGCACAGACTGGGCTGCTTGGTATAAGGAAGAGCGTGACCGGCTGCTCAGCTTTCTGCCTGCGCAAAAGCTGGTTCGGGTCAGTCATATCGGCTCGACCTCGCTGAAAAGCATTTGGGCCAAGCCTATTGTCGATATTCTGCTGGAGATTTCTCAGGAGGCTGATATGGAAGCTTTCAGAGACCTGCTGCTGGCAGAGGGTTACTTGCTTATGTCTGAGAGCGAGGGACGGATGTCCTTTAATAGAGGCTACACGCCGGAGGGCTTTGCAGAGCGGGTCTTTCATCTGCATCTGCGCCCTGAAGGCGACCATGACGAGCTTTATTTCCGTGATTACCTGCAGGAGCACCCAGCTGCTGCCAAGGATTATGAGGCTTTAAAGCTGAAACTTTGGAAGAAATACGAGCACAACCGCGATGCCTATACGGAGGCCAAGACAGACTTTATCAGAAAATACACTCAGGAAGCCAAGCAGCTGTACGGCGGGCGGTATGAGAAAGGGAAGATATGATTTACCTTGTTATGCTTGGCTTTGCTCTTTTGCTGAGCCTGCTATTTCTACATCTAATCAGACAATCTAAATCCCCGACGGGCTGGCTGGGTATCTGGATGATGAAACTCTGGAATCGGGTTTAGCTGCCCATGGTCAGGTGGGCTGCCAATCAGCTGCTGCGTTATGAGTTTTTAACCAGAACAAAGCGAGACTGAAACACTTTTGTCTCAGCCCTCTTTCTAAAATCGTAAAAAATTAACGGAGGTGTCCTATGAAGCAATTATTTTTATGTTCGTATTTTGCAGGAGTCAAGGACCTGTTTCAAAACTATGCTAAGCAGAAAGGGCTGAGCGGCCATGTCCTCTTTATCCCCACAGCGGGAAATGCAGAGGAGTACACAGGCTACATTGATGAAGCAAAGGAAGTCTTTGCGGATTTGGGCTTTGAGCTGGATGTTTTTGATCTGGCCCAAAGCGATAGAGAAACAGCTCAGGCTAAGATTTTCCAGACCAAGCTGCTCTATATTTCCGGCGGCAATACCTTTTATCTCCTGCAGGAGCTGAAGAAAAAGCAGCTGCTGGGTCTGATAAAGGAGCAGATTGCGGACGGTATGGTCTATGTAGGTGAATCCGCTGGCGCGATTATTGCCAGCTCTGACATTCTTTACAATCAAATCATGGATGACAAAACGGCTGCTGACCAGCTGACAGACTATAGCGCGCTGGCTGAGACGGACTTTTATGTGGTGCCGCATGTCGGTGAGGAGCCTTTTGTCGAAAGTGCCCAGACGACCCTGGACACTTACCAAGACCAACTCCATTTATTGCCGCTGACCAACAGCCAGGCAGTAATCGTGGAGGAAAATGAAGTGCACGTCAGGGAAGAAGCTAAATAATGTGCCACGATTTTTAACAAAAAGTGCAGAAAAAGTAAGAAAAGCTTGGTTGAAGAAACCGGCTTTTTTGCTATACTAGTGATGTGAATAGGAAAAGGAGATTGAAAAATGATTGCTGAAAATATTGCGACTCTAAGAAAAAGAGAGAACCTTTCTCAAGAAAAATTAGCAGAGGCAATAGGTGTATCGCGGCAAACCATTGCCAAGTGGGAAGCGGGAGAAAGTGTCCCAGATGTGCTTCATTCCGCCCAATTGGCTGATTTTTTTGATGTGAGTTTGGATGAACTGGTACATTTGGAGTCCCATTTGTTGACGGCCCCTAATGGAAAGGGCAAATATATTTTTGGGACAGTAACGGTAGGGCAGCGGGGAGAAATTCATTTGCCGCCTCGGGCGAGAAATGTTTTTCACATACAAGCGGGAGATCAGCTGCTCTTGCTGGGGGATGAAAATCAAGGATTGGCACTGCTGGATCCAAGTTTTTTCCTAGAAGCTCCCAAGCATTTCTCAGAAAAGCAGCAGGTGGCAGAATGAAAAGGAAAATGATGGTAGTTTTACTGATATTGATAAGTTTTTTAGGAATCGGCATAGGGTATTTTGCCTATCGCAATCTTCACTATGACAAGGCTAACCTTCGTCAAATCCAGCAGGCTGGGATAGTCGAAAAGCAGGCGACCTTACCAGATGGCTCTGTTATCAATTATGGCGAAGGTCCTAATCACGGCCAGCCCCTGCTCTTGATTCATGGCCAGCAGGTTTCCTGGCAGGATTATGCTAAGGTTTTGGGAGAGTTGTCCAAGCATTTTCATGTCTATGCAGTGGATTGCTACGGACATGGCGGCTCCAGCAAAAATCCGGCTAAATATACAGCACTGGCAAATAGTCAGGACTTTATTTGGTTTATCCAAAACGTTATCCAGCAACCGGTTCTGATTTCGGGACATTCATCAGGCGGCTTGCTGGCAACGCTTGTGGCAGCTGAGGCACCGAAGTGGGTTTTAGGACTGTTGATTGAAGATGCGCCTTTCTTTTCAACAGAGCCCAATCGCGCCCCTTCAACCTATTCTTGGTTGTCCTTTAAAGATATGCACGACTTTTTAGAAAGCAGCGAAAAGAATTATACAGCCTATTTTTTAGAGCACACTTATCTGAGGACACTTTTCGGCCGGGAAAATTTCAATAAAATCGTCAGCCAGCCCGCTCTTAACTATATGAAAAATCATCCGGGTCAAATTCCTAGAATTTGGTATTATCCGCCGGAATGGCAGGTCAATACGATATACGATTTGACAGCTAATTTGCAGGACGGGACAGGGAATTATGATCTGCGTTTTGGCAATGCTTTTTACGATTTTTCTTGGTTTGAGGGATTTCATCAGGAAGAGACCTTGAAAAAAGTTCAGTGTCCGTCTATATTACTGCATGTAGCTCGCCCTTCGAATCAGAAAACATACTACGATAAAAATGGTATCCTCCTGAGTGCGATGGATGAGAAAGATGCCAAACGAGCGGATAAACTTTTGCCAACAAACACCTTGATTGACAATATCAAGAGCGGTCACGATATTCATGCTGAAAAACCAGACATCTTTATCCATGCTTCGAAGGATTTGCAGAAAAAGGTCAAGCAGGCCCAGTAGCTTGGCTCATACTCGCGGAAAATCAACCTTCCTTCGTTTTGAGCTGCCTCACTCATGCCTGCCTCTCACTGCCTAGTTTGATTTTGATTGTTATTCTAACTGTTTGCTTGCAGCAGCCGTACTGCCCCGCTTTTTTATCAGGCAAAAGGACAGAAAAATAGGAGGCTGAGACAGACTCCCATGATGGCTGCGTCCTCACCCACAGAGGGATGTACCTTTGGGAAGATACCGTATAAAAAGTCCTTCAGCCTCCCTTTGTTTTGGTAAAAAACTCTTGCCGCGGTAGCTGATTGCTCAAAAGCTCCAGTGGAGGTTTTGAGGTTATAGATAGAGCTTCCGAGAGGAAGCAACAAAAGCACTGCTTTGAGGTTATGGATGAAACATCCGTTAGGATGTGTCAAGACTGTTCGTCTTTTAGACTCCAAAAAGCTCCTACATTGAGGAAAACTCTGTTTTCCTCATCCCCAACCTCTCACAGTCCCCCAGACTGGGAGAGCCTCGCGGGGTGGGACAGAACTAAATTTTTAAAAATTTAGTTCTGTCCCATCGCCTTTTTTGATATAATAGAGAGTATGAATCAATCAGAAAAAATTTCTAACTATCAGCTTTTGCTGGCCCAGCTGGAGGCGCTCTTGGACGGCGAGGACAACGTGCTCGCCAATCTGTCCAATGCTAGTGCTTTGCTTAATCATGCCCTGCCGCGTTCGGTCTTTACTGGCTTTTATCTTTTTGATGGTGCTGAGCTGGTCTTGGGGCCTTTTCAGGGCGGCGTTTCCTGTGTTCGCATTGCTTTGGGCAAGGGCGTCTGCGGGGAAGCGGCGGAGAAGCGGGCGACCTTGATCGTGGAAGATGTGACCCAGCATGCCAACTATATCGCCTGTGACAGTGCAGCCAGAAGCGAGATTGTCCTGCCCATGGTCAAAGACGGCCGGCTCTTGGGCGTGCTGGATCTGGATTCGCGGGTGGAGGCAGATTACGATGCCATTGACAAGAAATATCTGCAAGACTTTGTCCAGTTATTGCTGGAAAAGACGATTTGGAATTTTGAAATGTTTGGAGAAAAAGCCTAATGTATCAAGCTTTATATCGAAAATACCGCAGCCAGACCTTCGGTCAGCTGGTCGGTCAGCAGGTGGTCGCAACCACCCTGCGGCAGGCTGTTGAGCAGGGCAAAATCAGCCATGCCTATCTTTTTTCAGGACCCAGAGGTACCGGGAAGACCAGTGTTGCCAAAATTTTTGCCAAGGCGATGAACTGTCCCAATCAAGTAGACGGCGAGCCCTGCAATGACTGCTATATCTGTCAGGCCATTACAGAGGGCAGTCTGGAAGATGTCATCGAGATTGATGCCGCTTCCAATAACGGCGTGGATGAAATCCGCGATATTCGCGACAAATCCACCTATGCACCCAGTCTGGCCGAGCACAAGGTCTATATCATTGATGAGGTGCACATGCTCTCGACAGGAGCTTTCAATGCTTTGCTCAAGACCTTGGAGGAGCCGACGGAAAATGTGGTCTTTATCCTAGCGACGACAGAACTGCACAAGATTCCGGCTACCATCCTGTCTCGGGTCCAGCGTTTTGAGTTTAAGTCCATCAAGACCAAGGAGATTGTCGGCCATATTGAGTGGATTTTAGAGCAGGAAGGCATTGACTTTGACAAGGAAGCAGTGCAGGTGATTGCCCGCAGGGCTGAGGGCGGCATGCGGGATGCCCTGTCTATCCTGGATCAGGCCCTCAGTCTGACGCAGGACAGCCATCTGACGGCGGCTATTTCCGAAGAAATCACTGGTTCCATCAGTCTGGGAGCGCTGGACAGCTACGTGGCGGCCTTGGTGGGGCACGATACGGCAGCAGCCTTGGAAAATCTGGATATTATCTTTGACAGCGGCAAGAATATGGCCCGCTTTGTGACGGACCTCCTGCAGTATCTGAGGGATCTGCTCATCGTCCAGACAGGCGGTGAGAATACTCATGCCAGTGAGCTCTTTCTGGAAAATCTCCATACGCCCCAGGAGAGGCTGTTTGCCATGATTGAAACGGCAACGGCCAGTCTGTCAGACATCAAAAACAGCCTGCAGCCTAAGATTTACACGGAGATGATGACCATTCGTCTGGCAGAAGCAGAGGACAAAGCTGCCGCTGCAGAGATTCCGGCTAATCTGGCTGGGGAGCTGGCTGCCCTCAAAGAGGAGATTCAGGCTCTCAAAGGCCAGCTGGCAGCTGTTGGAAGCAAGCCCGCGGCTGTCAAGACTTCAGATGTTCGGCCGCAGAAGTCCAAAGCCTATCGGGCAGACCGCAGCAAGGTCAATGCTATTCTTGAAGAAGCAGTGGACAATCCCAGTCTTGCCCGCAGCAATCTGACCAAACTGCAGAATGCCTGGGGAGAGATTATTGAAAGCCTGGTAGGCGCTGATAAGGCGCTGCTGGTCGGCTCTCAGCCGGTGGCTGCTAATGAGCGTCATGCCATTTTGGCTTTTGAGTCTAACTTCAATGCTGAGCAGACCATGAAGCGGGACAATCTCAATACCATGTTTGGCAATATCCTCAGCAATGCGGCCGGCTTTTCACCGGAAATCTTGGCTATTTCTCTGGAAGAATGGACCGCAATCCGGGCAGACTTTTCCGCCCGCAGCCGCAAAGGCAAGGCAGAAGAAAGCCAAGAAAAAGAAGAAGACAGCCTGATTCCGGAAGGTTATGACTTTTTAGCAGAAAAAATCACGATTCAGGAGGACTGAACTGAGTATTTTATCAGCAATCGTGCTATAATAGAGGTATGAATAGACAACAATTTATTGTAATGGCTGTTTTTACGGCCTTAGAAACCTATTTTTTCAATGAATCTATTATGTCAGGGCACTATTTCATGGCCATTTTCTGGGCTTTTCTGGTACTGCGCAACCTGCAGGTTTCCTATGTCATGGGCCGCATTGTAGATGAAATTGACAAACATTTGGGACATAAATGACAGTGAAAAAGATGCTGGAACAAAAATCGGTCAGACGGAGTCTTCGATTTTTGTTCCAGCATCTTTTTTGTCTATGGTCGTTTGGCAGATCTTTCAGGTGCTTCGAAAATCCAGGCCAACTGTCGTTTGTTTCGACTGAACTCAGTTGAGTCCGGCCAGCCGCAGCCGCCGACGTGTCAGTTTAAATAGAAAGACTATAAGCGTGAAATAGGACTCCCTGCGAGAGCATCCTCCTTTTTACCAGCTGGTCAGGGAGATTTCGCCGCTGCTGAGCCAGATTTCCTGGCCGTCAGCCAGCTGGACCAGCAGCTGGCCGCTGCTGGAGATGTCCTTGGCCAGCCCTGTGCAGTCGGTTTTCTTTTGGCTGAAAGTCACCTGCCGGCCCAGGACCAGTGAATGCTGTTTATAGAGATAAAACAGTTCTTCCGGATCGCTCTCATAGAAGCAGTTCCAAATCTCAGCAATCAGTTCATTGCGGCTGATGGGCGGCTCCTGCTCGAAGAGGGAGCCGGCTTTTTCTTTGATGTCCTCCGGAAAGTCATGGATAGAGAAGTTAAAGCCGACTCCGATGATGACATCGGTAACCAGACCGGTCTCGACTGAGGTAGTGGCCTCGGTCAGGATACCGGCAATTTTCTTATTTTTATAGTAAATATCATTGACCCATTTGATGTCCACATCGATGAGGCAGAGATTTTTGACAGCCTTGTAAACAGCCCCGGCTGTTAAAATGGTATAAGAAGGCAGCTGGTCAAAAGGCAGGTCTGGCCTGAGATGGAGGGACATGTAAAATCCGCCCTGCTTGGGGCAGAAGAAGGCCCGGCCGAAACGGCCGCGGCCGGCTGACTGAGCAGCTGCCAGATAGAGAGTATCGGCTGCAGCGCCTGCTTCGATGCCGGCCTTGGCATCCATCTGGGTGGACTGGCAGTCAGGATTGAAAGAAACGGCTATCGGTGCTTCCTGCTCAATCCACTGGGGAATGAGCAGGTCGCCTGCCTTCAGTCTGTAGCCGCGGTTTTTGACAGACTCAATCACGACGCCTTCTTTTTCTAGTGTTTGAATGGCTTTCCAGACAGAAGTCCGGGAAATGCCCAAGTCTTGGGCTATTTGCTCCCCATTGACATAATCGTCTGCCTGATGGAGGATTTGAAATAGTTTTTCATATGTTTTCATGGTTTTCCTTAACTTATCGGCTGCTTTCACGGATGGTCAGCTTGGTGCCCAGCTTGACCATATAAGGCACGGTTTCAGTCTCGCTTTTGAGCTCTTGGTCCAGAATCCTGACAGCCTGCCGGCCCATCTCTTCAGTAAAGACGGTGACAGTGCTGAGAGTGGGAAAGATATACTTGGCCAGCGAGGTGTCATTAAAGGATACGATCTGCACCTCCTGCGGGACAGAAATCCCTGCCTCCTGCAGGGCGCGAAGAGCACCGACGGCCAGGGCGTCACTGGAGATAAAGAATGCAGGAGGCAGCTGACTTTGCTGCTCGATCAGCTCCTTCATCAGCTGGTAGCCGGATTCGGAGGAAAAGCGGCCTGCTTTGACCCAATCCGGTCTGTAAAGGCCCTTTTCGCTCAGGTAAGTGCGGAAGGTCGTCAGACGCTGGTCTGGCAGCTGGACAGTCTTATCCGCAGTCTGCTCCTGACCGGCAATCATGCCGATGCCACTGAGGTCTTGAGCGAGGAAATAATCAAGTACCTCTATGACAGAGTGCTCAAAATCCGTCGTCACACAGCTGTGGCCTTGGCTCAGCGTGTCACTGTCTACAAAGACCAGCGGCCGTCGGAACTGTTGCAGTTCGCGGATCTGCTTGGGGCTGAACTTCCCCAGAGCGGCAATGCCGTCCGCTTCTTCCAGCTGTCTCAGCGAGTCATTGTTGAAAATCCGTACAATATCATAGCCCAGCACTTGGGCTTTTTTTTCAAGGCCTAAGCGGATAGAGTGGTAGTAGAGATCGTCCAGCTCCTCCTGCTCGGTGTACCATTCGATGATGGCAATGCGCTGGGTCTGGGACCGCTGTTTCTTGCTTTTCTTTCTGAGCTTCCTGTAGTTGAGCTGCTCAGCCGTATCAAAGATTTTTTTGCGGGTTTGGTCGCTGACAGACAGGGACTGGTCATAGTTGAGAACCCGTGATACAGTAGCAGGAGAGACGCCTGCAGCCTGAGCAATATCTTTAATCGTCGTCATCTTTTTGTCCTTTTCTTGGGAATGGTCCTAATCTTATTATAACTTAAATGTTAGTAAAAAACAAAAAGTAATTTAGTAAATTTCAGCAAAGAGACATGTTTTCAGCTGCCTTTTCTTTTCCCCGCATCTGACTGGGGCTGCAGCTGAAGAATTTTTTAAAGGCTTTGGAGAAATAGAGGGGGTCTGAAAAGCCAACGGAATAAGCGATGAACTGAATGGGCTGGCGGGTATTTTCCAGAAGCTGCTTGGCTCGGTGCATGCGGACATGGTGCAGGTATTCCTTGGGAGAGCTTTGGTGCTGCTTCTTGAAAATGGTTGTCAGATAGCTGCGGTGGACGGACAGCTCAGTGGCGATTTCCTGAATGCTGAGCTGGGGGAGGGGATACTGGGTATCAATAATCTGCTTGCAGCTGAGATAGAGCTGGCGGCTGGGAGAGAGTTTGCTGCTGTCAGGCTTGGGGGCAATGCTCCCTAAGCAAAACATGAGCTCATAGAGCTGGCCCATGATATGGAGCTGGGCCAGCTGGCTGGACTTGGTCTGCTCTGCAAAATGGACCAGATTCTCAATGATTTTTCCTGCAGAGTCTGAACCGGCATCTCTGCCAGCGAGCAGATAGCAGTCATCTTCAATCTGAGACTGACTGAAAAAATCAAAAGCCCGGCTGCCGCTGATGCCCAGCCAGTAGTAGGACCAAGGATCCTGACGGTCTGCCTGATAGAAGGTCAGCTCATTTGGCTTGAGAAGAAAGAAATCGCCAGCCTGCAGGTCCATGATCCTGCCTTTGTAATGGAACTGCCCCCGGCCCTGCTTGATATAGTGCAAAATATAGGTGTCCCGTATAGCCGGACCGAAGAAATAAGCGGGCTGGCAGTCTTCGTAGCCGTAGAAGCTGAGCCCCAGATCAATGCTGCCTGTCTGATATTCTGAAAAAAAGTCCATGTTTTTCCTCCTACCTAACATTTTACCATATCTTACTAACAAAATTCTATTTTAGAAAACGGTTTCATTAGGTAAAATATTAGTAAAAATGGAGGTTGAAAAATGGGCATCAAAATAGAAAATAACTTATTTTATATTAACAGCAAGGAGTCCAGTCTCATTATCGAGGAAAGAGGCGGCTATCTTTTGCTCAAACATTTGGGCCGAAAGATTGGGAGCTATCATTTTTCCAATACAGTATGTGAGCGCGACCATGCTTTTTCCGGCAATCCGACACCGGACAACCGGGCCTTTAGTCTGGATACTCAGCGGCAGATTTTCGGTCAGCACGGTCTGGGGGACTTTCGCCAGCCCTCCATCCAAATCCAAAATGGCAATAATGCAGTCACAGACTTCCGCTTTGCGGAGAGTCGGATCATCAAGGGCGGTTTTGAGCTTGAGGACCTGCCCAGTCCCCACAGCACAGAAGATGCTGAGACACTGGCCTTGGTTCTGGAGGATTCCTTTGCTCAGCTTCGTCTGACGCTCTATTTTACAGCTTTTGAGGACAGCAGTACCATAGCCAGCTACTCGTCCTTGGAAAATCTGGGCGGGCAGTCGGTCGTGCTTCACCGTGATTTGAGCTTTATGGCTGATCTGCCGGCAGGGGACTATGATGTTCTGACCTTGCAGGGATCCTATGCCCGGGAGAAAACAGTCCGCCGGCATCGGGTGGAGCAGGGGATTTTTAAGGTGAGCTCCAATCGCGGCGCATCCGGTCACGCGCAGACGCCTGCCCTTATTCTCTGCGATGCTGAAACGACTGAAAATGCCGGACAGGCTTGGGCTGTTCAGCTGCTCTACAGCGGCAACTTTCAGGCCTGGGTGCAGGAGAGCCAGCTGGGGGAGGTTCGGATAGGCCTCGGCATCAATGATGAAAATTTTGCCTGGGAACTGCCAGCCGGTCAGACTTTCTCCACACCGGCAGCTCTGGTGACCTATTCTGATCAGGGCCTGACCAAGCTCAGTCAGGAAAGCCAGTATTTTATACAGCATCATATCCTTCCTAAGCGTTTTGCCCGCAAAGAGCGGCCCATTCTCATCAACAACTGGGAAGCGACTTACTTTGATTTTACAAGGGAGAAGCTGCTGGATCTGGCTGAGGAGGCTCGGCAGGTCGGCCTGGAGCTTTTCGTGCTGGACGATGGCTGGTTTGGCAATCGTTTTGACGATAACCGGGCCTTGGGCGACTGGTTTGTCAATGAGAAAAAACTAGAGGGCGGCTTGGAGACATTGATTGCAGATATCCATGCTAAGGGGCTGAAGTTCGGTCTCTGGCTGGAACCAGAGATGATTTCCGTGGAGAGTCAGCTCTACAAGGCGCATCCAGACTGGGCTATTCAGGTGCCGGGCCGCGACCACACCTATTCCCGCAATCAGCTGGTACTGGATTATGCCAATCCGCAGGTAGTGGAGCACATCCAGCAGGTCTTGGATCACCTGCTCAGCCGCTATGATATTGACTACATCAAGTGGGATATGAACCGCAATATCACCAAACTGGGCAATGGTGCCAGCTACTTGGAGACCCAGATGCAGTCTCACAAGTATATCTTGGGGCTCTATCAGGTCATCCGCTATCTGACGGAGCACCATCCCGATATTCTTTTTGAATCCTGCTCAGGCGGCGGCGGCCGCAATGATCTGGGCATGATGCGCTATTTTCCGCAGGTCTGGGCCAGTGACAACAGTGATGCCATTGCCCGCCTGCCTATCCAGTACGGCTCCAGCTATCTTTATCCGACGATTTCCATGGGTGCCCATGTCTCGGCCGTGCCCAATCATCAAATGAATCGGATAACTCCGCTTGCGACGCGGGGCCATGTAGCCATGATGGGCAATCTGGGCTATGAGCTGGATCTGACCAGTCTGAGCCCAGAGGAAAAAGAGCAAATTGCCCAGCAGATTGCTTTTTATAAGAAAATCCGGCCGATTGTCCAGCTGGGGCAGCAGTACCGCCTCATCAATCCTGAATCGGGATCCAATGAAGCGGCTGTGCAGTTTAACTATGAAGAGCAGGTCCTCGTCACCTACGTCCGGATTTTGTCTGTTTTTGAGGTCATGGAAAGGACTTTGAAGCTGAAAGGTTTGGAAGAGGATGCTTTCTATGAACTGCAGGAAACCGGAGCGGTTTATTCGGGAGCGGAACTCATGTATGCCGGTCTGACCATGGCCCTTCCTGAGGGAGATTATCTGAGCAGACAGCTGCATTTCATCAGGAAATCATGAGAGACTTTCCAAGCTGCCGGTATTAGAACAGAAAGGCTCATCGTTTTGAGTATCAGCCTTCAGAGGCTATGAAAGAATAAAGGGGAAAGCTATGAAATGGTATAAAAAAATCGGTTTCTTCAGTGCGCTTGCTGTGACAGCTCTGGGGCTGCTGGGCTGGTGCCGGCATTGATCTGGGCTTCGACCTCAACAAGGCCCATTTCTTTGATGCAGAGACCGAACAGAGCCTGCTCTAATCCCTTATTTTGATTCAACAAATCCAGACAGCACTTGTTTGGATTTTCTAGTAAATATTTACTAAAACTATTGAAGTTTTACTGGACTTATTTTATAATAAAGACAGTAAAACGGTTTCAAAACCAAAGATAAGGAGTTTATCATATGTCAGCTACACTTTCTATTGAGCAGCTGCGGGCAGATTTTTCGGAAATCTTCCATGCTGAAGCAGACCATACTTTTTTCTCGCCGGGGCGGATTAATCTCATCGGTGAGCATACCGACTACAACGGCGGCCATGTCTTCCCTGCAGCCATTTCACTGGGTACTTACGGGGCAGCCCGCAAGCGTGATGACCAGATCTTGCGCTTTTACTCAGGAAATTTTGCAGACAAAGGCATCATTGAAGTGCCGCTGGAAAACCTGCACTTTGAGCCTGAACACAACTGGACCAACTATCCCAAAGGAGTTCTGCATTTTCTGCAGGAGGCAGGCCATCAGATTGACCGAGGCATGGATGTCTATGTTTTTGGCAATATTCCCAATGGTTCAGGCCTGTCGTCATCGGCTTCGCTGGAGCTCTTGATCGGTGTCATGGCTGAAACGCTTTTTAATTTGCAGCTAGAGCGGCTGGACTTGGTAAAGATTGGCAAGCAGACAGAAAATGAATTTATCGGGGTCAACTCTGGTATCATGGATCAGTTTGCGATCGGTATGGGGGCTGACCAGCGGGCTATCTACTTAGATACCAATAGCTTAGACTACGACCTGGTACCGCTGGACCTTCAAGAAAATGTTGTAGTGATTATGAATACCAATAAACGCAGGGAACTGGCGGACTCCAAGTACAATGAACGCCGGGCAGAGTGCGAAAAGGCAGTCGAAGAACTCAATCGCAAGCTGTCTATCGCCACACTGGGAGAGCTGGATGAGTGGTCCTTTGACGAATACAGCTACCTGATTGAGGATGCGAACCGTCTCAAGCGTGCCCGTCATGCTGTTCTGGAAAACCAGCGCACCTTGCAGGCACAGGCAGCTTTGCAGGCTGGTGACTTGGAGAAGTTCGGCCGTCTCATGAATGCTTCGCATGTCTCCTTGGAGCATGACTATGAAGTGACCGGGCTGGAACTGGATACCTTGGTGCACGCTGCTTGGGAGCAGGCTGGCGTTCTGGGAGCCCGCATGACCGGAGCAGGCTTTGGCGGCTGTGCCATTGCCCTAGTCCGCAAGGATGCCCTAGAGGCTTTTAAGGAAAATGTTGATAAGGCCTACCAAGAGGCTGTCGGTTATGCCCCTAGCTTTTACATAGCGGAGATTGCCGGCGGCAGTCGGGTGCTGGACTAAGGAGAGCTAAATGAGAACTCAGGCTGATATCGTCATTTAGTTTATCTGTTATTTGGTCCTTAGCTCGGCTTGCCGTAGGCGGATATAGCTGACACTTCCTAACGGAAGCTTTATCTGGCACCTCAAAACCTCGCTTCCTATCATTTTCTTATTTCAAAATGATAGGCTGAAGCAAACTAAAAGACTATAGCAGAAATGCAGCCCTTTTCAGGAGAAAGGAAATTCTATGCCCAAGAAGTTGGCGGATGCCTTTGCGGAGGCAATTATTTCAAACAGTTCTTATGAGGAAATGGACCGGATTTATCTGAAAAACCGTATCATGGCTTTGGTCGGAGAAGGAGCGGCTGAGCAGGCCAGCAAAGCCGATCGGCTGATCGGCCTGAAAGATGAGCTGGTAGCAGCGGCTCTGGCAGCCGGCAAGATCGGTCCGACCCTAGCTGAGCAGGATAGCTTGGGAGCTGAGCTGATGGACTTCATCACCCCCTGCCCCAGTCAGGTCAATCGGGATTTCTGGATGGCTTATGCGGTCAGTCCAGAGCAGGCCATTGCTGACTTTTATGCTCTCAGCCAGCGCAATGACTACATCAAGGTCGAGGCTGTTGCCAAGAACATCGCTTTCAGGACTCCGACCGACTACGGCGATTTGGAAATCACCATCAACCTGTCCAAACCGGAAAAGGACCCCAAGGAGATTGCAGCAGCTAAAAAAGCCAAGACCAGCTCCTATCCGGCCTGCCAGCTCTGCATGGAAAATGAAGGCTACCAAGGCCGTCTGGATCACCCGGCCCGGGCCAATCATCGGATTATCCGCTTTGATCTGGCTGGGACCCAGTGGGGCTTCCAGTATTCGCCCTATGCTTACTTCAATGAGCACTGCATTTTCCTGCACAGCCAGCATGTCCCTATGGCCATCAGCCGGCTGACCTTTGAGCGCCTGCTGGACATCGTCGATACCTTTCCAGGTTATTTTGCCGGATCCAATGCTGACCTGCCTATCGTCGGCGGCTCTATCCTGACCCATGACCACTATCAGGGCGGACGTCACACTTTTCCTATGGAAATAGCCGAGCTGGCCCGCAGCTTTACTTTCACAGGCTTTGAGGGCGTGGAGGCCGGCATTGTCAAGTGGCCTATGTCGGTGCTGCGCCTCCGATCAGCTGACAGGACAGAGCTGGTGGAGCTGGCGGATAAAATCCTTCAGACCTGGCGCAGCTATTCGGATCCCAGCGTGCAGATTTTGGCGGAGTCAGATGGTGAGCCGCACCACACGGTTACACCGATTGCCCGCAGGAAAGACGGTTTCTTTGAGCTGGATCTGGTCCTGCGGGACAATCAAACATCGGCTGAGCATCCAGACGGTATCTACCATCCCCACAGCGATGTCCAGCATATCAAGAAGGAAAATATCGGTCTCATCGAGGTCATGGGACTGGCGATTTTACCGCCGCGGCTCAAGGAAGAGCTTAAGGAAGTGGAGGAGTTTCTCTTGGGCCGGCGTGACCATGTCGCGGCTATTCATCAGGAATGGGCGGACGGGCTAAAAGCGGCTTATCCCCAGATGACGGCGGATGATGCTGAAAAAACAGTCCAGCAATCAGTCGGTCAGATTTTCTGCCGCGTGCTGGAGGATGCCGGTGTTTATAAGCAGACAGCAGCAGGACAGGCCGCTTTTCTGCGCTTTGTCGAGGCAGTCGGCATAAACTCCTGAAGTATGGTAAAATAGAATATCGTGAAAAGAGAAAGGAAAGACATGGCAATTTTAGTATTAGGCGGAGCAGGTTATATCGGCTCTCATATGGTGGATCGTCTGGTAGAAGCAGGCAAGGAAGAGGTAGTGGTCGTAGATAACTTGGTGACCGGCCATCGGGCGGCAGTGCATCCAGATGCCTTGTTTTATCAGGGGAATTTGGCTGACAGAGACTTTATGCGTAGCGTCTTTGCCAAACATCCATCCATCAATGCAGTCATTCACTTTGCAGCTTTTTCCCTCGTGGCCGAGTCTATGGCTGACCCGCTGAAATATTTTGATAACAACACGGCCGGTATGGTAGCCCTCCTTGAGGTTATGAATGAAGTCGGTGTCAAGAATATCGTCTTTTCCTCAACGGCGGCAACCTACGGCGTTCCGCAGGAAATTCCAATCTTAGAAACGACACCGCAGCAGCCCATCAATCCTTACGGGGAAAGCAAACTCATGATGGAGACTATTATGAAGTGGGCTGACCGGGCTTACGGCATCAAGTTTGTGGCCTTGCGCTATTTCAATGTGGCGGGCGCCAAGCCAGACGGCTCTATCGGAGAGGACCACGGACCGGAGACCCACCTCCTGCCCATCGTTCTCCAAGTGGCCCAAGGCAAGCGCGATACCATCTCCATTTTTGGCGACAACTACGATACGCCGGACGGGACCAATGTCCGGGACTATGTCCATCCCTTTGATCTGGCAGAGGCCCACAGTCTGGCAGTGGACTATCTGCGTCAGGGCCATGAATCGGCTGCTTTCAATCTGGGCTCTTCAACAGGCTTCTCCAACTTAGAAATTGTCAAGGCTGCCCGCAAAGTGACCGGGCATCCCATTCCTCTGGAAATAGCAGAGCGGCGTCCGGGCGATCCGGATACGCTGATTGCTTCCTCTGAAAAAGCAAGGAAAGTGCTGGGCTGGCAGCCCAAATATGACCATATCGAAACCATCATCGAAACTGCTTGGAAATGGCATTCCAGCCATCCAAAGGGTTATGATGACAGAAATTAATGTATAAAATCGGCGGAACAGCCGATTTTTTCTTGCTTTTTTCAGGACATTGTGATTAAATGAAATAAAACAACCGTTGCGCAACAATTGTTTCCAAAAGGAGAAGTGATGCCACCGAGAAATAAATTTAACAAGAAAGAAATTCTTCAGGCTTGTCTGGCTATTGTCCGTGAGCAAGGAATAGCAGGAATTACTGCTCGCTCGGTCGCCGCGAAGTTAGACTCTTCATCAAAGGTCATTTTTGGTTTATTTGAAAACATGGAAGCTTTGACGCACGCCATTGTGATTGCGGCCGAGGAAATGTTTGTGGAACGAGTGCAGACAGCTCTGCAAGAAGAGAAGGCTTTCCGAGCAGTTGGGCTTGCTTATATTCAGTTTGCAGCGGAAGAACCAAAATTGTTTCAACTCATTTTTATGAATGAGCCAGAGCGTCCTATTCGAGCTTTTTCTGAATTTTTACCAGTAAAAGATTATAGTTATGACAAGATGATTGCGTCTCTACAAGAAGAATATGGATTATCAAAAGAATTGTCAGAACGATTATACCAGCACCTGTTTATCTATTCACATGGCATTGCCAGTATGACCGCTGCAGGGATTTATCGCTTTTCAGCGGAAGAAATAACAGGCTTGCTGACAGAAGTATTCACAGCCTTCCTCAAGGAAATCACGGGAGAATGAGATGATTGCATTAAAAGGTATTAAAAAATCCTTTGGGTCAACGGCAGTCCTGAAAGGAATTGATTTAGAGATTTGTCAAGGGGATTATTTGGTGATTCTGGGGGCCTCTGGCTCAGGAAAATCGACCTTATTAAATATCTTATCGGGATTAGAAAAGCCGGATCAGGGTCAAGTCTTGTACGATGGGAAAGATATAGCAGTTTTGTCAGAGAGTCAGTTGACAGAGTTTCGTAAGGAAAATACGGCTTTTATTTTTCAGCAATATTACTTGCTGTCTCAGCTGACAGTCCAGCAAAATGTCAAAATGGGAGCTCATCTAGCTAATAATCATGATTATTTGTCTGTAATTGAAGCTGTGGGATTGAAGGAAAAGCTTCACCACTATCCTAGTCAATTATCAGGTGGGGAGCAGCAGCGTGTGGCAATCGCCAGAGCCCTCGCCAAGAATCCCAGAGTGCTTTTCTTGGATGAGCCGACAGGTGCTTTGGATGAAGCAACTGGACGGCAGATCCTTCGGTATATTTCTCAAATGAAAGAAAAGTTCGGTTTTACTTTGATTATGGTGACTCATAATGAGCAGATTGCTCAGATGGCAAATACGATTGTCAAAGTAAATAGCGGGCAGATTCAAGAGATTCTTGTCAATGAACATCCTAAAAATGCAGATAAAATCGGGTGGTAGGCGATGGTGATTAGTATCAAAGATGTACGAAAATTGTTGGTTGTGGCTGTTATCAGCTTCTGTGCAGTTTTAGTATCGACTTTATTTGCGAATTTTTATTTGGATATTCAACAGTTGGAAGTTAGAGAATTATCTGCTCCTGCCCTAGCTTACTATGATGCGCAGCTGCTTCTTGCTAAATTTGTTTCTTTAATCAGTGGTGGAGTTTTGTCGCTCCTTGCTCTCTTGATGCTCTTTTTCTATATTAAGCAGTTTATTGACAGCCATAAGGAGGAGTTAGGAATTTTAAAAGCCTTTGGCTATCAGAATATCCAATTAGCCAAGCATTTCTGGATTTTTAGTTTTTCTGTCTTTATTGGCAGCTTGCTTGGTTTTGCAGCCTCTTTCGTATGGATGCAGGACTTTTATGAGCTGCGCAATCAAAAATCCATACTGCCGAATATTGACATTCATTTTCATGGAGAATTGTTTTTAGGCTTTGTCCTTTTACCGACGATTCTTTTTGCAATTGTAGCCATCGGTTATGCAGCAGTCCAACTAAATCGTCCCAGTCTCTATCTTCTGAAAAGAATAGAAGATAGTGGTGCACAACCAAAACGTCATAGGCTTCAAAAAGAGAGACCATTTCTGAAAGAGTTAAGCCATGCTAACTTTTATCACAGAAAAATGCTGATTTTCTTTGTACTCTTTTCTGCTTTTTCCTTTGCTGCTATGATGCAGCTTTCATTTGGAATGAAAGACTTCATTGATGGCAGTATTCAAATGATGATGATAGGAATTGGGCTGGCTTTAGCTGCTTCCATTTTACTGCTTTCTTTGGGAACACTCATGCAGGAAAATAAAAGAGCTTTAGTTTTGATGAAAACTTTTGGATATAGCCAAAAGGAATGCAATCATGTTATTCTGTCTAAATACAGAATCCTTGCTTATATTGGCTTTGCCTTAGGGACGCTTTATCAATATATGCTGATGAAACTATTACTTCAATTCCTTGCAAAAGATGTAGCAGGCGTTCCTGATTATACTTTTAATCCAAAGCTTTGCGCCTTTGTTTTTCTGCTCTTTGTCATTTTTTATGAAAGCCTAGTCCGATACCATATTCAAAATCTTCATCGTTTGAGTCTCAAAGAGATTATGCTGGCTGAATAATATTGACAGCTTTTGCACTAGAAAAAAATAGTGTGAAAGCCTTTTTGTGCTATCATTTGGAAAAAATCATGAATCGAACTGTTTGCTATTTACAATATTAACTGCAATCCCCTCTCCATTTCGCTAGCTTTTCCTTTAGCAATGAACCGACGGAGTCGTTTGCCTGCGTGCCGGCCGCTTAAGGCGGACTGACTCAGGATACGTTTTCCAAACAAGTCTACTAAAAGAAAGATTGGTTGCTATGTTATTTAAAACCTTAGTTAGTACTAGTTATTAGTATATCTGAAGGGATTGGGAGTGAATCTTTTGCGCCGTTATCAGATGAGACAATTGTTGACCGTTTGTTTTGTAAGGGCTTTAGAGACTTATGATATAATGAAGTCATAAAAGTTTGAGAAGTCTCTTAATCTTTTCAAACTGATTTTCATAAAAAGAATAGGAAATAAGTATGCGTTCGATTCTTGCCTTATATATCACCCTGATGCCGGTCATTCTGGCTGGAGTTCTGAATATGATCTTTTGCAAGTCTTCACTGCTAGAGGCGGCTTATCGGCCAATGGATGCTGGGCTGATTTTAAAGGATGGGAAGAGGCTTTTTGGGGCTAACAAGACCTGGAAAGGTTTCTTGGGCATGATTGTCTGGGGAGCTTTGGCGCAGATCTTTTGGGGGTTGCTCTTAAAGTGTATTCCTACTCTAGAGAAGCTGCACTTGGTTTATGCTTTCTACGAAAATACCTTGCTGTTTAATCTAGTGCTTGGGGCTCTTTTAGGGCTGGCTTATGTTTTGTTTGAGCTGCCCAATAGCTTTATCAAGCGCCGGTTGGAAATAAGAGAGGGCAAGACGGCGGAGAATGGCTGGAAATGGACTTTTATCTGGATAGACCAGATTGATTCTTTGATTGGCTGTATCATTTTCTTGCTTTTCTATATCCCTCTGTCTTGGCAGCAGATGTTGGGTATTTTAATCCTTGGGGCAGGCACGCATCTGGGAGTCAATCGTCTGCTCTACTGGGCTAAGCTTAGAAAAAATCGTATGTGAGATGGGAGTTTTTGATGAAAGAACTATGGCTGGAAAAAGAGCCTTCGGCCGTCTATGGCGGTAAAATAAATCAGTTAATCAGCCTCTGTCAGCTGGGGCATTCGGTTCCTAATGGTTTGATTTTGTCTGCGGACCAAGTAATGGATTGGCTAAGCGCAGCTCTGCCAGAATACTCAAAAGAGGGACTTAAAGAGTTAATTCATTTGGGTAAGGAGGAAATTGCGGAGCGTTTGCAGCATTATCCCTTGGAGCTAGCTTGGCTACAGCAGTTAGCATACTTTTGTCAGGAAAATCAAGCTTATATCGTTCGCAGCAGTGCCCTTTTAGAAGACGGGCAGACCATGTCATTTGCTGGGCAGTATGACTCGATTGGCAATTGCCGGACACTGTCAGAAATTGAGCAGGGCATTCGTTCTTGTCTGCTTTCACTCTTTAATCCTGAAGCCTTGGCCTACTGGCAGCGTCAGGGTTTGGCAGAGAAGGATTTTGCCATGGCAGTGCTGATTCAGGAGCAGATAGAGCCTGACTTTAGCGGTGTCTGCTTTTCCCTAGATGTGGCGACTAATCAGGACCAGTCTATGCTGCTTGAGTATGTAAAAGGCTCGGCTGAGAGTTTGGTTAGCGGTCAAGTCAATCCTGAGCAGCTAGCTCTTGCTTGGTACAAGCCAGACTGGCTTCAGTTTGAAAAGACTGAAATCCCTCTGGCAGTCTTGCAGAAGCTGCATGAACTGGTGTTGGAGATTGTGGCGTATTTTGGTCGGCCGATGGATATTGAGTGGTGTACCGTACAAGAGCAAGTTTATCTACTGCAGGCTCGGCCCATCACGACAGTACCAACTAAAATCGACAGTGGCCGCTGGACGACGGCGAATTTTCGGGATGGTGGCGTGGCGGCCCAGCCCTGTCCAAATCTGATGTGGAGCCTTTACCGCCATTCTTGGCAAGAGGCACTCTCCAGTTTTTTGCTGGCAATTGGCCTAGAGCCAGATGGTGTGATGCCGCCGCTGATGCGCCTGCATTATGCTCGGCCTTTCTGGAACTTAGGAGTGGTCAAGCAAGGTATGGAGCAGATTCCAGGCTATATTGAGCGAGACTTTGATGATGAGCTGGGAGTTAATAAAGACTACCAAGGTCAAGGTTTTACCAACAAATTAAGTCCAGCCTTGCTCTTGAATTTCCTGCGGGTAGCTTTAAAAACACAAAAAGTAACTAAAACCTTTCTGCATCAGGCGCCAGACAAGCTGCAAGAGTTGCGCCAGCAATTTAACCGCCTAAATCAAGAAATACGAGAACTGAACGACCAAAGCCCGCTCCAGCAAGTCGAGAGTCTTTGGCTGTTAGTGCTAAATCAGGCTTATTTAGACAGTGAGGGAACTTATTTCTGGCAGGCCTACATCAATACGGTCCAGCTGTCTATGAAAAAGACCAGTCTACTCAAATGGCTGACGGTTGATGAATTTTTCCAACTGATAGCTAAGTTGGGAAATGTTTCTCATACCAAGCCTTTGGCTCGAATGCTGGAAGCTGCGGATCTTATTTTGGCAGAGGAGAAACTGACAGACGATTGGCTGAAGTTATCGGTGGAAGAGTTGCAGGAACTGGCTGCACAATATCCTGAGCGAGCAGATTTTATCAAGATTCAGGATTTTCAAAAGATTTTTGGCTATCACTCGACACGGGAGCTGGACTTGCGAGTGCCTAGTTATGAAGAAGATGCTCATCAGGTTCTGACAGCGGTCCAACAGTTGGTTGCTGATACAGCTTATTACCAAGCGGCCAAAGCTTCGCTCAGTCCTGTCTCAGAGTCTAAACTGAATCTTGCCCATCTATTTCAAGTCAAGCAGAAAAAGATAGAAAAAATCAGTCAAGACCTGCGGAACTTGCTCTGGTGGCGAGAGGAGTTCAAGGACATTTCCACGCGTTATTACCACCTCATTCGTCAGATTAGCCTCAAACTCGGCCGAGCCTATGAAAAGCAAGGCTTTCTGAAAGATTCTCAAGATGTTTTTTACATTAAGAAAGAAAGTCTGACTGCCTTTATGGAAGGGCAAAAGACTGCCGACCAGCTTCAAGAAGAAGCAGCAGGTAATCAGCATTATTGCCAGGCCTATCGAAATTTTGAACCAGTGGGTGATTTGACTGACAAAGAGATGAGCCTGGAAGAGGGGGCCCATGATAGTCAGGCCCTGCTGACGGGAATGCCAGCCAGCAGCGGTCAGGTAACCGGTCGGGTTCGAGTGCTCTTGGATTTGGCCGATATTGAGACGATTGAGCCGGGAGAAATTCTTGTCACTCGCTATACAGATACGGGTTGGAGTTATGTTTTCGGTATTCTGAGCGGTCTTGTGACAGAGTACGGCGGAGTTCTCTGTCATGCCTCTATTGTCGCTCGGGAATGCGGGATTCCAGCTCTGGTCTGCGCCAAGAATGCAACTCAGCTGCTAGAAACTGGCATGCTGGTTACTTTAGATGGAAGAAGAGGAGAAATAAGAATTCATGAAAAAGAATAAACCTTTGTTTATCGGTGAATACGATAAATCTGTTATCCTGACTTATATGGGCGCCGCTTTTGCACTGTTGGCAGTCTATGCCGTCATTCAGTCCCAGCTGCGTCTGGCCATGATGGCCTTTATCGTTAGCGGTATCTGTGACCTCTTTGATGGCGTGGTGGCGCGGCGGATGAAGCGGACTGAAAGTCAGAAGCGTTTTGGCATTGAGATTGATTCGCTCTGCGACATGATTAGCTTTGCGGCTCTCCCGGCGCTGCTCCTCATGACTCAGCTGCCCTTGGGAGCGGCCAATATCATCTTGGCTGTCCTCTATGTCTTGGCTGCAGTTACGCGCTTGGCGCATTTTAACCGCTTGGCTAAGCATGATGAAGGATCGAGCTCCTATTTTATCGGCTTGCCCGTGACTTACAGTGCCCTATTTTTTCCTCTGACCTATCTGGTCTGTCAATGGCTGGCACCTGGTCTCTTTGCTTGGGTGTGGCTGGGGCTATCTCTTTTGCTGACCTTTCTATTTGTCTACAACTGCCGTATTCCCAAGCCCAATAAGCTGGCCTATCTGGTCTTTGCAATTTTAGCTGTTGCAAGTCTGATTGGTCTGGGGGTTCTCCCGCATGGTTAAGGTCTATCAGAGAAAGACTGGCCAAGTAGTGGAACCGACAGAATACAAGGCGGGGCTGTTAGATAAGCTTTATGGTACTGCTTGGGGTCGCTTCCTATTGCCTATCTTGACCCGACCTAGCCTGTCTTATCTTCTGACTTTGAAAGACTATACTGCATTTTCTCGAAAGAAAATAGCAGCTTTTGTTGAAAGTTATCAGCTGGATCTAGCTGACTATGAAGATGGCCCCTATTCTAGCTTCTCGGCTTTCTTCCAGAGAAAAATCAAGCCCAATCTGCGTCCGGTCTGTTCTGATAGTCAAGTACTGGCTGTGGCGGATGCTAAGTTAGAGGTTTTTACCATCAGTCAGGACTTGCAGCTGATGATTAAAGGGCAGACATACAGGCTAGCTGAGTTACTGTTGGATGATGACTTAGATCAGCTGTTCACTGGCGGAACAGCGCTTGTCTATCGTTTGGGAGTGGAAGACCTGCACCGCTATCTGGCTGCTGAATCCGGCAGAATTACCCTAAGTCGAAAAATCAAGGGCCGCTTGCATACGGTTAGGCAGGTAGCCCAGAAGTGGCGCTTGATTTACAAGGAAAATAAAAGAGAATACTGTCTTTTAGATACCGACCTAGGACCTGTCCTGCAGATGGAAGTAGGCGCTCTCTTGGTCGGAAGAATATACAATCACAGTCAGGACCATTTGGTCAGGGGACAGGAGAAGGGCTGCTTTGGTCTGGGCGGCTCAACCATTCTTGTCCTCTATCCGGAAGGCACGATTCGCATGGATCAGGATATTTTGACTTACTCAGACCTCGGAATAGAAACCCAGATTCAAATGGGTGAAAAGATTGGAGAAAAGCTATGTTTAAACGATTAGCTGTTTATTATAAGGAAATGTTTCCTTTGTTGCCGCGCTTTTTTGTGGCTGCCATTATGTTTTTTGAGATTTATTTTGTCCTTCTGCTCAATGACGGAGTGACCACCTTTCACTTTGACCATCAGGAGTTGATTGGGATTTTTACGATTTTTGTCTTTCTGATGATTCTGCGGATTGCAGATGATTTCAAGGACTATGAGACCGACAGGCGGCTCTTTCCTCATCGGGCTCTGCCATCTGGCCGGGTTAAAAAGAAGGACCTGGCTATTGCCCTCAGCTTTATCGTAGCGGTGTCTGTACTTCTCAATATCCTCTTTATGAACAATATCGGCTGGTTCCTCTTTCTCTATATCTACGGAACTCTCATGTCCTTCTGGTTCTTCAAGCGTGACAAGATTCAAAATTCTCTGCCTCTGGCTCTAGTGACCCATAATCCAGTCATGATGATTTTGAATCTCTATACTATCTCTTTTGTTTGCTACAAGTACAATCTGCCTCTCTTGTCCCTACCGACCGTCTTGCTGGCCTTTACCATGTATTTCCCAAGTCTGATCTGGGAAGTCTGCCGTAAGATTCGGGCGCCAAAAGACGAGACCGAGTATGTGACCTATTCAAAGCTTTTTGGCTACAAAAAAGCCACTCGTTTTATCGAGGTAGTGACTTTGCTGGATATCTTGACCAATTTCGCCCTTCTCTGGAATATTTCCCATGTCGGAGTAGTGGTCTTAGTGCTGAATGTCATCTGGATGACTGTCCAGTTTGAGCAGTTTATCAAGGATCCAACTCGCTTTAATATCCGGGAGCGGGTGGAGCGTTATACATATATCACGGAGACGACCATGGTTCTGTCCGTTGCTGTTTATCTCTTGATGGGGGTACTTTGATGAAAAAAATCAAGCAGACAGGGCTTGACCAGGTCGGAGGCAAGGCCTATCATTTGCTGAAAATGCAGGCTGCTGGTTTGCCGATTCCTGACTTTGCAGTGTTTGCTTTTGACTTTTTTCAAGAATCTGCCAGCTCTGCTGACTTGGAGCGGATGGAAGAAGCTTATCGGTCTGGAGAGTTGGACTTGTCCCAACTCAGTCAGCAATTGCAGGATTGGGCTAAAGAGCAGTTTGCGCAGGAAGATCTGACAGCAGCAGAAAACTGGATTCGGCAGGAGTTTTCTCAGACAGACTGTCGCTTTGCGGTTCGCTCATCAGCAACCATTGAGGATGGGAAGGCCTCCTCCTTTGCCGGTCAGTTTGAGAGCCAGCTCAATGTGAAGCCAGATGGACTTAAAGAAGCTATCCAAGCGACCTTGCTCTCTCTTTATCAGGAGTCGACTCTTAGTTATCTATTTGAGCAAGGACTATCGTTGAAGCAAGCGCAGATGATTTGCCTTGTGCAGGTCATGCAGGAGGGAGGCTTGTCTGGGATTTACTTCACAGCTAATCCCAAGGGCATTCTGAACGAGCACATCATTGTCATCGGTCGGGGCTTGGGCAACAAGGTTGTCGAGGATAAGATTCCTACAACCATGGTGACGCTTCATCCCAAGGACCAACTCTTTTATACAGAGCAGACGAAGGACTCACCAGAATTATCACAGGAACAACTTGCGGAGTTACAGGCCTTGGCTGGTCAGGTGAGTCAGCTTTTCGGACCTTATATGGATATGGAGTTCACCTTCGCAAATGGTCAGCTCTATCTCTTGCAGGCACGACCTATTACCACCTTGCCAGAGGGACAGCAGATTATTCTGGATAACAGCAATATTGTCGAGAGCTATCCGGGCGTTTCCAGTCCTCTGACCATTAGCTTTATTCAAGAGGCTTATGCCAGCATTTTTCGAAGTCTGGCCCAGCGCGTGGTTGGCAAGGATGCCCCTGAGTTGGCTGCCTATGAAGCCACCTTTCAAAATATGCTGCAGCCGGTCAACAGCCGGATTTATTACCAGATTCAGAGCTGGTATCAGCTCTTGCAGCTTCTGCCTTTTTCGAAGAAAATCATTCCTATCTGGCAGGATATGCTGGGCGTTCGAGAGACAGAGGTACCTCAGATGCCGGTGCACCTGTCTGCTTTCAAACGCCTGCAAATCATGCTCCGTATCATCCGAGAATTTTGGACAGCACCCAAGCAAATGCGGCAATTGGAAGAGCAGTTCGCCCAGATTCAGCGCGAATACGAAGCGAGCTTTTCTCCCGACGCAGATGCGGAGGCCTTGATTGGCTTGGTCAGCAAGCTAAAAGAGGATATTCTGGCTCACTGGGACATTACGCTGGTCAATGATCTCTATGCTTTTGTATATACTGGACTCCTGAAGAAGTCGCGTCGTGGCGGTGCTGTTCAGGCTGAGATTGCAGGAATTGAGCAGATTGAAAGTATGAGGCCGGCTTTGGCTCTGCAGGCTTTAACAGCTCAGCTGAAAGCAGAAGAAAATGCAGCGATTAGACAGGCCATGGCAAGTGAAAGTCCAGCAGTCTTTCTAAGTCGCCAGCATCCTTTGGTCAAAGAAATAGTCCATTTTATCCATGAATTTGGTGATCGGGCTCCAGAAGAGTTGAAGTTAGAAACTCCAACCTTCCGAACGCACCCAGAGCGTCTGCTCAAGCTCCTGCTGCAAATGTGCCAGCAAGAGGAGAAGAAGTTGGCACCTCAGAAACTTGAAGAAGAGGTGCAAAAATCAGGCTGGTGGACGAATTTTCTTCGCAAGCGAGCCATGACTGGTGTTAAATATCGGGAAAGCTCCCGCTTAAACCGCACACGAATCTATGGCATGATGCGGCAGATTTTCCGAACGCTTGGGCAGCAATTAGTCGAGCAAGGTCTGCTGGCTACGCCTGACGATGTTTTTTACCTGACAAAGGAAGAATTGTTTGAGTTGACCAGAAAGCCCAGAGATGTTAGTGGCTTGGTAGCCGAGCGTCGAGAAAAGATGGAGGCTGATAAGGAACTTCCAACCTTTAGTCGCTACGTTTTTGCTGGACAGGTCTTTGAGAAATACCTGAAACCGCAAAACCGCACCAGCAGTCATAATACGGCTAATCACGCCTTACAAGGGATTGGCTGCTCACCTGGCTGCGTCAAGGCTCAGGTTTTGGTCGTGGAAGATGTGCAGGAGATTGAGTCTGCTCAGGATCGGATTATCGTGACCAAGATGACAGATCCGGGCTGGGTTTATCTTCTGACCCAAGCCAAGGGTGTCATTGCAGAACAGGGGTCTTTGCTCTCGCACACAGCTATTATTTCCCGCGAGTTGGGTATCCCTTCCATTGTAAATGTCAGAGGTGCCTGCAGCCAGCTGCAAAACGGTGATTGGATTGAGATGGATGGCCTTACTGGCAAGATTCGACTGATCAAGGAGGAAGACCATGCTGGAAATTAAACCAGTCAAACCTAATACGACAGAGCTGGACGATTTTCTAGCCCTGCCCAAACAGATTTACCAGCCAGACCACCTCATGCAGTCGGAAGAGGAAGAGCTGGCTTTGATTGAGGGCAGTCACCCGCTGAGTTCTGACTTAGAAACCTATGCTTTTATTGGCTATGTGGACAGTCGGCCTTGTATTCGAGGGCTTCTGACCTTCTATCCAGATGATGAGGCTGCTTACTTGGGATTTTTCGAGTCGATCAATGATCAACAGATTGCATCTGCTTTTATCGAGCATTTAGCAGGTTTTGCTCGCAGTCTCGGAGCTAGCAGGATTATCGGTCCCGTACAGGCAAGTTTTTGGCTGGGTTATCGAATGCAGCTGACTGGAACAGAGGAGCTCCCTTTTACAGGGGAGCCTCATAATCCAGCCTATTATCCTCAGCTATGGCAGGAAGCTGGTTTTGAGATCAAGGAGCGCTATCTATCCAATTTTTATCCCAAGGTCAGCAATCAAACTCATCAGGACAAGCTGGCTCATCGCTTTGAGTCTTTTGAAGAAGCGGATTTCACCATTTGCTCTCCAAAGAAGCAGGAGTGGGAAGAAGCTTCGCTGCAGGTTTTTGAGCTCCTCAATCGCCTCTATCAAGATTTTCCGATTTATCGGTCAATTTCTAGTCAGCAGTTCAGTCAGATTTTTCAAAAATACCAGTATATTCTTGATTTTTCTATGGTTAAGCTGGCCTATAAGGAGGGCAAGCTAGCTGGTTTTCTGATTGCCATGCCGGACTACGGTTCTCTGGTTTATCAAAAACTGACTCCGCTTAACCTAGCCAAGCTTTTTTGGACCAAGCGTTTTGCAAAACGTTATACGATTATGTATCTAGGAGTAGATGAGCAATTCTTGGGGTTGGGCTCTGCCTTGGCCTATCCGATTTTTAAAGAAGCACAGAAGCGACAGGCTTCAGCTATCGGAGCCTTGATTCATCAAAAGACAGTCACCCGCCATTATGCAGCAGAACTGCAGGGTAAGAAGCATGAGTATGGTCTTTTTGAACAGGATTTAAACAGCTGATTACAGAGAGAAAAAAATATTGCTTCATCGGATTCCCTTTGCGGAATCTTTTTTTGGTATTGAAAAATGAACAGTTGTTTTTCAGCTGTTCAAAAATGAAATACTTTTAGGGATAAAAGATATTTTTTTAAGCAAAAGGATTGAATTTTGAGTGAAAATCCAGTAAAATTTGAAAGAGATTATTTTATAAAGAAAAGGGAATTTTATGGAAAAAAGAGTCACTGGCGATACACTCCAGCGCTATTCTTTTAGGAAATTATCAGTAGGATTGGTTTCCGCTACGATTGGAAGCTTCTTTTTGAGCACTGCCATAGGGGGGAATGTCAGCACTGTCGAGGCTGCAGAAGTTTCGGCTGATAAATCCGTCCCAGTCCATTATCACTATGTAGTAGAGTCAGAGCTGACCGAAGCTGAGAAAAGTGCAGTTGTGAAGGAACTTCCAAAGTTTGTGGAGGAAAGTGCGGATGCGTATTATCTGGTCTACCGTCCAAAGACTCAGGGGATTTCATCGGAAAATCTGCCGCGGACAGGCTACTCAGGACTTTGGGAAGCGACCTTCGCAGTTGCAGGAGTGACCTTGGCGGTTCTGGTCATCGCTAGAGGCAGAAATGGCAAGAGATACCTGTCTTCGATTTTGCTGGTGACAGGACTGGGCTCGATCCTTCTGGCTCCTTCTGTCTTTGCAGTGACCAATATTGAATTGGCTGCTTATAATCAAAGGCTGAATTTGGCTGTGGGAGACAAGCTGCCTGAGCCTTTGGATATTACTGGCTTTGAATATATCGGCTATCTGAAGAGCGGTGAGCAGGACAAGGGAGCTCAAACAGGAAGCCATCAGCTTCCTGCGGTTCAAAAGGAATGGTCAGCTGTCGAAGTGGATCAGCAGCCAGCTATCCAGCCAGAAAATACTGGCACGGCCAATACGGCGGTCACTGATGAATCGGAAAAACTGACTGAGCAAGAAAAGGAAGTTATTGCTGCTCAAGAACGCCAGTTTGCCCGGCTTTCTCCTACCCATGAAGTACCCGAGCTGAAAATCACAAGTGACGATACCACCCAGACTCAGAGCTTGCCTTATCAAACTGAGTATCAATATTCGGATCAGCTGGCCCAGGGGAAGTCTCAGGTGATTCGTGCGGGTATTGCAGGTACGAGGACAGTCGTGACTCGCAACTACAGCGCTGGTCAGCAAATTGTGAAGAGTGAGCTGATTTCTGACCAAGTCACTGCCGAACCTGTTTCGGAAATCATCATGGTCGGCACTGCGGCGGCCAATTATGTGCCAAAAGAAGCACCTGTCCAAGAAGTGCCTGAATTAACCAATTACGGCACTGTTCCAGACACTGCGCCTGTGCATGAAATACCAGAAGCAACCGAGTATGGAACCGCGCCCGATACTGCCCCGGTACATGAGGTAGCGGAAGCAACCGAGTACGGCACTGTTCCTGATACTGCGCCCGTTCATGAAATAGCGGAAGCGACCGAATACGGCACTGTTCCTGACACTGCTCCAGTACATGAAATTCCGGAAGCAACCGAGTACGGCACTGTTCCTGATACTGCTCCAGTACATGAAATTCCGGAAGCAACTGAGTATGGAACCGCGCCCGATACAGCGCCCGTTCATGAAATAGCGGAAGCGATCGAATATGGCACTGTTCCTGATACTGCTCCAGTACATGAAGTTCCGGAAGCAACTGAGTATGGAACCGCACCTGATACGGCGCCCGTTCATGAAGCTCCGGAAGCAACCGAGTATGGAACCGCACCTGATACAGCACCCGTTCATGAAGTTCCGGAAGCAACCGAGTATGGAACCGCACCTGATACAGCACCCGTTCATGAAATAGCAGAAGCGACTGAATATGGCGCTGTTCCAGATACTGCTCCAGTAGAAGAATTGCCAGAATTAGAGCTGACTGCAAGGGATGAAACAAGACGAGAAAAGATAGATTTTTCAGTTGAAGAGCAGTATACAGATGACATTCCTGAGGGGACCCGCCAAATTGTCACACCTGGAGTACAAGGGGAGCGAGCTATCACAACCCGCATCTATACCTCTAACGGCCAGGAAGTTGACCGTCAAGTTTTATCAGATGAAGAAATCCTTGCAGCAGTCAATCAGATTATCAAAGTTGGAACAAGGAAACCAAATCTGGTACCAAGTGATGCACCAAAAGCGGACGCCCTGCCAGAGTACCCGCTGACCTATACTGATGAAACGCGGGTAGAGAAAATTGCTTTCGATATTGAAGAGCAATATACTGATGAATTAGCTGAGGGCACTCGCCAGATTGCAACATCCGGCGTGCAAGGTGAGCGGACGATTACGACCCGCGTCTACAGCTCCAATGGTCAGGAAGTTGACCGTCAGGAACTGTCTAATGTCGAAACGCTGCCCCCTGTGACCCAGATTGTTAAAGTCGGCACGGCCAAGCCACACATGGTGCCCAATGATGCACCGCAAGCGGACGCCCTGCCAGAGTACCCGCTGACCTACACTGACGAAACGCGTGTAGAGAAAATTGCTTTCGCTATTCGTGAGGAAGAAACCGACGAGCTTGTGCAAGGTGCCCGCGAGATTGCGACTCCGGGCGTGCAAGGTGAACGGACGATTACGACCCGCGTCTACAATTCCAACGGCCAGGAAATCGACCGTCAGGAACTGTCCAATGCAGAAACCTTGGCACCAGTGACGCAAGTCGTCAAAGTCGGTACGGCCAAGCCAAACATGGTGCCCAATGAGGCACCAAAAGCGGACGCTCTGCCAGAGTACCCGCTGACTTATACTGACGAAATGCGGGTAGAGAAAATCACCTTCGCTATTCGTGAGGAGGAAACGGACGAGCTTGTGCAAGGTGCCCGCGAGATTGCCACTCCGGGCGTAGAGGGCGAGCGGACGATTACGACCCGCGTCTACAATTCCAACGGCCAGGAAATCGACCGCCAGGAGCTGTCTAATGTCGAAACGCTGTCCCCTGTGACCCAGATTGTCAAGGTCGGCACGGCCAAGTCCAGTCTGGTGCCCAATGATGCACCGCAAGCGGACGCTCTGCCAGAGTACCCGCTGACTTATACTGACGAAATGCGTGTAGAGAAAATCACATTCGCTATTCGTGAGGAGGAAACCGACGAGTTAGTGCAAGGTGCCCGCGAGATTGCCACTCCGGGCGTAGAGGGCGAGCGGACGATTACGACCCGCGTCTACAGCTCCAATGGTCAGGAAGTTGACCGTCAGGAGCTGTCTAATGTCGAAACACAGGCGCCAGTGATGCAAGTCGTCAAGGTCGGCACGGCCAAGCCACA
>NZ_QFAY01000001.1:49681-244344 GCF_017884005.1 Streptococcus panodentis
GTTGACCGTCAGGAGCTGTCTAATGTCGAAACACAGGCGCCAGTGATGCAAGTCGTCAAGGTCGGCACGGCCAAGCCACACATGGTGCCCAATGAGGCACCAAAAGCGGACGCCCTGCCAGAGTACCCGCTGACCTATACTGATGAAACGCGGGTAGAGAAAGTTAATTTCACTATTCGTGAGGAGGAAACCGACGAGTTAGTGCAAGGTGCCCGCGAGATTGCAACACCCGGCGTGGAGGGTGAACGGACCATCACGACCCGCGTTTACAGTTCTAACGGCCAGGAAGTTGACCGTCAGGAGCTGTCTAATGTCGAAACACAGGCGCCAGTGATGCAAGTCGTCAAGGTCGGCACGGCCAAGCCAAACATGGTGCCCAATGAGGCACCGCAAGCGGACGCCCTGCCAGAGTACCCACTGACCTATACTGACGAAACGCGTGTAGAGAAAGTTAATTTCACTATTCGTGAGGAAGAAACCGACGAGTTAGTGCAAGGTGCCCGCGAGATTGCCACTCCCGGCGTGCAAGGTGAGCGGACCATTACGACTCGCGTCTACAATTCCAACGGCCAAGAAGTTGATCGTCAGGAACTGTCTAATGTCGAAACGCTGTCCCCTGTGACCCAGATTGTCAAGGTCGGTACGGCCAAGCCACACATGGTACCGAACGATGCACCGAAAGCGGACGCCCTGCCAGAGTACCCGCTGACCTACACTGACGAAACGCGTGTAGAGAAAATTGCTTTCGATATTGAAGAACAGCTGACGGATGAACTGGTCGAAGGTGCCCGCGAGATTGCAACACCCGGCGTGGAGGGTGAACGGACCATCACGACCCGCGTTTACAGCTCCAACGGCCAGGAAATCGACCGTCAGGAACTGTCTAATGTCGAAACGCTGTCCCCAGTGACCCAGATTGTTAAAGTCGGTACGGCCAAGCCACACATGGTACCAAATGAGGCACCAAAAGCGGACGCTCTGCCTGAGTACCCGCTGACCTACACTGACGAAACGCGGGTAGAGAAAATCAACTTCGCTATTCGTGAGGAGGAAACGGACGAGCTTGTGCAAGGTGCCCGCGAGATTGCGACTCCGGGCGTGGAGGGTGAACGGACGATTACGACCCGCGTTTACAGCTCCAATGGTCAGGAAGTTGACCGTCAGGAACTGTCCAATGCAGAAACCTTGGCCCCAGTAACTCAGGTGGTCAAAGTCGGTACGGCCAAGCCAAACATGGTACCAAATGAGGCACCAAAAGCGGATGCCCTGCCAGAGTACCCGCTGACTTATACTGACGAAACGCGTGTAGAGAAAATCACCTTCGCTATTCGTGAGGAAGAAACCGACGAGCTTGTGCAAGGTGCCCACGAGATTGCCACTCCAGGCGTGGAGGGTGAACGGACCATCACGACCCGCGTTTACAGTTCTAACGGCCAAGAAGTTGATCGTCAGGAACTGTCTAATGTCGAAACGCTGTCCCCTGTGACCCAGATTGTCAAGGTCGGCACGGCTAAGCCACACATGGTACCGAACGATGCACCGAAAGCAGAAGTTTTAGAAGAGTTCGATTTAATTCCACTGCACCATCTATTGGCAGAAGCAGATCAAGTTAAAGCTCAGGCACGCTATTTCAACGACAGTCAGAGCCATCAGAATGCCTATGATACTGCTTTGACGGCAGGCCAAGCGATTCTCAGTCAATCACAGGCCAGCCAGGCAGAAGTCAACCAGCTGGTGGAACAGATCAATCAAGCCAAGGCTCAGTTAAGCGGTCTTGAGGTTGTCAAAACAGCCCTTCAAGCTGAATACGATTTAATTCAAAGTATCAAAGCGACCGTTCAGTACAAGAATGCGGATCCAGACAAACAAATGGCTTATACAGACCAAGCAGCTCAGGCAGAAAGGGTTCTGCGCAACCAGCTGGCGACACAGGTGCAGGTCAACCAAGCCTTTACCAGTCTGACAGCAGCCAAAGAAGCACTGAATGGTGTAGCCAAAGTCAAGCCGACCGTTTCTATCCTAAGTCTGACTGAAAACGCTGAGGATAAGTCGGTTACGGTCCAATACACTTTGGAAGATCGGACGCAGTCTTACCGCTCAGCGACTGCTGAATTATACAGGGGAGAACAGCTGGTTCGCGCTCTTCCGATTCGCAATTTTGCAGGAAATCTTAAGATTGACGGCTTGGACTACTATACAGACTACACTTTGAAGACCAAGCTGACCTATGAGCTGGACAGCAGCAGCTTTACAGAGCTTGAAAATGACAGCCGTACTTTTAACTTGGAATACAAGAAAATCGCCTTCCGTAATATCGAAGCGGCAGAGTTTTACAGCAAGGAAAACGACCAGTACAAGCGCCTCGTCTCTATGAGTGCCCTGCCTACTGATCTGTCAAACTATTTTGTCAAAGTCAAGTCTAGCGACTCCAAGGAAATGCTTCTGCCGGTTCACAGCATTTCAGAAGGTGAGAAGAATGGCAAGGCAGCCTACAAGGTGACAGTCTCTCTGCCGGAGCTGGTAGAAGAGACTGCGACAGGCTACAAGTCTGGCTATGACTTTTATATCAGCAAGGCTGGTCCTAGTCAGCAGAATGTCTACACCAGCTTTACCGGTCTGCTGGACGCTATGAAGAAAAACATGGCCGGCAGCTATGTGCTGGGAGCAGATCTGGATGCCAGCGAGGTCAGTCTGGCACCGGCGGACTATGTCTATCTCAAAGGAAACTTCACTGGCAGCCTGACAGGCGGCCACGATGGCAAGCAGTACGCCATTTATAATCTGGCTAAGCCTTTGTTTGAAAACCTCAAGAGCGGCTCCTCTGTTTCCAATCTGGATCTGAAGGATGTCAATATTGTCGGGACCTATGACTCGGCAGCTCTGGCCCGCAATGCGGACAATGCCCGGATCAGCGATGTCTCTGCCCAAGGGAAGGTAGCTGTAGTGGGCAATGCCTCACAGGTAGCTGGTTTGGTCGTCGTTGCCAGCAATACGCAAATCAGCAACAGCTCCTTTAGCGGGACTATCCAGACCAATGATAAGCAGACCAAGGCATACAATGCCGGCGGTCTATTGGCCAATCTGAAAGGCAGCAGATCCCTGCTCAGCCAAAGCAGAGCAGATGTGACCATACTCGCAGGCGCTCGGACAAATGAACAGCGCTTCGGCGGTCTGGTCGGCCGCTTGGAGGACAATGCCCGGATCAGCCGATCGTATGTATCTGGACAGATCCAAAATACGACTAAGAACGGCCAAATCGGCGGTGTAGTCGGGTCTAATTATTCCAATGGCTTAATTGA
Source organism: Streptococcus panodentis (assembly GCF_017884005.1). GTDB lineage: Bacteria > Bacillota > Bacilli > Lactobacillales > Streptococcaceae > Streptococcus > Streptococcus panodentis. The sequence continues at coordinate 52,981 of NZ_QFAY01000001.1, forward strand.
TACGGTCATCAGCAACATCAGCGGTACGAATCTCCGCAGTATTTCCGGAGACCAAGGCTATGACAACACCCGTATCACAGAGGCTTATGTCATTGAAGGCAATGAAGGGCTGGAAAATGACAAGTTTGTCACCTCGACACTGACACTGGAAGAGGCAGAAGAAAAGCTGACTGGACTGGGCATTACGACTAGCTTGGACGACAGCAATCTCAATCTTACCTCTCTGGACTACAGCCAGGAAAGGAATGCGCAGGACAACCGCGCTATTGCCTATGCCAACATGGAAAAACTCCTTCCTTTCTACAACAAGGAAACCATTGTAGCTTATGGCAATAAACTTCCGGAAGACCAGAAGCTCAATACAGAGCTCTTGCTGGATGTTGTTCCGATGAAGGGGGACCAGATCATCACGGATCTTCACAGCCATAAGACTGAGATTAACCGCCTGATGCTGCATTTTGCGGACAATACGGTCCAATATCTGGATCTGACCTATAAGGGTGATTTCAAATACAAGGCCATTGCAGAATACACTGTAAATGACTTAGGCCTCCTTTATACACCAGAAGCCTTCCTATCTGACTATAGCAGAGTGCTGAATCAAGTGCTGCCAGAGCTGAACAAGGTGGTCCTGGACTCACCGGCTATGCGCACCGTTCTGGGTGTGGCAGCTGATACATCGCTGGATGATCTTTATCTGGATACAGCCTTTGATCATGTCAAGGCCAAGCTGTCAGAAGAGCTGCGCAAGGTTTTGGCTATGGACAAATCCATCAATACCGAAGGAGATGCGGTAGCTGATTATCTAGCTCAGAAGATCACGGCCAATAAAGAAGCCTTCCTGCTGGGACTGACCTACCTCAACCGCTGGTATAATATCAACTATGACAATATCAATGTCAAGGATCTGTCGGCCTACAAGTTTGACTTTTATGGCAATAATGAAGCTTCAACACTGGATACCATCATTGCTCTCGGCCAGTCTGGCTTTAACAACCTCAAGGCTAAAAACAGCTATCTGGCTTATGATACGTCACTGGCTGAAGCAACGGGCAAGAGGGGGCTCTTCAACTATCTGGAAGGCTACCGCCAGCTCTTCCTGCCAACCAAGACTAATAACGAATGGCTGAAGACCAATACCAAGGCCTACATCGTTGAGTCCAAGTCAGAAGTAGCCGCCGCCAGAAAACTGCAGGACGAGGCTGTCAATGGCGGTAAATACTCTGTCGGAGTTTATGACAAGATTACTGCTGATAATTGGGAATACAAAGGCATGCTCTTGCCGCTCCTGACCATGAGCGAAAAAGGCGTCTATGTCATCTCCAATATGTCCACCATCTCCATGGGAGCTTATGACCGTTACCGTGATGCGGTCAACGGCAAGGTGCGGACAGATGCAGAGCTAGCTGAATATGTCGAGGACCGGGTCAGAAAGTCAGCTGAATTCCAGCGCGATCACTATGATTTCTGGTACAAGATTTTGAGCGATGAAAGCAAGGACAAGCTCTTCCGTTCCGTTCTGGTCTATGACGGCTTCTCCTTCAAGGATAAAGACGGCAAAGGATACTGGGCGCAGGCCAATGACAAGAAGTCTCTGGCCATGCAGGAATTCTTCGGACCGGCTGGCAAGTGGTATGCCAGCAAGGGCTACAATGCCTATGCGACAGGAAATGTCACCCACTTTGATGCGGCTCGTCTGCTGGAAGACTACGGCAACTCTGTCTATACCCATGAGATGACCCACAATTCTGACGGCGCTATTTACTTTGAAGGAAATGGCCGCCGCGAAGGATTGGGAGCTGAGCTCTATGCCCGCGGTCTCCTGCAGTCTACGCCAAGTACTGACGAAGCAACCATCACCCTGAATACCCTCTTTAAGACGGATAAGGATTCTACCACACGGATGCACACTTACAACTTTAAGGAGCGCGTCCAGAATGCTGATGATCTGCAGCACTATGTACACGGTATGTTTGACATGATTTACACGTTGGACTATCTGGAAGGCACTTCGATGGTCAAGCAGTCTGATGATGCCAAGCTCAAGTGGTTCAGGAAGATGGAGAACTACTATGTTACGGATAAGTATAATAAGCAGACCCACGCGGGCAATCAGGTCCGCAGCTTCACTGCTGAAGAAATCAAGCAGCTGACGACTTTTGAATCCCTGATTGACAATGATGTCATCACCCGCAGGGAAAATAAAGACAGCGGCCAGTATACCCGTAACGGCTACCTCAGTCTCAGCCTCTTCTCGCCAATCTACTCAGCCCTCAGCAATCCAAATGGTGCACCGGGCGATGTCATGTTCCGCCGGACGGCTTACGAACTCTTGGCGGCTAAGGGCTACCAAGACGGCTTCGTGCCTTATGTTTCCGGCCAATTCTCCAAGGAAGCTGTGGCTGAAGGTTCTATCACTTATGACAGCTGGCTTAAGAAAGACGTCGGTCTGGTGACGGACCAGAAAGTCTTTGACCATGTCCTGAAAGGTGAATACGAGTCATGGACAGCCTTTAAGAAAGCCATGTATCGAGAGCGGATTGACAAACTGCCAAATCTGAAGCCGATTACCATTGAGTATGAGCTGAAGAAGCCAAACAGCACCAAAAAGGTGACGATTTCTTCCTATGCAGAAATGCAGAAACTCATGGACGAGGCTGTGGCAGAGGATGTGCGCAATATCACCAATGCCACTACTAAAGTGGAAGCCAGCTGGGTCAACCTGCTCAAGAAGAAGATTTACAATGCTTATCTGCGTGAGACAGACGACTTCAGAGAATCCATTTTTAAATAGATTTGCTTAGGAACCGACTATTGAGCTGGTTCGCCTCAAGGGGTCGGCCAGTAAGTCATCAGCAGCCCGCTTCGTCCTTTCATTTGCCTTGTCAAATCAGCACAGCCAAGCTGGCTGTGATTTCAATAACGGCTTGCAAGCCATCAAAAAAACCAATTCTGCCAAGTGTTTGCTTGAAAGGATTGGTTTTTTGCTGACTTTCGTGTCTATTTTAATCTGAGAATAGAAAAAATAGGAAAAAAATAGACCAAAATAGGGGCGAAAAGCGCATAAAATACTGCTATTTATGACAAAAGATGTTATAATTGTCATGTATATGTCATATTCCAGCATATGCATCTTATGTTTTTTGGCTTGACGATGAAGCATAGAGTCTTTCTGTCTTTTTTGTCAGCTGAAAAGAAAAGCCAGACAAGTAAGGGTGTGCCTGCTCTTATTTGTCTCCGCAGTTTTTCGTTGGTTTTCTATGCAGGATCCAGCTCGCTCTGGCCTGCTGCAAAAGACAAACGGAAAGACTGCATTGAAAAAGAAAAGAAGGAGGAGAAATCGTTCAGTTGAAACAAATTTATGATAAGCTGTCCCATGCTGTGATGGCTGTCTTGCTGCTAGTGTCGGTTTTTATTCCCCTGCTGAGCCAAAATAGCAGTGCTTCAGCTGCGGAATTGACTGAAAGCGACTATCAGCTGACTACAAATGTCACCATTAATACCAATGTACTCAAGGATACCGGCTATGGTGAAGGCAAATTTTACATCGCTCCGACCTATACTTTTGCAAATGACAAGGTATTAAATGACGGCGATACAATGGTCTACAAAGTCCCTCAGCAGTTCAAAATCGAACGGGCCGCCGAGGAAAATCTGACAGCACCGGACGGTACTACGGTCATTGCTAAGTTGGTGACAGATCCTGTGACTGGTACTGCAACGGTGACCGTGACCAATGCAGCTTATTTTGCCGCCAATCCTGACAGCAAGCGGATTTCAGCTTCCTTTACCGTTGTCTGGGCTGATAATATGCCCTACAATCAGGAGCAGGAAGTCCATTTTCCAGGTGCCAGGACCTATAAGCTCAAGCGTATCAAGGTCGATGAGGAGCCTCAGGGGTATTCCAAGTGGGGTGTTCAGGATTCTAAGGATCCAAACTATGTCAACTGGCGTATCCGCGTCAACCGTGATGTCCAAAATCTTGGCCAAGTGGTCGTTGAAGATGCTATTCCCGATGACCAAGAGCTGGACGAAGACTCTGGCATCACAGGCTACCACTTTACCGACTGGGAAGGTGCTTCAAATGCAGTAGCAGGTACGCGCACATCCTTTAAGCCGAGCGAAGTTGTGACCATTACTGATGAAAATCACTTCACTGTCAATGCAGGAGAGCTCAATGGCAGAGGGATTTATATCGTCTACCGGACTCGCCTGACCAAGCCAGTTGATAAGGTAACCAAAAAGGCCTTTAACGATGTGACGGTGACGGCAAACGGTCAGACAATGCCTGCCTTGGTATCGCGGCCATTTGCACCGCTGACGACGCTGGATGGTATCGGGGAAGCTACCCGGCCTGATGAAGTCATTTTTAAGGTTCAGAAAGAGCTGACCGGCCGTACTTTGGCAGACGGCGAATTTACCTTTGACTTGATTAATAAGGATGATAATGACAAGGTTGTCCAAACTGTGACCAATCAAGGCGGCAGTGTGACCTTTAAGAAAGTCCGCTTTAAGCAAGAAGGAACCTTTAACTATGCCATTCGTGAGCGTACCAGCAATCTGCCGGGCGTGACCGATGATGCCAATCCGGAAATTAACATTACAGTAAAAGCTGAAAGCGTGAACGGGGTCAGAACAGCGACAGCAAGCTATGACCGTGAGTCCTTTGTCAATACTTATCAGGCAGAGCCGGCTAGTGCGGCCATTACTGCCAAGAAAGAGCTGACCGGCAAAGCACTGGAAGCTGAAAAGTATACCTTTAAGCTGACCGAAGTCGGCGGTAATAACCAAGAGCTTCAAGCAACAAATGACGCGAATGGTGATATCAAGTTTCTCGGAATCAACTATGATAAAGAAGGAACTTATACTTACAAGCTGACAGAAGTAGCTGGAAGTGAAGCTGGAGTGGCTTATGACAGCACAGAACATACTGTGACAGTCACAGTGACGGACAATAACGGCAAATTGGAAGCGGCCATCACCGGCAACAATCCAACATTCACCAATAGTTACAAAGACTATGGTGTCAGCTACGAGTTTATCAGCAGCAATCCGGCTTATCCAAATCTGCCAAAAGAGGTAACCGATTTGCTTCCGGCGGATGCTAATCGCTACACTGATGGCAGCAATGTAGATGCCAAGCAGCCGGCGCAGACCAGCGTCACAGTGGCGGAAGGGACTTGGACTTTCAAGGGCTATGCTGAAACGGATAGACAGACAGTGGCAAACAGCGATCTTAAATTTACTGGTAAATGGGATTTCACACCAGCACCAGCTAAATACAAGGCAGCTTACAGCTTTGTCAGTGCCGATCCGAACTATGCACTGCCTGCTGAAGTCAGCAGCTTGCTGCCAGAAGATTCTAAAGAATACACAGACGGCACAGCAGTGACGGCTATTGACCCAAGTAAGAAAACAGTCCAAACCGCAGCCGGCACCTGGACTTTCAAGGGCTACGATGCAGCCAGCAAAACTGTAGCAGGCGCAGATGTCGTATTTACAGGCACATGGACATTTGAAGCAAAAGTTCCGGATTCATCCTCGATTGATAGCGACAGCAATGATTTGGATGGTAAGGATATTTCTGATGATTCAGATGCAGGCAATACCTCTGGAAAATCAGGCAATCTAAGGCCAAAAGCTACGAAGAAAGTTCTGCCAAGAACCGGCAGTGAAACTTCTGTACTTGCTGTATTTGCAGGTTTTGCCTTGCTGACAGCATCAGTTTTTGCCTATCGTTTCAAAAAAGCTAATTAATTTTAGCCAGACGAATCACCTCAGCTAGCTGAGGTGATTTTTTCTAGTCTTTGTCATCACCTATCCTTGATAATGTACTGACGATTAGTCTTATAAATTCTAAAGCAGGCGAGGCTGGGACAGACTCCCATGATGGCTGCGCCCTCACCCACAAAGGGGAGTATCTTTGATAAGATAGCGTATAAGACTCCTATGATGGCTGCGTCCTCACCCGCAGAGAAATCTATCTTTTGGAAGATACCGTATAAGAATGGAGTCGACGAGAAAGAAGAATAGAAATAGAGGAGTTATGATTGCTCCTAATGATAAAAAGCCTGCTGAAAATATAGTTGCTCAGGCTTTCTTTGTGCTATAATAAAGAAAAACAATGAGGAGACATTCATGAATCAAACTGTTCAATATTTACAAGAATTAACGGCTATTCCTTCCCCAACAGGCTTTACGGCTGAGGTGGCGGACTATCTGGTGAAGACTTTGGCTGGACTGGGCTATGAGCCCATCCGCACCAATAAGGGCGGCGTCCATGTCGTGGTCAAGGGGGCAAATGATGACCAGCACCGGGTGGTGACGGCTCATGTCGACACGCTGGGGGCTATTGTCCGCGCTGTCAAGCCTGACGGCCGGCTCAAGCTGGACCGGATTGGCGGCTTCCCTTGGAATATGATCGAGGGTGAGAATTGCCTGGTTCATGTGGCCAGCAGCGGCAAGACGGTCAGCGGCACTATCTTGGTCCACCAGACCTCCTGCCATGTCTACAAGGATGCCGGGACGGTGGAGCGAACCCAGGACAATATGGAAGTCCGTCTGGACGAGAAAGTGACCAGCGAAAAAGAAACACGCGCCCTGGGCATTGAAGTCGGAGATTTCGTTTCCTTTGACCCACGGACCACTGTGACCGAAACCGGCTTTATCAAGTCCCGCTTCCTGGATGACAAGGTCAGCGCAGCTATTCTCCTCAACCTTTTGAGAGTCTATAAGGAGGAAGGTGTCAAGCTTCCGGTGACCACTCATTTTGCCTTCAGCGTCTTTGAGGAAGTAGGCCACGGGGCCAATTCCAGCCTGCCGGCTCAGGCAGTCGAGTATCTGGCCGTAGACATGGGAGCCATGGGCGACGACCAGCAGACCGACGAGTACACCGTTTCCATCTGCGTCAAGGATGCCTCCGGCCCTTACCACTATGAATTCCGCCAGCACTTGGTAAACCTGGCCAAGGAGCAGGAAATCCCCTACAAACTGGACATCTATCCATTTTACGGTTCAGATGCCTCCGCAGCCATGAGCGCCGGAGCAGAAGTCAAGCATGCCCTGTTAGGCGCTGGTATCGAATCCAGTCACTCTTATGAGCGTACCCATATTGATTCAGTTGTCGCGACAGAGCGCATGGTGGATGCTTATCTGAGAAGCGGGTTGGTGGATTAAGGCTTATCGTCATTTAGTTTATCTTTTATTACTTTGTTAGCTCGCCTTGCTACAATAGACTAGAAGGCTGTTGTAGGTTGTGGATATGGCAAGTGAAGCTTGCATCAGCTGTACTTTTGATGCTTCCTCTCGGAAGCTTTATCCGCCATCTCAAAACCTCCACTGGAGTTTTGAGCAGCTCGCTGCCCTATCGTCCTGTATTTTAAGCGACAGGATAAAACTGTCCCCCAGACAGTTTCACTGCTAAAAGCAAACTAAAAGACTATACATGCTAACTGTCTAGATTGCTGAAGTTTTTCATTGGCTAGTATCAAAATCAGTAGCAAAAAACCGATTCACAGTTTGAGCTGCGAGTCGGTTTTTATTTGGCTTTATCTGACACTCCACACACTGACCGATCCTTCCTCCACGGGAAAGTCGCCCCAGCCTTCCTGGTCGATGGTGACAGTGGCTGCTGAGTGGCTCAGGTAGTCGGTAAATTCCTGTCCTGCCCACTCTGGTCCGACCTGCATGCGCTTGCTGGCGGGGCCGCTGTTGCTGATGACAACGGCGATTGGCTGGCTGTCTTCTTTGCCCTGACGGGTCCAGCCGATGCAGTTGGCCTCATCAAAGTAGTCTGTCTGCTGGCCGTAGGCGAGATTGAGGCGGATGTCCAGGAGTTTATCCAGGATTTCTTGGAAGCTTTGCTGGGCAAAGTCACCCTCAATACCGTAGTAGTCTCCGTAAAAGACACAGGGCAGGCCAGCTTCCCGCAGCAGGATAAGGGCGTAGGCAGCCGGTTTGAACCATTCTTCAACAGTAGATTCCAGGGCCTGCCCCCGCTGGGTGTCGTGATTGTCCACAAAGGTCACAGCTGATTCAGGGTGATTTTTTGCTAGGCTGTAGTCAAAAATGGTGCGCAGGTCATAGTCTGCCCCGGCCTTGCCGGCATCAAAGAAATTCTGATGCAGCTTAACATCGACCAGATCAAAGCGGTAGTCAATACTGGACAGATAAGCATCGTTGGCTGTCTCATCGCCATTCCAAAATTCGCCGAAGACATAGAAATCCTCACCGTATTTTTCGGTAATATCACGGATGAAATTGCCCATAAAGAAAGAGTCAATGTGCTTGACCGCATCCAGCCGAAAGCCGTGGACTCCCGTCGTTTCGATGAACCAGTAGGCCCAGTCGTAGAGATTCTGGATGACTTCGGGGTGCTTAAAGTCAATATCAGCATACATGAGGTAGTCATAGTTGCCGTTTTCCCTATCCACCAGCCCATTTTCTGCCCAGCCTTTATTGTCGCCCTGAATCAGATAAATGCCGGATTTATTTTGGGCGGCATCATAGTCGGTCCCGGTGAAGTGGTACCAGTGCCACTCAAAGTCATTGTATGTCTGCTGGCGGCCGGGAAAGGTAAAGTGGGTCCAGCCTTCAATGTCAAAGGGTTCAGACAGGGCCTGGGTTCGGTTGCTTGGGTCTACCTCAACAACTGAAAATGTCTCGGTCTCATCCGCAGCGGCCTTGTGATTGAGCACCACATCGGCGATAGCTTCAATGCCGTTTTCTTTTAAAGTTTGGATTGCCTTGAGATAGTCTTCTTTGCTGCCATACTTGGTACGGACTGTCCCTTTCTGGTCAAATTCCCCCAAATCAAACAGGTCATAGACACCGTAGCCGACGTCATTGGATCCGGTTCCCTTAAAAGCCGGCGGCAGCCAAATTTTTCGGATGCCCTTAGCAGCAAGTTCAGGTGCAGCCTGAGCCAGCCGTTTCCAATGCTGGCCATCATCTGGTAAATACCATTCAAAATACTGCATTAAGGTTTGATTGTCCATACTGGATACCTCACATTCTTGGTGTTGGACCTATTTTACCAAAAGAAGCAGAAATCAGCAAACCTCCGAGGGCCTTATCGAGAAGAGAGGGGCCGCTGTGATAGCGGCGCAAGCAGCTGCAGGCTGCTGAGACGAGTCAGACTCCGTCTAGTCATGTAGTTTAGCTTTTATTAGATCGTTAGCTCGGCTTGCTTTAACAGTCCGGGGGAGTGAAAAGGTTTGGGGGACCTTTTCAGCCCGAATCTAGAAACGAGATAGTGAGGTAGAAAGGTTGTGGATAAGGTAAGCGAAGCTTGCATCAGCCGTACTTTTGAGACTTCCTCACGGTCTTTTATCTTCCCCCCCTATCGTCCTGTATTTAAGCGATAGGCTGAAACTGTCCCCCGGACATAAAAGCAAACTAAAAGACTAGATAAGCCAGCCGCGATGTTGCCGGCTGCGTCAGCTGTTCTGGGAGGCAATCCTGCTTTTATGTCAATTTTTCTCAAAATAATGAGAATAATATATTGAATTTGAAGCGCTTACAGGTTATAATGAAGTGGTAATAAAAAACTGATTTACAGAAAGGGAGCTTCTTATGAAAAAGAAAAAATGGCTCAGTTTTATGCTGCCCAGCTTATTGGCTGCACCTTTTATTTTGTCTCAGGCCGTGCAGGCGGATGAGGTCCTGCAGGCTGATAGCAGCAGTGCCGAGCAGACTGCTGTCAGCCCTGCGGCCATCTCTGATCAAAGCAGCCAGCCGGCTGTTCTGACGGTAGAAAGCAGGGAGGCAGCAGCAGACAGTGCAGTCTCAGCAGCTCAGGAATCTTCCCAAGTGGACGGGGGCGGCACTGCCGAGGACAGAACAGCATCCTCTGGAGAACTCTCTCAGGGGCAGGACCGGTCTGGGGCGGATGCGAATGCTGCCCCGACTGCTCTGCTGACTGCGGCGACAGGCCAAGAGCTCGCAGCTTATACCGGCCGTCTTGCTGATGCTTCTCTGTCTGACAAGAGTCTGACAGTGCAGGATGCTGTAGATGAACTGCTCAAATGGGCGGCAGTCAGCGACTCTCAGCTGGGCAGCAGCGCTCAAGATCGAATCAGCTTCGCTAAAAGTCTGGGCATGATTGGGCAGGAGATGGATGCTGCTTCCAGTGTGCCGACGGCAGATTTGCAGTCGATGTACGCTCTTGCCAAGCAGCTTTATGACGCCTATCGGGCAGAGAAAAAAGCGCCTCTCTTTCTGAATGGCCGAGCACAGCCCATTTTCCCTTATAGCAGCGGCCAAAAGGAAGACAGCGATTATGCCTATGAGGACAGTGAGATTGTCCGTTTTCCAGTTTATGTAGAGACTGATTATGACACTGACGGCGACGGCCAGCGCGATTTGGTCAAGGCCATTGTGCAGCTTCCTAAGGCTGCGGCAAATGGTGATTTTAAGGCTTCTACGATTTTGGAAGCCCGCCCTTATGTTGCCGGCACGCTGGATGAAAGCTATGTGACGCTGGAAAGTCTGGGCCTGCCGACCAATGGCTCCTATGATATGAAGCAGCTGCGCAGCCAGCCGGCCAAACGTCAGCCGGTTTCCGCTATGACGACAGTTGAGGCGGCCAAGCGGGCCAAGGCGTCAGACTGGTATTATTACAGTCCTTATGAGGGGATTTATGATTATGAAGATTTGAATTGGTATGATTATTTTCTGGTGCGGGGCTATGCTTTTATTTCCAGTGCCGGATTGGGAACCAGAGGGTCTGAAGGTTTTAATACGACCGGATCTGACCTAGAAATCGCAGCCTTTAAGAATATTATCGAATGGGTCAATGGCCAGCGGACAGCCTACACGGATAAGACCGGCAATATCGAAATCAAGGCTGACTGGGCCAATGGCAAGGTGGCAATGACGGGCCTTTCCTGGGCTGGCACCACGACCTTCGGTGTCGCAGCGACCGGCGTTGAGGGCCTGAAGACCATTATTCCGGCGGCTGGGATTGCTTCTTGGTATGATTATTTCAATAGTCAGGGCACAGCCTATACCAATCCGCCTTACAGTGATCTGTCCTGGCTGTCTTTGTATGTCTCTACCCGGATCCTGGATGCAGCAGACTGGGCGACTGTCTGGAATAAATATGCTGATTACATCAATCAGCTAAATAAGGACCAGAATGCCCACGGCCGCAATTACAGCGAGGTTTGGCAGGAGAGGGATTATACTCTCAGTCCGGAAAAACTGAAAACCAGCGCTCTTTTGGTGCACGGTCTCAATGATGACAATGTCAAAACCAAGCAGTTTGAGCTCATGTATGATGCCTTGAAAAAGGCTGGGCAGGATGTTAAGCTCTATCTGCATCAGGGCGACCATGTGTATCCGGCAGCAATGTCCCGCGGCTACGGTATCACAGCCAACAAGCAGAATTTCTATGACCTGCTGAATACTTGGCTTTCTCATTATCTCTACGATGTCGAAAACAAGGTCACTGAGCTTCCGGCTGTATTAGCACAAAACAACTACGATCCCAATCAATGGACCAGCTACGATGACTGGAAGAGCAGCGGCCGGCTGATTCTGACGGCTCAGTCCAAACGGCTGCAGGAAACAATTTCCAGTGATTATGCCGGCGCAGGAATTGACATCAGCAGGCGGGATGAAGCAGTCAGTCAAGCCTCCTCCAAAGCCAATCTGACCTTTATCAGCGAGGTGACAGAAGATACGACTATCAAGGGCCTCATTCCAGTGCATTTTCAGGCAGCTTTGGCTAAGGGCAGCGGCAGCAATCTGCAGGTGAATGCTCTTCTGGTGGATCTATCGGATCAGGAATTTGACGTGGTCGGAAATGGCTCTGCCAGCGACCAAACAGACAGCGGTGCCTTTTGGCAGGGCAGCAGTCTGAGCAATCTGGATATTAAAAACTTTGCCACAATCAAAACCAAGTACAAGGTCATTGCCAAGGGCTGGATCAATCTGGCCAATCCCGAGTCCGGCTATGAGCCCTCCAGTTCCCGCAGCAGCATTGACCCGACAGACGGTCTTTTCCGCGACTATACGGTCTATCTGCAGCCCAATCTCTACACTGTCAAAAAGGGCCACAAGCTGGCTCTGGTACTGAATACCTATGACCCCAGCGATCTGAGGATTGACTCTCCCTATGAAGTGACCTTCAGGACCGATTCTATCAGCGCGGTCATACCGATTGCAGAAGCGACCCGACTGCAAAAGGCCATCTATGCAGCCAATGCTGCAGACAGCGATTATGCCAGTCTGCCGGACATCACAGGAGCTAAGCTGGTGGCACCGGCCGTTGCAGTGATTCCTGAATATATCTTTGCAGACCAAGATGTCCAAACGAGCCCTAGTCTTCAGCTGACGGTTCACTACGCTGCTCACTATGAGAAGAAAGGCAGCCAGCAGCCGGCAGCACAGCAGGATTTGGCGGCTCTGCCCCAAACAGGCAGCTCAGAAAGCAAGGGCTTGCTGGCATTGGGAGCAGCCATGCTTTTAGGAGCCTTCGGCCTGTCCAATCTGTCTAAAAAGAAAACACATGGTTAGAAAACAGCAAAAGCAGCAGAACTTCTCTATGAAGCGGAAGTTCTGTCTGCTTTTGATGCTTCCTCTTTGATTTTTTGGATAGGACTTTCTTACATATCAAAGGAAAACATTATGAAACAGTTTATTCAAGACATTTTTGACCAGAGTATGGCGATTGAAAGTTTTACTCATACCAGCTCTGAGCGCGCTATTGAAGACTTTCTCCAGAAGACAATCAGCCGGCTTCCTTATTTTCAAAAGCATCCAGACCGATACGGCCGCTTCCAAATCCCGGATGATGTCTACGGCCGCAGTGTCAACTGGGCTCTGGTGAAGCGGGATGCCGCCGATACGGTTATTCTCTTTCACCATCATGATACAGTAGATATTGAAGATTTTGGCAGCCTCAGGGCCTATGCATTTGATAGTCAGGCTCTCAAGGAAAAACTGCCGGATCTGTCTCCAAAAGAAGAAGTAGTGGATGATCTTTCTTCTGACCAATGGCAGTTTGGCCGGGGGTCCTGTGATATGAAGGCTGCCTTGGCCCTGCAGCTGGGAGTGCTGGCAGCATACGCTGAAGCCGATACCGGACAGGTCAATCTGCTCTATCTGTCTGTCGGGGATGAAGAATCCTACTCTCAGGGCATGCGGGCAGCAAACAGCCTGCTCTGTGAATTGCAGGAGCGTTTTGGACTTCATTACATATTGGCGGTGGATTCGGAGCCTTTTGAAAGTGAGTCTGCTGAAGAAAAAGTCCTCCATATCGGCACAGTGGGTAAGCTCTTGCCGGTCTTTGTCACACAGGGCATTCTGTCCCATATGAAAGAGCCGCTGAAAGGCATCAGTGCTGTCTCTCTCTTGGCTAAGCTGGTTGAGAAGATGGATCTCAATCCGGTCCTAGCGGACACTGCTTACGGTGAGCAGTCGCCGCTGCCTTCCTGGTCCTACATGCGGGACCTCAAGGAGCAATATGATGTTTCGACCGTGCTGCGGGCCGCCGGCGCTCTCAGTCTGCTCTATCTGGACCGCAGTCCCAAGGAGCTGATGACCCTTATCCGCCGGCTCAGTCAGGAAGCCGTTGATGACTTTTATCAACGTCATCTGCAGCTGCAGAAAATCTATCAGGAAAGCTGGGAGATTCCCAAACCGCGGGTCCTGACCTATCAGGAATTGCTGCAGGAATGCCAGAGCAGGCCTGATTTTGCAGCAGTGCTGGCACAGATAGAGCAGGAAGGACAGGAGTCTTTAAAAAACGGTGCTTCCTATCAGGAAATCACCATCGGCAATATTCAGAAAATCCTTGATTTCCACGACCGCAAGGAAGCGCTGGTTATTATAGCCATTGCACCGCCCTATTACCCTTCTGTCAACTGCCGGCGGCTGGCAGAGAGCGGGATTGATATAGAAAAGCTAATCAGTCTGTACAGAGACTATTTGGCTGATACAGCAGGCTGCCGCCTCAACGTAGAAGAGTTTTTCATGGGGATTTGCGACATCAGCTACTGTTCCTTGGAAAAACCGCTGGCAGATTATGAGCAGCTGCTGGAAAGCATGGCAGTGCCGCGGAATCTCTATAGCATTGATTTTCCTAAGATTGCTGCCATCAATGTTCCGGGAATCAATCTGGGACCTTGGGGCAAGGATCTGCACCAGCTGACGGAGCGTGTCTTTGAAAAGGATATGCTGGAGACCATCCCCAACTTTTTGCTTTATTTGCTGGAGAATATTGCTGCCATCAGACTTGCAGAGCGCTGAACCTTCCGCATGCGGCTGTGCGGACAAGGGCCTGTCTGCTGCCTGCAATCGGGCACAATCTTGCAGAAAGACTGGTTTCACTGAATATAAACTTTTTTTAAGACGAATTGCTGCGAAAATAGTATACTATATTATACAAGAATAGATAAAGGAGAGCTTTTTTATGATTGAATTTAAAGATGTTACCAAAGTTTATGAAGGAACGGTAGCCCTGAATCAGCTGAATCTGGTCTTAGAAAGCGGGGAGATTGTCGGTTTAATCGGCCATAATGGTGCCGGCAAGTCAACAACCATTAAATCTCTGGTCAGCGTGATCAACCCCAGCAGCGGTCAGATTCTGGTTGACGGCCAGGACTTGGCTGCCAATCGTTTGGAGATCAAGAAAAAAATCGGGTATGTTGCGGATTCCCCTGACCTTTTCCTGCGCCTGACTGCTAATGAATTTTGGGAGCTGGTGGCGACTTCCTATGATATGACAACGGCAGAAACAGAAGCGCGCCTGACAGAGCTGCTGGATCTCTTTGATTTTGCCAGCCACCGCTATGAGGTCATCGAGTCCTTCTCTCACGGGATGCGGCAAAAGGTCTTTGTCATCGGTGCCCTCCTGTCGGATCCGGATATTTGGGTTTTGGATGAACCGCTGACCGGTCTGGACCCGCAGGCAGCCTTTGACCTTAAGCAAATGATGCGCCAGCATGCTGACAAGGGCAATACGGTGCTCTTTTCTACCCATGTCTTGGAAGTGGCAGAGCAGCTCTGTGATAAAATTGCCATTCTTAAAAAAGGTGCTCTCATTTTCTACGGCAGCATTGCAGAGCTAAAAGGCCAGCATCCAGAAGAATCACTGGAAAGCATTTATCTAGGTTTGGCCGGTCGAAGAGAAGAGGTGAGCTCAGATGCGTCTTAAAGCTGTCAAAAAATTAGTCGAAATTAACATTCTCTATGCCGTGCAGCCCAACCAGCTCCAGCAGTATCGCAAGAAACAGGCCAAAACACCAGACAGAAAGATTAATGTTTCCCTGCAGGCTATCCGGACCTATTTGATTTTAGGACTGCTCTATCTCTTCCTTTTTGGCCTCATGGGTGCGGTCAACTATTTGGTGGGCAATCCTGGTCTTTTTGCCAATCTGGTGACAGTCTTTGCTCTCTTTTCTATGTCACAGGGTTTTCTGGCTTTCTACAATGTCTTTTATGAAAGCAAGGACCTGCAGTCTTATCGGCCTTACGCCTTCAGCGAAGCAGAGATTATTGTCGGCAAGGGGATTTCAGTCCTTCTGACCCTGCTGATTGCACTCCTGCCTATGTTTAGCTATTTTCTGGTTTTGGCCATTCAGGGCGGCAATATTCTCTTGGGCCTTCCCTTGGCTCTGCTTTCTATACTTATTCTCTGCTCTGTTTTGACTTTTTTGGTCCTGATTGCCGTGCACTTTATCACAAAAACGGCTTTTTTCAGACGGTATAAGAATCTCCTGTCCAATCTCATCTTGGCAGCTGTCTCCATTGCTTCCATGATTCTTTATTTCTTCATCAATCAGATGAACGGCCGAAATATGGCGGCCAATATGAAGCCAGCCTCTTTCTTTCCGCCTATGGAAGCCTTTTACCATTTTATCATCAGTCCATTTGAGTCAGCCTCGCTCATCGGTATTTCAGCTTGGCTGGCAGCAGCAGCTATTCTTTTTCTCATCGTCAAAGTCAAGGTTATTCCTGAATTTTACGAAGCAGCCCTGATGACCGGCTTTGCAGCAGGTAAGCAGGAGCGCGTGCGAGACATCAATGTTGATGATGCCAAGAATTTAGGGAAATTTGCCTGGCGCTATCATATCCGGCTCTTGAGTGAAGGCTCTGTCGTCATGCAGACCATTCTGATGTCGGCTGTTCTTCCCTATCTCTTCATTATCAGTATAGTCATGGGAGTTATGAGAAATCTTCCCTCCCTTGCTTCCTATCTGACACCACGTTTTCTGCTGCCGATGATTCTGCTGGCTGTTTTCATTGCCACGCTCAATTCCGGCGGCAATAATCTGACGGCCATTGGGATTTCACTGGAAAGGGAAAACTTTGACTATCTCAAAGTTCTGCCCTTTGACCTGGAAAAGTACATCCGTCTGAAATTTTGGTATCTCTTTGTCCTCCAGTCTGTGCTGCCGGTTGTTTTGCTGCTGGCTGTCAGTTTATTTCTTGGTGTGCACCCCATTACGCTCATCACCATGCTCTTAGTCTGGTTTTTCGCCAGTCTGATCTGGAGTTCCTGGGGCTATCATTATGACTACAAGCACCTATCGACCAACTGGTCCAATGTCACAGAATTGCTGAACCGGGGCAACAGCATGGTTAAGACCCTGCTGGCTCTGCTGATTACCATAGGAATGGTGATAGCCATTGTAATTCTCTTCTTCCTCTCCCTCAGCCTGCCGGCCCTGATCCTTTATCTGCTGTCGGCAGCCTTGGTCATTCTGCTGGGTCTGCTGGCCTTGCTCAGCTACCGGCATTACAGGAAAAAATTAAACACCGAATTGGCGGTCTTCTATTAAAGTAAACAATCCTCAGAGAGAAGAAACCTTCTGAGGATTTTCTACTGCTCTTGACGAAACCAGCCCTAAGGGCGCAGTTGAGTCCTAGAGCAGTGGATGCAGTTTTGTCCATTAGGACAAAAGCTGTAAACTCTGAAAGCCTCTTGACGAAACTAGCTCAAAACCTCTGGGGGAGGTTTTGAGGCTGCAGATGAAGCTTCCGTGAGGAAGTGTCTGCCAGTAGGGGCGCAGTTGAGTCCTAGAGCAGTGGATGCAGTTTTGTCCATTAGGACAAAAGCTGTAAACTCTGAAAGCCTTTTGACGAAACTAGCTCAAAACCTCTGGGGGAGATTTTGAGGCTGCAGATGAAGCTTCCGTGAGGAAGTGTCTGCCAGTAAGGGCGCAGTTGAGTCCTAGAGCAGTGGATGCAGTTTTGTCCGCTGGGGCAAAAGCTGTATACCTTGAAGGCCTCTTTGCGAAACAAGCCTACAGAAAATGAACTCCCTTTTTTTAAAAAAACTATGATATAATGAAAGGGTAAATCATTCTGTAAAAGGGGTATGTGATGGGCACTATTAAATCCAATATCGTCATTTAGTTTATCTTTTATTACGTCGTTAACTCACCTTGCCGTACTCCAGTACAGCCTGCGGCTCGTTGCCTAGTACTAAAAGCAAACTAAAAGACTATATGATATCAGCTAGCTCGGCGATCAGCGAGCTGGTCGGGCTGGACACCGGCGCTGCGCAAAATTTGCAGGTGGAGTTTGCCTATACGGCTGAGATTTCTGGGATGGAAGCTGGGCGTCAGGCGGCCAACGGGATGCTGCAGACGGTTTCTGACTTTAGTGCGGCTGTTCTCACGCAAGCTAATAAATTCCCAGAAATTGCCGCAAAAATAGAAAAGCGCGATGTGGAAGAGGCCAAGCGCTGGGAGGGCTGAGCATGTACCGGAAAGATAAAAGCGAAGACAAGCGCTATGAACTCTACAAGAAAATCCAGAAAGCAGAGCGGACAGAAGATGACTTTATGGAGCTCAAGCGAAAATTTGAGAAGTCTTTGGAAGATTTTTATACAGATTTTCAGTATTTAACTGATAAAATGAACACTCTGCTGCAGAACTATCCCTATAGTCCGTATGTGAATATCGGTTCCGCTGTGGAAGCCAATCTTTCACAGGGACAGCAGGTGCAGAACTATGTGGACAAGCAGTCTGACAGACTGGACAAGCTCAGCCGCAAGGCCATCAATTCTTTAGAAGAAAAAAGAGAGAAATTAATAAAAGAATTGAACGCGGTCTAAGAGCAGTGCGAAAAAGATAAAGTCTCCTAGGAGCAGTCGCTCCTTTGTTGACTTTCCTATTTTCGCTTTGCTCTTTCAACGACCTTTGTATCTTGTGAAAGGAATAGTCTACCATGGGAGTGAGATACAGTGCAGCGGATTCAGCCCAGCTTATCCAGGCCATGACCAATAACCTGCAGGTGGCCAACGATGTGACTGACCGCCTGTCCAGAGGCTGCGACCATCTGATGGCTTCGCTGGATTCAGGGGAACTGCAGGGGCGGCCTATACGGCAGGCAAGGGCCTTTTTGAGGATGTCATCATCCCTTCTATCAAGAAGCTGCAGGCGGCGATTGATGATATCCAGGCAGAGCTGGCTTCTTACAAAAGCGCAGATGCAGAGATAGCCGAGTATGGAACGCTGGATTTGGACCTGCTGAAAGAGGAGCTGAAAATCAGAGAGCAGCAGCTGGCGGCAGTTGACAAGCAGATTAAAGCCGATAAGGATTTCTTCCGCCAGGCCGGTGCTCTCTTGTCGGGCCAGCTGGGGACTCTGCTGGCGCAAACTACTGCCCTCACAGAGCTTGAAACTCAGCTGAATATCGGTATCGGAGAAATCAAGAAAAAAATTGAAAAACTGGAGTGGTTTGCGGCTCAGGTTTCCAATTATTTCAGCGACAGTCTGGAAGTCCTGCGGCTGGCTATTCAGGGGGCTAGCCAGCTCAGTCAAGTCATTGTAGACAGCAGTGGCAACCACTTCACCGACGGTGTGGATATGAGCTGGGTGACTAAGATGAAAGATGCAAAGGTTGAAAGTGTAAACATTGATTCTTCTAAAGAAAACAAACAGCTTCATAAGGACTATCAGAAAGTTCTAGATAAGCTGGAAAAAGGAAAAGAACTGAGCGATAAGGAATTGCAAACTCTGGAATCCTATGCTCGTCGCCACCCTCAAGCTCAACTGCCTAAAATTGTAAACGAAACTCTGAAGACTGAAGCCGCCAATAGAGCTAATCCAGAAAAACTTCAGGAAAAGGTTGAGAAAATCAAAAAGAGCGATAAGACCTTGACCGAAAAAGCGGACTTAATCGTTAAAGCTTATGAAGATTACCTGTTTTACAATAACAGAGAAGCCTTTGAAGAGTATTGGAAAAAGCGGAAGGCGATGGGCGATGATTGGACAAGTCCTAAGAAAATTAAAAAAGTTCAAGATATTGAAGATGAATTCTTTAATAATATTCAAGGATCTAGTATAAACATAAAAAAACTTTCTCAAGATTTAGGCAATCATGTCTTGGACGTAAAAAAAATAGAAGATGAGAAGAGAGCAGAGTTAATCCAAAAAGGAAGAGAGTTCTGGAAGAGCCCAGGAGACAATGGAGTAACAGATTTTTCTATCCCAATTGGAACAAAATTGGGGGATAATGCTACCTTTATAGAATTAGTCAACACCAATCAGCCTCTGGACCTTAAAAACCGAGTCTATCGAGATGAATACCCATTTTCCGTTTGGGGGCGTCAGTGGGAAGAAGAAATGTCTTCAGACTATCTAGGAAATTATCTCTTTGGCTATGTTGGCAAAGGGTATCTAGAGTCGAGCGATGACTATTTAAAATATGGCGCAGGGAAGGCGCAACATATCTCTGATTTATTCAAGGTTGATAAATATTTTGTTGTAGGAGCTGATATAAAATACAGTCTAAGTCTATTGCAAGGTCAGTATGGGGATAATTTTGGTGATGCTGCGGCAATTCAAGACGGTGCGGATGCTTATAAAGGGGGAAATAATTAATATGTTCACTTTATTTGTATTTATTGTTTCCTTAATCCTGCTTTTGCGCCGTTTTAAGAGCCGGCGTTCAAGAATTATTATCGGTATGTTATATAGCCTGTTTTTGGTCTGGTATGTTCAGGCGATTTTAAACTACGGCAAGTATACCTTACAGCCGGGTCAAAGTGTTCAATTAAGAGTATCGCCAAATACGAATCAGGTTGAATTTAGTTCGGAATTGATTTTAGATAAGAAAGATTCTGGGAAACTTAAACTGACAGGTTTGAGCTTTTGGACCGAGATTGGGAAAAGAGAACATTATGATGTGGAAGAAACAGAAATTTATGAAACGGTTTTTATTGATGGAAAGATAGAACATAAAAAGCTTCCAAACTCTAACAACAATTCAATGTATATAGGCGAAAACGGCTTCATCGTTCAGTATAAAGGCGGGAAAAGATTTAATGTTACAAGCGGTGAGAAATACACCATCACCATTACCAATATAGACAACAAACCAGCTCACTTTGAAGCCCAGGTGGTGGATAGATAAATTAAGTCTACAAGGAAGATTCCCCCTTTTCCGTTTGGGGGCGTCAGTGGGAAGAAGAAATGTCTTCAGACTATCTAGGAAATTATCTCTTTGGCTATGTTGGCAAAGGGTATTTAGAATCTAGTGATGACTACTTGAAAATAGGAGCTGGAGCAGCTCAAGGGGTGTCTGATAAAGATGCTATTAAGTATATAAATAATATTATCAATGGAATTATGGAGACAATCCAGGAGATGCGAAAATGATTCAAGATGGCATGGATGCTTACAAGGAGAACCACAAATGACCTTGAAAAAACAATCGAATTGGAATCTAGGCTGCAGTTCATTACTTGTTGGAGTTTTGGCAGCTGGTTTTCTGTTTTATCTGTGGGCACAAAACCTTGGTAAATACACTTTGCAGCCTGGTCAGTCTATTAGTTTGAAAGTCAAACCTCGGACACAAGATGTGGAATACTATTCAGTGTTAATTTTGAAGAAAAATGATAGTAATAAGCTGAAATTATTAGGTTTAGGAGTTTAGTTTGAGGTAAACGGTGACATTTTTATGGAGTTGAAGAGCAAAAACTCTTTAAACGAAACTATTCAGAAATTGATGATGAAGAATTACCCAATAATCAAAAAGGTATTCAGAATGATGCCATTATCAAGATTTGGGAAGCCAATGCCAGCCTGAATGTCAGCTTTGCCCAAAACCACAGTAACTGGCAGGCCAATAAAAAGAGTAGTATTACTCATGGGAAACAGATAGAAGCACGTGTGAAAGGGAAAAATGTAAAAATCCGTATTGATTCGGAACCACATAGTGGTAAATTTCAAGTACAATCTGGAAGTGGAAAATCTGGCTATTCACTAAATGAGCATTTACAAATAGACAGAATAACAGGTAAAGATTCTATTTTAGACTGGGTAAATTCAAATGAAAGTTTAAGTAAACTCAACAGAAAAGGTGATTACACCAAAACTGATTTTTATGATGAGTTTAAAAAAATAGCTCAAAAGATGTGGTTCAAAGAGCGAAAAGGGATTGAACTCGATTTTTCCTATGCTTGGGATGAAGATTTGCATTTAAATTTACGGTTGGATAAATTTAAATACAATGATGAACGTTGGGAGAGTGCAAATTTTGATAAAAATATAAACCCTTGGAAGACATTGGAATTTGAGAATTTAACAATGGACTTCGAAGATTCCTATGAAAGCGATGGGCGGGAAAAAGGAGACTATCTGCGAATCATCACGACTCATAAGGATATTCTAACGGTTGATAAGCGCGCCATGTATATTATGGTAATCGAAGTGGCGACTGCAATAGACGGTCAAATCAGCGAAGACGACAAAGAAACTTGGCTGAGCATTGAAGAATTTAAAGCAAAACATGCAGACCTGCTGCATTTGACCTACGATGAAGCGGTCGATATTAGTTTGGAGGAACTAGAGGTTATGGAGGCGGTAGATGAACCGCTTTGGGATGAATTGCATAAGGGATGGGAGGAGTACATAGCCATTCACGGCGAACGCGTTTATGACGATGAGGACGAATGAAATTATACATAAAAGGTGATTACAGCAAGGAGTTTCCGTTTGATTATTTGGAATTGGTGAGTTGGACTATGTCATCTATCTGCGGCTTGTGTCCTGTCTAGTGTGTATTTTCATCATTTCTCTACAAATAAAAGTTCTGCCATTTGCTGCAGAACTTTTATTTTTTCTTTTCCTCCAATTCCAGCGGCATAAAGGTTGCCGTGACTCGGCCGATGAGCTTGGGTTCTTCTTCATGGGGGATAAATTTATCGCTGTATTTCTTATTAAGGGAAATCAGGCGGATGCCAGCTGGATCATTGAAAACTTTCTTGATAATGGTTTGTCCATCGTAGTCGATGGCATAAATGGCGCCAGCCAGTTCAAAGTGGGTCTCTTTAATCAGAGCAACGGAACCTCGGGGGGATTTAGGCTCCAGTGAATCCGTCCGCACCCAAAGAGCGATGTCATAATCAATCTCCCTATCCAGCCAGACAAGGTCCGCCTGCTCTTTTTTATGCTGGGAAATGTAGTAGTTTTCATAGACCAGATAGGGGAAGTAGGAGTCCTTGAAGCCTTCTTTTTGCTCTTTCTCCTGAACTTTCTTTTCAGCTAGTTTGAGAACTTCTTCTTGCTGGTCCTGGCTCAGCTGCTGATAAATTCGATTTAATTCGGGGAACTGCTGAGGAATGTCTGCAATCAGACGGTAGCGGGGATCGATGTCTTCCACTGCCACACCGAAAAAAGCCGCTATTTTTTTCAAATTGGCAGCAACCGGCAGAGAGCTGCCCTTGATATAGCCTGTAATAGTGCTGGCTGGAATACCGGTTTCGCGTGACAGCTCAACCTGTTTTTTCCCCTGTTCCTTGAGCAGGTCCTTCAATGTCTTGGAAATCTGAAGCATTGCTTCCTTATCCTGAGGGCTTGATGCCCCTCTTCCTCTGGCCATGGTATCAACTCCTTTACTTGTCTTTATTATAGCGAATTAAATCGAAAAAGTAAAGGATTAGAGCAAATTTTTAGCCTAATCCTTTACTTTTTATACTTTAAAAATTTAGTTGCAATCAAATCAAATCTCATAGCCCATCAAAATGCCGCCTTCTTCAGCGTAGAAGCTGCAGAGGCCGGAGGTCGGGATGATCTCAATAGCAGCCTGGGGGAATGTTTTCCGGACAGTTTCTGCAAATTGCTGGCAGAATTTTTCATTGCTGCGATGGGCCATAATGATTCGTCCGCCCTTGTAGCCGCCTTTCAGCAATTCGTCGATAGCAGCAGTGAGAGCTTTTTTAGGACCGCGGGCTTTTTGCAGCAGCTCTAAGGTACCAGTCGGACTGGCTTCCCCCACCATACGGATATTAAGGAGTCCGACAACTGCTCCCAGCAGTTTATTGAGCCGGCCGTTCTTGACCAGATTGTCCACCTTGGCCAGTACAAAGAGAAGTTTGGTTTTTTCCTGATAGCGAGTCATCACTTCGGCGATTTCCTCAAAGCTGAGGTCCTGCTTGATCAAATCATTGAGCTTGATGACCAGCAAATCAATCTCGCCCCCAGCAGAAAGGCTGTCAATAATGTGAATCTTGGCATCAGGATGCTCTTCCAGAAAGATTTTTTTAGCTACCTGAGCGCTGTTGTGGCTGCCAGAGAGGGTACCGGTGATGGTCACGACAAAGATATGATCAGCTCCCTCAAAGCTTCTGAGATAATCGTCCGGGCTGGGGCAGGCGGATTTGGAAGCCGCCGAAGCAGCATACATCTTTTCCATCAGGAGGTCGATATTGAGCTTTTCATCATCTACAAAAATCTCATTTCCCACCTGAAGTGTTAAGGGCACACTCTCAAAGGCTGTCTCTTGTGCTAATTCAGCGATTTGCCGGTAATCACAGCCGGAATCGGCGACAATTTTCCACGTCATCTTTTTCTCCTTTATTGCCAAGTATTTATTGTAAAAAATTGACAAAAAGCCTGTCTTTTTTTACAATTATAACATGAAGAAAGCTGATGAAGAAGCGGAAACTGTCAGCCGATACAGGAGAGAAGCAATTGTTATGTCGGAAAAGAAAATATCAGAAAAATCGCTGGCCAATTTAAGAAAATACAATCAGGAATCCAACCAAATTACCAGAGAGTCTTTGGAAATTTCCCTGATGCAGCTGCTGGAAAAGAAAGAGTTAAAGAAAATAACCATTTCGGAGCTGGTGGAGCGGGCTGGTGTTTCCCGAGCTGCTTTTTACCGCAATTACACATCCAAAGAGCAGATTTTGGAAGAAATATTTCGGAATACGGTCCAAGGCATCACTGACAAACTGGAAGAGTTTAATTTTAAGACGGAAATGTACCAGATTTGGCTTTTTCTTTTTAAGGAAGCCAAAAAAGAAGCCCGAGTAATCAGCTTAGCCATTGACTATAATTTTGAAAAACTCCTGACGCAGGCTGTCTTTGACTTTCTGGAAAAGCGCAGCCATAATACCAAGAAAACAGCCAATTCCTACATGAATTCTTTCTGGTCTTCAGCGGTTGTCTCCGTGCTGTCCAAGTGGATTAAGGACGGCATGAAGGTGCCGGCAGAAAAGATCGCCTCCCTAGGCATGCCGCTCTTTCCTCAGAAAAAGAAAAACAAGTGAGTCAGTCTGATTCGCTTGTTTTTAGGTCCTTTTGGAAAGCTGTCAGCTCTCTCTGATTTTTTAGTTCGTAGAATTTTTGAGGAAAGGTTTGTCGGATTCGCTCATATCTTGCCAGCGCTGTCTGACGCCGTCCGTCCCAGAGGATCCAGCGGATAAACTCCCAGTCAAACCGTTCAGGGCAGCCTGGGGCCATACTTTCTCGGACCTTATTACGGTATTTGAGGTAGCGCTTAAAAGCCCGGCAGAGACAATTCCAGCGGGAAAAGTTCATGAAGATAATTTGGTCAGCTTCCTCCATCCGCCGCTCATACAAACACCAGGAGTAGTTGCCGTCAATAACCCAGCTGGTGTTTTTTGACAGAAAATGATCCATCTGTTCTCTCATCCAGTCGCGGTCACTATCCTTCCATCCAGGTTGGAATTGCAATGTATCCATGTGAAGTTTGGGAATGGAGCAGTAGTGGGACAGTTGTGTTGCTAAAGTGGACTTCCCAGAACCAGAATAGCCGATGATAGCGATTTTCATTGGGATCCTTTCTTGAATAAAAGCACAAAAAAAGCTCCTAAGAGCTCCCTTTGTCTGCCTTATTTAGCAAGTTTAGCTGAAAGGCGTGCTTTATCGCGGCTTGCTTTGTTTTTGTGAATCAAACCTTTAGTTTCTGCTTTGTCGATAGCTGAGCTGGCAGCGCGGAAAAGTTCTTCAGATGGGTTTGCTTCAAAAGCTTTGATAGCAGTACGCATAGCTGATTTTTGAGCTGAGTTTTTTTCGTTTTGTTTAACGTTGAGTTCAGCGCGTTTGATAGCTGATTTAATGTTTGCCAAGTTTTTCACCTCCATTGTAATCTAACTATCTCATTATATATGAAAAGTTAGGATTTGACAAGCTTTTTTATTTTTTCAGATAAATTTCATCAATTTCGTGATTTCCGGCCTTGTGCAGAATGATTTCTGCCCGATTGCGGGTCGGTTCGATATAGTCCAGCAGGTTGACCAGATTGATGGTCTTCCAGATGTTTTGAGCAAAGGCCATCACCTCCTGCTCAGGCTGGGTGGTGAAGCGGTGGTAGTAGTTGCTTGAGTCGTCCTCGGCCAGCGTCAGGAGTTTTTTGAAGCGATCCAGATACCAGCTTTCGATATTGGCCACTTCCGCGTCCACATAGATGGAAAAATCAAAAAAGTCGGTCATGTAGAGTCGCTCATTTTGAGGATTCTGAAAGACATTGATGCCTTCGACGATGACAAAGTCGGCTGCTCTCACCTTTTGCTTTTGCTGGGGGACGATGTCGTAGATTTCATGTGAGTACACAGGAATTTCGAAATCCTGACCGTTTTTGATGCTGTCCAGAAAATTGAGCAGCAGTTCCATATCATAGCTTTCGGGAAATCCTTTGCGGTTTAAAATCCCATTTGCTTCCAAGGTTTGGTTAGGCAGCAAGAAACCATCTGTCGTGACCAGCTCAACTGTGGCATTGGAAAAGGTCCGTGACAGCAGGATCTGCAGAAGCCGGCTGGTTGTGGACTTTCCGACGGCCACACTGCCGGAAACTCCGATGATAAAAGGCTGCTTCCGGCTTTCCTTCTGCAAAAAAATACCCTTGGAAAAGGCTAGGTCTTCTTTGGAACGTTTGTAAATCTGAATCAGATGGGTCAGGGGCAGGTAGACATCCGTCACATCCTGCAGGCTGATTTTGTCGTTGAAACTCTTGATTGAATTCAGCTCTTCTTCCGTCAGCGGCGGTGTGGTCTTGCGGTGCAGGTTCTGCCAGGTATGGCGGCTGATTTTTTCAAAGTGAAGAAATTCGTTGGTCATAAGTTACTCCTATTTGTGCTTTTTAGTATATCATATTTTTTTAGGAATTGTAAACGATTTACAAGCACCGCTGAAATATGATAAAATAGTTTTATGAGTAAAATGTATTTTGCAGAAAATCCCGATGCTGAGCACGACATACATAAACTGAGAGTGAAGCTCTTAGGACAGGAGATGACTTTTCTGACCGATGCCGGAGTCTTTAGTAAAAAGATGATTGATTACGGCAGTCAGGTCCTTTTGTCTGCTCTGGATTTTAAGCCGGGGGCCAGTGTTTTGGATGTAGGGTGCGGTTACGGAGCGCTGGGGCTGACCTTGGTCAAGGCTCAGGCCGTCAAGGCCAGTCTGCTGGACATCAACAGCCGTGCCTTGGAACTGACCCGGAAAAATGCGGAAGCCAACCACATTTCTGCTCAGATTTTCCAGTCCAATATCTATGAAAAGGTAGAGGGACATTTTGACCACATCATCAGCAATCCGCCCATCCGAGCCGGCAAGCAGGTGGTGCATGAGGTGATTTCCGGCAGCAGCCGCCATTTGAAAGAAGGCGGCGATTTGACCATTGTCATCCAAAAAAAGCAGGGCGCTCCCAGCGCCAAAGCCAAAATGGAAGAGGTCTTTGGCAACTGTCAGATTCTAAAGAAAAATAAGGGATACTATATCCTTAGAAGTGAGAAGTAACTATGCGAGCAGTGGATATTATTCAGAAAAAGCGTGACGGATTGGAACTGACCAGTCAGGAGATTCAGTGGCTGATTGAAGGCTATACAGCAGGTACGGTGCCGGATTATCAAATGTCGGCCTTTGCAATGGCAGTCTATTTCAAGGGCATGACCACCCGGGAAATCTCCGATTTAACCATGACCATGGTCGGAACAGGTCAGCAGTTTGATCTGTCAGAAATTGCGGGTGTTAAGGTAGATAAGCATTCGACCGGCGGTGTCGGCGACAAGGTGACACTGGTCTTGGTGCCGCTGGTGGCCAGTTTCGGTGTGCCAGTGGCCAAGATGAGCGGTCGCGGTCTGGGACATACCGGCGGAACGATTGATAAGTTAGAATCCATCAAAGGCTTTCAGGTGGAGCGCAGTCAGGAAGAGTTTATCCAGCAGGTACAGGACATCGAACTGTCTGTTATCGGTCAGTCAGACCAGCTGGTGCGGGCTGACAAGCTGCTCTATGCCCTGCGGGATGTGACGGCAACTGTGGACACGATTCCCCTCATTGCCAGCTCGGTCATGAGCAAGAAAATCGCTGCCGGAGCCGACAGTATCCTGCTGGATGTGACAGTAGGCGAAGGGGCCTTTATGAAGAATCTGGCCGATGCCCGCCGCTTGGCGCAAACCATGGTGGACTTGGGCAAGGCGGTCGGCCGTAAGACTACAGCAGTCATCACCGATATGAGCCAGCCTCTGGGGACCAGTATCGGCAACCGTCTGGAGATTTTAGAAGCTCTGGCTATTCTGCAGGGTCAGGGCCGGGAGGATATTACGGTCTTCATCTGTGAGCTGGCGCAAATCATGCTCTCTCTGGCAGATGTGGAGAAGACAGCAGAAGAAGTCCGTCAGCATCTGACAGACGGCTCTGCTCTTGAGAAATTTGAGGCTATGATTGCAGCTCAGGGCGGTGACTTGGAAGACCTCTATCGGCCATCCAGCGCAGCCTATGTCCTAGAAGTAACAGCCGATCAGGATGGTTACATCACGGAACTGCCAGCTATGGAGTTCGGTCTCTTTGCCATGCGGCTGGGAGCCGGCCGGGCTGTGAAGACGGACAGCTTAGACTATGAAACCGGTCTTGTCTTCGAGAAAAAAGTCGGCGACAGAGTCAGGGCTGGACAGGTTCTTGCCAAAATTTATGCCAATCAAAAAATTTCACAAGAACTAGTTACAGATTTCAAAAAAAATGTTAAAATAAGTAACGAGGCCGTAAAAGTGAGCGAGATTATTGAAATCATCGCTTAGCTTGAAGGAGAACCATTATGAAATTAAATCAATACATCGATCACACGCTCTTAAAACCAGATGCAACAAAAGAGCAGATTGTGAAATTAATAGAAGAAGCAAAGAGCTATGACTTTGCCAGTATCT
This sequence comes from Streptococcus panodentis, assembly GCF_017884005.1. GTDB lineage: Bacteria > Bacillota > Bacilli > Lactobacillales > Streptococcaceae > Streptococcus > Streptococcus panodentis. Next base: position 81,389 of record NZ_QFAY01000001.1, read on the forward strand.
GTGTCAATCCAGCTTGGACTGCTTTTGCAGCTGAGCAGCTCAAGGGTTCAGATGTCAAGGTCTGCGTTCCGATTGGCTTTCCTTTGGGAGCCAATACTTCTGAGGTTAAAGCGTTTGAAACCAAGGATGCTATCCGAAAGGGAGCTGCTGAAGTGGATATGGTTATCAATGTAGGCGCTCTCAAATCTCAGGATTACGATTTGGTAGAGCAGGATATTCGAGCGGTTGTGGAAGCTGCTGACGGAACCTTGGTCAAGGTGATTCTGGAGACCTGCCTGCTGACGGATGAGGAGAAAGTCAAAGCCTGCCAGCTGGCTCAAAAAGCAGGGGCGGATTTTGTCAAAACCTCAACCGGCTTTTCCAGCGGCGGGGCGACGGTAGCTGATGTTGCTCTGATGCGTCAAACAGTCGGTCCTGATATGGGGGTCAAAGCCTCTGGCGGTGCCCGTTCTTACGAGGATGCTCAGGCCTTTATTGAGGCCGGCGCAACTCGTATCGGTACATCGGCAGGTGTAGCGATTATGAAGGGAGAAGAGGCCAGTGGCGACTACTGACTTGATTGATTTAGCTGTCGAAACCAGCAGGAAAGCCTATGTCCCCTATTCTCACTTTCCGATTGGGGCGGTATTGCTGGCTAAGGACGGCCGGGTCTTTACCGGCGTCAATATCGAAAATGCCAGTTTCGGCCTGACCAACTGCGGTGAGCGGACAGCCATTTTTAAGGCAGTTTCCGAAGGAGTCTTGGACTTTGAAGAGCTGGTTGTCTATGGGGAAACGGAAAAGCCTGTTTCACCCTGCGGTGCCTGCCGTCAGGTGATGGCGGAATTTTTTGCTAAGGATTTAAAGGTGACCTTGGTCGCTAAAGATAAATCGACGGTCGTGATGACGGTCGGGGAGTTACTTCCATACTCTTTCACAGATTTGAACTAAATCTGTTGCCGGTCAGTTGACCAAACTCAAACTTGCAACTGTGTTGCACATCTTATTTAGGAGGTTCAGAAATGAACAAGAAACAATGGCTAGGTCTCGGTCTAGTAACTGTCGCAGCAGTCGGACTTGCTGCATGTGGAAACCGCGCATCTCGTTCAGATTCTTCAGATGCCAAAACAGATTTGAAAGCTGCTATCGTAACCGATACCGGCGGCGTGGATGACAAATCATTCAACCAGTCAGCATGGGAAGGTTTGCAGGCTTGGGGTAAAGAAAACGGTCTTTCAAAAGACAATGGCTATACCTACTATCAGTCAACTGACGAATCCCAATATGCCAACAACCTCAACCAAGCTGCTACAGACGGCTACAAACTTGTATTTGGTATCGGTTTTGCACTGCGGGATGCTTTGGAAGCAGCTGCTAAGGACAATGCCGAAATCAACTATGTTATCGTTGATGATGAGATCAAAGACCAGTCTAATGTAGCCTCTGCTCTGTTTGCAGATAATGAGTCTGCTTACCTTGCCGGAGTGGCTGCAGCCAAAACAACTAAGACAAAACAAGTTGGTTTTGTAGGCGGTATGGAAGGCGCTGTTCTGACTCGCTTTGAAAAAGGCTTTGAAGCAGGTGTCCATTCCGTAGACCCTTCAATCAAAGTACAGGTTGACTATGCCGGCTCCTTCGGTGACGCTGCCAAAGGAAAGACAATCGCTGCTGCCCAATATGCTGCGGGTGCAGATATTGTTTATCAAGTAGCAGGCGGTACCGGCGCTGGTGTCTTCAATGAAGCGAAGTCTCTTAACGAAACACGCAACGAAGACGAAAAAGTTTGGGTCATCGGCGTTGACCGTGATCAGGCCGACGAAGGAAAATACAAATCTAAAGACGGCAAAGAATCTAACTTTGTTCTGGCTTCCAGCCTGAAACAAGTTGGCAAAACGGTTCAAGATATTGCAAATGAAACAGCCAAAGGCAAATTCCCAGGCGGCAAGACAACAACTTTTGGTCTGAAAGACGGCGGCGTTGACCTGACGACTTCAAACCTATCTGAAGATGCGAAAAAAGCTGTAGAAGATGCGAAAGCGAAAATTCTTGACGGCAGCATCACTGTTCCTGAAAAATAAACCCACTCAAGAAGCGACCTTCTAGGGTCGCTTCTTTTGAGGATTGAGACGCTTTTGTCTCAATAGAGCCTACTAGCTGAAAAGCTAGTAAGTTTTATTGAAATAAAATTAAATTCTTGAAAGGAATACTCCCATGACACATGAGAATGTCATTGAAATGCGTGAGATTACCAAGATTTTCGGAGATTTTGTCGCCAATGATAAAATCAATCTGGAACTCCGCAAAGGTGAAATTCATGCACTTTTAGGTGAAAATGGTGCTGGTAAGTCAACCTTGATGAATATGCTGGCAGGTCTGCTGGAACCAAGCAGCGGCGAGATTAAGGTGAATGGCAAAACAGTCAAGCTGGATTCTCCTTCTAAGGCAGCCTCCCTCGGCATCGGCATGGTTCACCAGCATTTTATGCTGGTCGAGGCCTTTACTGTGGCTGAAAATATCATTCTTGGCAGCGAGATGACCAAAAATGGCGTTTTAGACTTAAAGCGGGCTGCTCAGGAAATCAAGGAACTTTCTGAAAAGTACGGTCTGGCTGTTGATCCTTCTGCCAAAGTAGAGGACATTTCAGTCGGTGCCCAGCAGCGTGCAGAAATCCTGAAGACTCTTTATCGTGGGGCTGATATCCTGATTTTTGATGAGCCGACAGCGGTACTGACTCCGGCGGAGATTGATGAATTGATGCAGATTATGAAAAACCTGGTCAAGGAAGGCAAATCTATCATTCTGATTACCCATAAACTGGATGAAATCCGTGCCGTATCCGACCGGGTTACGGTTATTCGCCGCGGCAAGTCCATTGAGACAGTTGAGATTGCAGGCGCTACAAATAAAGATTTGGCTGAAATGATGGTGGGCCGCTCGGTTTCATTTACAACTGAAAAGAAAGCAGCACAGCCCAAGGAGATCGTGCTGCAGATTCAGGATTTGGTTGTTCATGAGAACCGCGATATCCCCGCTGTTAAAAATCTTTCTCTGGATGTCCGTGCCGGTGAGATTGTCGGTATTGCCGGTATTGACGGAAACGGCCAAAGCGAGCTGATTCAGGCTATTACAGGGCTTCGCAAGGTTAAGTCCGGCAGTGTCAAGATTAAAGGAAAAGAAGTGGCCGGTCTGTCCCCTCGGAAGATTACAGAAATGCAGGTCAGCCATGTGCCTGAAGACCGCCATCGTGATGGTTTGGTGCTGGAAATGTCCATTTCTGAAAATATGGCTTTGCAGACCTACTACAAGGAGCCGCTCAGCAAAAACGGTATTTTGAACTACAATAATATATACAGCTATGCCCGTAAGCTGATGGAAGAATTTGACGTACGGGCTGCCAGCGAATATGTGCCGGCAGCAGCGCTCTCAGGCGGTAACCAGCAGAAAGCTATTATTGCCCGTGAAGTGGATCGCAATCCAGATCTTCTGATTGTCAGCCAGCCGACCCGCGGTCTTGATGTGGGAGCGATTGAGTATATCCACAAGCGTTTGATTGAAGAGCGTGATAAAGGCAAGGCTGTTTTGCTTGTCAGCTTTGAGCTGGATGAAATTCTCAATGTTTCTGACAGAATTGCTGTTATCCATGACGGTAAAATCCAGGGAATTGTGACGCCGGCAGAAACCAACAAGCAGGAGCTGGGGATTCTCATGGCTGGCGGTAAGCTTAAGAAGGGAGATGCCAATGTCTAAAAAAACACAGAAAATTGCGGTTCCTTTGATTTCTGTCCTTCTAGGAATCCTTCTAGGAGCTTTGGTCATGTGGGCCTTTGGCTATGATGCCATTTGGGGCTATGAGTCCCTCTTTAAAACGGCTTTTGGCTCTCTGAGAAGTTTTGGAGAAATCTCTCGTGCCATGGGGCCGCTGATCCTGATTGCCCTGGGATTTGCGGTAGCCAGCCGTGCAGGTTTCTTCAATGTCGGGCTTCCAGGTCAGGCTTTGGCTGGCTGGATTCTGGCCGGCTGGTTTGCGCTCTTATACCAAGATAAAGCTCGAGATATATTTGCTTGGATTAGCTGGCCTATTGCTCTTTTTGTTGCTATATATGTTGGCAGAAAATTCTTTTTATACAGCAAAGCAAAAGATAAAAAAGAGAAAGGCGATAGTAAACTTTATGGATTATCTGCTATTGCAGCTGTCCTATCTTTCGCAGTAGTTGCTGCTTTGCTCCAAGTGTGTATCTCATTCTTGCCTGAACGTTTCCTCGTTATCTTTGCAACCGTTCTTATTGGTTTGGCTGCCGGTGGTATCGTCGGGGCCATTCCTGGTATCTTACGGGCCTATCTGGGGACCAGTGAGGTTATCGTGACCATCATGATGAACTACATTGTCCTTTTTGTCGGCAATGCGATTATTCATGATGCGTTTCCAAAATCTGTCATGCAGAGTGTGGATTCCAGCAAGCGCGTCGGCGCCAATGCCATCTATCAGACAGACTGGCTGCGGAGCCTGACTTCCAATTCCCGTATGAATATCGGTATTTTCTTTGCACTGATTGCCGTGGTCATTATCTGGTATTTGCTTAAGAAGACAACGCTTGGTTTTGAAATCCGTTCAGTCGGTCTCAATCCTCATGCTTCCGAATATGCGGGAATGTCAGCTAAGCGCACGATTATCCTTTCAATGATTATCTCAGGGGCCCTTGCAGGTCTCGGAGGAGTAGTGGAAGGACTGGGGACCTACCAGAATGTCTTTGTTCAGGGAGGCTCTCTCAGCGTCGGTTTCAATGGCATGGCGGTCAGTCTGCTGGCGGCTAATTCACCGATTGGTATTCTTTTTGCTGCCTTTCTTTTCGCTGTTCTGAGCGTCGGTGCACCAGGGATGAATGTCGCTCAGATACCGACTGAATTGGTAAATATTGTCACAGCTTCTATTATCTTCTTTGTCAGTGCCCACTATATCATTGAACGCCTGACGGGAAAAACTGTTTTTGAATGGTTTCAGAACAGCAGAAAAACAAATAAAACTGTAAAGGGGGAAAACTAGAATGAATATTGTAACTGTACTAAGTCTGTTAGTATCGTCCATGTTGATTTATGCAGCTCCCCTGATTTTTACAAGTATCGGCGGCGCCTATTCTGAGCATTCCGGTGTTGTTAATGTCGGCTTGGAAGGCATTATGGTGATGGGGGCTTTCACTGGGGTTGTCTTTAACTTGACCTTTGAGCCGACTTTTGGCAGCATGACGCCTTGGCTGTCCTTGCTTGCCGCCGGCTTGGTCGGTATCCTCTTTTCGCTGCTGCACGCTTTAGCAACGATTCAGTTTCGGGCGGACCATGTGGTCAGCGGGACCGTGCTGAATCTGCTGGCGCCGGCTCTGGCAGTCTTTCTGGTCAAGGCCATCTATAACAAAGGGCAGACGGACAATATCCAGCGCTCATTTGGCAAATTTAATTTTCCGGTCCTGTCAGACATCCCAGTGCTTGGGGACATCTTTTTCAAAAATACCAGCCTGGTGGGCTATCTGGCTATCGCTTTCTCCTTCCTTGCTTGGTTTATCATGTTTAAGACTAAGTTTGGGCTGCGTCTGCGCTCAGTCGGAGAGCATCCTCAGGCAGCAGATACCCTCGGCATCAATGTCTACCTTATGCGTTACTGCGGTGTCATGATTTCCGGTCTGCTCGGCGGTATCGGCGGGGCTATTTACGCCCAGTCTATCTCCGTCAACTTTGCCGTAACGACCATTGTCGGTCCGGGCTTTATTGCTCTTGCTGCGATGATTTTCGGTAAATGGAGTCCAATCGGTGCCATGCTGGCCAGCCTGTTCTTTGGGGCTTCTCAGAGTTTGGCTGTTATCGGCAACCAGCTGCCGGTCCTGTCAAAAGTACCGACAGTCTATCTGCAGATTGCGCCTTATGTTCTGACGATCGTCGTTCTGGCTGCTTTCTTCGGTAAGGCAGTCGCACCAAAGGCCGATGGAATCAATTATATCAAATCGAAATAAACTCGGCGCCGGTTCTTTGGGCGCTCACTGAAAAAGCCTGATGATGAAGATTTGAATCAGCAAAAAACGAATGAGCATGACGGTCACAAGATTCTGACCGCCCCTCATTCGTTTTTTTATAGTCTTTTAGTTTGCTTTTAGTACAAGGCAGCGAGTCGCAGACAGTACTGGCGTACGGCAAGGCGAGCTAACAAAGTAACAAAAGATAAACTAAATGACGATATTAGATTGGAACATGCTGAACAGGTGCGCTGCCGCCTGATTTGCGGATGGTTTTCGTTCGAGTGTAAAATAGAATATCAGTTTAAGAAAAGAGTTCTTATACGGTATCTTCCAAAAGATCCATCCCTCTGTGGGTGAGGGCGCAGCCATCATGGGAGTCTGTCCCACCGCCTTTGTAAATAGAATTAGTTGACTGCGATTTCATTGAGCAGATCCTGGGCGGTTGTTGTCGGATTGACGCGGACCCGGTTGAGGGACAGCAGTCCATTTGACAGAGAAGCCAGGCCATTGTTGGTTGTCAGGCCCATTTTGTAGCCCAAACTCTCAGCAATCTGCAGGGTAGTGTCGCTGTAGCGTCCTGCTGGGTAAGCGACGGTAGTAGTTGATTGGGAGAGATTCTGATCTAAATAGTCCTTGGAATCTTTCAGTTCAGTTGTTTGCTGCTCAGATGCTGCAGCAGACAGGTCGGGATGATTGACCGTATGGTCCTCAAAGGACATGCCCTTGTCTTTCATTTCTTTGATTTCATCCAGAGTCAGCATATCTTCGCGGCCGGCTTGGACGAAACCGGTAATCACATTATTCGTCGCTTTCATGCCATATTTTTGCAGCAGGGGGAAAGCGTTGGTATAGAAATCCTTTAGGCTGTCGTCAAAGGTCAGCCAAACGACTTTTTTATTTTCCGGCAGCACATTCTCCGTCAGCGCTTTATAGGCTTCTTCAGGCGTCAGTGTGTAGTAGCCGGCTTCCTTGAGGGCCTGAAGCTGGCTTTCAAAGGTGGCTGGATCTACGATTAAGCCGGAGTTGGCAGCTTCGGAAGGGTCCATAACATGAATAGCATGGTACATCAGGATAGGGATTTGGACAGGCTGGTCCTGCTTGACCCAGCTGAGCTTTTCCTTGTCGTCAGAAGAAGTGCTGACCTTCTTATCTCTGGTAGGGGCGGCATCGCTGTCTGACGGTGCAGTGACCTGACTGGTCTGTGATTTGTCTGCTTCATTTTGATTGTGGGAGCTTTGGAGTTGGGTCAAGAGGTGAAAGCCTCCGACAATCAGAACGAGGAAGAGGAGGGTGTTGAACGTTATCAGAAACATTGCCCTTTTTCTGGCCTTGCGGCGCTGTATACGGTTTCCACTGTGTTTGCCTGGCATCATATCTCCTTTGAAAATAGATAGTGAGAATCATACTCTTTTAAATCCTTGCTTCTTTGCTAAAGGCCGTATCAGAAGCTGAGCTATGCTGTCTCAGAATCTCTGGGCTGATCTATTTGAATTTATCTGAGTATAAACATATCCCTGACGGAACATTACTCATATTATAACAAATAAAGAAATAGATTTGTAGGCATTTTTGCATAATTCTGTTATAATATTTTATACAAGAAATTTTCAAGGAGTTGCTCATGTCTATTAAAATTGCTTTGCTTGGTTTTGGAACAGTAGCCAGCGGTGTTCCGTTTTTGCTCAAGGAAAATAAGGAAAAGATTGTTCAGGCTGCCCATTCAGAGATTGAAGTAGCCAAGATTCTGGTCAAGGACGATGCCGAAAAAGAGCGCCTTTTGGCAGCTGGCCATGATTTTAACTTTGTGACCAATGTTGATGAGATTTTAAATGATGATGCCATCACCATTGTTGTTGAGCTGATGGGCCGGATTGAGCCGGCTAGAACCTTTATCACGCGTGCTCTGGAAGCTGGCAAACACGTTGTGACAGCCAATAAAGACCTGCTGGCTGTCCATGGTACAGAGCTGCTGGAGACTGCTCAGCAGCACAAGGCAGCTCTCTACTATGAAGCGGCCGTTGCCGGCGGTATTCCAATCTTGCGGACCTTGGTCAATTCACTGGCTTCTGATAAGATTACCCGAGTTCTCGGCGTGGTCAACGGAACGTCTAACTTCATGATGACCAAGATGGTGGAAGAGGGCTGGTCCTATGATGCTGCTCTGGCGGAAGCGCAGCGCCTTGGCTTTGCAGAAAGCGATCCGACCAATGACGTTGACGGCATTGATGCAGCATACAAAATGGTCATTCTCAGCCAGTTTGCCTTTGGGATGAATATCGCATTTGAAGATGTCGGTCATCAAGGGATTCGCAATATCACGCCAGAAGATGTGGCTGTCGCTCAGGAGCTGGGCTATGTGGTGAAGCTGGTCGGCTCTATCGAAGAAACACCGTCAGGAATTGCAGCAGAAGTGGCTCCTACTTTTCTGCCCAAGGAGCACCCGCTGGCCAGTGTTAATGGAGTAATGAATGCCGTATTCGTTGAGTCAATCGGCATCGGCGAGTCAATGTACTACGGACCGGGAGCGGGACAAAAACCGACTGCAACCAGCGTTGTCGCAGATATTGTCCGTATTGCCCGCCGTCTCAGCGAAGGAACTATCGGCAAGGCCTTTAATGAATACAGCCGTGAGCTGATACTGGCCCAGCCTCAGGACGTCAAGAGCAGCTATTATTTCTCTATTTTGGCTCCAGATTCCAAGGGACAGGTCCTGCGTCTGGCAGAAATCTTTAACAGTGAAGATGTCTCCTTTAAGCAAATCCTGCAGCAAGGCACAGACGGCGAAAAGGCACGCGTCGTCATCATCACGCATGCTGTCAGCAAGACCCAGCTGGAGCATGTCAGCGCTCAGCTGAAGGAAGCAGCTGACTTTGAATTGCTCAATACCTTTAAAGTATTAGGAGATTAAAATGAGAATTATCGTACCGGCAACCAGTGCCAATATCGGTCCCGGTTTTGATTCCGTCGGGGTGGCGGTCTCCAAATACCTGGAAATCGAGCTTCTGGAAGAAAGGGAAGATTGGCTCATTGAGCATGATCTCAATCCCAGAATCCCGACAGACAGCCGCAATTTGCTGATTAAGATTGCCCTGCAGCTGGCTCCGGATATCCGCCCGCACCGCCTGAAAATGATCAGCGATATTCCGCTGGCCCGCGGTCTGGGATCGTCCAGTTCGGTTATCGTAGCGGGAATTGAGCTGGCTAATCAGCTGGGCCAGCTCAATCTGTCCAACTATGAAAAGCTGAAAATCGCTACCAAGATTGAGGGGCACCCGGACAATGTTGCTCCAGCTATTTATGGCAACTTGGTTATTTCCAGCGCCTTTAAAAACAAAGTCTCTGCAGTTGTTTCCAAGTTTCCGGAGGCTGGTTTTATCGCTTATGTCCCTAATTATGAGCTGAGGACTGCTGACAGCCGCCGGGTTCTGCCCAACCGCCTGTCTTACAAGGAAGCAGTGGCCGCCAGCTCCATCGCCAATGTGGCTGTGGCTGCCCTGCTCAAAGGCGATATGCGAACAGCCGGCCGGGCTATCGAGTCAGACCGCTTTCATGAGAAATACCGCCAGCCTCTAATCAAGGAGTTTTCTGACATCAAGTTTTTAGCCAGAAAGCAAGGATCTTATGCGACCTATATTTCCGGTGCGGGCCCGACTGTTATGGTGCTGGCGCCTAAGCATAAAACCGAGAAAATCTATCGCCTGCTCAAGGAGCAGAAGCTGAACGGTCAGGTTTACCAGCTTCAGGTAGACAGCCGGGGCGTCCGCGTGGAAAAATAAGCACAAAGAGCTGGGCAGCCGGCTCTTTTTATGGTCTATCTTTTTTTAGAAGTAAGTATGTTATACTAGTTCTAGTACTTAAGGAGGATATGTATTTTATGAACCGGATTGAGCTGCAGGCTTGGTCCGATGAGCTGGGCCTTCAGTTTGATGAATCTTCGCCAGATCTTTTTCGGCCAGAAGGACGGCTACACCCTTTATATTGAGAATAAACAGTACCGTCTTTGTTTTTCCGTTAGAGAAGGCGATGCTCTTTCGTCACCAGATGCTTTCAGGGAGCTGACCAAGGATTCAAAGGTCCTGACCAGCAGTCTGATCAATCATTATAAGCTGACCTGTTCTGTCAAGGCAGGAATGACCAAGGAGAAAACCAAGGCAAATATCATCCAAGGTGTGCAGGAAGCCGTGGCCTTCCTCAGAGAGCGCGGCTTTAGCAATGTCTGCGAGCAAAGCGGCGAGACGGGCCAGATTGATGTCTATCAGCTGGGAGGCAATCTCCTCATTCTGTCACCGGAAAGCTTTAGCCAGCTCAGCTCAGGTCTGTCGCTGGATAATCAGACTTATGACAATCAAAAGGAAAATATCGTGGGCGGTATTGTCGGTGCCTTTATCGGAAGCTTGATTGGCGGTGCGCTGATTCTGCTGCTTGCTCAGATGGGCTATGTGGCTTTTGCTGCTGGGCTTGCCATGGGCTTCTGTACCATCAAGGGCTATGAGCTGCTGGGGAAGAAACTATCTAGGACCGGTATCATCATCAGTGTTGTCCTTATGATAATTGTGATTTTTTGGGCAAATCAGCTGGACTATGCCTTGCTGATTTTGCGAGAATATCCAGATGCCAATGTATTTGACGCTTTCACATTTGTCAATGAAATGATCTTCAGCGGTCAGTTCCCGGATAATTACTGGTTTAACATCATCCTGCTCTATGTCTTTACCGGAGCCGGCGCTTTCGGAAGCATCTCCAGTGCCCTCTCTCATCAGACACAGCGCTATGTGACAAGAAAATTATAAAAACAGAAAAAGCTGACCATCTCAGCTTTTTTTCTTTCATCTATCGTAAATGGGATAATTTTTTGTTATAATAGAGTGTATTTTGTTTATAAAAGAGAGAAAATCATGCAGAACCTAGAAAAAATAAACGCTGAATTGCAAGGGATTGACATTCGCTTTGATGAGCCCTTGAGTCATTATACCTATACAAAGGTCGGGGGTGCCGCTGACTTTTTAGTTTTTCCGCGCAATCGCTATGAGCTGGCCCGAGTGGTCAAATTCGCCAATCGGGAAGGGCTTCCCTGGCTGGTTTTAGGCAATGCCAGCAATATCATTGTCCGTGACGGCGGCATTCGCGGTTTCGTCATTATGTTTGACAAACTCAATAGCGTAGCGGTGGATGGCTATACGATTGAGGCTGAAGCAGGAGCCAATCTGATTGAGACAACCCATATCGCTCTGCACAACAGTCTGACCGGCTTTGAATTTGCCTGCGGCATTCCCGGCAGCATCGGCGGAGCGGTCTTCATGAATGCAGGAGCCTACGGCGGCGAAATAGCACATATCCTGCTTTCCTGCAAGGTCCTGACACCTGAGGGAGAGGTCCAGACTCTGGAGGCCCGCGATATGAAATTTGGCTACCGCCATTCGCTGGTGCAGGAGACGGGGGACATCGTCATTTCTGCCAAGTTTGCTCTGGCTCCCGGAGTCCATAAGACCATCCGTCAGGAGATGGAGCGTCTGACGCACCTGCGGCAGCTTAAGCAGCCCTTGGAATACCCTTCCTGCGGATCTGTTTTCAAGCGTCCGCTGGGTCACTTTGCTGGCCAGCTGATCAGCGAGGCAGGGCTCAAAGGCTATCGCATCGGCGGTGTTGAAGTTTCTGAAAAGCATGCCGGCTTCATGATTAATGTGGATCAGGGAACGGCCCAAGACTATGAAGATCTCATCGCCCATGTCATTGAAACAGTGCGGGAGCATTCTGATATTACATTGGAACGTGAAGTCCGCATCATTGGTCAGTCTCTGTAAGACGGATGGAAGTCAGCAGGAGACTGCTGGATAAGGAACTGCAGCTGGCTGCAGCTTAGTAAAGGGGGTGAAAGCCTATCGACACGGAATGGATAAAGGGCCTTTACAGCCCGCACCAGGCAGCAGCGGTCTGACAGAACCCTCAATCTGTTAATACGAGAAAGAAGGAATTTATGCAAATTGAAAAAACCAATCATCGAGTTCAGAAACGTTTCTAAGGTTTTTGAAGACAATCATACAGTCGTGCTGAAAGACATTAACTTCGAGCTGGAAGAAGGGAAGTTCTATACCCTGCTCGGATCTTCCGGCTCCGGAAAGTCAACGATTCTCAATATCATCGCTGGTCTTTTAGATGCGACTGCAGGAGACATTTTTCTGGACGGTGTCCGCATCAATGATGTTCCCATCAACAAAAGGGATGTTCACACAGTTTTTCAGTCCTATGCGCTTTTTCCGCATATGAATGTTTTTGAAAATGTGGCCTTTCCTCTGCGCCTGCGCAAGGTTGATAAAAAAGAAGTTGAGGAGCGGGTGGCCCAGGTGCTGAAAATGGTCCAGCTGGAGGGGTTTGAACGCCGCTCAATCCGCAAGCTTTCAGGCGGCCAGCGCCAGCGGGTAGCCATTGCCCGGGCAATTATCAATCAGCCGCGGGTGGTCCTTTTGGACGAGCCCCTGTCAGCTTTGGATCTGAAACTGCGGACCGACATGCAGTATGAACTGCGAGAGCTGCAGCAGCGTCTGGGCATTACCTTTGTCTTTGTGACCCATGATCAGGAGGAAGCGCTGGCTATGAGCGACTGGATTTTTGTCATGAATGACGGCGAGATTGTCCAGTCGGGTACGCCGGTGGATATTTATGACGAGCCAATCAATCATTTTGTAGCGACCTTTATCGGCGAGTCCAATATTCTGCCGGGCAAGATGATTGAGGACTATCTGGTCGAATTTAACGGCAAGCGCTTTGAAGCGGTCGATGGCGGGATGCGTCCCAATGAAGCGGTGGAGGTGGTCATCCGGCCGGAGGATCTGCGGCTGACCCTGCCTGAGGAAGGCAAGCTGCAGGTCAAGGTGGATACCCAGCTTTTTCGCGGGGTCCACTATGAAATCATCGCCTATGATGAGCTGGGCAATGAGTGGATGATTCACTCAACCCGCAAGGCCATTGTCGGCGAAGAAATTGGTCTGGACTTTGAGCCCGAGGACATCCATATCATGCGCCTGAATGAAACAGAAGAAGAATTCGATGCCCGTATCGAAGAGTATGTGGAAATGGAGGAGCAAGAAGCCGGCCTGATTAACGCTATTGAGGAGGAGAGAGATGAAGAAAACAAGCTCTAATCTATTTATCCTGCCTTATCTGCTGTGGATTTTCCTCTTTGTGCTGGCCCCAGTCGTCATGATTGTCTGGAAGTCTTTCTTTAATATCGAGGGCCAGTTTACACTGGAAAATTATCAGACTTACTTCACCTCGCAGAACTGGACCTATCTCAAAATGAGCTTGAATTCCGTCCTTTATGCGGGCATTATCACGCTGGTCACTCTGCTCATTTCCTATCCGACAGCTTTTTTTCTGACCCAGCTCAAGCACAAGCAGCTCTGGCTCATGCTGATTATCCTGCCGACCTGGATCAATCTCCTGCTTAAGGCCTATGCTTTTATCGGGATTTTTGGTCAGGAAGGCTCTATCAACCAGTTCCTGACCTTTATGGGAGTGGGACCTCAGCAGATTCTCTTTACGGATTTCTCCTTTATTTTTGTAGCCAGCTATATCGAGCTGCCCTTTATGATTCTGCCTATTTTCAATGTTTTGGACGATATGGATCCCAATCTGATCAATGCCAGCTATGATTTGGGGGCCAACCGCTGGCAGACTTTCCGCAGTGTGATTTTTCCGCTGTCGATGAATGGTGTCAGAAGCGGTGTCCAGTCGGTCTTTATTCCCAGTCTCAGCCTCTTTATGCTGACCCGTCTGATTGGCGGCAACCGCGTCATTACGCTGGGGACGGCTATTGAGCAGCATTTTCTGACCACTCAGAACTGGGGGATGGGCTCCACTATCGGCGTGGTGCTGATTGTTGCCATGCTCTTTACCATGTGGGCTACCAAGGAAAGGAGAGAACGATGAAAAAATTTGCCAATCTTTATCTGGCTGCAGTCTTTCTGATTCTCTATCTTCCGATTTTTTATCTGATTGCCTATGCTTTCAATGCAGGAGAGGATATGAACCGATTTACCGGCTTCTCTTTCAGCCATTTTCAGAGCCTGTTTGCTGATACCCGGCTGATTCTCATTTTGGTGCAGACTTTCCTTCTGGCCTTTTTGTCTTCACTGCTTGCAACGCTGATCGGCACTTTTGGGGCGATTTATATTTACCAAGCCCGCAAGAGGCATCAGGCGGCTTTCCTGTCCATCAATAATATCCTTATGGTTGCGCCGGATGTCATGATTGGGGCCAGCTTTCTGATTCTCTTTACCACGGTGAAGTTCCAGCTGGGCTTCATTTCAGTCTTGGCCAGCCATGTAGCCTTTTCGATCCCTATCGTGGTATTGATGATTTTGCCTCGTCTGCAGGAAATGAACGATGACATGATCAAGGCGGCCTATGATTTGGGAGCCAGCCAGCCGCAGATGCTGAGGGAAATTATGCTGCCTTATCTGACTCCGGCCATTATTGCCGGCTACTTTATGGCCTTCACCTATTCGCTGGATGATTTTGCCGTGACCTTCTTTGTGACTGGAAACGGCTTCTCGACCCTGTCGGTGGAGATTTACTCTCGGGCCCGTCAGGGAATTTCTCTTGAAATCAACGCCCTGTCTGCTCTGGTCTTCATTTTCAGCGTTCTCCTCGTTATCGGCTATTACTTTATCACGCGCGAGAAGGAGGAAGTGCTATGAAAAAGCTTTATTCATTTTTAGCCGGGATTGCAGCGATTATCCTGCTTTTGTGGGGAGCCAGTTCTCAGCTTGAGCGCCAAACCCAAAGCAAGGGCGGTGACAAGCTGGTAATTTACAACTGGGGCGATTACATTGATCCGGATCTGCTGACCAAGTTCAGTGAGGAAACGGGCGTGCAGGTCCAGTATGATACCTTTGACTCCAATGAAGCCATGTATACCAAAATCAAGCAGGGCGGAACGACCTATGATATTGCCATTCCCAGCGAATACATGATCGCCAAGATGATGCAGGAGAATCTGGTCGAGAAGCTGGACCACAGTCAGATTGAAGGGCTGGAAAATATCGGATCTGACTTTCTGGATCAGCCTTTTGATCCCGGCAACCAGTATTCCATCCCTTATTTCTGGGGAACGCTGGGCATTGTCTACAATGAAAAAATGCTGGACAGTGTGCCAGAGCACTGGAATGACCTCTGGCGGCCGGAGTACAAAAACTCCATTATGATGATTGACGGAGCACGGGAGGTCATGGGCATCGGCCTGAACTCGGACGGCAACAGTCTCAATTCCAAAGATGCAGCCCAGCTGCAGGCAGCAGTGGATAAGCTCTATCAGCTGACGCCCAATATCAAGGCCATCGTTGCTGATGAAATGAAAGGCTATATGGTGCAGAACAACGCAGCTATCGGTGTGACTTTCTCCGGAGAAGCCCGCCAAATGCTGGAAGCCAATGAGGACCTGCGCTATGTGGTGCCGACCGAAGCAAGCAATCTTTGGTTTGACAACATTGTCATCCCTAAAACGGTCAAGAACAAAAAAGCAGCTTATCAGTTTATTAACTTCATGCTGCGGCCGGAAAATGCTTATAAAAATGCCCTTTATGTAGGCTACTCTACCCCAAATCTGCCTGCTAAGGCCATGCTGCCAAAGGAAATCCAGGAAGACGAGGCATTTTATCCAAGCGCAGAAACCATGAAGCACTTGGAAGTCTATGAGCAGCTCGGTCCCAAATGGCTGGGGATTTACAATGACCTCTACCTGCAGGTCAAGATGTACCGCAAATAAAAACAGAGAGTGAGACAGACTCCCATGATGGCTGCGTCCTCACCCACAGAGGGATGGATCTTTTGGAAGACACCGTATAAAAATCGGTAAGGCGGAGTCTTCGATTTTGTCAGCAAGTCTTCTTTTCTAGTTGCTGACCTGAAACAGCCTAACCCTGGGCTGTTTCACTCCCAATCACCGCATCTTGCAATCAAACGTTAGAAAGTCACGAAGTTGGGTACTGTTGTCCCACCCTCTGTATAAAATATGAACCGTCTGCTCTGCCGGCGGCCGTCTTGACCCGCTTTCGGGTTTGCAGGCTTGAGCTGTTGGCGCTAACGAAGGTTGCTTTTGCTTTTCGCAGAGCAGCCTTATCAAAGGAAGAAGAAAAAAGATCCCGCTTCAACATGTGAAGCGAGATTTTTTAATTTGATGACTCAGTCTGGGTCTCGCCGGCAGTATCCGTTGCCTGGCTGGAAGCAGTGGTCTCGTCGGCCGTTGCAGTATCTGCAGCTGCAGAGCTGGATGCGCTGGTATCAGCTGTTGCGGTCTCGCTGGAAGCAGCAGTGTCTGTGGTAGCTGCAGTATCTGCAGCGGATGATTCTTTTTCTATTTCCTTGATGATGGTTGTTGTTGAGGCTGAGCTGCTGGTGTCTGTTTTAGACTTTTCGCTGTTATTGCCCAGCAGGTTCATAATAGTAATGCTAGCGATGATGATGGACAGCAGACTGGCAATAGTGGCAATGGTTTTCTGCAGGGCTGAAAAGCCGGTTTTGATGTGCTGTTTGGTTGGTTTTCTGGGAGACTTGGATTTGGTATGTTGCTTATCTCTGCGGGAATAATTTTCCATGTTAAAAAATAAACTCCTTTTCAAAGTTTTGTTTCTTCATCTCATTATACGTTTTTTATGTTAAAAAGTCCTGAAAAAAATGAATTTTTTTGATGAAAACGCACACAAGAAAAAGAAGCAGTCCGGCTAAAAACCAGACTGCCCAGTCGAGGAGGAAACGAAATCACCATAATCCTCTTTGCTGCCTCAAAGCCACTTCTATCTAGTGTGCGGGTCTAGGTTACTGCCTTTCTTGCTGAATGTTGGCCTGAGCCGCCGCCAGTCTGGCTGCCGGCACTCGGTAAGGAGAGCAGGAGACATAGGTCACGCCGATTTCTTGGAAGAAAGGTATAGAAGCAGGGTCGCCGCCTACTTCACCGCAGACACCGATAGGAAGCTGCGGTTTCAGCTGCCGTGCCTTGCTGACAGCGATTTTCATCAGCTGTCCAACTCCGGTTTGATCCAGACTTTGGAATGGGTCAAAGGTCAGAATGTCCCTGTCTTTGTAGGCTCCGATGAATTTTCCGATGTCATCTCTGGAAAAGCCGTAGGTCATCTGGGTCAGATCATTGGTGCCAAAGCTAAAGAAATCCGCCTCCTGAGCCAGCTGGTCAGCAATCAGACAGGCCCGCGGCAGCTCAATCATGGTGCCAATCTCATAAGGCAGCGGCTGAATCCGCGCCTGTCGGAAGAGCTTGTCTATATGCTGCACGAGGAAGTGCTTGACCGCCTCTAGCTCCCTTTTTTCGGCAATGAGGGGAATCATAATCTCGGGCTTGACAGTCAGCCCTTCCTGAGACAGCCTGATGGCACTCTTGAAAATAGCTTCCGCCTGCATCTTGTAAATGTCCGGCTGGGTGATGCCCAAACGGCAGCCGCGATGGCCCAGCATAGGATTGGTTTCCTGCAGCTGCTCGATTTTCCGGGCTAATGTTTCCGGAGGCTTGCGCAGTTTGGCAGCCAGCTGCTCGATTTCCAGCGGATCTTTTGGAAGAAATTCGTGCATAGGTGGATCGAGAAGGCGGACAATCATAGGCTTGTCGCCGATGGTTTGAAACATCTGATAGAAATCATCTTCCTGAAAGGCCAGCAGTTTTTTCAGAGCTGCTCTGGTTTCCAATTCATTGTCAGCCAGAATGAGGCGGCGCATTTCAAGGATGCGCTCCTGACCGAAAAACATGTGCTCTGTCCGAGCCAGTCCAATCCCTTTCGCACCGAATCGGACTGCCGTTTTCAAATCCTGAATGGTCTCAGCATTGGCACGGACTTTGAGTGCAGCCACTTCATCGGCCCAGGAGAGCAGGAGCTGCAGTTCCTGATTGTTTTCCACCAGCACTGTAGGGATTTCGCCCAGATAAATGCGGCCGGAACTGCCATCCACCGAGATAAGAGCTCCTTCGGTCAGGACAACATTGCCGCAGACCAGCGTTTTATTTTCTTCCTGAATGGTCAGCTCGCCGCAGCCGGCCACGCAGCAGGTTCCCATACCTCTGGCGACTACAGCTGCATGGGATGTCATACCGCCGTGGCTGGTCACAATCGCCTGACTGACGACCATGCCCTCGATATCTTCAGGCGAGGTTTCCTGACGGACCAAAATCACCTTTTTGCCCAAGGAATGGCATTCTTTCGCTCGTTCAGCTGTAAAGACAATCTCACCGGTGGCCGCTCCGGGGCTGGCTGGCAGACCTTGAGCCAAAAGGGCGGCCTGACCGAGCGCTTCTTCCTCAAAGACCGGATGAATGAGCTGGTTGATAGTAGCAGGAGCGACCCGCAGGAGCGCTTCTTGCTGACTGATTAGCTCTTCCTCGACCAGATCCAGAGCGATTTTCAGGCTGGCCTTGGCTGTACGTTTGCCATTTCTGGTCTGCAGAATATAGAGCTTGCCTTTTTCAATGGTAAATTCGATGTCCTGCATATCCTTGTAGTGCTTTTCCAGAATAGCAGCATACTTGAGGAAGTCTTCATAGGCATCGGGCAGGCTCTTCTGCAGGGCAGCGATAGGTTCAGGCGTCCGGATGCCGGCCACGACATCCTCTCCTTGAGCATTGAGCAGAAATTCACCAAAGAGCCGGTTCTCGCCGGTAGCAGGATTTCTGGTAAAGACGACACCTGTGCCGCTTTCTTGGTCGCTGTTGCCAAAGACCATAGCCTGCACATTGACAGCTGTTCCCAGATCATGCGGAATGTCATTGAGATTGCGGTAGACCTCGGCCCGCGGATTGTTCCAAGACTTAAATACCGCCTTAATCGCAGCATAGAGCTGTTCTTTGGAGCTCTGCGGGAAGCTTTGGTAATGCTCGCGGTAAAGCTGCTTGTACTGGTCAATCAGCGCCTGATGCTCTTCCAAGCTAAACTCCTGAACCTTTTTTTTGGAATTTTTTTCAAAGAAAGCTAAAAGCTCATCAAACTGCTCCTTAGGAATGCCGTAAACCACATCGGCGAACATCTGCAGCAGGCGGCGGTAGCAGTTGTAGGCAAAGTCAGGGCTGGTCTGCTCGGCCAGTGTCTGCACGCGCAGGTCATTGAGACCCAGATTGAGAATGGTGTCCATCATGCCGGGCATGGAAAATTTAGCACCGCTGCGGACAGAGACCAAGAGCAGCGAGGACTCATTGCCGGAAAAGAATTTGCCGCTTTTCTTTTCCAAATCAGCAACCGCTTTCAAAACTTCTTCTTTTAAATCTGATTCAAAAAATGAAGGGGCTGCTAAATACTGCATACAGCTCTGCGTTGTAATGGTAAATCCCGGAGGAACAGGCAGGCCCAGATTGGTCATTTCTGCCAGATTGGCTCCTTTTCCGCCAAGCATTGCTTTGTCATCTGCGTGTCCTTCTTCAAAGGAATAAATCCATTTCGTCATACTTGCCTCCAATTTTATTAAATATGTGTCATATTAAAAGACAATTACATTGTAATATACATCACATATGTTTGTCAACAGAAAAAATCATCCTGTTTTATTGACTTTTTTTCTTTTTTTGTTATAATGTGTTACAAAATGATGATTATTTAAGGGTTGAAGACGGATAAATGAGCTCTTATTTCCTCTTTTCGCTGAAACGTTCAGGAAGATAGAAGGAGGGGACAGCTTGCAGACTTTATGAGAAAAAGGAGGATTCCTTATTTGAAACTAAGCAAACGACAGAAGAAAGTGGTCGAAATCGTCAAGGAGCACCAGCCGCTGAGCGGTGAAAAGATTTCTGAACTGCTGGATGTATCCAGGGCGACTCTGCGGTCGGACCTGTCCTTTCTGACTCTGGTAGGAATTTTAAAGGCCACCCCTAAGGTTGGCTATACCTATTCGGGCTCGGATTTGGAAACTCTCTTCTTTTTTGATACTTTTCGGGCAAATGTTGCCGACATCATGACCTCACCGGTCTTGGTTTCCCACGATTCCTTTATTCAGGACGCCATTATTACCTTGTTTATGTATGATGCGGATGTGCTCTATGTCATTGATGAAGAGCAGCTCCTGCTGGGCATCTTATCGCGCAAGGATCTGCTGCGGGCTTCGCTCAATACCAACATTGACAGCACACCGGTCGCCGTCTGCATGACGCGGATGCCCCATATCAAAACCTGCCACAAGGATATGAATATTCTGGAGGCGGCAGCTCTCCTGCAGGATTTTGCCATTGACTCGCTTCCTATAGTAGATGAGGAAGAGGAGCGCAGCATCTTGGGAACCGTTACCAAATCTGCTTTATTAGATTATATTATCCAGCAGGCCAGAAAGGCTGAAGTAAATAGATAAGAGGAACAGTTATGAAAAAAGAGATTATTGTCTACAGTATTTCCGATTCTTTGGGCGGCACTTCCCAGAAGCTTCTGTCTGCCGTAACGGCCCAGTATCCCGATATCCTATTTAACAACAGCTATCGCTTCCCTTTTATCAATCAGGAAGAAGAGCTGCTGGATATTCTGCGCGATGCCATCAAGGATGATGCCTTGGTCATCAGCACGCTGGTAGACGGACGGCTGGCAGCAGCAGCCAGAGAGTTCAGTCAGGCGCACGGCCTGTCCTATCTGGATTTGATGCATCCTTTTTTTGAAATCATCAGGCAAAAGACCGGCACCAGTCCCATTGAAGTACCGGGGACCCTGCACCGTTTGGATACTGAGTATTTCAATAAAATTTCAGCTATTGAGTTTGCCGTCAAATACGATGACGGCAAGGCTCCTCAGGGCTTTTTGGACTCGGATCTGGTACTCTTGGGAGTATCGCGCACCTCCAAGACACCGCTCAGCATCTATCTGGCTAATAAGGGCTACAAGGTATCCAATCTGCCCCTGATTCCGCAGGTTCCCCTGCCGCAGGTTTTGGAGAAAGTGGAGAAAAAGCGGCTGATCGGCCTTTTGTGCGAGCCGGAGAAATTGGCCAAGATTCGCAGCAATCGGCTCAATTCCCTCGGTCTCACTCAGTCAAGCAGCTATACGGATCTGGAGAAAATCTACGAAGAACTGGACTATTCCCGAGAGGTCTTTAAAAAATACCAGGCCCATGTCATCAATATTACGGATAAATCAATCGAAGAAACAGCTTATTTGATCGAAGAGCATCTGAAGACTCTGCTGTAGACCAATTCTGAATGGTCTTTGCCAGTAAATACGGTGAGGTAGTAGAATGGATTTGCACAAGCGTATGTTATTGAAGGAATTTGATTCGCGGCAAAAGGTCATTACGGAGCTGATTAATCTGGAGGCAATCTTAAATCTGCCCAAGGGAACCGAGCTCTATATCAGCGACATTCATGGAGAGTTCGCAGCCTTTGACTATATCCTAAGGAGCTGCGCAGGCAATCTCAATGAAAAAATCAATGACTGTTTCGGGACGGAATGGCCAGAAGCAGACAAAAATCGGCTGTCTGCTCTTGTTTCCTACCCTGAAGCGGTGCTGGGCGAGGAGTCCAAGAGCAAGGCTTGGTATCAGGAGGTCATTCCCCAGCTGCTGACCCTTCTGGCCTTTGTCGCTGCCAAATACACCCGCTCCAAGGTCAGAAAGGCCCTACCGTCTCAGTATGTCTATATCATCGAGGAGCTGCTCTACAGCGACACCCAGCTGTCGGATAAGAAGGCCTATTTCGAGACGATTCTGGGCTATTTGATCGACCTGCGGGAGGCCCGGCCCTTCATCATCGGTCTGTCGCGGACGGTCCGCCAGCTGATTATTGACCACCTGCATGTGGTCGGTGATATTTTTGACAGAGGGGCTGCCAGCGATCGGGTCATGGACGAGCTGCTGGCCTTTCACTCCGTTGATGTGCAGTGGGGCAACCACGATATCATCTGGATGGGGGCTTTCTTTGGCTCCAGGGAATGCCTGCTCATCCTGCTGCGGATTGCGGCCCGTTATGGCTATCTGTGGGATATTGAGAGAGCTTACGGCCTGAATCTGCGGCCGCTGACCAGCTTTGCGGACAAGACTTATACAGCCAATCCCAAGTTTAAGCCTATTTTGGGCAGCAGAAGCGGGGAATTTTCTGAGGAGCAGATCCTGCAGCTGGAAAAGGTCCACCAAGCTCTGGCAATCCTGCAGTTTAAGCTGGAAAGTCAGCTGATTGAGCGGCGGCCGGAATTTCAGATGCAGGACCATATCACGCTGGACAAGATTGACTTTTGGGAAGAAAGTGTCCAGATTGACGGCAAAAAGCATGCGCTGGTTAACGGCTGCTTTCAGACGGTCTGTCCGGACAATCCAAAGAAACTCAGCTCGGCTGAAGCAGAAGCCGTGGACAGCCTGCTGGAGTCTTTTCAGCATTCCATCAAGCTGGCCGAGCACATCGCCTTTCTCATGAACAAGGGGTCTATGTATAAGATTTACAATAACCATCTGCTTTTTCACGGCTGCATCCCCTTAGAAGCCTCAGGAGATTTTCAGCCTCTGCAGATCCATCAGGCCCAGTATGCCGGCAGGGAACTGCTGGATTTCTTTGAGTATCATATCCGTCAGGCGGCCAAGGATCCATCTGTCGGTGATGATTTTTCGACAGATCTCATCTGGTACTGCTGGAATGGCAAGCTGTCTCCTCTCTTTGGCAAGGAAAAGATGACGACACTGGAGCGCTATTTTATCGATGACAGAGCAACTCACAAAGAAGAGGAGAATCCTTACTTTTCCTATCGAAAGTCTGAGAAAATCTGCCGTTTGATCTTAGAGGAATTTGGCCTTTTTTCTGAGGAATCACGGATTGTCAATGGACACACACCAGTCAAGACGACCAAAGGGGAGTCTCCCATTCGCGGTCAGGGACTGCTTTTTGTCATTGACGGCGGCCTCTGTGAAGCCTATCAGAAAAAGACTGGGACAGCCGGCTATTCCCTGCTCAATAACTCTTACGGCTTTCAGCTGGTGACCCATCAGCCTTTTCAGGATGTGGCAAAAGCGGTAGAAAGTCCCTTTGCGCATACATCTCTGAAAAAGGTGATTGAACACGTGGAGCAGCGAACCTTGATCAAGTCCACTACCATTGGCCAGACGCTGCTGAGGCAGCAGCAGGAGCTTTTTGCGCTCCTGCATGAATATTATGATTACTGAGCGTTAAGTTAGCGGCTTCCTGTCTGGGATACGACTTGAGGCCGTTTTCTTTTGTTGTTTTGGGGCCCTTTTCGTGTTACAATAGGAGTATTGAAAATAGAGGAACCATCATGATTTATTTAGACAATTCAGCAACGACCAGACCCTATCCAGAAGCTTTGACCGCCTATACCGAAGTCGCTTCAAAGATTTGGGGCAATCCTTCCAGCCTCCACAGTCTGGGCAGTCAGGCGGCACGGATCTTAGAGGCTTCCCGCCGGCAAATCGCAGAGCTCTTAGGCAAATCTGCTCAGGAGATTTTTTTTACGTCCGGAGGGACCGAAGGAGATAATTGGGTCATTAAAGGCGTGGCTTTTGAAAAAGCCCCTTTTGGCCGCCATATCATCGTATCTAGCATCGAGCATCCGGCTGTCAAGGAATCAGCCCTCTGGCTGAAAGGGCAGGGTTTTGAGGTGGATTTTGCTCCGGTTGACCAGAGCGGTTTTGTAGATGTGGACAGGCTGGCGGCTCTCATTCGGCCGGATACGACCCTGGTCTCTATCATGGCTGTCAATAATGAAATCGGCTCTATTCAGCCTATTCAGGCTATTTCAGAGCTCTTGGCTGATAAACCGGCCATTTCTTTTCATGTGGATGCGGTGCAGGCAGCGGCCAAGATTCCTAGAGCAGACTATCTGACGGAGCGGGTGGACTTTGCGACCTTTTCCAGCCACAAATTTCACGGTCTGCGGGGAGTAGGTTTTGTCTACATCAAGGCCGGCAAGAAAATCACTCCGCTTCTGACCGGCGGCGGTCAGGAGTCGGACAAGCGCTCTACGACAGAAAATCTGGCTGGGATTGCAGCGACGGCTAAAGCGCTGCGATTATCCATGGAAAATCAGGCGGCCTCTGCCAGCCGGACGGCCAAGATGAAGGCAGTCATTCTGGAAGAGTTGGCCGCCTATCCTGATGTAACGGTCTTTTCCGGCCGAGAGAATTTTGCGCCCCATATCCTGACCTTTGGTATCAGGGGAGTGCGGGGTGAGGTGGTCGTCCATGCCTTTGAGGACTACGAGATCTATATCTCGACCACCAGTGCCTGCTCCTCCAAGGCGGGCAAGCCAGCAGGCACTCTAATAGCTATGGGTATCGAAAAGTCTCTGGCTCAAACAGCTGTCCGGGTCAGCTTGGATGCGGACAATGATATGGGTCAGATGGAGCAGTTTTTGACAACCTTTAAAATCATTTACGAAAAAACCAGAAAAGTAAGGTAAAGAATGCAGTATTCAGAAATTATGGTACGCTACGGCGAGCTCTCTACCAAGGGCAAGAACCGCATGCGCTTTATTAACAAACTCAAACGCACGATTCAGGCTATCCTGTCAGTCTATCCTGCAGTCAAGGTCACAGCAGATCGGGACCGGACCCATGTTTACCTGCATGGCACGGACTATCAGCCTGTGGCGGAGTCGCTCCGGCAGATTTTTGGGATTCAGAATTTCTCACCGTCCTATAAGATTGAAAAGTCTGTACCAGCCTTGATCGAAGCTGTTCAGACCATCATGAAGGACGTCTATCAGGAGGGCATGACCTTCAAGATCTCCAGCAAGCGGAGTGACCACAGCTTTGAGCTGGACAGCCGTGAGCTTAACCAGGCCTTGGGTGACGCTGTTTTCAGAGCCATTCCCCATGCTCTGGTCAAGATGAAAGCCCCCGATATTGAGCTGCGGGTGGAGATCCGCGAGGAGGCAGCTTATATCTCCTATGAGACCATTCGCGGAGCAGGCGGTCTCCCTGTTGGCACATCAGGGAAAGGCATGCTTATGCTGTCGGGCGGGATTGACTCACCGGTGGCCGGCTATTTGGCCCTCAAGCGCGGTGTGGATATTGAAGCCGTACACTTCGCTAGCCCGCCCTACACCAGTCCGGGCGCTCTGAAAAAAGCGCAGGATCTGACCCGTAAGCTGACCAAGTTTGGCGGCAATATCCAGTTTATCGAGGTGCCCTTTACCGAGATTCAGGAGGAGATTAAGGCCAAGGCGCCGGAGGCTTATCTGATGACCCTGACCCGCCGCTTTATGATGCGCATTACGGATCGGATTCGCGAGGAGCGGGGCGGTCAGGTCATTATCAACGGTGAAAGCCTGGGACAGGTGGCCAGCCAGACCATTGAGAGCATGCAGGCGATTAACGCCGTGACCAATACACCGGTCATCCGCCCAGTCGTGACCATGGACAAGCTGGAGATTATTGAGATTGCGGAGAAAATTGACACTTTCCAAATCTCTATCCAGCCATTCGAAGACTGCTGCACTATCTTTGCGCCCGACCGTCCCAAGACCAATCCTAAAATCAAAAATGCTGAGCAGTACGAAGCCCGCCTTGATGTCAAAGGGTTGGTGGACCGCGCTGTCGCAGGCATTATGATAACTGAAATCACACCACAGGCGGAGACCGATGAAGTTGATGAGCTGATTGAAGGGCTGTTGTAGAAGAGAAAGAAGAGGACGGCCATGCCTGCTATTTTACTGTTCATCCCCTTTCTGCTGATTCGTTTTCCTTTCTTGGCTCATTTCAGCAAAGAGGCCCTGTCGCGGGCGGCTTATTTTGCACCAATGGAAGGGAAAGAAAAAATTGCTTATGCGATTTACCAACTGAGCAATCTGGCTTTGTTTCTTGTCTCCTTTTTGCTAAGGATTAGGTTTGATTTTTCTGTCTTCTTTTACGTTGGACTGACTGCTTACCTGCTTGGTTTGGCTTTGTGTGCTGTCTGCCTGCGGGATTTTGCCAGACCGGATGCGAATGGAATGAATGCAAGCGGACTTTATCGTTTTTCTCGTAATCCCATGTATCTGGCTTATTTTATCTGTTTTCTTGGCATAGCTCTGCTGACTCAGTCAATCATTTTCTTTGTGTTACTCATGATTTTTCAGCTGTCAGCTCATTGGATTATTCTTGCTGAAGAGAGATGGTGCATGATAAAATTTGGAAAATCCTATCAGAACTATAAGGAACAGATCAGACGATATTTTTGAAAATAGTTGAACCATTTTTTCAACCCAGTAGTTGGCAGATAAAGATGCTGAAGACAAAATCGAAGAATGTTGAGATTTAATTGGCTGTAAAAAAAGATAAGAACAGCAAGGAATCTTACGTAAAAGGAATACTAGAAGGAAATATGATGAGTGATTGGGATTATTTTTGGAGAGGATTGATTGAGGCTTTCTCATGGAGAGACGGTCAAGATAATGTTTTGATAGGCGGAGCACCGTCATGGACTTATTTACTAGGACTATTTATTCATTTTCTTATTGCCGTCGGAATTTATTCATTATTCTTTTTAGGATTCTTTAAAGATAGAAAGGAGACAGGGGCTTGAAAATATGCCTTTCTAAGATTTTGGGATCGTCTCTTTTTGCAGGGGCGCATAAAGGGCTGTTTGACGTTGATTATTGGGCTGCCTATGATATTCGTTGCATTTCCTTATTACGAAGGGTATCGTATTGCAAATGGTGTTTGGCGCTATCATTATTTTACAAATCAAGAAACCAGCGGGGAAACTATTTTAGTAACAAATATTGAAGCCGATAGTGGCAGAAAGTCTAACTTCTCAAGAGTTACCATGACAGTATATGTAAACAGCGAAAAACGAATCGTTAACATTTCAAACTCTAACAAAGCTCTTGTTCGAAATTTAAGAGAAGAAAATAAAAAATCGATGATATTGAATGGAGAAGTTAATAAAGAAGGAAAAATTGTTTTTATTCGCTAAAATCTCCAAGAGAAGTCTGAAAATCCGTTTTCATCGGTTGAAAATCCTTGCCAAAAAGCAGCAGAAGTGCTATACTTATAGAGTTGACTATGCACATTCCTGTGCAACCGCTCGAACATCGTCCGCTCAGATTTGAGCCCTAAGTGGTTCGTCCCACGATGCTAGGCGAGTCTTCACAAATTCTGGGGAAACCCGCAAAAATCCATAGGAGGTGCATAATGAGCACATACGCAATCATTAAAACTGGCGGAAAACAAGTTAAAGTTGAAGTTGGTCAGGCTATCTACGTTGAAAAATTGAACGCTGAAGCTGGTCAGGATGTTACTTTTGACGAAGTTGTTCTTGTTGGTGGTGAAAACACTGTTGTCGGAACTCCGCTTGTTGCCGGAGCGACTGTTGTCGGAACTGTTGAAAAGCAAGGTAAGCAAAAGAAAGTCGTAACTTTCAAGTACAAACCTAAAAAAGGCAGCCACCGCAAACAAGGTCACCGTCAACCTTATACAAAAGTTGTCATCAACGCTATCAACGCTTAATTTTAAGGAGAGCAAATGATACAGGCAGTCTTTGAAAGAGCCGAGGACGGCGAACTGAGGCGTGCAGAAATCACTGGTCACGCCGCGAGTGGCGAATACGGTTTTGATGTTGTTTGTGCGTCCGTTTCGACGCTGGCCATTAACTTTGTCAATTCAGTTGAGAAATTCGCAGGCTATGAACCAGACTTAGAATTAAACGAAATAGAAGGCGGTTATCTGAAGGTTGAAATCCCTCAGGACTTACCGCCGCACCAAAGAGAAATGACTCAGCTTTTCTTTGAATCATTTTTCTTGGGAATGGCAAACTTATCGGAGGACTCGTCTGAGTTCGTCCAAACAAGAGTTATCACAGAAAACTAACACGGAGGAAAAACATTATGTTGAAAATGAATCTTGCTAACTTGCAGCTGTTCGCCCACAAAAAAGGTGGAGGTTCCACTTCTAACGGACGTGACTCACAAGCGAAACGTCTTGGTGCTAAAGCAGCTGACGGCCAAACTGTTACCGGCGGCTCTATCCTTTACCGTCAACGCGGTACCCACATCCACCCAGGTGTTAATGTCGGACGCGGCGGTGATGATACCTTGTTTGCAAAGGTTGAAGGCGTAGTACGCTTTGAGCGCAAAGGACGCGATAAGAAACAAGTTTCTGTTTACCCAATCGCGAAATAATGCAGAGAATATTCCCATGCTCGGATGTTGAGCGTGGGAATTTTTTTTGAGGAAAAGGCATGGCTAAGCAATGACTGAAAAAATCCTTAGAGTCTTCAAACCAAGCCAACGCAGCCTATCACTCATTCATTTTCAAATAGGATAGATTGAAGTGGTCCGATAGACCATTCTCCGCTAAAGGTAAACTAAACGACCATATATGGTCAAGAAAGAGCAAGGAATGTAATCGTTTACAGAGTCTGTCTTTTATGATATTATTATAGATATAAAATACAAGCAAAAGGAGTTTTTCTTATGAAAAAATACAGATTATTGCTATCTGCGGCTCTTTTATCGACTGTAGCTTTTGCCAGTGCAGAAATCGCAGCAGCCGAATCTGCTGCAGCTGTGCCGCAAGGAGAATCTCAGCCAGATGCTGCTCTTGTTTCTGCAGAATGGAGCAAGGCCTCTGCTGAGCCAGCTGCTTCTGAAACAGCGGTTCAGACTGATGCTGGAAGTGCGCCAGCTGTTTCACTGAGTCAGCCTGCCGCTCAGTCTGCCGCAGCGGCCGAGGCTGTTTCGCAAGCTCAGTCTGCTCTGACCCTTTCTGATAGGGATACCGGATCGAAAAGCAGTGAAGCCGCTAATCAGCAAAGTTTGGATGATAAACTTCAAGAACCTGAACAAAGCCAGAAAATTTCGGAAAAAGTCCGATCTCTTCTTTCTGAGATGACGATTAGGCAGAAAATTACTCAAATGCTGATGCCGGATTTCCGCAAGTGGCAGCAAAGCGGGGAAGCGGGCCAGACTGATATGACGGAGCTGAATAAGGAAGTGGCAGAAGCCATTGACAAATACGACTTCGGCGGTGTTATTCTTTTTGCTGAAAATGTTAAGGGAACCGCACAGACTTTGACTCTGACTCAGGCCTTGCAGGAGGCAGCAATCAGCAATAAAGCACAGAACGGCAGCCTGCCTCTGCTGCTGGCTATCGATCAGGAAGGCGGCATTGTCTATCGGCTGGGCAGCGGAACGGCTCTTCCGGGCAATATGGCAGTCGGAGCTACACGCGATCCAGAACTGGCTAAAGAAGCAGGACAAATCATCGGCCGTGAGCTATCAGCTCTGGGTCTGAATGTGGATTTTGCGCCGGTTTTTGATACCAATAACAACCCTCAGAATCCCATTATCGGCCTTCGCTCTTTTTCTTCTGATCCGCAGGTGGTAGCCCGTCTGGGAGCGGCTATGATGAAAGGAATCCAGGATTACAATGTAGCAGTTGCAGCCAAGCACTTTCCCGGCCACGGCGATACAGCGGTAGATTCCCACACAGGTCTGCCTTTGGTTGACAAATCCTACGCCGAATTGGAAAAGTTAGAACTGCTGCCCTTTAAGGCGGCTATTGACAAGGGTGCTGATATGCTCATGACGGCCCATATCCAATACCCGCAGATTGAAAAAGATGCAGTTATTTCCAAACAAAGCGGAGAAACCATTTATATACCGGCGACCTTATCTGATGATATCATTACCGGCATCGTGAGAAAGAAGTTTGGCTACAAAGGGGTGGTTGTCTCGGATGCTATGGGAATGGATGCCATTGCCCAGAATTTCGGTGAGTCAGAAGCTGCTGTCATGGCCATGAAGGCCGGGGTAGATATTGTGCTGATGCCGACTGTCTTGCGCAGCCGATCTGACTTGGCCAAGATTGATAACATCATTGATGAGATTGAAAAGGCGGTTCAAAAAGGGGAGCTTCCAGAAAGCAGGCTGGATGAATCGACCGCCCGTATCCTGAGCCTGAAGGAGAAGCGCGGTGTACTGGATTTCAATCTCGCTGACAGGACAGAGGCCAAGGCCTTATCCAGTGTTGGTTCCGATTGGAATCGGGAAGGAGAGAGAAAAATCGCAGCCAGAGCTGTGACGGTGGTCAAAAATGATGAGACCGTTCTGCCTTTTAAGGTCAAATCCGGTGACCGAATCTTGCTGCTGGGGGCCTATGATAATGAGTTGCCGGGCTTAGAGCTGGGAGTGAAGCGCCTAAAAGCTGACGGCGTGATTCCAGAAGGCGTGAGTTTCGAAACAGCCCGCTACAGCAGCAGTACAAGCCTTGATGAGCTGAAAGGGAAAATTGATCAGGCCAGTCATATCATTGTGGTTTCAGAGATTGGCCGCCAGGCTCAATTAGCCAGCGATGTTTGGCTGACCAAGGTGCCAACGGAAGTAGTGGACTATGCCAACGCCGCAGCAAAGAATGCTGTTATTATGAGCATTTCCAAACCCTATGATGCAGCCAATTATCCTAAGGCCAAGGCTATTGTAGCTGTTTATGGCAATAAAGGAATGGACCCAACAGAAGGGCTGAGACCGGACAATGCCTTCGGTCCTAATATTCCTGCTGGTGTTGAAGTTATTTTCAACGGCCAGGAGCATATCGGGAAGCTGCCTGTGGATGTGCCGGCTATCAAGGACGGTCTGATGTCTGGGACAGAGATTGCCTATCCTATTGGTCACGGTCTGCTCTATAGCGACCCAGTAAAAAATATCAAGCTGCATGTACCCAATACCGTTAAAGCCGGTGATTCTTTTACAGCAAGGCTGACGGCAGGGAATCTGAATGGTTTGGACAAACAAACTTACCAACTGGTATTGACGGTGGATGCCCAGCATTTCAGCCCGCTTCCGAGTGATAGCTATACAGTTGACGGGGATACCGTTATCATCCGCAGAACTGCCGGTG
The DNA here is from genome assembly GCF_017884005.1 of Streptococcus panodentis. Classification (GTDB taxonomy): domain Bacteria; phylum Bacillota; class Bacilli; order Lactobacillales; family Streptococcaceae; genus Streptococcus; species Streptococcus panodentis. The sequence continues at coordinate 112,153 of NZ_QFAY01000001.1, forward strand.
ACAGCCAGCCGATAATGATTGAACTGAAAGCATTGGCAGCAGGGCAGTTCAGCCCTATCTCAACAGTCAGAGTCATTGACAGCCAAGAAAGAGTATTTTCGATGGGCAGCGGCTACTATAATTCTGTAAAGATGCAGGTAACAGCTGCTAGACAGGAAACTGCTGGCTATCCTCAAGGGGGACAGCAGCCACCAGCACCGCTTGCCTCTTCTCGGCTTTCTGTCTCAGAAGAAAAAACGATTCCGCAGCTGCTTTCTGGTAACCAGCTGCCACGTACAGGCGACAGCACAAAAGCGCTCTGGCCGCTCGGAGGGATTCTAATCCTTGGTGCTTGCCTCCTTGATCGTCTCACCCTTGGCAGACGCAGACACTGATTTTGGGAAACCCGCAGCCTCTAGCGGCTGCAGTCCCTTCCTCAAACAGGAAGCAGCGAGAAGGTGCTCTATAGCATTCTAGGACTTGGTCTGCTTGTAGCTGATTGGGTCTAAGCATTAGTGCAGGAAAATCAAAAGAAGAATAAGCAGCCGCTGCTATGAAAACTGGTCTTTCCTATGGAAAGATTTCAGGCAAACTAAAACACCAGAAATGAAGAACTTTGCTCGTCATTTCTGGTGTTTTTTATTACGGCGTCACTTCCTCGTCCTTTATGTTGACGACACCGAACCGGTTAACAGAATATTGCTTGCCCTTGTAGTCGATAACAGTATTCTGTGCAAGGATTCCCATTTTATCAAATTTGTAATAATTTTTGCCAATCTTGTAGAGTCCGTCCTGATAAGGTGTTCCGTCCTCCCCGATGTAGAAGTAGAATTCCCAGAAAGGAACAAAGCGATTTCTGACAAGCCGGCCATAATCATCAAAGAAGTACTGCTTGCCGTCGACAGCAAAGAAAGTGGTCACTCGCTGTCCTTTTTCATCGAAATAATAGACGTTTCCTGTCGGGCTGGTATAGAAAGAGTTCTTCAAATCAGTGGGGATTTGTTCTGCAGGGTCATCTGTAACTTTGTAAGCCACTCCATATCTATTGGTTCCATAGTACTGCCCTTCGTAAAGAACGATTTTGTTTCGGATGCGCTGACCCGACTCATCCATGATATAATAGGGGCCGGTATAGGCATTTTGACTTGGTTCCTGAGGCTGAGGTGCCGGCTGAACTTCATCAAAGATGCTATCATCGTCCTCAATGTCAGGGACATCAGGGTCGTAAATGCCTATTTCGCGATTGCCGGATCGGTTTGGAGTATCTTCGGCCTGGACAGTGCCAGAGGCCAGCAAGACAGCGGCCAGAGCGGCAGCAGAAGCGAGAGCGATTGCTCCCCAGTGCTTCTTATGTTTAGACGGTTCAGAGTAAGCTTTGTGAAACATGGCAAGTATCCTTTCTGATTTATCGTCATTTAGTTTATCCTTTATTACTTTGTTAGCTTCAACAGTCCGGGCGAGTGAAACGGCCTGAGATTAGGCTGTTTCAGGGTCTTCGCTATTAAAAGAAAACTAAAAGGCGATAAAAAGTGGGTTTCAAGTTTTAATCGTCATCAAACAGACGGTTGTGACTCAAAACAGCAAGCGATGCAATATTTAACCTCCTTTTATTACTAACTATTACTTTGTACCATTATATCATACTGTCTGTACAGAAGCAAGAGATTAACCTCAGCACATATATTTTGCTAAACGATTATCTGTTTTCTATTTACTTTTTATACTTTTTTTGGTATAATAGTTCATGTTATAAAATGTAACATCAAAGGAGGTTTATCCATGAAAGCATCAAAATGGCTGACAGTCACTGGAGTTGCGCTGAGTGCAGGACTGCTGCTAGCAGCCTGCGGCCAGTCTTCGACTAGCACAAATCAATATACCTATGTCTATAGTTCAGACCCTGACAGCCTGAACTATCTAACAGCCAATCGTGCGACAACCAGCGATGTCATCACCAATCTGGTGGATGGGTTGCTGGAAAATGACCAGTATGGCAACTTGGTTCCTTCCATTGCGAAGTCATGGACGGTTTCTGAGGATGGTCTGACCTATACTTACAAACTGCGTGATGATGCCAAATGGTACACATCCGATGGTGAAGAATATGCGGATGTCAAGGCACAGGATTTTGTGACCGGACTGAAATATGCGGCAGATGCAAGCTCTGAAGCCCTGTATCTGGTGCAGGATTCTGTCAAAGGTCTGGACGCCTACATCAAAGGGGAAGATAAAAACTTTGACAATGTCGGGGTCAAGGCTCTTGATGACCACACTGTTCAGTATACGCTGGCACGCCCAGAGCCTTACTGGAATTCCAAGACAACCAGCTCCATTCTCTTTCCGGCAAATGAAGAATTCCTGAAATCAGAAGGAAGCAACTTTGGTTCTGTCAAGCCTTCCAGCATTCTCTATAACGGTCCATACCTGCTCAAATCGCTGACCTCCAAATCAGTCATGGAATTCGTCAAAAACGAAAATTACTACGATAAGGACAGTGTCAGTCTGGACAGTATCAAGCTGACTTATTATGATGGTACGGACCAAGAAGCACTGGTTCGCAGCTTTAGCGACGGTGTCTACAGCACTGCCCGCCTCTATCCAAACAGCTCTGGCTTTGCTTCTGTTAAGAAGCAGTATGGTGACAATATTGTCTACAGCCCGCAGGATTCGACTTCTTATTACTATAATTTCAATTATAATCGTCAATCCTATAATCATACCAGCAAAACGACAGATGCTCAAAAGTCTGCTGTTAATAAGGCTGTTATGAATAAAGATTTCCGTCAGGCTGTCAACTTTGCCTTTAACCGCACTACTTATGGAGCGCAAGGGAATGGCGAAGACGGAGCAACTAAGATCCTGAGAAACTCTCTGGTGCCTCCGACCTTCGTTCAAATCGGCGACAAGGACTTTGGTCAGGTCGTCTCAGAAAAGCTGGTCAACTACGGAACAGAATGGCAGGGAGTGGACCTGTCGGATGCTCAGGATGCTTACTACAATCCTGACAAGGCTAAGGCTAAATTTGCTCAGGCCAAAGAAGCTCTGCAGGCTGAGGGTGTTGAGTTTCCGATTCATCTGGATATGCCGGTCGATCAATCAAGCACCATCGGTGTTCAGTGGGCAAGTTCTCTGAAGCAGTCTATTGAGTCAACTCTGGGTGCAGAGAATGTTGTCATTGACTTGCAGAAGATGAGCTCAGATGATTACAATAATATTACTTATTTTGCCAATTCCGCAGCGCAGAAGGACTATGACCTGGCAGAAGGCGGCTGGATTGGAGACTATCAGGATCCATCGACTTATCTGGATGTGCTGAATATCAAGAGCGGCGCCAATCTGAAAAGCTTTGGTTTTGATCCGGGACAGGATAATGCCAAGCTCAAAGAGTTAGGTCTGGATGCTTACACCAAGATGCTGGAGGAAGCGAATGCTGAAACCAGCAATGTTCAGAATCGCTACGAAAAATATGCAGAGGCAGAGGCGTGGCTGCTGGACAATGGGCTGATTATGCCGACAGTCTCTCAGGGTGCAGCACCGTCTGTGACTAAGATTGTGCCTTTCAGCAGGACCTATTCGGCGGTCGGTATCAAGGGTTCAAGCTATAACTTCAAGCTGACCAAGCTTCAGTCGGATGTCGTGACGACCAAAGACTACGAAGAAGCTAAAAAGAAATGGAAAGAAGAAACTACCAAAACAAATCAGAAAGCTCAGGAAGAGCTGGCTGACCATGTTGAAAAATAAGGAAGAAGTCATAGTGACTCAGGGGCTGGAAATTTCTCCAGTCCCTTTTCTTAGACATCTTTGTCTGACAGAGGATTTATGGTAAAATAATAGTCAATAACCATCATCAGCAAACTAACAACTGGGCTGCAGACAGGACGCTGACCTAGTTTGACTTTCTTTGAGGACCAAGAGATTTTTGATGAGTCTGAAAACAAAAATGCAAGGAAGTAAAGAAATGAAAGTGAATATTTATACGAAGCTGCCTGATAAAGAAAAACAGGAGTTGTTCGAGCTGGTTCAAATCTGCAATCAAACAGATGGCGGCTGCCGTCTGCCCTATCTGGACAATAATTACAATGCAGATCCGACAATGCCGGCTTTTTTCTTGGCGGAGATGGACGGCCAAGCGGTCGGCTTTCTGTCCGTCTATGCGGATGAGCCGGGGGAGGCAGAAGTTTCTCTCTATGTCCTGCCGGCCTATCGGCGTCAGGGCATAGCCAATCAGCTCTTGAAGGATTTTTCTAAGATGGCGGATGAGTATGGTTTGAGCGAGATTGAGTATGTGGCGGAGTTGGCTTTTTTGGAGGCTCATCCAGCCTTTGCCCAGAGATTCAGCTATTTAGCAGATGAAGCAGAAATCTGGCTGGCCCAAGCTGCAGGGAGTTTTGCTATAGAGAAGAGGGAGGGGGTCGAGGTTTTGCTGGGAAGTCTGGATTTGGCAGAAGAAATCGCAGCCTTTCAGTCCCGGGTTTTTGAGACGCCGCTGGATGTGGCTCTGAAATACGCCAGAGAAGCTGTTAGCAGTGCCTCCGGTCTGCTCTATATCCTGAAAAAAGAAGGTCGTCTTGTGGCTTCAGTATCGGTTGATACGGATTTTGGGACCAATTATTTCTTTGGTTTGGCAGTGGCGCAAGATTTTCAAGGGCAAGGTCTGGGCAGTCATCTGCTGCTTGCCAGTATGCAGGACCTGGCCGAGCGCAATGGACAGGAATTTCAAATTGTCGTCGAAAAGCAGAATACTGGCGCCTTGAAACTTTATAAAAAACTGGGCTTCACAGAGAAGACAGAGGTTGTCTATCTGACAGAGAAGTAGGGAGGAGTTTTGCGGGACTCTGAAGCTGTCTGTCTGGTTGGGGATTTGTTACATAGAAGCAGCCGATTACAACTGCTTTCTTTCGTTCTGTCTGGGTTTATGGTATAATGAGACGATATGTAAAGAAGGAAAATAGTATGAATATTCAACAATTGCGTTATGTGGTCGCTATTGCCAACAGCGGGACCTTCCGTGAAGCGGCGGAAAAAATGTATGTCAGCCAGCCCAGCCTCTCGATCTCTGTCCGGGATTTGGAAAAAGAACTCGGTTTCAAGATTTTCCGCCGGACCAGCAGCGGGACCTTTCTGACCCGCCGGGGCATGGAATTTTACGAAAAAGCGCAGGATTTGGTCAAGGGCTTTGATGTCTTTCAAAATCAATATGCCAATCCGGAAGAGGAAAAGGACGAATTTTCCATCGCCAGCCAGCACTATGACTTTCTGCCGCCTTTGATGACAGAGTTTTCGCAGAAATATCCTGAGTACAAGAATTTCCGGATATTTGAGTCAACCACGGTGCAGATCTTGGATGAGGTGGCTCAGGGGCACAGCGAAATCGGGATTATTTACCTCAATAATCAGAACAGCAAGGGCATTATGCAGCGGGTGGATAAGCTGGGGCTGGAGGTCATTGAGCTCATTCCCTTCCAAACCCACATTTACCTGCGGGAAAAGCATCCCCTGACGGCTAAAGAGGAGCTGGTCATGGCGGATTTGGCGGATCTGCCGACGGTGCGCTTCACTCAGGAAAAGGACGAGTATCTCTATTACTCTGAGAACTTTGTGGATACCAGCGACAGCTCGCTGATGTTTAATGTGACGGATCGGGCAACGCTCAATGGTATTTTGGAGCGGACGGATGCCTATGCGACCGGGTCAGGCTTTTTGGACAGCGACAGTGTTAATGGCATTACGGTTATCAAGCTCCGTGACAATCTGGACAACCGCATGGTCTACGTCAAACGGGAAGAGGTAGAGCTTTCTCAGGTAGGCGAAGCCTTTGTGTCCGTTATGAAAGAATATTTTGCACAGAAAAAATAAGTATGAAAAGAAACATTACCATTCCCCTTTCAGTCTTGACCCTGGTTCTTTTGGACCAGCTGGTCAAATTTTATATTGTCAGTGATTTTAAGCTGGGTCAGGTCAGGGACTTCATCCCGCAGCTGGTCAGTCTGACCTATCTGCAAAACACCGGAGCTGCCTTTTCTATGCTGGAAAATCAGCAATGGCTCTTTACTTTGGTGACATTTTTGGTCATCGGCGGAGCTGTTTACTACCTCATCAAGCACCTCCATGCCTCCAAGTGGCTGCTGGCTGGGCTGACCTTGGTGATTGCCGGCGGTTTGGGGAATTTTATCGACCGTTTGCGCCAAGGTTTTGTAGTTGATATGTTTCAGCTGGAATTTATCCATTTCGCTGTTTTTAATGTAGCGGATATGTACCTGACTTTTGGCGTTGCCATTTTACTGCTGCTGATGATAAAGGAAGAGAAAGATGGAAGTAAGAATTGAGGCAGCTGCGGCGGGGCAGCGCTTAGACAAGGCGGTGGCTGACCTGACGGAGCTCTCCCGCAATCTGGCCAATGAACAGATAAAGAACGGTCAGATTTTAGTCAACGGTCAGACCAAGAAGGCCAAGTATGCTGTCAAAGAGGGCGATGTCATCCGTTATGAATTGCCGGAGCCGGAGGTGGTAGAGTACCAAGCCGAGGACTTGCCTCTGGACATTGTCTACCAAGATGAGGATGTGGCGGTGGTCAATAAAGCTCAGGGCATGGTGGTCCATCCGAGTGCCGGCCACACCAGCGGCACCCTGGTCAATGCCCTGCTCTGCCATATCAAGGATCTGTCTGCTATCAACGGTGTGCTGCGTCCCGGCATTGTCCATCGGATTGACAAGGATACCTCGGGGCTCTTGATGATTGCCAAAAATGACCGAGCCCATCTGGCTCTGGCGGAGGAGCTGAAAGACAAGAAATCACTGCGCAAATACTGGGCTATCGTCCATGGCAATCTGCCCAATGACCGTGGCGTGATTGAGGCGCCGATTGGCCGCAGTGACAAGGACCGCAAGAAGCAGGCCGTGACAGCCAAGGGCAAACCGGCTCTGACACGTTTTCAGGTCTTGGAACGCTTTGGTGACTATAGCTTGGTTGAACTCCAGCTGGAGACAGGCCGGACTCATCAAATTCGCGTTCACATGGCCTATATCGGTCATCCGGTGGCCGGAGATCCAGTCTATGGACCGCGAAAGACCCTGAAAGGTCATGGCCAGTTTCTGCATGCGCGGACTCTGGGCTTCACCCACCCTCGGACAGGAGAGGTCTTGGAATTTACGGCTGAAGCGCCAGCTATTTTCCAAGAAACCTTGGAAAAGCTGCGGAAAGGCGGTCAGTAAATCCGCTTAGTCTTGAGGAAATTGGACAAGCAGATCTGCTGGCTTTTGTGGATGGGACCAAGCAATAGCATTTTCAGAGCCGGTATTTGCAGGAAGAGCGCTACATGGCTTTGAAGCAGAGAAAGGGCTTATCTTATGAAAAGATGATGGAAGAAGCGGCCAGGGCTTACGTCAGACACTATCTCAATCCTCGGAGCAAATCCAGCCCCTGCCCAATCCAGATGAGTGGTCTGTCGGCTATTTTCATCGGCTGATAGTGGAGTAGAAATAGGCAGCGAAGTTGACTGCCGTCTCGACCGCCCCAATCGCGGTCGTTTTGATTTTCGGTGATTCGTGGTATAATAGGACAATCTAATCCTCTTCGAAAATCTCTTCAAACCATGTCAGCGTCGCCTTGCCGTACGTTTGAGGCCTTCCTCTCGGAAGCTTTATCTGCCGCCTCAAAGCCTCCGCCGGAGCTTTTGGACACTTCCTAGTAGAAGCTCCATCCGGCTAGCTCCGACACGGGCAGTATTGAAACGATTATTTTCCATACTGCTAAATAGTGCAGGAGTTAGAGAAAGTCCTGCGGGATTTCTCGTGACTGAATGAGCAGCTGCTGCCAGCCTGTCTGCTCCTGCCTGGTTGGCTGATGATTTTCATTGAGCATAAGCAAGAAAGAGTTGTCTATGAAAGCAAAGCGTATTGTATTTAAGGTGGGAACCAGCTCACTGACCAATCCAGACGGCAGTCTGTCGCGGGCCAAGGTACGGTCCATCACCCACCAGCTGGCTGTCCTGCATGAGGCGGGGCATGAGCTGATTTTAGTTTCATCCGGAGCCATTGCAGCGGGTTTTGGGGCCTTGGGCTTTAAAAAACGGCCTGCGAAAATCGCCGACAAGCAGGCTTCGGCTGCGGTGGGGCAGGGCCTGCTTCTGGAGGAGTACACGGCTAATCTGCTGCTCAAGAAAATTGTCTCCGCCCAGATCCTGCTGACTCAGGATGATTTTGCCGACAAGCGCCGCTATCAGAATGCCCATCAGGCCCTGTCGGTCCTGCTCAACCGCGGAGCTATTCCCATCATCAATGAAAATGACACGGTCTCCATAGAAGAATTGAAGGTTGGCGATAATGATACTCTCAGCGCCCAAGTGGCAGCTATGGTACAGGCGGATCTGCTGGTCCTGCTGACGGATGTGGATGGTGTCTATACGGCCAATCCAGCTGTCAACCCTGAGGCTGAACGGTTGCATGTCATTGAGAATATTACACCGAATATCATTGAGATGGCTGGCGGAGCAGGTTCCAACAATGGAACGGGCGGCATGCTGACCAAGATTAAAGCCGCTACAATTGCGACGGAATCAGGCGTGCCGGTTTATATTTGCTCCTCATTAAAGGAAGATGCCCTGCTAGAGGCGGCAAACCAGCAGGAAGACGGCTCCTATTTCATTGCCCAAAAGAAGGGGCTGAAAACGCAGAAGCAGTGGCTGGCTTTTTATGCCAGAAGTCAGGGGGCAATATATGTGGACCGAGGTGCCGCTGCCGCATTATCTGAAAATGGCAAGAGCCTGCTTTTATCAGGTGTTGTCGAAATTGAGGGGCATTTTTCCTACCATGACATTGTCACTGTCTATGATAAGGAAACGGGAGAATCTCTGGGCAAGGGGCGTGTGCAATTTGGCTATTCAGCTGTGAAAGACATGCTCCAATCGCAAAAGGCCAGGGGGGTGCTCATTCATCGCGATGATTGGATTTCTATCACACCTGAAATCCAGCTGCTCTTTACAGAATTTTAGAGGTGAGAAATGGTAACGACACAAGAACAGTTTGAAACGGCCAAGGCCGTCAAAAAATCCATCAACACAGCCAGCACTGAGCTGAAAAACCGAGCCTTGCTGGCTATGGCTGACCAGATTTGGCAGGCTCGGGCGGACATCTTGACAGCCAATGCTCAGGACATGGCAGCAGCTAAGGGGAAGATTTCAGATGTCATGCTGGACCGGCTTTATCTGGATGAAGGACGAATTAAGGCCATGGCAGAGGGGATCCGTGAGGTGGCGAAGCTGCCAGACCCCATCGGGGAAGTCTTGGAGACCAGCCAGCTGGAAAATGGGCTGGAAATCACCAAAAAACGGGTGGCCATGGGTGTGATTGGCATTATCTACGAAAGCCGGCCCAATGTCACCTCTGATGCGGCTGTCTTGGCTCTTAAAAGCGGAAATGCAGCCGTCTTGCGCAGCGGAAAGGATGCCTACAAATCCGCACATGCCATCGTCACAGCGCTCAAGAAAGGGCTGGCGGAAACAGCTATCAATCCGGAAGTCATTCAGTTAATTGAAGATACCAGCCGTGACTCCAGCTATGCCCTGATGAAGGCCAAGGGCTATCTGGATCTGCTCATTCCCCGAGGTGGCGCGGGACTGATTCAGGCGGTTGTGGAAAATGCGACTGTGCCCGTCATTGAGACAGGTACAGGCATCGTTCATGTCTATGTCGACAAGGATGCGGACCAGACCAAGGCGCTGTCAATTGTTGAAAATGCCAAGACCAGCCGTCCTTCTGTCTGCAATGCAATGGAGGTATTGCTGGTTCACGAAGCCCTCGCAGTCGACTTCTTGCCGTCTTTGCAGAAAGTCTTGGTGACGGACCGTGAGGCTGCAGGGCTTGCGCCAGTCCAACTGCGTCTGGATGAGAAAGCAGCTCAGTATATCTCAGGAACACAAGCTAAACCAGAAGATTTTGATACCGAATTTTTGGACTATGTCTTAGCGGTCAAGCTAGTTTCTTCGCTGGAGGATGCGGTCGAGCATATCGAAGCCCACAGTACCCATCATTCGGATGCCATTGTGACAGAAAATGCTGCAGCTGCTGCTTACTTCACTGAACAAGTGGACAGCGCAGCGGTCTATGTCAATGCCTCTACCCGCTTTACCGACGGCGGCCAATTCGGTCTGGGCTGTGAAATGGGTATTTCCACTCAGAAACTGCATGCTAGAGGTCCGATGGGACTGAGAGAGCTGACTTCTTATAAGTATGTTATTCAAGGAACAGGTCAGGTGAGGGAATAATAATGAAGATTGGATTTATCGGTTTGGGCAATATGGGCGGCAGCTTGGCCCGCTTGGTCGCTCAAGATGACAGATACAGAGATGGGATGCTGCTGGCCAACCGCAGTCAGGAAAAGGCTGAGAAGCTGGCAGCAGAAGCTGGCGGCCAGCCAGCCAGCAATGCCCAAGTGTTTGCTCAGGCAGACATGGTTTTTCTGGGCGTCAAGCCGGCTCAGTATGCAGCCTTGCTGGCGGATTATGAGACTGTTTTAAAGGAGAGAGAGTCTCTCCTGTTGATTTCCATGGCGGCCGGTCTGCCTTTGGCGACCTTGGAAAAGCTGACTCCTAAGCAGCATCGCTGGATTCGGATCATGCCCAATACGCCTGTGGCTGTTGGCGAGGGTGTTATCACCTATGCCTTGTCCGAGTTAGCGGGTCAAGCGGATGAGGATTTATTGCTGGAGATGCTGTCTGCTGCCGGTCTGCTGATCAAGCTAGAGGAAAAGCAGCTGGATGCTGCGACAGCTTTGGCTGGCTGCGGTCCGGCTTTTGTCTATCTCTTTATGGAAGCTTTGGCTGACGCTGGTGTTCAGACAGGATTGGCCCGGGAGACCGCTCAGCAGCTGGCTGTCCAAACCCTTTTGGGCACAGCCAAACTGGCACAGGCGAGTCAGCAGCATCCGGCCCAGCTCAAGGATCAGGTCTGCAGTCCCGGTGGTTCAACCATAGCAGGAGTAGCCAGTCTGGAAAGCCACGCCTTCCGGGGTACGGTCATTCAGGCTGTCCAGGCCGCCTATCAGCGGACGCAGGAGCTGGGGAAGAAATGAAGGAGCTGGACTTTTAGAAAAGAGAGGGGGTGGAGACAGTAAAATGAATGGTGTCTGTCAAATCCCTCTCTTTTTTAGTTTGTTTGGTATTCAAATAAGCTTTCCATTCAAATCTGTGATATAATAAATACTATGCAAACCAGACCGACCTCTGCTTATGTGCACATCCCTTTTTGCACTCAGATTTGTTATTATTGTGATTTTTCCAAGGTATTTATCAAGAATCAGCCGGTAGACAGCTATTTAGAGCACTTGATCGAGGAGTACCGTTCTTATGACATCCAGAAACTCCGTACTCTCTATATCGGCGGCGGTACCCCGACAGCTCTGTCGGCTGCTCAGTTGGAATGGTTGCTGGATAGGCTGGTGGAGCAGCTGGATTTGGATTGTTTGGAAGAGCTGACCATCGAGGCCAATCCCGGTGATCTGGATTCGGACAAGATAGCCGTGCTCAAGAACTCGGCTGTCAACCGAGTGTCTCTGGGCGTGCAGACTTTTAATGACCGCATGCTCAAGCAGATTGGGCGCAGCCATCTGGAAAAAGATATTTATGAAAATATCGACCGCCTCAAGGAGGCTGGTTTTGACAATATTTCCATTGACCTGATTTATGCCCTGCCCAAGCAGACCATGGAGGATGTGCGGGAAAATGTGGCCAAGGCGATTGCTCTGGACATTCCCCATATGAGCCTCTACAGCCTGATTTTAGAGAACCACACCGTCTTTATGAATCGGATGCGGCGGGGCAGGCTTCCCCTGCCAAAGGAGGATCTGGAGGCGGAAATGTTTGAATACATTATCGCAGAGCTGGAAAAGGCCGGTTTTGAGCATTATGAGATTTCCAACTTTTCCAAGCCCGGCTTTGAAAGCCGCCACAATCTCATGTACTGGGACAATGCAGAGTATTTTGGGTTGGGAGCAGGAGCCTCAGGCTATGTCGATGGCATCCGCTATAAGAATCATGGTCCTATCCGCCATTACCTGCAGGCCGTAGAAGCCGGCAAGGCCCGGGTGACAGAAGAAGTGCTGACGCTGAAAGAAAAGATGGAAGAAGAGATGTTTCTGGGACTGAGGAAGAAATCCGGTGTTTCCAAGAAGCGTTTCCAAGAAAAGTTCGGTCAGCCCTTTGACCAGCAGTATGGTGCTGTTGTGGCAGAGCTGACGGAGCAGGGACTGCTGGTTCCTGACAAGGATATTGTCCGTATGACCAAGAAAGGGCTGTTTCTGGGGGATACGGTTGCTGAGAAATTTATATTGGAGTAAAAAATGGGCTTAACTTACCAAATGAAAATGAAAATCCCCTTTGATATGGCAGATATGAACGGCCACCTCAAGCTGCCGGACGTGATTTTGCTGTCCCTGCAGGTGTCGGGCATGCAGTCCATTGACCTAGGGATCAGTGACAAGGACATGCTGGAGCGCTATAATCTGGTCTGGATTATCACTGACTATGACATTGATGTGGTTCGGCTCCCGCACTTTGCCGAGGAAATCACCATTGAAACAGAAGCGCTGACCTATAATCGGCTCTTTTGCTACCGGCGCTTTACCATTTTTGATGAGTCTGGTCAGGCAATTATCCAGATGCTGGGCACCTTTGTCCTCATGGATCGGGACAGCCGCAAGGTTCATCCAGTGGAACCGGAAATTGTTGCACCTTACCAGTCTGCATTTTCCAAAAAGCTGATGCGCGGACCCAAATATCCCGACTTGGAGCATGCGACAAGCAAAGACTACCATGTCCGTTTTTACGATTTGGATATGAACGGCCATGTCAATAACAGCAAGTATCTGGACTGGATTTTTGAGGTCATGGGAGCAGACTTCCTCACCCAGCATATCCCTAAAAAAATCCATCTCAAGTATGTCCGGGAAGTCCGTCCCGGCGGCATGATTGCCTCCAGTTATGACTTGGACGGTCTGAAGAGCAATCACCAGATTGCCAGTGACGGCCAAGTCAACGCACAGGCCCTGGTGACCTGGCAGAAGCTGAAAAAAGAAAATTAGAAAGACAGAAAATGACTTATAAAGGCTATTTGATTGATTTAGACGGCACGATTTATAAGGGCAGGAGCCGGATTCCGGCCGGCGAGGCCTTTGTGCATGAGCTGCAGAAGCGGGATATCCCCTATCTTTTTGTGACCAACAATACCACGCGCACACCGGAAACGGTTCAGACCATGCTGGCAGAGAGTTTTAACATTGAAACGCCGCTTTCGACCATCTATACTGCAACGCTGGCCACCATTGACTACCTCGATGACAAGGCCTTGGGAAAGAAAGTCTATGTTATCGGCGATGTTGGGCTCAAGCACGCTATCGAAGAAGCGGGCTATACAGAAGATACAGAGAATCCTGACTATGTTGTGGTCGGTCTGGACTGGGAAGTGGACTATGAAAAGCTGTCGATTGCAACACTGGCCATTCAGCGGGGGGCTCATTTTGTCGGGACCAATCCCGATCTCAATATTCCGACGGAGCGCGGGCTGTTGCCGGGTGCTGGTGCGATTAATGCTCTGCTGCAGGCCGCGACACGGGTTCAGCCGACCTTTATCGGCAAGCCCAATGCCATTATCATGGAAAAGGCCATCGAACATTTGGGGCTGGCGCGTGAAGCGGTCGTCATGGTCGGCGATAATTACCTGACGGACATCCGGGCGGGAATTGACAACGGCATCCCAACCCTCTTGGTCACGACAGGTTTTACCAAGCCAGAAGAAGTAGCAGACCTGCCCATTCAGCCGACGCATGTTCTGGCTAGTTTAGCGGAGTGGGATTTTGATGCGTGATCGGTTAAGATTTTCTGCCAGCCTTCTTTTTCTGCTGGCGGCAGCCGTTGTCCTGACCATTTATCTGGCTTGGCTGCTGTACCCGCTGGAGATTGCTTATTTTGACTTGCCGGCCAAGGTTTATTTGAAAGCGGAGACTATTCAGTATAATTTCAATATCTTGATGAATTACCTGACCAATCCTTTCAGTCGGCAGCTGGCCATGCCAGACTTTCGCTCATCTGCAGCTGGCCTGCACCATTTTCAGGCAGTCAAATACCTCTTTCATCTGGCGCAGGCTGTCTTTCTGCTGACCCTGCCGGCCTTTGTCCTCTTTATCCGAAATGTAGTCAGAAAAGGCCTTTTAGCCCTTTACAGACGAGCCTTTCTGCTTCTCAGTCTATTGCCGCTAATCTTAACAGCAGTGGCCTTTCTGATTGGTTTTAACAGCTTTTTTACACTCTTTCATCAGCTGCTCTTTGTCGGAGACAGCACTTGGCTGTTTGACCCGGCCAAGGATCCGGTGATCTGGATTCTGCCGGAAGATTTCTTTCTGCACGCCTTTATTCTTTTTGCCCTTTTGTATGAAGCTTTCTTTGTGACTTTTTATGCTCTGAGCAGAAAAAAGCTTGCAGGCAGTGAAAGCAGCGCTTGAATTTTACTATAGGAGATATTATGTATTACAATCAACAGCAGCCTCAGCCTTCCTTTCAACCTTATCCGCAGCCTCAGCCGAATCCGACCCCCAGAAAGGATTTGGGGCGCTTTGCGGCCACTTGTTTTACTTATACTTGGGTCATGCTGGCAGTTATTTTTTTCTATACGCTGGTTGCGGTTATCGTTCTTGCGGCTCAGCGGGGAGTGACGGATAGGGCAGCCTTTGAGCAGATGGCGGCAGAATTTATAGCCAAGGACGGGACGGCTTATATATTGGCAGCCTGTCTGGGAGTGCTTGTTTTTACCATTTCTCGGGGGAAGCAGCTCTTTACCCATGACCTCCGCCAAAAAGGCCAAAAGATGACGCCCAAGGTTTTCTTTGTCATGATTTGCTTTCTGCTGTTCGCCCAATTATTTACAGCTTTGGTCAATCAGCTGATGCAGTCTATCATGCTGCTTTTCAATCTTGACATTTCGGAGATTCTATCAGGAGGCAGCGGTTCCCAAACGCTGAGCATGCTGCTTTATTCATCGTTGATGGCTCCGATTACGGAGGAAATAATCTTCAGGGGAGCGGGACTGCGGGCTTTGGAAAAGCACGGCAAAATTTTTGCAATTATTCTGACTTCGATTATTTTTGGTCTTTTTCATGAAAATCTATTCCAGCTTTATTTTGCCGCTTTGACTGGTTTGGGACTTGCCTATATCGCATTTGAGTACTCGATTATCTGGTCTATCATTTTTCATATCATCAATAATCTGGTCATAGCAGAAGGCGTGGATTTTATTTCCAAAAGAGCTCCAGAGCCCATTGTCACTTTTGTTTACAACTCTCTTTTAATCGCTGGCAGCACCGTTTTCCTCTTGGTCCTGATTTTAAAATGGCCGAAATTCAGAGCCTATATTCAGGCTAACCGCTCTCTGCCGGGCACCTATCGCCAGGCCTTCAAGTCTGTCTGGTTTTGGGTATTGACTGTTCTGACCGTTCTGGCAACCCTTCTGCCTATCCTGCTTGTTTATATTTCGTCCAGATTCTGATTTTTTACTGGATTGTTTTTTCACGCTTTTTCTATTTTGAAATCACAGCTCCTTGGCTGAGACTGCTGAAAAAGCAGCATTCTTTAAACATTTAACAAGGCTGGCCGAGAAAAGCTATAAGGTCAGCAAGCTTCTGACATCAAGGTGCAGGGTTGGGAGAGAGTCAGCCGGCGCACTAACAACAAATATAAAACGAATGATGAGCTGTTCGCATCCTGCAATCGCCCTCCTCATTCTTTTTTATGTTCCTGCTCAGTCAAACAATGGAAGCTACAAAGCGTGCCCCCAGCTCCTTTGTCTACAGCCGCGTATAGGTTTGAATTAGAAAGAGCAACAGCGCCAACTGACTGAACTGCAGCTTGCTGCTGATATTTATCAGGGATAGCATTGATTTGATAGGAAAATGATAAAAAGTGATAGATTTTGAAAGAAAGTGCTTGACTTTACTTTCAATTCCTGTATAATATAACTGTAATCGATTGCAAAGGAGGTGTTTTATGCTGAAGTCGGAAAGAAAGCAGGTGATTCTAGAGACTGTCACCAGGGAAAAGTTTGTCTCCCTTGACCATCTAGTCCAAGCTTTGAACACTTCAGAATCAACCGTCAGAAGAGATTTAGATGAACTGGAACAGGAGCATAAGCTGCGGCGGGTTCATGGCGGAGCAGAGAGTTTTCATTTCCTGCAGGAAGAAGAAAGCAATCAGGAGAAATCTATCAGAAGCATTCAGGAAAAGACAGCTATTGCCCAGGCAGCAGCTGCTCTGATTCAGGAGCACGATGTGATTTTCATTGATGCCGGCACCACCAATGAACTCTTGGTCAACGAGCTGCATGATCCCCGGATTACAGTGGTGACCAATTCCATTCATCATGCGACCAAGCTGGTTGACCGCACGATTCCTACAGTGATTATCGGCGGCAAGGTCAAGCGTTCGACAGACGCCAGTATCGGCGGTGTGGCGCTGAATCAGATCGGACAGCTTAATTTTGATAAGGCTTTTATCGGCATGAATGGCATTGATGATTCCTTTTTTACAACTCCGGATATGGAGGAGGGAGCTGTCAAGCGAGCAATTTTGGAAAATGCCAAGCAGACCTATGTTTTAGCGGATGCTTCTAAGCTGGGTCAGACCTCTTTTGTCAAAGTTGCACCTCTTGCAAAAGCAAGTATTATTACCAATCAAACTGAATCCGAAGTGCTTCAGAAAATAAAGGAAAAAACGGAGGTGATTGAAGCATGATTTATACCGTTACACTCAATCCTTCGATTGACTATATTGTCCGCCTGGACAAGGTCCTCGTAGGCAGTGTCAACCGGATGGACAGCGACGATAAGTTTGCCGGCGGTAAGGGCATCAATGTCAGCCGGGTTCTCAAACGTTTGGGAATCGAAAATGCTGCGACTGGCTTTATCGGCGGCTTTACCGGAAAATTCATCACAGACACTCTTGAAAGCGAAGGGATAGCCAGCCATTTTGTCGAGGTAGAGGCCGACACTCGTATCAATGTCAAAATCAAAGCAGATGCTGAGACTGAAATCAACGGACCGGGTCCGGAAATTTCAGCGGATAAGCTGGCTGAGCTCAAGGCTTTCCTTGCTTCCCTGACCTCGGATGATACGGTGGTCTTTGCCGGCAGCAGCCCTAAAAATCTGGGCAATGTGGTCTACAAGGAACTGATTGGCCTGACCAGAGAAACAGGCGCTCAGGTCGTCTGTGATTTTGAGGGTCAGACCCTGCTGGACTCGCTGGAGTTTGAGCCGCTCTTGGTCAAGCCCAACAACCATGAACTGGGTGATATTTTCGGAGTCAAGCTGGAAAATCTGGAAGACATCGAACGTTATGCCCGGCAGCTGCTGGACAAGGGAGCGCAGCATGTTATCATCTCCATGGCCGGAGATGGCGCTCTGCTGGTGACCAAAGAAGGTGCCGTTTTTGCCAAGCCGATCAAAGGCACAGTCAAAAACTCTGTCGGAGCCGGTGATTCTATGGTAGCTGGTTTTACCGGAGAATTTGTCCGCTCGGGCGATGCAGTGGAAGCCTTTAAATGGGGCGTTGCCTGCGGAACAGCGACCACCTTCTCAGATGATTTAGCGACCGCTGACGATATCAAAGAAACTTATGGAAAAGTAGAGGTAGAAAAACGATGAAAATTCAGGACTTACTGAGAAAAGATGTTATGCTGCTGGACCTTCAGGCGACTGAGAAAAAGGCAGTTATTGAAGAAATGATTCAAAGCCTGGCTGACCACGGCTATGTGACAGATTTTGAAGCTTTTAAAGAAGGGATTCTGGCTCGCGAAGCCCTGACTTCAACTGGTCTGGGTGATGGCATTGCCATGCCTCACAGCAAGAATGCTGCTGTCAAAGAAGCGACCGTCCTCTTTGCCAAATCCAACAAAGGTGTTGACTATGAGAGTCTCGACGGCCAGCCGACTGACCTGTTCTTTATGATTGCTGCTCCGGAAGGTGCCAATGATACGCACTTGGCAGCCTTGGCTGAGCTGTCCCAATATCTGATGAAAGACGGTTTTGCGGACAAGCTGCGCCAAGTGACCTCGCCAGATGAGGTGATTGCTCTCTTTGATGTAGCTTCAGAAAAAGCAGAAGAACCAGCAGTAGTGGAGCCAGCGGCAGAAGACGGTGATTTTCTGGTTGCGGTAACCGCTTGTACAACCGGGATTGCCCACACATATATGGCTCAGGAGGCGCTGCAGAAAGCTGCTGCTGAAATGGGGGTCGGCATCAAGGTCGAAACCAATGGAGCCAGCGGCATCGGCAACAAGCTGACGGCTGAGGACATCCAAAAAGCTAAAGCAGTTATCATTGCAGCGGACAAGGCAGTTGAAATGGACCGTTTTGACGGCAAACCGCTGATTAACCGTCCGGTAGCTGATGGTATCCGCAAGACCGAAGAACTGATTAATCTAGCTCTTTCTGGCAATGCTGAAGTCTACAAGGCAGCGAATGGCGGCGGTGCGGCAGAAGCAAGCACAGAGAAGAAAAGCTTGGGCGGTGCCTTCTATAAGCACCTGATGAGCGGGGTTTCCCAGATGCTGCCATTCGTTATCGGCGGCGGGATCATGATTGCCCTTGCTTTCCTGATTGACCAAATCATCGGTGTGCCAAATACCAAGGAAGCCTTGGCTCAGCTGGGAAGCTACAATGAACTGGCAGCTCAGTTCAAGACTATCGGAGGAGCAGCCTTTGGCTTTATGCTTCCAGTTCTGGCAGGATATATTGCCTACTCCATCGCTGAAAAGCCGGGTCTGGTATCAGGTTTTGTTGCAGGTGCTATTGCCAGCAGCGGTGCTTCTTTTGGCGGGATTGCTTTTGGTTCCGGCGGTGAAAAAACACTTGCTCTTGCAGGGGTTTCCTCTGGTTTCCTGGGAGCCTTGGTCGGCGGTTTCTTGGCCGGCGGTGTCATTCTCGTCCTTCGCAAGCTCTTGGCTGGACTTCCGCGTTCGCTGGAAGGAATTCGCTCCATCCTGCTCCTGCCGCTGCTGGGGGTATTCTTCACAGGATTCTTGATGCTTGCTGTCAATATCCCAATGGCAGCCATCAATACAGGACTCAACAACTTCCTGTCCAGCTTGAGCGGTACATCTGCCGTTCTGCTGGGGCTGCTGGTCGGCGGGATGATGGCCGTAGATATGGGCGGACCGGTTAATAAGGCGGCCTATGTCTTTGGTACAGGAACTCTGACAGCAGATGCCATGATGAACGGCGGTTCAACAGTGATGGCAGCGGTGATGGCAGCCGGTATGGTGCCTCCGCTTGCAGTTTTCGTTGCAACCCTGCTTTTCAAGAATAAATTCACCGAAGAAGAACGCGATTCCGGTCTGACAAATATTATTATGGGGCTTTCCTTTATTACAGAAGGGGCTATTCCATTCGGTGCTGCAGACCCTGCCCGTGCTATTCCAAGCTTTATCGCTGGCTCTGCTTTGACAGGGGCTCTGGTCGGCTTTGCCGGACTGAAGCTGATGGCACCGCACGGCGGTATCTTCGTTATCGCCCTTACCTCCAACCCGCTCTTGTACTTGCTCTTTGTGGCTATCGGAGCAGTGGTCAGCGGTGTTCTCTTTGGTTACTTGCGCAAACCCTTGGAAAAATAATATCTTACTAATCAAAAAGAATCTCAGCTGTGAGGTTCTTTTTTGATACTCAATGAAAATCATCAGCAAATTAGAAAGCTAGCCGAAACCGTACTTGAGTACTGTAAGGCGATGCTGACCTAGTCTGCAGAGATTTTCGAAGAGGCTTATACGGTATCTTATCAAAGATACTCTCCTTTGTGGGTGAGGGCGCGGCCATCACGGGAGTCTGTCCCACCGCTTTTCAAAGCAGCAGATAAGGAAAGCGAAGCTGGCATTGGCTTCACGCCAGTAGAACTGTCTCTTCCTTACGGAAGCTTCATTCGCCGCCTCAAAGCGATCGATACGAAGAGGGCAGAAAATCTATGCACGGTCAAAAAGAGCCAATCTGTCCATTTTTACAGTCTGCAGACTTGCTGAATCTCGGGATATGGCTATGGAAAGTCACTGGGAATTATGATATAATGGACTATCGCATATTTTTAGGAGAACAGTAATGCATTTACAACGTGAACAAGAATTTGTAAGTCAGTACCATTTCGATGCCCGCAATTTTGAATGGGAAAAAGAAAATGGAACGCCTGAAACTAAGGTAGATGTCAACTTCCAGCTGGTCAAGCGAGACGCAGAAAACCAAACCACTTCCTTGATTGTCATCCTGACCTTTATGATTGTTTTTGAAAATTTTGTTATCAGCGGGACTATTTCGCAGGCTAATCATATCCATGGTCGTCTGGTCCAAGAGCCCAGTGAGTTTGATCACGAAGAAGTAGAGGAGCTGGCCCGTCCCTGCCTGACCATGCTCAATCGTTTGACTTATGAAGTAACAGAAATTGCTCTGGATCTGCCGGGCATTAATTTGGAGTTCTGATGATGAAATTAGCTGTCATTACCGATTCGTCGGCTTACTTGCCGGCCCATCTCCTGGAAAAGGACAATCTCTTTGTTTTGGATATTCCGGTTGTCATTGAGGGAGAAACTTATCTTGAAGGACAAAATTTAACAGCCAGTGAATTTTACGAAAAAATGGCTGCCGCAAAAGAACTGCCCAAGACCAGCCAGCCCAGTATTGCAGAGCTGGAAGATATTTTAACCATTCTGGACGGCAAAGACTATACTCATGTTTTGGGTCTCTTTCTATCCAGCGGTATTTCGGGTTTTTACCAGAATATTCAGTATCTGAAAGATGATTTTTCTGATTTGACCATTGCTTTTCCGGATTCAAAAATCACCAGCGCTCCGCTGGGCATCATGGTTGAATCTGCCCTGACTTGGGCAGAAGAGGGCCGCTCATTTGAGGAGATTGCTGATGGGGTGAACCGGCAGATTGAGGGAACCGGCGCCTTTATTTTGGTGGATGATTTGAACCATCTGGTCAAGGGAGGCCGCCTGTCCAACGGTGCAGCTATTCTGGGCAATCTGCTCAGCATCAAGCCTGTTCTCTATTTTAATGATCAGGGCGTCATTGAAGTATTTGAGAAGATTCGGACCGAGAAAAAGGCGGTCAAGCGCATGATTGAAGTAGTAGAGGAAGCAACCGCCGGCGGGAACTATCAGATCATTGTCATCCATGCCCATGCAGCCGAAAAGGCAGAGGAGCTGCGGCAAATCCTGCTGGACAGCGGGATTGCTGGCGACATTCCCATTGCAACCTTTGGCAGTGTCATCGGGACACACCTCGGCCAAGGAAGTGTAGCGCTGGTCTACATTCCCGTTATTTGATGGCTTGAACAGCCTGAGCTAAACCTTGTAAGGAGGAAGACATGAGTATCAATGTGATTATTGCTGGTTTTAAAGGGAAAATGGGTCAGGCGGCCTATAAAATGGTGAGCGAGGATCCTGAACTGACCCTGGTCGGCCTGCTGGATCCCTTTACGGATGAAAAAGAAATCGCTGGAGTTCCGGTATTTAACCGCAAGGAAGACATGGCCGATCTGGATGCCCACGTCTGGGTAGACTTTACAACGCCGAAGGCAGCTTATGAGAATACGGACTTTGCCCTATCCAGCGGTTTTGCTCCGGTTGTCGGAACGACTGGATTTACTCCGGAGCAGATTGAGGAGCTGACAGAGCTTTCCCGAAAAAAGGAGCTGGGCGGTTTGATTGCACCTAACTTCGCTTTGGGCGCTGTTCTGCTCATGCAGTTTGCAGCTCAGGCAGCCAAGTATTTCCCTGATGTAGAGATTATCGAACTGCACCACGACCAGAAAAAGGATGCTCCCAGCGGGACGGCTGTCAAAACAGCTGAGCTAATCAGCCAAGTCCGGACCAGCAAGCAGCAGGGTGTAGCTGACGAAGAAGAAACGATTGCAGGTGCCCGCGGGGCGGAGTTTGACGGGATGCGGATTCACTCAGTGCGGCTGCCTGGCCTGGTCGCTCATCAGGAAGTGATTTTCGGAAGCCAGGGAGAAGGGCTGACCCTCCGCCATGATTCTTATGACCGGGTTTCCTTTATGACCGGAGTCAATCTGGGAATCAAGGAAGTAGTCAAGCGCTCAGAACTTGTCTATGGATTGGAACATTTACTATGAGACTCGACAATATGCCTTCTGAATTTCAGGAGGCTTTACCAGTATTAAAGAAGATTAAGGAAGCCGGTTTTGAGGCTTATTTTGTCGGTGGATCAGTCCGCGATGCCCTTTTAGAACGGCCGATTCACGATGTCGATATTGCCAGCTCGGCCTATCCAGAGGAGATCAAAAAAATCTTCCCCCGGACCATTGATGTGGGCATCGAGCATGGGACAGTTCTGGTCTTGGAAAATAATGGCGAATACGAAGTCACCACCTTTCGGACAGAGGATGTCTATGTGGACTACCGGCGGCCCAGCAAGGTCTCTTTTGTGCGCTCGCTGGAAGAGGACCTCAAACGCCGGGACTTTACCATCAATGCCTTAGCACTGGACGAAAAAGGGCAGGTCATTGATCTTTTTCAGGGACTGGCAGACTTAGAGCAGCGGCTCTTACGAGCAGTCGGCCAGGCTGCTGAGCGTTTCAATGAGGATGCGCTGCGGATTATGCGGGGCTTTCGCTTTCAGGCCAGTTTGGGGTTTGACTTAGAAGCGGACACCTTGCGGGCTATGAGAGACTGCGCTCCTTTGCTGGAAAAAATATCAGTTGAGCGGCTTTTTGTGGAATTTGATAAATTGCTCATGGGGGTTTACTGGCGTAAGGGACTTGCTGCGCTCCTATCCAGCGGGGCATCAGACTTTCTGCCGGATATGAAGGGCAGGGCCCAGCAGCTGACACAGCTTTTTGACTTGCAGCCGGACTTTGCTTTCAGCAGTTCTGAGCAGGCTTGGGCAGCCTTGGTAACAGCTTTGGATGTTCACGATATTCGCTCTTTTCTCAAAGACTGGAAGACTTCGAAGGAATTCGCCAAGAAAGTAGCAGCTTTGGCAGAAATTGCTGCTATCCGCCGGACAAGAGAGCTGACGAGACGGGACTGCTATCGCTATGAATCAGACTTGCTGCTGCAGGCCGAGCATCTGCGGCAGGCAGCCGGCCTGCCGGTTGATTTCGAGCTTATTCGAACGACGCACAGCTCCTTGGCGATTCATGGTAAGCATGAGATGGCGGTGAGCGGCCGGCTTTTGATTGAAGACTATGGTTTTCAGCCGGGGCCGGCTTTGGGTCAGGTGCTGAATCAGGTCGAAACGGCGATTGTTGACGGAATTTTGGCCAATGACAGAGATGACATTATAGAGTTTATCAAGGAGCTGGGCTATGAATGATTTTATTGTTGAGCAGCTGAGTAAGACAGTCGGCGACAAGACAGTTTTTCGCAATATTTCTTTTATCATCCATGATCTGGACCGCATCGGACTGATTGGGGTCAACGGTACTGGCAAGACCACTCTTTTGGATGTTCTTTCCGGCAGGGCGGGCTTTGACGGTGATGCCGCTCCTTTTTCGGCTAAGTCTGACTACAAGATTGCCTATCTGACCCAGGAGCCTGATTTTGACGAGGACAGGACGGTTCTTGATACGGTACTGTCCAGCAGCCTGCGGGAAATGCAGCTGATACGGGAGTATGAGCTGCTCTTGACTGCTTATGATGAAGGTCAGCAGTCAAGACTAGAAGCGGTCATGGCGGAGATGGATTCCCTTCATGCTTGGGAAATCGAGAGTCAGGTCAAGACTGTTCTCTCTCAGCTGGGGCTGCAAGACCTGTCCCTGAAGGTCGGTCAGCTTTCAGGCGGACTCCGCCGGCGGGTCCAGCTGGCTCAGGTCCTCTTGGGAGATGCTGATCTGCTTCTTTTAGACGAGCCGACCAACCATTTAGATATTGATACGATTGAGTGGCTGACCAAATTTCTGAAAAATTCTAAAAAAACCGTTCTCTTTATCACCCATGACCGTTACTTTCTGGATCATATTTCAACTCGGATTTTCGAGCTGGACGGCGGCTCTTTGATTGAGTACCAAGGCAATTACCAAGACTATGTCCGGCTCAAGGCGGAGCAGGACGAGCGGGATGCAGCTCTGCTTCACAAAAAGAAGCAGCTGTACAAGCAGGAGCTGTCCTGGATGCGAAGGCAGCCTCAGGCCCGTGCTACCAAACAGCAGGCCCGAATCCATCGTTTCCATGACCTCAAGAAAGATTTGGCCGGCCAGGCAAGCGACAGCAGCTTGGAAATAAATGTTGAGGCCAGCCGTATCGGCAAGAAAGTCATCGAGTTTCAAGATGTGACATTTGCATATGAAACCCGGCCGATTCTTGCTCATTTCAGTCTGATCCTTCAAAACAAGGACCGGCTGGGCATTGTCGGTGATAATGGGGTCGGCAAGTCCACCCTGCTCAATCTGATTGCCGGAAAACTCCAGCCGCAGACCGGTCAGCTCCTCATCGGAGAAACGGTTCGAGTGGCTTACTTTTCCCAGCAGATTGAAGGGTTGGATGAGTCCAAGCGGGTTATCAGCTATCTGCAGGAAGTGGCAGAGGAAGTCAAGACGGATGCAGGTACGACTTCTGTCGCTGAGCTTCTGGAGCAGTTTCTCTTTCCGCGCTCCATGCACGGCACGTTGATTGAAAAGCTGTCCGGCGGTGAGAAGAAGCGGCTCTATCTGCTCAAGCTGCTCTTGCAAAAGCCCAATGTCCTCCTTTTGGATGAGCCGACCAATGATTTGGATATTGCGACCCTGACTGTTTTGGAAAACTTTCTGCAGAACTTTGCGGGTCCAGTCATCACGGTCAGCCATGACCGCTATTTTCTGGATAAGGTTGCCAGTAAGATTCTGGCCTTTGAGGACGGCACTGTCAGGGAATTCTTTGGCAATTACACGGACTATCTGGATGAGAAAGCCTTTATGACTCAAAGCTCTGCTATTTCCCAAAAGCCTCAAAAGGAAAAAACGGCTAAGGTGCGCGAGGAGAAGAAGCGCATGAGCTACTTTGAAAAGCAGGAGTGGGAGTCCATTGAGGGGGATATTGAGGCACTGGAGGAGCGGATTTCAGAGATTGAAGCAGCCATGCAGGAGAACAGCTCTGACTTTACCCGCCTGTCCGAACTCCAGCAAGAACTGGACCAGCAGAACGAAAAACTGCTGGAAAAATACGAGCGCTATGAATACCTGAGTGGGCTAGATGGATGAAAGAAGTAGTGTTTAGGCAGAGCTGGTTGAAGATATTCATTTTAGCTATATCGGCGAGCGCTCTTGCTGTCTTTATGACTACAGTTCTTGTATTACCATCTAAAAACGGATACCTATTATTCGACTCCAATATTTCTGTGATTGAAAAAATGTTTTTAGTGATAGGTACAATTGTTTTTGATTTTCTCTCTATTTTAGTATGGATTTGTTTGTTTAGAGATAAACGTTTTCTACGTCTGACTGAACAGGGATTTTACTTTAAACCCCTTCTTTTTAGAGAAGTTTCGTTTCATAGTTGGGGAGAAATCCAGAGTATAGACTATAGAATTGAACGTATTCGACATTATGCAAAATATCAATTATTCAATAAGAGTCATATTTTGACGATTTGTTTTCATTCAGTGGATCCTGCAGTTTTGAAGAGAAGTAGGCTTGCTTCTAGAAAGAGCAAAAGGTATAAGTTTGGTATTCCTGAACCGTTAGAAATTACTCTTATGTTATTGAAAAAAGAGAAACCAAAATATATTTATGAAACGATGATGGATTACCATAATCAATGGCAAGCAAGTCAGAAGGATATTTAAGGTGAAGGTATAGTCCGAACAGTTTCATAAACTGTAAATCTAAAACCTTTAGAGATGGAACGGAGGTATCTATGAAACTAAGATTGGAAAATACCAACTCAAAGAAGACGCAAGAATTGGGAAATTTAATCAGATCCTACAATCGATCTAAGAGGGAGCCCTCCAAAAGTGAGCCTCTTAACATCTATGTAGAAGACGAACAAGGAAATCTGCTGGCCGGTATGGCGGCCGAAACTTTTGGTAATTGGCTGGAGATTGAGTATTTGTATGTGAGCGAGGAATTACGAGGGCATGGCATAGGCTCAGAAATGCTGAACAGGGCGGAAAAGGAAGCCAGAGAAAGGAAATGCAAATATTCATTTGTAGATACGTATCAGTTTCAAGCGCCGGATTTTTATAAAAAGCACGGCTATAGAGAAGTGTTCGCTCTGAAAGAATACCCCTATACTGGTGAAAGATATTATTATACAAAAGACTTGTGAGTTTACTTTGGGAATAAAGATGGATTTGATTTTTACTTTTCTTTATGCAAACCTTTTCCTTACTGAAAAAATCTGATATAATGATGATAAATAAAACACATAGGAGAACATCATGTCGAAAAAAATCATCGGAATTGACCTTGGCGGGACATCTATCAAGTTTGCGATTTTGACGCCGGAGGGAGAGATTCAGGAGAAATGGTCTATCAAGACCAATATTTTAGACGAAGGCAGTCATATCGTAGATGATATGATTGCCTCCATTCAGCATCGCTTGGAGCTGCTGGGACTGACTGCAGAGAGTTTTATCGGCATCGGCATGGGCTCTCCAGGTGTTGTTGACCGTGAGCAAGGCACAGTTATCGGCGCTTACAATCTCAACTGGAAAACGCTGCAGCCTGTCAAAGAAAAGATTGAAAAAGCGACGGGTATTTCTTTCTTCATTGATAACGACGCCAATGTAGCAGCCTTGGGTGAGCGCTGGATGGGAGCCGGAGACAATCAGCCGGATGTGGTCTTTATGACGCTGGGAACAGGCGTGGGCGGCGGAATTGTTGCTGAAGGGAAACTTCTTCATGGTGTAGCTGGAGCAGCTGGAGAGTTAGGCCATATCACAGTAGACTTCGACCAGCCTATTCAGTGTACCTGCGGCAAGCAGGGCTGTCTGGAAACAGTGGCCTCTGCGACCGGCATCGTCAATCTGACTCGCCGCTATGCGGATGAATATGCCGGCGAAGCCAAGCTGAAGGAACTCATCGACGATGGCGAAGAAGTGACGGCAAAGACTGTCTTTGACTTAGCCAAGGAAGGCGACGAGCTGGCCTTGATTGTTTACCGCAATTTCTCCCGCTATCTAGGGATTGCCTGCGCCAATATTGGCTCTATCCTCAATCCATCCACCATTGTGATCGGCGGCGGGGTTTCAGCGGCAGGCGACTTTTTGCTGGACGGCATCCGCAAGGTTTATGAAGAGAATAGCTTCCCGCAGGTTCGGACCTCGACCAAGCTCGCTCTGGCGACTCTTGGAAATGACGCCGGTGTGATCGGGGCAGCTTCCTTGGTTCTGCAATAATGCCAGACGTTTTGTGTATTTGTTCTCCTGCAGAGAAGTCTGTAGGAGAATTTTTTTGGAAATTTTGCTATACTAGAGAGAGTTTTGTAAGATCAAAGGAGACATCATGACGCTAGCAGATATGATTTTCAAAGAGAATATTAAAAAAATCATGGAAGAGGGGGTCTTTTCGGAGAATGCCCGTCCCCGCTATAAAGATGGAAATGTGGCTAATTCTAAGTATATCACGGGCTCTTTTGCTGAATACGATCTGAGCAAGGGAGAGTTTCCCATCACGACCCTGCGGCCCATTGCCATTAAGTCGGCAATCAAGGAAATGCTCTGGATTTATCAGGACCAGTCCAATGATTTGGATCTATTGGAAGAGAAGTACAATGTCCACTATTGGAATGACTGGGAAGTCGGCCATACTCGCACCATTGGTCTGCGCTACGGTGCAGTTGTCAGGAAGCATGACATCATCCGAAAGATTCTGAAGCAGCTGGAGGCCAATCCTTGGAACCGCCGCAATATCATCTCACTCTGGGATTATGAAGCTTTTGATGAGACGGAAGGATTGCTCCCATGTGCCTTCCAAACCATGTTTGACGTGCGTCGCGTGGATGGCGAAATTTATCTGGATGCCACCCTGACTCAGCGCTCCAATGATATGCTGGTGGCCCACCATATCAATGCCATGCAGTATGTGGCCCTGCAGATGATGATTGCCAAGCATTTTGGCTGGAAGGTTGGGAAATTCTTCTACTTTATCAATAATCTCCATATCTATGACAATCAGTTTGAACAGGCAGAGGAATTGCTCCGCCGAGAGCCGTCTGACTGCCAGCCTCGTCTGGTACTGCATGTACCTGATGGTACAGATTTCTTTGACATAAAGGCAGAAGACTTTGAACTGCTGGACTATCATCCGGTCAAACCACAGCTGAAATTTGACTTAGCTATTTAATCTGTTTGTCTTTCAGATTCCCAAAAGCTCCAGCGGCGGTTTTGATACTCAAAGAAAATCGAAGGTAAGAAGGCAGACAGATGCAGACAGAGCTTCCTTCCGGAAAGAAGCAGCAAAAGAGCACTGCTTTGAGGCGGTGGATGGAGCTTCCGCTAGGAAGTGTCAGCGGTACTGACTTTGCGGCTGCAAGCGGTGGGACAGCTTCCGTGAGGGCGCAGCCACCTTCTTTGAGTATCTGCCAGGCAGAAAGGCTGAGCTTCAAACTTGGTCTTTTTGTAATTTTGTAATTTTTTAAAGCAAAGCAGCCGTAAGTCATGCTTTAATTAAGCCTTTTTCTGTAAAATTTGATAGAATAGAAGTACTAATGCAAAGGATGACGGAATGACAAAGAAGATTATCGCCATTTGGGCGCAGGCCGAGAGAGGACTGATAGGAAAAGATCAGGTGATGCCTTGGCACTTGCCCGCTGAGCTGCAGCATTTTAAAGAAACAACCACCGGCCATGCCATTCTGATGGGCCGGGTTACCTTTGAGGGGATGAAGCGGCGTGTCTTGCCCAACCGCATCAGTCTGATTCTGACGAGGGACAAAGATTATCAGATTGATGATGAAAAGGTCTTTATTTTTAATACAGCAGAGGATGTTTTGGCTTGGTATGAAAAGCAAGACAAAAACCTCTATATCATCGGCGGAGCTCAGGTGCTGGCCCTTTTTGAGCCATATCTGGACGAATTAATTCAAACTCAGATTGAGGCTGAGCTGGAGGGGGATACGTATTTCCCTGCCGGCTTCGACTGGTCGCCTTATCAAGAGAGCAGCAGCCGGTTTTATCCTAAGGATGAGAAAAATGCCTATAATTTTACGGTGAAGCACTATCAAAGAAAGGATTCGTAAAAATGGAGCGGAGTATTTTTGGTTTTTTTACGGCCTTTTTAAGCGTTATCTGCGTGATTTGCGCCATTCAGACCTTTCGGAAAAAGCGGTTTGGGCTGGCAGCTTTATTTTTGCTGAATGCTTTTACAAATCTGGTCAATTCCATTCATGCTTTTTACATGACGCTTTTTTAATGTCTGCAAGAATAAATAAAATAGAATTAGAAATTTAGAATTGGAGTAACAAATGCCTACAAGTCGCAACAATGATATGATGGTCTACTGTTCTTTCTGCGGAAAGAGCCAAGATGAGGTGCAGAAGATTATCGCCGGCAACAATGCTTTTATCTGCAATGAATGTGTCGAGCTGGCTCAGGAGATTATCCGTGAGGAACTGGCCGAGGAAGTGCTGGCTGACCTGTCTGAAGTGCCGAAGCCACAGGAACTGCTCACTATCTTGAATCACTATGTCATCGGTCAGGATCGGGCTAAGCGTGCTTTAGCAGTAGCGGTTTACAACCACTACAAGCGTATCAACTACCACGACAGTCGTGAAGAAGAAGATGTGGAACTGCAAAAGTCAAATATTCTCATGATTGGCCCGACTGGATCCGGAAAGACTTTTCTGGCTCAGACACTGGCCCGCAGCCTCAATGTGCCTTTTGCCATTGCGGATGCCACTGCTTTGACTGAAGCTGGCTATGTCGGAGAAGATGTGGAAAATATTCTGCTCAAACTGCTGCAGGCGGCTGACTTTAACATTGAACGCGCTGAACGCGGCATCATCTATGTGGATGAAATCGACAAAATCGCAAAGAAAAGCGAAAACGTGTCGATTACCCGTGATGTCTCCGGTGAAGGGGTGCAGCAGGCTCTGCTGAAAATCATCGAAGGCACTGTAGCCAGTGTACCGCCTCAGGGCGGACGCAAGCATCCGCAGCAGGAGATGATTCAGGTTGATACCAAGAACATCCTCTTTATCGTCGGCGGTGCTTTTGATGGTATTGAGGAAATCGTCAAGCAGCGGCTGGGTGAGAAAATCATCGGTTTCGGCCAGAATAACCGCGCCATTGATGAAGGCGGCTCCTACATGCAGGAAATCATCGCAGAAGATATTCAAAAATTCGGGATTATCCCGGAACTAATCGGCCGCCTGCCGGTCTTTGCCGCCCTGGAGCAGCTGACGGTGGATGATTTGGTACGGATTCTGAGCGAGCCTAAAAATGCGCTGGTCAAGCAGTACCAGGCCCTGCTTTCTTATGATGATGTCAAGCTGGAGTTTGACGAAGATGCCCTGCAGGAAATTGCCAATAAAGCCATTGAACGCAAGACCGGAGCTCGCGGTCTGCGCTCCATTATCGAAGAAACCATGATGGATGTCATGTTTGAAGTGCCGAGTCAGGAAAATGTCAAGCTGGTCCGCATTACCAAAGAAGCAGTGGATGGAACGGATAAGCCGGTTTTGGAAACGGCCTAACGAGGTGCTTATGGAAATCAATACACACAATGCCGATATTCTGCTGAGTGCAGCTAATCAGTCTCACTACCCTCAGGACGATATTCCTGAGATTGCGCTGGCTGGCCGCTCCAATGTCGGCAAGTCCAGCTTTATCAATACCCTGCTCAATCGGAAAAATTTGGCCCGAACGTCCGGCAAACCCGGCAAAACCCAGCTGCTCAACTTTTTTAATATCGACGACAAGCTGCGTTTTGTCGATGTTCCCGGCTATGGATATGCCAAGGTTTCCAAGACGGAGCGGGCCAAGTGGGGACGCATGATAGAGGAATACCTGACCAGCCGGGATAATCTCAGAGCTGTTGTCAGTCTGGTTGACCTCCGCCATGATCCCAGTGCAGATGATGTGCAGATGTATGAATTTCTCAAATACTATGACATCCCGGTCATATTGGTAGCAACTAAGGCTGATAAGATTCCGCGCGGCAAGTGGAATAAGCATGAAGCGGCCATCAAGAAAAAGCTGGATTTTGATAAAAATGACGATTTTGTCCTCTTTTCCTCTGTCAGCAAGGATGGTCTGGATGCCGCCTGGGATGCTATTTTAGCCAAAATCTAAGTATACGAATTAAATCCAACTCACTTTTTGAGCTGGATTTTTTGAAATAAGTCGAAAAATGTTACATACTTGTAATTAATTGGTAGTAGTATTTCACTATTTAGTGTGTTACAATGGTAGAACTAAATGGAACTAGGAGAAGCACTGTGAAAAAGAGAATCTCAAAAAAAGGAAAAAGACTTCTTTCGACTTTGTTTGCAATGGCAGCAACAGTCGCTGTTGGTTTTGTTTTGGCTCATCAGACCAACTCTGCCAGTGCCAATAACAGCGACCAGCAGCCGATGAATCAGACGGATTATTTTATCTCTCAAATCGGTGAGCCGGCTCGCCAGCTGGGACAAGACAATGACTTGTATGCTTCTGTCATGATTGCACAGGCTATTTTGGAAAGCGGTTCTGGTCAGTCAGGCCTGTCGGATGACCCGCATTATAACCTCTTTGGTATTAAAGGCCAATATGACGGCCAGTCTGCGACGATGCAGACTTGGGAAGACGACGGCCAAGGCAATGCCTACACCATCAACGACAGCTTCCGCTCTTATCCTAGCTATGTAGAGTCTCTGCAGGACTATGTCACTGTCCTCAAGCAGGGTCATTTTGCTGGAGCTTGGAAGAGCAATACTTCCAGCTATCAGGATGCAACCGCAGCCTTGACCGGTGTTTATGCGACGGACAGCAGCTATAATTCCAAGCTGAACTACATCATTGAGAAATACGATTTAACTCGCTTTGACTCTCCCAGCTTTCAGTCTGGAGCGGATTATATGGTCTATAACCCATACCGCCAGCAGTACACAACTCAGGATGTCTTAGATATTGATACAGCTTGGGCTAATAGATTTTAAAAAAAAGAGGGATGCCCTCTTTTTTTATGCGTCCATAGTTTTTCTTTATCGCTTGCATAAAAAATATATATGATAGAGAAGCCTCTCTTATGCTACAATAGATAGATAGCAAAAAATAAAGGAAGTTTTATGGAAGCAAAAGATTTTAAGCAGGAACATTCTCAGAATCACAACTTTGAAAATGAAGGGCAGTTTCACCGCAAAATGACCAGCCGCCATCTTTTCATGCTGTCCTTAGGCGGAGTGATTGGGACGGGACTTTTTCTCAGTTCAGGCTATACAATTGCTCAGGCCGGACCGCTGGGAGCAGTGCTGTCCTATTTGGTGGGAGCTGTGGTGGTCTATCTAGTCATGCTGTCACTGGGAGAGCTGGCGGTTGCTATGCCGGTAACTGGCTCATTTCATACGTATGCAACTAAGTTTATCAGTCCCGGAACGGGCTTTGCTGTCGCCTGGCTTTACTGGATCTGCTGGACGGTGGCACTGGGGACGGAGTTTCTGGGAGCAGGCATGCTCATGCAGCGCTGGTTCCCAGCTGTTCCGCCTTGGATATTTGCAACGATTTTTGCTTCAGTCATCTTTGGGATCAATGCTCTCAGTGTCAGACTTTTTGCAGAAGCGGAGTTTTACTTTTCCAGCATCAAGGTAATCACGATTATTGTCTTTATCGTACTGGGAACAGCCGCCATTTTTGGGCTCATTCCCATGCAGGGCGATCAGTCAGCACCTTACTTCAGAAATCTGACGGCTCACGGGGCTTTTCCTCGTGATTGGACAGCCCTGCTGTCTATCATGCTGGCTGTTAATTATGCGTTTTCGGGGACAGAGCTGATCGGGATTGCAGCCGGTGAAACGGACAATCCGACGGAGGCGGTGCCCCAGGCCATCAAAACGACCATTGGCCGGCTGGTTATTTTCTTTGTCCTGACGATTATCGTTCTGGCTGCTCTTTTGCCGGTCAAGGAAGCCGGAGTTACGCAGGCCCCCTTTGTAGCGGTTTTTGATAAAATCGGTCTGCCTTTTGCAGCAGATATCATGAATTTTGTCATTCTGACTGCCATTCTGTCTGCGGGCAATTCCGGCCTGTATGCTTCCAGCAGGATGCTTTGGTCCTTGGCCAATGAAGGCATGATCAGCCAGAAAGTGGTCAAAATCAATCAGCATGGTGTGCCGATGCGGGCTCTTCTCCTGTCCATGCTGGGAGCGGTACTGGCTCTCTTTTCCAGCTTTTACGCAGCAGATACAGTGTTTTTGGCTTTGGTTTCCATTGCTGGCTTTGCCGTGGTTGTCGTCTGGCTGTCCATCCCCATTGCGCAGATCCGCTTTCGCAGGGAGTGGCTAAAGGAGCACAAGGAAGAGGATTTAGCTTTTAAAACGCCTTTCAGCCCTCTTTTGCCTTATCTGACCATTTTCCTGTTGGCCTTGTCCGTCATCGGGATTGCCTGGGATCCGTCACAGCGGGCCGGACTGTATTTTGGAGTTCCCTTTGTCATTCTCTGCTATCTTTACTATTATATCCGTCATCGCAAGTTTTAGGAGGCCGTTATGGGGAAATTTAACGATTTACTGACAGAAAATGAAGTGATTATTTTAGACGGTGCCTTGGGAACCGAGCTGGAAAGCCGAGGATATGATGTTTCCGGCAAGCTCTGGTCGGCTAAGTATCTGTTGGACAATCCTCAGGTCATTCAGAAACTGCATGAGACTTATGTGCGGGCCGGCAGTGACATCATTACTACCTCTAGCTACCAGGCCAGTATCCCAGCCTTTACTGAGGCCGGGCTGACTGCAGAAGCCAGCTATAACCTCCTCAAAGAAACGGTCAAACTGGCACGGGACGCTATTGAGCAAGTCTGGCAGGAACTGCCTGAGCAAGATAAGACTCGGCGTCCTTATCCCTTGGTCGCTGGCTCAGTAGGCCCCTATGCAGCCTATCTGTCTGATGGTTCAGAGTACACGGGTGCCTATCAGCTGACCAAGGAGGAATTTCAGGATTTTCACCGGCCCCGCATCCAAGCTTTGCTGGAAGCAGGGAGCGACCTGCTGGCTGTTGAGACTATTCCCAATGGAGCAGAAGCAGCTGCCCTGCTCGATTTGCTGGCGACAGAGTTTCCGCAGGCAGAAGCTTACCTGTCCTTTACGGCTCAGTCAGAGGAGGCGATTTCAGATGGCAGCCGAATCGAAGAAGTCGGCGCTTGGGCTCAGGCCAGCCCGCAAATCCTAGCTGTCGGCTTTAACTGTACAGCACCGCACCTTATCTCTCCCCTGCTGGACAGGCTGCGGCAGGTCTGCAGCAAGCCTCTCCTGACCTATCCCAACTCCGGTGAAATCTATGACGGAGTGACACAGACTTGGCACGATGACCCTGAACAGGGCAGGACGCTGGTAGAAAACAGTCGGATTTGGCAGCAGCAGGGGGCAAGACTTTTAGGCGGCTGCTGTCGGACACGGCCGGAAGATATTGCGCAGCTGGCAGCCTATTTCAGGAGCAGGGATAGTTAATCCCCTGCTCTTTTTAGGAAAAAAGATTGCAGAAAACGCTTTCCGAAAATGAAACTTTGTGATATACTATACATAGTTTCATTTGATAGGAGATTTTTATGCCAGAATCGACATTTATTCCCAAAATCGAAGCAGCTTGTCGCAAGAAAGAAGCCCTGTTTGATAAGAGCAAGACCAAGTATGCTGTCCGTTCCATCTTTGCTGGTGCTTTCCTGACCTTTAGTACAGGGGCCGGAGCCATTGCAGCAGACCTGACAAATAAGATTGTTCCAGGAAGCGGCCGCTTTCTCTTTCCTTTTATCTTTGCTTGGGGCTTGGCTTACATTGTCTTTCTAAATGCTGAGCTGGTGACTTCTAATATGATGTTTCTGACCGCTGGCACTTTTCTAAAGAAGATTGACTGGAAAAAGGCCCTGCTGATTTTGCTTTATTGTACATTTTTCAACCTTATCGGCGCTCTGATAGCTGGCTGGCTCTTTGCCAATTCAGCAGCCTATGCAGGACTCAGTAAGGAAAGCTTTATCGCCGGCGTGGTGCAGATGAAGCTGGCTCGTTCCAATGAGCTGATTTTGCTAGAGGGAGTGCTGGCCAATATCTTTGTCAACATTGCCATTCTCTCATTCGTTCTGGTTAAGGACGGTACAGCTAAGCTCATGCTGGTGCTTTCGGCTATTTACATGTTTGTCTTTCTGACCAACGAACACTTGGCGGCTAACTTTGCTTCCTTTGCTATCGTCAAGTTCAGCTCAGCAGCTGCGCAGATTCAGAACTTTGACATCGGCAATATCTTGCGTCACTGGGGTGTCACCTTTATCGGCAATCTCATCGGAGGCGGTCTCCTCATCGGCCTGCCATACGCTTGGTTTAATAAAAACGAAAATGATTATGTAGACTGACAAAAAAGGATTTTCGGATCCTTTTTTGATTCTATTCATTAAAACAAATAGGTTCCTATGGATGAATTCTGCGGCTTCATCTATTGGTCTATAGCTGTTCAAGCTCAGACTTTATCTGCTTTGTCAGGCAACTTTGATGCTTCGGCTGATGCAGCAAGCCGTGCGAATCTCTTGACTCAAGCGAGTGCGGCAGCAGTACAAGCAGCGATCCAAGCTCAGCTCTTGGTACAGGAAGCATCCGCTCTATCAAGTGAAAGTACGGTATCAGCTGCTAACCCGGCAGTCAATACAGGGACTAATCTCTTTACAGAGCAGTTTGTTGGCAGCTAATCTAATAGCTAGAGGAATGTGATGAAATTCCTCTAGTTTTTTTATTTGACATTGGTAAAACTCTCTAAACACGAACTATAAAATTATAATATAATTGAAAGATCGTATTTATCTTCAAGATTGATTTACAAAACAATCAAAGTAATCTATAATAGGGGATAGGTTAATATGTTATAAAAAAGGAGATTTATATAAAGGTTATGGAGTTTTAGGAGAAGAGTTCCACATCAATTACTATATAGAAATAAAAAGTTATTTTGTATTAGATAACGATGTTTATACTGATTTTGTTTAAAAATTTCTTGTTGGTTAAAGTAAAATACTTTGGTTTTAAAGGAGTCTGTTTCTTATAAGGGAAGTTAAATATAGACGGAGATGAGACGAAATTTACAGCAGAATTAGGTGATATGGAGTAAGATTATGAAAAAAATTTAAAAGTGTTAATTGTTTTTCTAGGAGGTTAATGATTATAATAAAATCATGCTGTAGTAAGGAGGAAGCAATGGGAGAAAATCACAAGGATAAACCACAGTTTTTCAAATAATGGGATGATGGATAAGGAAGAGGAGAAGGTTATGAAGAAAATTTTAAAAATATTCATTATAATTTTAGGAGGTTTAATGATTATGACGAATTTATCAGGTTGTGATAAAAATAGTCGTGCTCATGTGGAAAGTCAGTTTGCGGATTTAGAAAAAGTTTATTCTACTGCAAATGTTTCGGACTTGTTTAAATTTTATCCGAAAGGATTTGAAATTATTTATACAGTTTCAAATTTTGATGAGACTGGGAAAGATGTTCAATATTCTATAAATGTTTCAGGAAATCCTATTGATAAATCCATTAAAGGATTTATTGAAAAAAAAGCTGGACAGGTTTTTGAAGATGATATAACCAGTGAGATTGTATACAAACACAATATTCAATATTCTGCCCAAGGGTGGGAGAGCTTAGATTCAGATTATGTTATGGAGGAGGAAGCGAAAAACATCACTTTTCTCTTTCAATCCAATGTTTTTTCTGAAAAAATATTGTCTAGCTATAAATTAATTAATAGTCGATATAACCCTGAAATTCCTGCCTATCATTTGGCATATTATTTGGATGAGGGATTAGCAGCAAAAAATCACTTGGATTCATCTTGGAGAAATCAAAATGAAAATTTTGTTCTTTCTTTTACCAGAAATATTAGTGACGATAGAAAATATGTTCAAATTAATATGTCTACTTCGCGTTCCCTAAAATCAGAAACTATAATAAATGAATACAGAGAGGTGAATGATAATGAGTAGCGAATTAACAGCGTATGTTGCAAGGTTGGCATATACTATTGAGGATGGGATTATTGAATCGCAAGAGAGTATATAAACGAAGTCCGGTATAATATATGATAAAAAATACTAAAGAGGAAGCGTCATGGGTTTTGCAAGGAAAGTAATTCCAGAGGAATGCTGGAAAAGCTAGGATTATAATGTCGTTTGCCCCTATGTTATATATTGCCGCTTTTAATTTGATCTGTTCTTTTTTACTGTTCTGCTACCGTTTAATTTTTCATTTTGGCTGCCATAGCCATTAGCCAATCTTTTGATGTTTTTATTTTTAATTGGGATGTTTACCCTAGGACTAGGTTCTATGGTCTATGAAATGGTGAAACACAATCTTCGTATCAGCAGTAACATCCGAGAATTGAGACAATACTGTCCTGAGCTTGAACGGTGAAACCGCTAAATTCAAAAAGATTGCGCAAAAGGCTTGCAATCTTTTTTCTCTTTTGCTATAATTATCAATGGTTTGAAAAAACTGCCTAAGACAGTAGGGGAGCTCGACTCATAAGCATCCTACCGAGGACAAAACGTATCATGTAAAAAGAAGCGTATTGTACTTTCGTGTCTAGGTTTGGGCGCGTTTTTCTTTTGGAAAATTCCCCAAGCAAAATAATTACGGAGGTGAAACACTATATGAGTGAAGCTATTATTGCTAAAAAAGCGGAACTAGTTGACGCAGTTGCTGAGAAAATGAAAGCAGCCGCATCAATCGTCGTTGTGGACGCTCGTGGTTTGACTGTTGAGCAAGATACCGTTCTTCGTCGTGAGCTTCGCGGAAGCGAAGTTGAGTACAAAGTGATTAAAAACTCAATCTTGCGCCGTGCAGCTGAAAAAGCTGGACTTGAAGATCTTGCATCAGTATTTGTCGGACCGTCTGCTGTGGCATTTTCTAACGAAGATGTGATTGCACCAGCGAAAATCCTGAACGACTTTGCTAAAAACGCTGACGCACTTGAAATCAAAGGTGGCGCTATCGAAGGCGCTGTCGCATCAAAAGAAGAAATCGTTGCACTTGCAACTCTTCCAAACCGCGAAGGACTTCTTTCTATGCTCCTTTCTGTACTTCAAGCGCCCGTTCGCAACGTTGCCTACGCTGTCAAAGCTGTGGCAGAAAGCAAAGAAGACGCAGCTTAATCAGCTGTGCAGCCTAGCATAAGCTAGAAAAAATTAAAATTATAAAACTTATTTGGAGGAAATCACAATGGCATTGAACATTGAAAACATTATTGCTGAAATTAAAGAAGCTTCAATCCTTGAATTGAACGACCTTGTAAAAGCTATCGAAGAAGAATTTGGTGTAACTGCAGCTGCTCCTGTAGCAGCGGTTGCAGCTGGCGGCGGAGAAGCTGCTGAAGCGAAAGATTCATTTGACGTTGAATTGACTGCAGCTGGCGACAAGAAGGTCGGCGTTATCAAAGCTGTCCGCGAAATCACTGGTCTTGGCCTCAAAGAAGCAAAAGAACTGGTTGACGGCGCTCCAAACGTTATCAAAGAAGGCGTTGCAGCAGCAGAAGCTGAAGAACTCAAAGCTAAACTGGAAGAAGCAGGCGCTTCAGTTACTCTTAAATAATAGAGTTTCCAACTATAACATGAAGAACCAAGTCGTGAGGCTTGGTTTTTTACTTTTATCAAAATCTATTTTTTATTTGGAAAATACTAGAAAAAATATGATGTTATGATATAATGAAGATAGATTATAAACGATTTAGGAGATATTATGGATAAGATAAAGAGGATATGAGACTGTTACTTAGGATGTTTTATTAGGGATGCAGATGAATGGATACAGCGACTGGTCTTTATTGATTCTCTGCTAATCGTCATTTAGTTTATTTTTTATTACTTTGAGCTGCTGGCACTTCCTCACGGAAGCTTTATCCACCGCTTCAAAATCTCCACTGGAGCTTTTTGACACTTCCTAGCGGAAGCTTTATCTGCCACCTCAAAACCTCCACTGGAGGTTTTGAGCGGCTCGCAGCCTATCATTTTCTCATTTCAAAATGACAGGCCGAAACTGTCCTCCGGACAGTTTCACTACTAAAAGTAAATTAAAAGACTATAAAGGATTTGTTATTCAGTTTTTGAATAATTTGAAAGGGATTGTTTATGAAAAAGTTGATGGGGGAGAAACAAAATCGTTTCTCGTTTAGAAAGTTGGCTGTCGGACTTGTTTCGGCTGCTATTTCCAGTTTGTTTTTTGTTTCTGTAGTTGGGAGTGAGGTTGTTCAGGCGCAAGAAAGATTCGATCTTCACTATAAATATGTGACAGATGCTGAACTAACTCCAGCAGAAAAAAACTTCATTGTCAACGAAGTTCCAAAAATTGCGGAAAACAATGAAAACACCTACTATCTTGTTTACAGATTGAATGCAGCTGCTCCAGCAGGAGCTTTGCCGAATACTGGCATCAATAGCAATGCAAATCTGCTGCTTACGGGCGGTGTGTTGGCGACGGTTGGCTTGCTTGTTTTTGTTGTTTCAAAAAGAAAGGTTAAAAACAAGTTACTGCTCACCATTTTGGTGGGAGCCGGCATCGGAGGAGGCTGGATATTATCCGCCCATGCATTAGAAAACGGAATTTTGCTGCACTATAATGCAGCATATCAAGTAGCGGCTGGGGAAAGTCTGCCTCTGCCGCGAGAAATCCCGGGCTATACCTATGTTGGCTATATCAAAGAAGAGTCGATTAAGAAATTATTAGGCGATAGGGCCGATCATCAACTGAATGCCAATGTGAATCAAGAAAGCTTGAACCAAAAAAAGAAAGCAGATGCTTCTGTTGCGTTTGATGATGCTGTACTGAACCATCAAACAGCCGGTGTCAATACACT
Organism: Streptococcus panodentis; assembly: GCF_017884005.1. Classification (GTDB taxonomy): domain Bacteria; phylum Bacillota; class Bacilli; order Lactobacillales; family Streptococcaceae; genus Streptococcus; species Streptococcus panodentis. Next base: position 152,112 of record NZ_QFAY01000001.1, read on the forward strand.
GGAACCTCAAGATGAGGTCTTATCTGGCCGTGTAAAGAAACCGGAACTAGTATACAAAGAAGAAAGCATTGAAACAACACTGCCCTATCCTGAAGAAACGCAAGAAAATCCGGATTTGACTGAAGGAATCGTGAGAGTGAAACAGGAAGGTAAAACCGGTCGGAAAATCGAACTTGTTAGAATTTTCACTGTAGATAATGAAGAAATCTTAAGAGAGATTGTTTCTACTGAAATAGAGGAGGCGATTCCTCAAATAGTGGAAAAGGGAACGAAAAAGGCAGAATCAGGCAGTGAAAAACCAGCATCTTCTAATTTGGTTGCCCCTGAACAAGCTGCTCCGCTACCTGAGTACACTGGCGTTCAGGCTGGTGCAATAGTGGAACCTGAACAAGTCGCGCCACTGTCTGAATATACAGGAACACAAGCAGGCGCAGTCGTCGAGCCTGAGCAAGTCGCGCCACTGTCTGAATATACAGGAACACAAGCAGGCGCAGTCGTCGAACCTGAACAAGTCGCGCCACTGTCTGAATATACAGGAACACAAGCTGGCGCAATAGTCGAACCGGAGCAAGTTGCTCCGTTACCTGAGTACACAGGCGTTCAATCCGGTGCAGTCGTCGAACCTGAGCAAGTCGCGCCACTGTCTGAATATGCAGGAACACAGGCTGGCGCAGTCGTCGAACCTGAACAAGTTACGCCGTTACCTGAGTACACAGGCGTTCAATCCGGTGCAGTCGTCGAGCCAGAGCAGGTCGCTCCGTTACCGGAGTATACGGGCACACAAGCTGGTGCGATAGTTGAACCCGAGCAAGCTGCTCCGTTACCGGAGTATACTGGAAATATAGAACAGCCAGCAGCAGCTGAAACGCCTGCTGAACAACCAGAAGAAGCCAAACAGCAGGAACAAGAGCCGGAGAAAACGATAGAATTAAGAGATGTATCCGACCTAGAGCTGTATAGTCTAACCGATGGAAAATATAAACAGCACGTTTCTCTTGAGGCCATTCCAAGCAATCAAAATCATTATTTTGTTAAAGTCAAATCTTCTAAATTTAAAGATGTATTCTTGCCAATTGCTTCAATCGTTGATAGTACAAAAGATGGCCGGCCAGTTTATAAAATTACAGCAAGTGCTGAAAAATTACAACAGGACGTAGATGGCAAGTACGAGGACAACTTTACTTTTTATCTAGCAAAAAAGGCAAAAAAAGAAATAACAGACTTTACTTCATTTAGCAATCTAGTGGAAGCCATCAATAATGACCTCAGCGGGACCTATTATTTAGGGGCTAGTTTGAATGCTGATGAATTTGAATTAGAAAACAGTGCTGCCAGCTATATCACCGGTACATTTACCGGCAAGTTATTTGGCAGCAAAGATGGGAAAAATTTTGCTATTTATAACTTGAAAAAACCTCTGTTTAACATTTTGAGCGGTGCTGCAGTAGAAAATCTAGCTCTTAAAGATGTGAATATTTCAGGAAAAAATGATATAGGAGCGATTGCAAATGAAGCCAATCATGAGACAAGGATTAACCATGTCCATGTAGATGGTGTCCTGACTGGTGAACGCGGCATTGGCGGCCTGGTTTGGAAGGCTGAACATTCTAAGATTGCCAATAGCAGTTTCAAGGGAAGAATGGCCAACTCCTATGATACAAATGCTGCTTACGCGATCGGTGGATTAGTCGGCCAATTGACCGGAATCAATGCAGCAATCGATCAATCAAAAGCGATTATTGCCATTTCGTCAAATGCGAAGAGTTCAAATCAAACTGTCGGCGGTATCGCAGGTTTGGTAGAAAAAGATGCACTGATCAGCAACAGCTATGCTGAAGGGGATATTGATAATGGCAAGCCTTTTGGAAGAGTTGGCGGTGTTGCAGGTTCCTTGTGGGATAGAGAATCCAATGATGAAAATCATTCCGGAAGATTGACCAATGTGCTGAGCGATGTGAATGTGATGAATGGGAATGCCATCAGCGGCTATCACTACAAAGGAATGAGAGTGACCGGCGCATTCAGCAGCAAAGACAGCAGAGTCTACAATGTTGCTCTAGAAAATGATGAGCTTGTAACCAAGGAATCCCTCGAAGAAAGAGGAACCATCATTGATGCTTCTCAAATCGCAAGCAAGAAGTCTGAAATCAATGCTCTCTTCCTACCAGCTGTTGAACCTTTAGTAAGCAGCAGTAACAAAATAAGTGATTTTTCGAAAGTCGCAAATTACCAAGCCAGCCGGAATCTGGTATATCAGAACATGGAAAAATTGCTGCCGTTTTATAATAAGGCCACCATTGTCAAATACGGCAATCTGGTAAAAGAAAACAGCGCTTTGTATGAAAAAGAACTGTTATCTGCGGTTATGATGAAGAATCATGAAGTGATTACAGATATTGCTTCACAGAAAGAAGCGGCAAATAAGCTGTTGCTGCACTATAAGGACCATACATCTGAAAAGCTGGATATTAGCTATCAGTCTGACTTTGCCAAGCTGGCAGAATATAGTGTGGGCGATACAGGTCTCCTTTATACTCCAAATCAGCTCTTGTCTAGCTATTCTACGATTATTGATGCTGTTTTGCCTGAATTGATGGCGGTCGATTATCAGTCAGAAGCTGTTAGAAACACACTGGGTATTTCTTCGGAAGTTAAATTGACAGAATTATACTTAGATGAGCAGTTTAGCAAGACAAAGGAAAATCTGGAAAGTACACTGAAAAAACTATTATCAGCTGACGCAGTCCTTGCAGATGATCATCAAGCGATTGCTGGTTATGTCATAGATAAAATCAAACGCAACAAGGAAGCCCTGCTTCTGGGCTTGACCTATTTGGAGCGTTGGTATAGCTTTAACTACGGCGACATTTCTGTCAAAGACTTCCTCATCTACCATATGGATTTCTTTGGCAAGGGCAATGTCTCGCCGCTGGATACGATTATCGAGTTAGGCAAATCAGGGTTTGACAGCCTTCTGGCGAAAAACAATGTAGAAACGTATCGCAGCAGCCTTGCAGCCAGTCACGCTGCCAAAGATTTGTTCAGCACACTTGAAGCTTATCGAAAGGTATTTTTGCCAAACAAAACAAACAACGAATGGTTTAAGGAACAGACCAAGGCTTATATCGTTGAAGAAAAGTCGACTATACCAGAGGTGAAAGCAAAACAAGAGCAAGCCGGCAGCAAGTATTCTATCGGGGTTTATGATAGGATTACCAGTGAGACTTGGAAATACCAAAATATGGTCCTGCCTCTGCTGACCCTGCCAGAAAGGTCTGTATTTGTGCTTTCTACTATTTCCAGTCTTGGTTTTGGTGCCTATGACCGATACAGAAACAGGGACTATCGGGCAGGAGAGGAGCTCAATCGGTTTGTTGAAGAAAAGGCTCAGGAAACTGCCAAACGCCAGCGAGATCATTATGATTACTGGTATAGAATATTAGACGAGCAGGGGCGTGAAAAACTGTATCGAAATATTCTGCTCTATGACGCCTATCGGCTGGGAGATGATACTACGGTTGGCAATGCTGCAGTTGAGGCTCGTTTGGACAGTCCGAAGCCGGCCATGAAGCACTTTTTTGGACCGGTTGGAAACAAGGTTGTGCACAATCAGCATGGTGCTTATGCTACTGGAGACAGTGTCTATTATATGAGCTACCGCATGCTGGACAAAGATGGCGCCATTACCTATACTCATGAAATGACGCATGATTCTGATAATGAGATTTATTTAGGCGGGTATGGAAGAAGAAGCGGGCTTGGTCCAGAGTTCTTCGCAAAAGGCTTACTGCAAGCTCCAGATTATCCAGATGATGCAATCATCGCAATCAACTCCATTCTGAAATACGATCAGAATGATGTGACTGAGAAAACGCGTTTGCAGGTCCTTGACCCAACTGAAAGATTCAAAAATGCAGATGACCTGAAAAATTATGTCCATAATATGTTTGACGTCATTTACATGCTGGAATATCTGGAGGGGATGTCTGTCATTAACCACTTATCAGATGGACAGAAGGTCAGCGCCCTGAGAAAAATCGAGAATAAATATGTCAGGGCTGCTGATGGAAATGATGTCTACGCAACCAATGTAGTAAAAAATCTTACAATGGAAGATGCCAAGAAATTAAACTCATTTGAGAGTCTCATTGACCATAATGTTCTTTCGGCGCGTGAATACAAAAATGGCGATGTAGAAAGAAATGGCTATCATACTGTTAAACTGTTCTCTCCGATTTATTCTGCCCTAAGCAGCGAAAAAGGGACTCCCGGTGATCTGATGGGACGCCGGATAGCCTATGAGCTGTTGGCCGCTAAAGGCTTTAAAGAGGGAATGGTTCCCTATATCTCTAACCAGTATGAAAAAGATGCAAAACAAAGCGGCAAAACGATCAGAATTTACGGAAAAACGAGAGGACTCGTAACAGATGATCTGGTGTTGGAAAAGGTATTCAATGGTCAATTTAAACATTGGGCTGACTTCAAGAAGGCTATGTATGAAGAGCGCAAAAATAAGTTTGCCGCACTGAATAAAGTAACCTTTGATGATCCGACAAAACCATGGACTAGTTTTGCTACTAAAACGATAAGTAGGGCAGAAGAGCTGCAGGCATTGATGGATGAAGCAGTCCGCAAGGATGCAGCAGACAATCGATATGATTGGAGCGGCTATAATCCAGAATATGACAGTGCTGTGCACAAACTCAAAAAAGCAGTCTTTAAGGCCTATCTCCATCAAACCGATGATTTCAGAACCTCCATTTTTGAAAATCAAAAATGACTGCTTTCAGTTGGCTGAGCGAATGGCAGCGTTGTTTTGTCAATTCTTTATCAAATAGACTTGTTTGGAAACTTCAGCTTGGGTCAGTTCGCCTTAGACGGTTGACCCCTAAGCAATCAATTTTACCGCTTCCTTACTAAATGAAAAGTATCAGGTCTGTTGTCCAAAAAGTGTTAGAGGGAGATGTGATGAAGTTATGAACATCCCTCCCTTTTCTGTCAGGCGATTAGAAAAAGTCTTGTTCATGTTGATTAATTTTGAATTGATTAGTCAAGTCATGAAACTTGGCTTTTTTGAATATAAGGAAACAAAAAAATTGCAGCAATCTATAAAAACGCTACCAAAAAGTTACCATGTTGTGATATAATCTAGTCAGGTTAATATATTTTGAGGAGATATTATGAATAAAATAAAAATTATCAGCAATCCTTATGAAAAGGTTGTTTCTTTTGAGCGTTGGAGCAATCAGTCTGATTCCTGGATACCTATTGATGAAGACAGCAATTCCAATAGTAAGTTGATCAGCAATGAATACAAATCAGGCTTTTTTCCTTTTAAAGTTCATGACATTGTCCAACAGATAAGTACAGAATACTCCAATCCAGATGAAAAGCTGATTCTCTATTTTTCAGGCAGCGATGATGAGTTTCAGGAATTGGAGAGTCTGGCAGCAGGTGGAAATTTTTCTAATATTGAAGTTGAGAAGTCTGGCAATTACTTAGAAAATGCTAGGGATATTCTGCCTGAGATTAATCGGATTTTCAAGAAACTAGATCCTTTAATTACCAAAAACATTGAAGACGACAATGGTGAGATTCAGCAGCAACTAAAGCGATTTTCTGACGCTTCAAACGATACAGTCCCTGTCTGCGTGCTGGGAACATATAGTGCTGGTAAATCAACTTTCATCAATTCCTTGATTGGATGTGAATTGCTTCCGAGTGCTGAAACACCAGTCACAGCGAAAGTATATAAAATTTCTTCTATCCCTCACAAAGATAGAGCAAATATCAATTTTACTCTTCATAATGAAGAGGTCAAAATTCAATTCAGAGACGATAAATTAGTGGTATATAATTTATCAGAGGATGAGGAATTAAGGGAGAATATTGAGGAAATTTTAGATTCAGAAAAAACTGAAACAATTATTGAAAAGGTTCGTTTAGTACTGGAAGAAATTAACGATTTCTCAGATGAAGGTGAATTAGGAGATTTGATTGAGATTGAAGTGCCCTTTAGCGCCAGTACTCTTGATACCGTCAATTATAAAATTGCAATATTTGACACACCAGGCTCCAACTCTTCAACGAATCTGCAGCACTCTGATGTTTTGGATAAGGCTATGAAAGGAATGTCTAACGGCCTTCCGATTTTCGTAACGGACAGCAGCTCTATGGACAGCACCGACAATGACAATTTGAAAGAAAAATTAAAGGAAGTTGCCGGACTGGACAGCCGTTTTACAATGATTGCAGTAAACAAGGCAGAAGCGGCCGATTTGAGCTTGAGACGATTTCAAAAAGAATCATTCAAACGAAAAATCATGAATCAGTCTATTCCGCGAGAGCTATATGCACAGGGAATCTTCTATGTTTCTTCCATTCTTGGGCTGGGGTCTAAGCTGGATGGGCAGTTAAAAGGAGAGTTTTATTCTGAGCAGTTTGATACTTACAGGGAAAAATACTCAAACTCAAACAATCCTTACTATAAAAGGTTATTTGAGTTTAATATCATTCCCAAGCAAATGATTCCTTCAATGATTAAAAGTGCAGAATGCCACTCCAATCTAATCTATGCTAACAGTGGGTTATCAACTATTGAAGACACTATTAAAATTTTTGTAAATAAGTATTCGCATTATGATAAATGCCAGCAAGCTAGGGATACTCTGGATAAATTAATCATCAAAACCAATCAGGAGATTGAGGAGAAAAACAAAGACTTAAGCAATCATAGGAAAGATTTACAAGATAAGCTTGAATCTCAAAAAATATCTATTCTGGAAATAATCGACTCTTGTATTGATAAGGAAGAAGAAGACCTTATTGTTCGCTATCCAAATGAAATGTCTAATTTTTTACAACATCTGACTCAGCATCTAAAAAAGGAAGAGGCAGAATCTTTGTACAAGGCTTTCTATGACCGGCTATCTGCTGAAATTGCCGAAGATGAGCCTCGTCTTGCCGACGGCTTTGGACGCGAGGATGAAAATACAGATGTTCTAACAAAAATTCTGGGGCATGTAGAGAGCTCACTAAATGACTATAAAGCAGGCGAAGCTAGACGGAGAAAATTGGAGCAGGATGCCTCAGCCGAATTGCTGAATGGGATGAAAGAGCGCTTTAGCAGTGAATTGATTGCTGCTAAAGAAAGTTTCAATCAGATCTCAAAACAATTTTTTATTAATGCTACATCCGAAATTCGGCAAACCTTGGAGGAAATCATTACTGGTGATTTGAATCTTCAGCCAGAGAAGAGAAAGGAGATTTCGGATATCATCATTTCCTATGAAATCATTGATTTCGCTCAGCTTGATTTAGGGAAATTTAACCGGGATGAATTGAGTTACATCTTCCGAATCGGCGACTATCGTTTAAAGTCAAACAAAATCAATATTGCCGGACTGACTAGTACCTATAATAGGGAATTTAAGGCTAAGTTAGTTGAGTTTAGCGAAACAATTAAGTCTGAACACCAATCGAAGTTTAAAAATTGGGTTCAGGATTTGGTAAGTCTTGTTAAAAATAACATTGTTGAATTCAGCCCTGAGCTGAAAGAAAAAGATCAAAAGATTCAAAAAGTTATGAAAGAGATATACAGTCTTGAGGAGCAGCAGGCACAAATTGAAGCTTATGTAAATGAAATCAAACGGATGACAACTTGGAAATAAAGTTTTGTTTTATTTGAGGGAGTAGTTATGGGAATCAAAAAATTGATAAACAGAGCTGGAGCAAAGGCAGCTGACAAAATAGCTAAGCTGTCAGCTTTAAGCCCAGAACAGTTAAAAGCGGTTGAGGAGCAAAAGGAGAAATATCTTGCAGATCAGCCAGATATCAGCGATGAAGAATTAACAAGCAGGTTGCTGGCTTCTTGCGGCGTTGAGATTTTCAATTCTTATTTAGAGCAGATAAAGGAGCTGTATATTCCTCTGGAAAATGCTGCTGAATTTGATGATGTATTTAATCCATCTTATAATATCCGTTATTTCAATATTACTAAATGGGTGACAGACAAGAAGGAAAACAGTCTTGAAAAGTTAGTGAATGTTTACGAAGTTCTTTCTAATGAACACTGCAATATTGGCTTGGTATTTCATCGGACTGAAAATGACACCCAAGTTTACTTAGCTGTCATAAACACTCAAAACGCAACTGACAATGTGAATATTGAGAATTATAGAAAAAGATTGCTGGAAGCTATCAAAGGAAACTTCCCAGGGTCCACAGTGAGAGACGAAATCGGAAGAGGTCGTATCCCGGCTTTAAACAATCACAAACCTTACTCTGTCGCCACTGTATCCAATCTTCCGGCTGCAAAATCTGAAAAATTCATCAGTCAAACGATTGAAAAACTGATTGACGGAATCGTGCCGGAAAATCCGAGTCAAGATTACACTTTAATCCTTTTAGCTAGTCCAATTCAGGATATTGAAAACCGTAAATTGCGGCTGTCTGAGCTTTATTCAGCCTTAGCTCCATTTGAAAGATGGCAGACGAATTATACTTTTACGTCTTCAGATTCGACGACTTCTATGGCTACTTTTGGGGTCAATGTCGGAGCCAGCGCAGGCATCCAGCATGGCCATAATCAGGCGGTCAACCAGTCTTCGGGAACAACAGAGTCCAGCGGAGATTCGACGACGGATTCGACAGGGCAGACCGATGGAACCAATAGCAGTCATACTAGCGGAGAGAGTAAAGGTTCGTCTGATACTGTCGGAGGCGGAGCGAATTACAGTGAAAACGCTGGGGTTACTCTTGGAGCTCCTAATGTTGCAAGCGTAAATGTTGGTGCTAGTGTAGGTGCTCATGCGGAATATAGTCATAGTTGGAACAGAGGTACTTCGGTTTCTGATACGATTGGTAAGAGCACTGCAAAAACGGTTGGGAAAGCCCTGACTAAAACTGCCAGCAAGGCTATTTCTGAGACACTGGGAAAAACTGTGGGCGCCTCTCGGGCAGTGAATTTTGGTTCCAATATCGGTGCTAACTTTGCCCGCGCCTCAAATGTCACAGCAACGGTTGGCAAAAATGAGGGAATCACCCAGAATTTTATGAACCATACGATTCACCATGCTCTATCTGTACTGGATGAGCAGATGAAGCGGTTCGAAAAAGGAACGGCTCTGGGCATGTGGGAATTTGCTGCCTATGTAGTTAGCGAAGATCAGAATATTGCCAATAATGTTGCCCACACCTATCTGGCTTTGACTCAGGGGGAAGAATCCTATATGAGCAGGTCATCTGTTAATCTTTGGCGGGGCGATATGGGAGAAAGCAGCAGCAATGCCCGAGAAATTGTCAGTTATTTGCGCGATTTGCGCCATCCTCTGTTTGGGCTGAATCCAAATATTTTGCTTAATGATTCAAGCTACTGTGTTTATCCTGCTTTGGTTACTCCGACTGTTCCTTTATCTGGACAAGAGTTGGCTTATTCCTTGAATTTTCCGCAAAAGTCCATTCCTGGACTTCCAATTCTGGAGTGTACTGAGTTTGGCAGAAATATTGTTTCCTATGATTTGAATGAGACACAGGATGAAAAGCTGCACTTAGGTCATATTTTCCATATGAATCATGAGGAAAATATCTCAGTGGATCTGTCACAAAATTCCCTGACTTCACATGCCTTTATCACTGGTAGTACCGGCTCTGGTAAAAGCAATACCATTTATCAGCTGCTAAATGAGGCTCGTGAGAATGAGGTGAAATTCCTTGTGGTGGAGCCAGCTAAAGGAGAGTATAAGCATGTCTTTGGTAACGATGAGGATGTTTCCGTCTATGGGACCAATCCTAGCCTAACACCGCTGTTGCAGTTAAATCCCTTTAGTTTTTCAAAAGAAATCCATTTGTTGGAACATCTTGACCGGCTGATTGAGATTTTCAATGTCTGCTGGCCTATGTACGCCGCTATGCCAGCCGTTCTTAAGAAAGCTGTCGAAAAATCTTATGAAGATTGCGGCTGGGACTTAATTGCATCAACAAATCCTTACGGCAATCTCTATCCAAACTTTCAGGATGTAGCTGATAATATAAAAGAAATTATTGATTCCAGTGAATACGATAATGAAAACAAGGGAGCTTACAAAGGAGCCCTTCTGACACGGATAGAATCGTTGACAAATGGGATTAACGGATTGATTTTTTCTCAGAAGGAATTGTCTAATCAGGAGCTGTTTGATTCAAATGTTATTATCGACCTGAGCCGTGTAGGATCAACAGAGACTAAATCGCTGATTATGGGGATTTTGGTCTTGAAATTGCAGGAATATCGGATGACTCAGGCAGAAATGAATACAGAACTTCGCCATTTAACAGTTTTGGAAGAGGCCCATAATTTATTAAAGAGGACTTCAACTGAGCAGTCGTCAGAATCCGGCAATCTTCTAGGAAAAAGCGTTGAAATGCTGGCCAATTCCATCGCAGAAATGAGAACCTACGGCGAAGGATTTATCATTGCTGACCAAGCTCCGGGACTTCTGGATTTATCTGTTATCCGTAACACCAACACCAAAATCATCATGCGCCTACCCGACCTGTCAGATCGGGAACTGGTCGGACGAGCGGCCAATCTAAATGATGACCAAATTTTGGAACTGGCCAAATTGCCAAAGGGTGTAGCAGCGGTCTACCAGAACGAGTGGATTCAGCCAGTTCTGTGTAAGGTGGAGAAAGTTGATTCGTTAGGAATATTTTCTAGAAACCAAACAAAATATTTTCAAAATGAGTCATTGAATACTAACGAAATAACTAGAGTGCTAGTTGACTGGATATTAAATAAATGGATTTTGAGGATTGAAAGTACTGAATGCTTTGCTGTCATAAAAAAACAGCTTTTACACTCTAATTTGAAATCCAGATTGAAATATTTATTTTTGCATTATAATTCTTCCTTAGATAATAATGATACTATTTTAGGAGAATTATTGTATGAATTACTTGCGGCTAAACAAGCAATTGAGAATTCAAAAGATTTGGATGATGTTTTCAAGTGGTCGGAATCGGTTGTAAATAACCTTGAACCTTCCATTAAAGGCTATAATTCTGAACAAATTAATTTAATTTTGTTACTTATAATTAACGAACAGTCACGACGTGATAAAGAGTATGAAAATATTTTTAAAAAATTTGTGGAAAGTTACAAGGTTGAAGGAGGTGTATTCTGAACTATGAATACTAATTTTACTGACTCATTGAATGTAAAGGAAAAAGAAACTGATAATTTCAAGAAAATTACACCAGAAACGGGGATTACCTTAGAAGAAGCAAGAGACTTCACAAAGAATCTATTATCAAAAGCTTCAGAGAATAGAATCAAGGACATTGATTCAAACACTGATAGTGAAAAAGTAGTAAAAAATATACCTTCAGCAAATGGTGAATGGGAAGGTGAACCAGGTAATTCAAAATGGATACCAGATGATGAATCTATTAATCCAAATCTTCAAACAAATCCTGAACAAAAAAATTGGGGAGATATAAAACAAGAGTACAACTTTGATGGGATAGTTTTTAGAAATTGTGAACCTGATTTTTCTAAAGTGAGTAAAGGAACTGTAGAAATTGATTCATTTAGTGAAAACAGAGCCAAAAACTTTGCACAAGCAGACATACAGTTAGCTAAGCAGCGGAATTGTTCCCCAGAAGAGATTAGACAGTTCAGAAAGGAAAATAAACTGACTTGGCATGAAAGAAGCGATATGAAAACTATGGATTTAGTTCCTAGTATAATTCATGGTGGTATACCGCATAGCGGAGGAATTGCTAGAATAAAAGCTTTGGGTAAAGAAGGAGGGGAAAACAATGAATAATAGTATTTTTGGAGAAATGGCTTTCAATTTAGGTTTTGATACAAAGTTGGAAATTAGTATATTCTCAAGAAGCCAAAACGTGCTTGTTACGGCAGAGGCGTTCAGAGAATCAGACGGAGTAACTGACTCGCAAGAAAAAACTTTTGTAGAGTTTAAGAAGAAGAAAAACGAATATCTTGTGAAGCTTGAAAATTTATTGCTTGCAAAATACGGTGTAGAGGCTAAAGAAAGATTTTCTGTCACACAGATTTTAATCAGCAGAGATGGTAAATTGGCAGTTTTATTTGATGATAGTGAAGATGAAGATGAAGGGATTGCTGTTCAGTTGATTCCAACATATTTCATTGAAATACAGTCCAATTACTTATGATTGGGCCTATTAAAGAGTTTAGCAGGTTTGAAACAACTTATAGTGATTTATCAAAGTTATCACAGGAGACTGAATATGCTCATAACCTATCCAGCTTTGTTTTATTATGATGATTCTGAGGGTGAAGATGTGGCGCCTTACTTTGTCTGGTTTCCGGATATTGGCGGGGTGGGGACCCAAGGCAGGGATATTTCTGATGCCATCTTTATGGCTTCGGATTACCTGGGCTTGATGGTGGCGGATTTGATTGAAAAGAATCAGGAGCTTCCTGTGCCGTCCAATCTCAAGAGCCTGTCTTTGACTGAGAACAATCCTTTTAAGGATGATGCTGAAATCACGTTGGATTTTGATCCGGACAAGTCTTTTATTTCATTTGTCAATGTGGATGTGGCAGCATATCTGGGCCAGCAGGAGCCTGTCAAGAAGACCCTGACCATTCCCCGCTGGGCGGATAAGCTGGGCCGGGAAATGGGACTGAATTTTTCCCAGACCCTGACCGACGCCATTGCGGATAAGAAATTACATGCCTAGCTCCCATGGTGCTAGGCTGTTTCTTTCGTTTGGAATGTCCCCGAACCCCTCTCAATGTGATATAATAGGGTAACTTTAGCAGCGGGCCGGGGCATGGTCCGCAGAAAGCGAGGAATGATGTCTTTAACCAGTCAGATTATTACAGCAGATTTTCCGGATTTGGATAAGGTGGAGCAGCTGAATGAGGAGGCTTTTCCTGAGGAAGAACGGGTGCCTTTGGCGGAGCTGCTCCGCTACGGCAACGGTGATACTTCTAATTTTTTCGCCTTTTATGATGGGGGCGAATTTGTCGGTTTTGCTTTTGCCGTGCATAATGCCAGCATGTTTTATATCAGCTTCTTTGCAGTGGCCTCTCATTTGCGCAGTCATGGCTACGGCGGTCAGATTATTGATAAGTTGATTGATTTTTACCAAAAGACCATGGTGCTGGAAGTGGAAAGGGTGGATGAGCCCTGCGACAATCTGGATCAGCGCTTGGCGCGCATGGACTTTTACCGGCAGAATGGTTTTCGTTCGGCGGATGCTTTCTTGGAATATGAGGGTCTGAGCTTTGAGATTCTCTATCGCGGACCTGCCTTTGATGAGGCAGCTTATCGGGATATTTTTCGTCTGATACAGAAAGAGGGCGCTTTTGATTTTGAGATCAAACGGCGCGATGGTTAGAATCCCTGTCTGCAGCCATGAATCATTTCACCATTTTAAGGTTAAGATTAGGCACATACATACAGTAGGTTTACTTTGCTTTTTTGTAACATATCTGTTATAATATTTTATAAAGGCGTGCGGTTGCGCGCTCTTTTCTGTCTAATGAAGCTGGGACAACAGTACCCAACTTTCTATATTTTTGCCGTTAGTTTGCAAGACGCAGTGGTTGAGAGAGATTCTGACTTTAGTCGACTAGAATCTCTCCTGCACAGTTCATTCGGCGCTTTGGTTCTATCAACCCCTGCTGAGCGGAGGTTGGAGTGAAAAAGCCTGGGGTTAGGCTGTTTCAGGTCAGCAACTAGAAAGGAAGACTTGCTGAAAAAATCGAAGACTCCGTCTTACCGATTTTTTATACGGTACCTTCCAAAAGGTACATCCCTCTGTGGGTGAGGACGCAGCCATCATGGGAGTCTGTCTCACTCTCACTACTAAAAGCAAACTAAAAGACTATAAATAACGATAGTGTGATTTTCAAAAAGTGTGAAAAAGTAAAGGAGAGACGATGCTATACATTTGGTCTTATTTGAAAAAGTATCCCAAGTGGCTGATACTGGACTTTTTAGGAGCAATTTTCTTTGTTGTGGTCAATCTGGGTCTGCCCACGGTACTGGCCCGGATGATTGATGAAGGGATTAATCAAGGCGATACCGGAAGGCTTTATTACTGGACCTTCATCATGCTGCTGGTCATTGTGGCCGGCGTTCTTGGCCGTATCGTTCTTTCATATGCGGCAGGCAAGCTCACGACCAGCATGGTGAGGGATATGCGCAATGATCTCTATGATAAGCTGCAGGAGTATTCTCATCATGAGTATGAGCAGATTGGTGTGTCCTCTCTGGTGACACGGATTACCAGTGATGCCTTTGTTCTCATGCAGTTTGCTGAGCAGAGCCTGAAGATGGGAGTGGTGACCCCTCTTATGATGCTGTCTTCCATTCTCATGATTTTCCTGACCAGTCCGTCGCTGGCTTGGATTGTCGCAGCATCGGTTCCTTTTTTGGCTATTGTCGTCTGCTATGTAGCGGTTAAGACACGGCCGCTGTCTGAAAAGCAGCAGAAGACGCTGGACAAGATCAACCAGTATGCCAGAGAAAATCTGACAGGACTGCGGGTTATCCGGGCTTTCGCGCGGGAGGAGTTTCAGGAAGAACGCTTCGCCTCGCAAAATGAAGTCTATGCTGCTAATTCCAACAAGCTCTTTAAGCTGACGGGCCTAACTGAGCCGCTTTTTGTGCAGATTATTATTGCTATGATTGTGGCTATCGTCTGGTATGCACTGGAACCGCTGGGCAGCGGCCAGCTGAAAATCGGGGATTTGGTGGCCTTTATCGAGTACAGCTTCCATGCTCTTCTGTCTTTTCTCTTTCTGTCCAATCTCTTTACCATGTATCCGCGGACGGCGGTTTCCAGTGAGCGGCTGCAGGAAGTCATGGACATGCCAATCTCCATCAATTCTAATGAAGACGGCATAACCGAAACGGACAGCCGGGGCTATCTGGAGTTTGACAACGTGACCTTCGCCTATCCGGGAGAAACTGAAAGCCCAGTCCTGCATAACATTTCCTTTCAAGCTAAGCCGGGCGAAACCATCGCCTTTATCGGTTCTACCGGTTCGGGCAAATCTTCGCTGGTTCAGCTGATTCCGCGTTTCTATGATGTGACGCTGGGCAGAATTTTAGTGGATGGTGTAGACGTGCGGGCTTACAACTTAAAGGCTCTGCGCCAAAAGATTGGTTTCATTCCTCAGAAAGCACTGCTGTTTACTGGAACCATCGCTCAAAATCTCCGCTACGGCAAGGAAGACGCCAGTCATGAGGAGCTGAGTCAGGCGGCCGATGTGGCTCAGGCCAGAGACTTTATCGAAAGCAAGGAGGAGCGTTTTGAGGCCTATCTGGCTGAGGGTGGCAGCAATCTGTCAGGCGGTCAGAAGCAGCGGCTTTCCATTGCCCGGGCGGTGGTCAAGGAGCCGGATATTTATATCTTTGACGATTCTTTCTCAGCTCTGGACTACAAGACGGATGCGACCCTGCGCCGCCGGCTCAAGGAAGTGACGGGCCATGCCACCGTGCTGATTGTGGCTCAGAGGGTAGGAACTATTATGGATGCAGATCAGATCATCGTTCTGGACAAGGGGGAAATCGTGGGCCGCGGCCGGCACGAGGAGTTAATGGTGACCAATGACATTTATCGGGAAATCGCCCATTCGCAGCTCAACAATCAATCGCTGACAGAAGAAGGATAGGAGGTCTTATGAAAAAACAACACAGTTTTGTCCGTTTATGGGGCTATTTAAAAGTCTATCAGGCGTCGCTTTTTCTGGCTGTCTTTCTCAAGATCGTCAGCGTTGTGATGAATGTGCTGGAGCCCTTTGTCCTGGGCTTGGCTATTACCGAGCTGACCAAGAATCTGCTGGATATGGCCAATGGTGTCGCTGGCGCGCAGCTGAACACCAGCTATGTAGCCTGGATTATGCTGCTCTATTTTGTCCGAGCCTTGTTTTATGAGATTGGAGCCTATTATTCCAATTATTTCATGACCAATGCTGTGCAGAAGATGGTTCGGGATCTGCGCAATGAACTCAGCTGCAAGATTAACCAGATTCCGGTTTCTTACTTTGACCGGCATCAGTTCGGAGATATGCTGGGCCGTTTTACCAGCGATGTGGAGACGGTATCCAATGCCCTGCAGCAGTCTTTTTTGCAGATTGTCAATGCTGTTTTGACCATTGTCCTCGTCATGGGCATGGTGCTGTATCTCAATTTTCAGCTGGCACTGATTGTCATCGTCAGCATTCCTCTGACCTACTGGGGCGCCAACTGCATCCTGAAAAAATCCCAGCCCTATTTTAAGCAGCAGGCGGATGCTCTGGGTGCTATGAATGGCTTTGTTCAGGAAAATCTGACCGGCTTTAATGTGCTCAAGCTTTATGGGCGTGAGGAAAGTTCTGCTGCAGATTTCCGCCGCATCACCCAAAATCTGCAGGAAGTCGGCTTCAAGGCCAGCTTCATTTCCGGTCTCATGATGCCGGTCCTGCACGCTGTTTCGGATCTGACCTATCTGATTGTGGCCCTTGTCGGCGGTCTGCAGGTCATCTCCGGCCAGCTGACCATTGGAAATATGCAGGCCTTTGTCCAGTATGTCTGGCAGGTCAATCAGCCCATTCAAAATCTGACCCAGCTGGCAGGCCAGCTGCAAAGTGCCAAGTCTTCCCTAGACCGGGTTTTCCAAGTGCTGGATGAGCCGGATGAAGCGAATGATGTGACCGAGCGGCTGCATCAGGACCTGACCGGCCAGGTCAGCTTTAAGGATGTGGATTTCCACTATACAACAGACAAGCCGCTGATCCGGGATTTCAATCTGGAGGTGCAGCCTGGTGAGATGGTTGCCATCGTCGGTCCGACTGGTGCCGGCAAGACCACCCTCATCAATCTGCTCATGCGCTTCTATGATGTCACTGCGGGCTCTATCAGTGTAGATGGTCATGACATTCGCCGGCTTTCCCGTCAGGAATACCGTCAGCAGTTCGGCATGGTCCTGCAGGATGCCTGGCTCTATGAGGGGACCATTAAGGAAAATCTGCGTTTTGGCAATCTGGCGGCCAGTGATGAAGAAATTGTCGAAGCTGCCAAAGCAGCCAATGTCGATCACTTTATCCGCACCCTGCCTGGCGGCTACAATATGGAAATGAACCAGGAATCCAGCAATATCTCACTGGGTCAGAAGCAGCTGCTGACGATTGCACGGGCTCTCTTGGCCAATCCTAAAATTCTAATCCTAGATGAAGCGACTTCATCTGTTGATACGCGGCTGGAACTCTTGATTCAGAAAGCGATGAAGACTCTGATGCAGGGGCGGACTAGCTTTGTCATTGCCCACCGCCTGTCCACCATTCAGGAAGCGGATAAGATCCTGGTGCTCAAGGACGGCCGGATCATCGAGCAGGGCAATCACGAATCCCTGCTGGCTGACAAGGGCTTCTACCATGACCTCTATATGAGCCAGTTTTCGGACAAGAAGGAAGCCTAGATAGACAAAAAAGAGGCTGGGACGAAAGTCCTTCAGCCTCTCTATTATGAAAAATCGCGAAGATTCTGAGTTGGATCAGGATGGGGAATGCGATGGCGCTCGCGCATCAGGCGGCGGTAGCGCATGCTGGTCCGCTGCATCAGGAAGCTCATAGCGACCAAGGCCAAGCCTAGCAGCATGATGCTTTGGCTCAGTAAATAAAAACTCAGTGTTCCTAGGAGCAGGATAGCTGCATACTGGATTAGGACGGTTTTATCAAGGCGGTAAAGTTCGTGATTGTAGTAAGAGGTGGAAAGGGTCCCGGCAAAGAAAGCCAGGATGGAAAAGATGAAGAAAGCAAGGCCTAAATCATGGTGATGCTCATTGGCCAGAAATTCAATTCCCACTGTGAAAAACATCAAGCTGATGATAATCACGATATGGGCATAGTAGAGAACAACCGGTGAAGCTTTTTGATGATGATTGATATTGATAAAGGTCTGCACGATATAAAAAGCAAAGAGAAAGCCGATTCCCAGAAAAAGAGCCACACCCTCAAAGGGACGCTGGGCCAGAGGGTAGGTACGGATGGCTGCAATGACAGATTCTCCAAAGGTAATGATGGTCAAGAGCTGATTGCGCTCCAAGGCATGTGGAAAGTTAAAGGAATTGCAAATCAAGTAGTTTCTGAGAAAAAGAGGCTGAAAGAGAGGGAGAAAGTAAAGGGGCAGCAGGTAGAGGGAGAAGGGCAGAATCCCTGTCGCAATAGGCAGGAGAAGAAGAGAATAGAAACTGAGCAGTCCGATGCGCAATTTGATATCCTTGCTAAATCCAAGCTTGCGGCCTTTGAAGTAATACTGCAGGGCAATGGTCAGGTAAGAAAGAATCAAAAAAGTGTTAAAAGCGATAACTGGAGACGAATCCTGCTGGAAAATCTTGACATCAAAGGTGAAGCTTAAAGCAAGGTTTCCGACCCACAGCATGAGCAGAATCACCGTATAGATGTCTGCGGCTCGGGAATCTCCATATCGGTTATAATAATAGGCTTCGTTGTTCCAGATGCTGAGCATGACCGTGTTCGTGGCGATGAAAGACAGGACCTGCTCCCAGCCGACATGGTCGACATGAATGGCTGCAGTCAGCTGGCTGATAGCAAGAACAAAGGCCAGATCAAAAAAGAGTTCATAGTTGGATACGCGTTTTGCAATAATTTTTGACATCATTGGCTCCTTCAAAGATAGATTTCAAAGCTTTATCTGCCGGCAAGCAGTCTCAGTGTCCAGATGAGCAAGAAGCCGGCTAGGATAAGGACATGCCATTTCCAGTAAATATGCATGAGTCCGGCTGTTTCCCGAATCCAGGCGCTGGGCAGGTAATAAAAGGCTGTTTTAGAACCGAGGCTGCGGCCTCTGAGGCCGACCTTGCGCATGTAAACTCCAGCACGCAGGGCATGGAAAGAGTTGGTAATGACCAGACAGGAGTAAGGTTTCTTGGTTCGGTCATCCAGGATTTTTTTGGAAAAGATTAGATTTTCAAAAGTGGTAGTGGATTTGTTTTCAAGTATCAGATCTTGCTCTGGAAAGCCGGCAGCTGTCAGGTATCTGGCCATCGCTTCAGCTTCAGAAAGCAGTTCATCTGATCCCTTGCCGCCAGACAGGAGCAGCTTGGGCCGCTGCCCGAATTGCTCATACACTGCTCTGCCTTTGTCCAAACGCTGGGCCAAAAGCGGAGGCACCTCATCGCCGATCAAGCCCGAGCCTAGAACGATGATATAGTCAGGCTCCTGCTGAATCGGAAAGAGATTGCAGAAAAAGCCGTAGAGAATATAGGAAAGATAGAGGCCCGTCCCATAAAGCAGCAGGATATTGGCCAGCATCAGCAGGTTATTGAGGATGGGCGCACGAGGCAGAAAGAAGCTGGCAAGATAAAAGAGGATGGTCAGGCCATAGAGCAGCGAGAGGAGGTTGGCCAAGCGCCGCCCTTCGCGGGTAATCATCTGACGGCCGTTGAATATCAGGTAGACAGAGGATAGGATGACACAGACCGGAATCAGCAGAGCAATAAGTGCGATGGCGGTCAGGGTAGAAGCCTCTCCCAGATGGCGGAGGCCGACGATAAGAAAGCCTGAGCTTATCAGCAAAAAGGCCAGCAGGCTGAAGCTGAGCAGGTAGGCGTTAAAGAGCCGGCGGGGTTCCAAGTAGAAGAGCAGCAAAAACAGCAGGGCTGGCAACAGCCAGAATAAATGCAGAAACATAGCTATCCTTTCGCACAGCATTGGGCTGAGTTTGATTTTGAAAACAATCTTCTCTCAGTATACCACAAAGCGCTTTTTCGAGAAAGAGCCAGGGAAGATACGGACAAGTTCGATTTAAAACAAATTACGGTATTTGGAGGATAAATCAGTAAAAATAGAGTTGTTTTCTGTGGATAAGCAGCAGATGGCACTTTATTTTTATGCATTTCGTTTGATTTAATTCGCAAAACTCTGCTTTTCCTCCACCAAGTTTCAAAGGAGATAAAAGTCTTGCAGCAGCAGCTATTTCCGTATATAATGGTAAAGCACCGTCGTCTGCAGACGATTTTTATATGACAGTCATTGAAAATCGAAAGATGAAATCATTAGCGAGGAGATTAGTATGGTCAAAAAAGGCGCCTTAACCGGCCTTTTACTGTTTGGAATATTTTTTGGTGCGGGAAATTTGATTTTTCCGCCGGCATTGGGAGTTTTATCCGGTCAGCATTTTTGGCCGGCTATTGCGGGATTTGTTCTGTCAGGGGTTGGCCTTGCGGTCCTGACCTTGATTATCGGAACACTCAATCCTAAGGGATACCGGCAGGAGATTTCACAGAAGATTGCTCCCTGGTTTGCCATAGTCTATCTGCTGGCCTTATACCTGTCTATCGGGCCTTTCTTTGCTATTCCGCGTACAGCAACTACAGCTTATGAGGTAGGGATTGCCCCAATACTGCCCGCAGGTCTGACTGCTGTCGGTCTCTTAGCTTTTACTGTGCTGTATTTTGCAGCGGCTTACTTCATTTCGCTCAATCCCTCAAAGATTTTGGACCGAATCGGCAGGATTCTGACACCCATCTTTGCGCTTTTAATCATTCTGTTGGTTCTATTGGGAGCTTTGAAGTATGGTTCTGCAGCGCCGCAGCAGGCATCAGAGGCCTATGCTGCCTCAGCCTTCGGACAGGGCTTTCTGGAAGGCTACAATACACTGGATGCCCTGGCTTCGGTTGCCTTCAGTGTCATTGCTGTAGCTACCCTCAAGCAGCTGGGATTTGCCAACAAAAAGGAATATGTCTCTACCATTTGGGTGGTTGGCCTCATGGTTGCTCTGGGCTTCAGTGCTATGTATATCGGTCTTGGTTTTTTGGGCAATCATTTCCCAGTGCCGGCAGAAGTTATGGCAAAGGGCAATCCGGGCGTTTATGTGCTTTCGCAGGCAACACAGGCAATTTTCGGACCGACAGCGCAGATTTTTCTGGCGGTCATGGTGACAGTGACCTGTTTTACGACGACGGCCGGCCTCATTGTTTCCACTGCAGAATTTTTCAATAAGACCTTTCCCAATATTTCCTACAGAGCCTATGCGACAGTTTTCACCCTGATTGGCTTTGCTGTGGCCAATCTTGGCCTCAGTGCTATTATCCAATACTCTCTTCCGGTCCTGCAGATCCTTTACCCGATGACCATTGCCATCGTAGTCATTGTCATGGTTAATAAATTTCTGCCTTTGTCTAAACTGGGGATGCAGCTGACCCTTGCAGCAGTGGCCTTGATTGCTTTTGCCAGTATTTTAGGCAGGCAGTTTCATCTGAAAATGGTGATGGATGCAGTTGATGCTCTGCCTTTCGCTCAGGCCTCCCTGCCTTGGCTCCTGCCGGCTGTCTTAGGGATTGTCCTTTCACTTTTCCTGCCGGGCAAGCAGAAGAGCGACAGTTTTGAAATGGAAGATCTCTAGTCCGCTTCCAATCTCTTTACAGGAAAATTCTCGGTCAGACTCTTTATCTGCTGCCTCTCTGCCTTGCGTTCGAATTTTTGGGATTCGGGCTGAAATGTTTTTGGGGGGTAGATTAGAAAGAGTATGAAAGATTTTACAATAAAAGGGGATTATTTCATAGCAGAATGGTGAAAAATCATCAAAAATTTTTTATAATAGGTTTATAAATAGATAGAAGGAATTTTCAACCTGATTTAAAAAGGGGGTATCATGGAATCTGGTTTGTTCTTCATTTCAGTCTTTTTAGCTGGAATCTTGTCCTTTTTCTCTCCCTGTATCTTTCCGCTTCTCCCTGTCTATATAGGTGTTTTGCTGGATACAGATGAGCCAAAAACCGTTAAGATTGCTGGCAGGGATTTTGCTTGGTATGGTTTGGTCAAGACGCTCTGCTTTATTGTCGGTATCTCGGCAGTATTCTTTGTTCTAGGATTTGGCGCTGGCTTTTTAGGCAGCATGATATATGATGTCACGTTTCGCTACGCTATGGGAGCGGTCATTATTTTACTGGGAATCCATCAGATGGAGCTCATCAATATTAAGCAGCTGCAGGTACAAAAAAACATCGCCTTTAAAAAAAGCGGCAAGCGCAATGACTTTCTTTCTGCCTTTCTGTTGGGGCTGACCTTCAGCTTTGGCTGGACACCCTGTATTGGGCCGGTCTTAAGTTCTGTGCTGGCACTGGCGGCTTCAGGCGGAAATGGAGCCGTTCAGGGAGCGCTGCTGACGATGGTCTATACATTAGGCATGGCTCTGCCATTTCTGCTTTTAGCTTTGGCTTCCAGCTTGGTCATGCGCTATTTTGCCAAGATCAAACCCTACATGGGCTTACTGAAAAAAATAGGCGGAGCGATGATTATTTTAATGGGAATCTTACTCATACTGGGACAGTTTAATGCCCTGTCAGGAATTTTTGGATAAAAAGGAGGCTAACATGAAAAAAACAATAGGACTTTTAACTGTTTTGCTGGCAGCTGTCAGTCTGGCTGCCTGTTCCGAACAGGCGGGCAACGGCGATAGCAGCGGCAGCAGCCAAAATAGTCAAAACAGCCAATCCAGCAGCAGTCCTGCACAAAGCACTTTCAGCCCGATTGCTGTCGGAGAGGAGGCGCCGGACTTTACCCTTCAGTCAATGGACGGAAAAACAGTCAAATTATCTGACTACAGGGGCAAGAAGGTCTATCTGAAATTCTGGGCTTCATGGTGTCCGCCCTGCCGCAAAAGTATGCCGGAACTGGAAGAATTGGCTGCCAGAACGGACCGGGATTTTGAAATCTTGAGTATTGTTGCACCTGAGTTTCAAGGAGAAAAATCAACGGAAGAATTCCCTAAATGGTTTGCGGAGCAGGGTTATAAATATGTGCCTGTCTTATTTGATACGCAGGCAGCTGCCTTTCAAGCCTATCAAATCCGAAGTATACCGACCGAAGTGCTGATTGACAGTCAGGGAAAGATTGGGAAAATCCAGCTGGGCGTCATCAGCAACGCAGATGCAGAAGCCGCCTTTCAAGAAATGAAATAATAGGCACAGAAAATCAAAGATGACGAGGCTGGGACAAACCTGTTTCAGTCTCGCTTTATTTTGATAAAAAAACTTATACTCAATGAAAAGCATCAGCAGACTAGTCAGGAGTAGACAGAATGTGTCAAGACTGTACATCTTTCCAACTCCCAAAAGTTCCTTTGACGAAAAATCCGTTTTCTTCATCTGTCGCCTCAACAGTCTCCCAGACTGTTTTGTCACAAACTGCGTTTGTTTTATCCCCTACCTCTCACAAGCTGGGAGTGAACTGAATCAAAAAAGAATGGACTCCTTGCGAATCCATTCTTTTTTGATTTAAGCGCTGGCTCCAGATGTGGCATCGGCAGCAGCACCGCCGTGTCCTCCGTCTCCTCCTCCGGCATCGGAAGCACCAGAAGTAGCGTCAGCAGAGCCGTGCCCGCCGCCGGCAGGAGCAAAAGGACCGCTGCCTCCGACTAAGCGCTGACCGGTTGTCTCTAGGTACCAGTCCAGCCAAGGCTGGAAGTTGAAGACGATTTCATTGATACCGGCATAAGAGCCGTCAGGATAGTACATAGCCTGATAATTATGGGTATTGATGACACCTTCAGGCGAGCCCGGCACAATCGTCCGGACGTATTCCTGATTACCATTGCGCAGTGTTCCGATGACCCACTCCACATTTTTCATCCGTGCAGGCGGCAGGGAATTGTGGACTGTGGACATGCGGCTGCCTGACTGAGGCGGAACGCGTTTGGCAAACATGGTGTCTGGATCCTGATGGGCATTATTGTAATAAAGGAATTGGTTATTATCATCCGCATAGGTCAGCTCAAAAGGCATGGCCTTGAGGAACATATCGATCTGATTGACCGTCAGAATACCATGGTCCAGCTTGACATAGGTATCTCCGGAGACAGCCCCTGTAATAGCAGCGACTTTTTCGACCCATTCAGGGTCATCTGGATCGACTTGGCTGACAGTTGTAGCGATAGCCCCTTTGCAGTCCAGATCTTCTGGTTCGATTGGTTTTGGTTTTTTCAATTTGGAAACAACCTCTACATATTTTATAAAGTTATCTAAGCAGGTTTCGAGGAAATTCACGGTTCCTTCGTTTGTGATGTTGCCTTGGTCGTCAAAGGCTTCCTTGGCCTTTCCAAGCAGAAATTCATTGCCCGGCAGGGTGTAGGCATTGACACCCGGCGCATCCAGGATTTTCCGCAGGTGAACTTGGGCCCGAGAGGTCCCTTGATCATAGTAGGAAGCACCGACAATCATGACCGGCTTGTTTTCAAAAGGATGCACCTCATAGGAAAGCCACTCAAGAACGCTCTTGAGAGAGGCCGTAATCGTGTGGTTGTGCTCCGGCGTGGCAATAATGACGCCGTCAGCACGGGTAATCTTATTGTAGAGCAGGCGCAGCTGGAAAGATTCGTCCCATTTTTCATCTTGGTTGAACATGGGAACTTCATCAATTTCCAGAACTTCCAGCTCAAATTTAATCTTAAAATGCCGTCTGATGAACTCCAGCAGCTTGCGGTTGTATGATTGATCGTAGTTGGATCCGACAAGTCCTACAAATTTCATGTTATTTCTCCTTTAACTAATTCTTACAGATTTTCCCAGTCGAAGTTCTCAGCTTCTTTATGAAGCAGAGCTTGGGCACTTCTCAGTTTTTGGGTGATTTTCACAAAGAGGCGGAAATCATCAAAAATAGCGTCCAGCTTTTCGATGGAATCAAGGTCAATCAGGCTGCCTTCCTTGTCAAATGCCTGCAGAGAGTGAGAAAGCAGGAATTCGGAACCAGGCATCACATTGGCCTTCAGCTCAGGTGAATTAAGGATTTGACGGAGCTGAAGCTGGGCACGGGAAGAACCGAGGGTACCGTAAGAAGCACCGGTAATCATCACTGGCTTATTGAGCAGCGGATAGATACCGTAGGAAAGCCAGGCGAGCGCGCTCATCAGAACGGCCGGAATAGAGTGGTCGTATTCGGGAGTGCCGATGATGACACCGTCAGCGGCATCGATTTTTTCGGCAATTTCAGACACCAATTCCGGCACATGCTTGTCAGCCGGCTTGTTGAAGACAGGTATATCCTTGATTTCGACCAATTCAATCTCGGCCTTGTCCGCAAAATGCTTTTGCATATACTGAAGAAGTTGACGGTTTGTAGAACGTTGGGAATTTGTTCCAACAATCGCTATAAGTTTTAACATGAAATGTCCTTTCTGAATGAAGATATAAAGATAAGCTGCAAGTTGTTTTAAAAAATGAGAACAGGGCAAAATCCTGAGTATCAGGAAGCGACTGTCAGGTGCGGCAGCACTCCTGAACTGCAAAAGATGCGGTCATCCTGAGTGATGATCAGCGCTTCGATGCCTTCCTGCGCCTCGATCTGAGCCAGAATCGAAGCAGGAGCTTCACCAAAGAGCCGGGTCGTCCAGATCTCACCGTCTACTGACTTGTCGGATAAGATGGTAATGCTGGCCAGCGGGCTGTCAACGGGATAGCCTGTCTCTCTGTCCAGGATATGATGATAGCTTTTTCCCTCAGTCTGCAGAGTCCGCTCATAAATCCCTGATGTGACCACAGACTGATCAGTAACTGTCAGAATAGCCGAGTGCTTTCCTCGCGGCAATTTGGGGTTTTGAATCCCAATCCGCCAAGGACGCTGAGTGACTTCGTTTTCCCCAAGTGTCAGGACATTACCGCCCAGATTGATTAGAGCAGAAGTAACTCCCTGTGCCTGCAGGTAATCCTTAATCCTGTCAGCGATATAACCTTTAGCCAAGGCACCTAAATCAATTTTCATGCCTTTTTCGGCCAGAAAAACGCTGTGACTTTCTGGGTCTAAATCAATCAAGTCAGGGTCAGTCAAAGCCAGGGCCTGGCTGATTTCATAGGAGCTGGGCAGACGGGCATCGGAAAAGCCGATACGCCAAGTCTGGACAAGCGGTCCGATGGTGATGTTCAAATGGCTTTTTGCTGCAAGACTGTGCTTTTTTCCAATCTCAATCAGCTCAAAGAGCTCGGGATGAACCGGAACCCTTTCGATGCCGGCCATGTGATTGATCATCATCAGCTCAGAATCGTCATCATTGGCACTGAAACGATGCTTATAGAGGTGAAGCAGCCGGACTGTTTCATCTAACAGAGTCTCCGCCTGCTCGTGCAGAAGGGAAACAGAGATGGCGCTTCCCATCAGCTGAACTGAGCGAGAAGCAAAGTCCACACTATCACGACCTTTCTATTTTTTATACTCTTTGAAAATCGCTTCAACCCTATCAGCTTCAACAGTCTATCGGACTAAACGGCTTATCCTGACGGATAGGGTATCCGCTGCTTCAATAACCTGCAACAAAGGAAACTGAAGGACTTTTGTCTCAGCCTCTTTCTGATTTGCCGATAATTTTCATTGAATATTACTTATCTTTACTTATTATAACAAAAAGACAACGTTTTCACAATCTTAATTTTATTAAATTTTCAGAAAACTTCCATCAGTAGCACAAGACGCCTGCCAATAAGCATTATTGAGCGGCAGAAGCGGCTTTATCCTTTGAGATGCATCGTGAGCAAATAACTTGTAAACGCTCACAGCGTCTGTTATAATGTTCTAGTAAAATTTTAAAATTAAGGTAGGACTATTTATGAGTAAAATCGTTGTAGTTGGTGCAAACCACGCAGGTACAGCGTGTATTAATACGATGTTGGACAACTATGGTACAGAAAATGAAGTGGTTATTTTTGACCAAAATTCAAATATTTCATTTTTGGCATGCGGCATGGCTCTCTGGATTGGTCAGCAGATCAGCAAGCCAGACGGACTTTTCTATGCAGATAAGGAAACTTTCGAGTCCAAGGGCGCTAAGGTTTATATGAATGCACCGGTTGAGTCCATTGACTATGATGCTAAGACTGTCACAGCTTTGGTAGATGGCAAGGAGCATGTAGAGTCTTATGACAAGCTCATCTTGGCGACCGGTTCACAGCCGATTCTGCCTCCCATCGAAGGAGCTGAGCTGGATCCAAACAGCCGTGAGTTTAAATCAACGCTGGAAAATCTCCAGTTCGTGAAATTATACCAAAATGCTGCCGATGTGATTGAAAAACTGCAGGATAAGAGCAAAAATATCAATCGTGTAGCAGTAGTAGGCGCGGGCTATATCGGTGTTGAGCTGGCTGAAGCCTTCAAGCGTCTGGGCAAGGAAGTCATCCTGATCGACGTTGTTGATACCTGTCTGGCTGGCTACTATGACCCTGAGCTGTCTGATATGATGCGCCAAAATCTGGAAGACAATGGTGTTGAGTTGGCTTTTGGTCAGACTGTCAAAGCTATTGAAGGCGACAGCAAGGTGGAGCGTATCGTGACAGATAAAGCCAGCTATGATGTAGATATGGTCGTTCTGGCAGTCGGTTTCCGTCCCAATACAGCCCTCGGTGCCGGCAAGCTGGAAACTTTCCGCAACGGTGCTTTCTTGGTCGACAAAAAGCAGGAAACAAGCGTCAAAGATGTCTATGCTATCGGTGACTGTGCAACTGTCTATGACAACTCCATCAATGACACCAACTATATCGCGCTGGCTTCCAATGCGCTGCGCTCTGGTATCGTGGCGGCTCACAATGCCTGCGGCCATGAGCTGGAGTCCAACGGTGTGCAAGGCTCTAACGGTATTGAAATCTTTGGCCTGAAGATGGTCTCAACCGGTCTGACCGAAGAAAAAGCCAAACGCTTTGGCTACAGTCCAGCGGTCGTTGAGTTTAAAGACACTCAAAAACCAACCTTCCTTGAAAAAGTTGAGCATCATGATGTAACAATTAAGATTGTCTACGATAAGGACACGCGCGTTGTTCTTGGGGCTCAGATGGTATCAAGAGAAGACATGTCCATGGGCATTCACATGTTCTCCTTAGCGATTCAGGAGAAAGTGACTATTGATAAATTGGCCCTTCTGGATCTCTTCTTCCTGCCGCACTTTAACAAACCATACAACTACATCACACAAGCCGCTTTAAAAGCTAAATAAAAATGAAGTCTGGAACGAAAGTTCTGGACTTTTTTTGCTGGCTGGCAGAGCGGAGAATGAATCATCTGGTCTGAAAAGAGATGGTATCGTCCTTTAGTTTATCTTTTATTACTTTGTTAGCTCGCTTTGCCGTACGCCAGTATTGTCTGCGGCTCGCTGCCTCGTACTAAAAGCAAACTAAAAGACTATAACACTCCTCTTCAAATCAGGTCAGCTCCGATAGCAGCAGTATTGAAACGATTATTTGCAATACTGCTAAATCAATGCTGGAGTCAGAAAAAGTTCTGCAGAATTTCCCGTGACAGGATGGGCAGCTCACTGCCTCATTTGCTAGTTGATTTTCATTGGAGTATAAAATTTAGCAGGCAGCTGTTTATGAGGGCATTTTTGTGCTAGAATGGTAGTAAAGTCAAGACGAGGAGATTCAGAATGGCAAGAGGTTCTATTCCCCAGGCGGAGGAGATCAAGAAAGAATTTCATTTTACTTCCCACTCTATCCTGTCGCAGGTTTTGCGCGGGATTTTAGTTGGGGTTTTTGCGGGCTTGGTCGTGGGTATTTTCCGCTTTTTGATCGAAAAAGCCTTTCATCTAATACAGGGAGTTTATCAGAAAAGTCAGCAGTCCTTGCTGTGGCTGCTGGCCCTATTGGTGCTGTATGGCATCATCGTTTGGCTCCATGCCAGCTGGACGAGGTCGGAGAAAAACATCAAGGGTTCAGGGATTCCTCAGGTCGAAGCGGAGCTGAAGGGGCTGATGTCGCTTTCTTGGCGGAGCATTCTCTGGAAGAAGTTTGTCTTGGGAATCTTAGCCATTTCCAGCGGGCTCATGCTGGGACGGGAAGGGCCAAGTATTCAGCTGGGAGCCATGAGCGGAAAAGGAATCTCTAACTATCTGCGGCTGAGTCCTGTGGAGGAGCGGGCGCTCATCGCTAGCGGAGCGGCAGCAGGTTTGGCTGCGGCCTTTAATGCTCCCATCGCGGGACTGTTATTTGTCGTGGAGGAAGTTTATCATCATTTCTCCCGTTTTTTCTGGGTCTCTACTCTGGCAGCCAGTCTAGTGGCTAACTTTGTCTCGCTTTCTATGTTTGGGCTGACGCCGGTGCTGGATATGCCGGATAATATTCCGACCATGGGGCTGGGACAGTATTGGATTTACCTAGTCATGGGCCTATTACTAGGGCTGGCTGGCTATCTGTATGAGAAGGTCATTTTAAATATCCAGCTGCTGTATCAATTTTTAGGCCGTCTGTTTGGGATTTCAGAGACCTATTATCCAGTGTTTGCCTTTGTCCTGATTCTTCCCATCGGCTTTTTCCTGCCACACTTGCTGGGCGGGGGCAATCAGCTGATTCTGTCACTGACTGCCAGTCACTATACGCTAGGGACCTTGCTCTTGTTTTTTGCTCTGCGCTTTGTCTGGAGCATGCTGAGCTACGGAAGCGGACTGCCGGGCGGGATTTTCCTGCCGATTTTAGCCTTGGGTTCCCTCTTGGGCGGGGCAATGGGAGCGGTCTGCCTGCAGCTGGGCTTGATTTCTCAGGAGCAGTTTCCTATTTTCGTCATCTTGGGAATGAGCGGCTATTTTGGCGCTATCTCTAAAGCTCCGCTGACCGCCATGATTCTGGTGACAGAGATGGTCGGTGACATCCGCAACCTCATGCCGCTGGGACTGGTCACGCTGACGGCCTATATCGTCATGGATCTGCTCAAGGGAGCGCCGGTCTATGAGGCTATGCTGGAAAAAATGCTGCCAGACAGCGTCGAGGATACAGGGGACACTACCTTGATTGAGATTCCTGTTTCAGAAAAGATTGCCGGCCGGCAGGTGCATGAGCTGGACCTGCCTGATGGAGTCTTGATCACCATGAATGTCCACAAGGGGAAGACTCAGACCGTCAACGGCAGCACGCGCCTCTATCTGGGAGATACCATCTATCTGGTGCTGAAAAAGGCGGAGATTGGCAGAGTGAAAGAAGAGTTGCTGTAGCCTAGTATGATAAAGTTGTTATACTATTAAAATTATCTGACAATTCCTTGAAATATGAGAGAAAAACTGGTATAATTTACTGGAAATAACCTCTTTTCGAGGCAATCAAAGGAGTCATCATGAAAAAACTGGGCATTATCCTGTTTTCAACGGCCGTTTTACTGACTGGCTGTGCTGCCAACAACTCTTCAAACAGTACAGACGCGAGCAGTCAAGCTTCTTCCAGCAAGGTTGCTGTCAATCAGAAAGATTTAGACAAGGCGACTGCTGACTACAAGACCTTTGTGCAGGGGCAAATTGATCAGCTGCTGACAGATACGGAAAAATTCCGCGATACACTCAAGGAAGGCAAGCTGGATGAGGCCAAGAAAGTGTATCCGCTCATTCGTATGACTTATGAGCGTTCTGAGCCGATTGCTGAAAGCTTCGGTGAATCCGATGTGAAGATTGACTACCGTCTGGTCGACTATGTGGATGAAAATAAGACGGAAGAAGGCTGGTCAGGCTTCCACCGCATTGAGAAAATCATGTGGGAGCAAAATACCACCCAAGGCACAGAAAAATATGCTGATCAGCTGGTCGATGACATCAAGGAGCTGAAAGCCAAGATTGCGACGGTCGAAGTGACACCGGATATCATGCTGACGGGGGCCGTGGACCTGCTCAATGAAGTGGCGACCAGCAAGATTACCGGAGAAGAAGAAGTCTTCTCCCACACGGACCTCTATGACTTCCGGGCCAATATCGAAGGGGCCGAAAAAATCTTTGAGCTCTTTAAGCCCCTGATAAAAGACAAGGACGAAAAACTAGTCAAAACCTTGGAAGAAGAGTTCAAAAATGTCAACAGTCTTCTGGACAAGCATATGACAGATTCTGAGCATTATAAGCTCTACACAGACTTAAGCAAGGAAGATACCAAGGAGCTGGCAGAAGCCGTGACCAAGCTTGGTGAACCTCTTTCACAAATGGGTGTGATCCTAGACGGGAAGTAATCTTATGGCAAACGACGAAAAATGGTTTGATAAAAAAATGGATCGTCGTGAATTTCTTAAAAAAGCAGGCATCGGCGGCGCTGGTTTAGCACTAGGAGTTTCCGGTGCATCTGCTTTTTTCGCTAATCAGGCGAATGAAGACAAGAAATTTGCTGACGGTGATGAGGAAATCAGTTTCTACGGTGAGCATCAGGCCGGTATCACCACACCGATGCAAAAAAATATCTACTTTGTCATTCTGGATCTGCATACGACAGACAGGGATGCGATTATCCAGATGTTCAAGGACTGGACCGCTTACAGCGAGAAGCTGGTGGACGGGGAATTAGTCAAAAAAGACGGCTCCAATGCTCTGCTGCCGCCGACAGATACCGGCGAGACAGTCGGCCTCAACCCTTACCGCCTGACCCTGACTTTTGGGGTTTCTGCTTCTTTCTTGAAAAAAATGGGACTGTCGGACAAGCGGCCCAAAGCCTTCCGTGATTTGCCGCCTTTTCCTAAGGAACAGCTGAAAGAGAAGTACACCGGCGGTGATATTGTCATTCAAGCCTGTGCAGATGATGAGCAGGTAGCCTTTCATGCAGTCCGCAATCTGGTCCGCAAGGGCAGAAGTGCCATTAGCATGAAATGGAGCCAGTCCGGCTTTGCGGCGATCGGAGACCGGATGGCTACGCCGCGCAATCTCTTTGGCTTTAAGGACGGCACGGCCAACGTGACCAAGGAAAAAGACTTTGACAGGGTCATCTGGACAGACAGCAAGGACTGGATGAAGGGCGGCTCTTATATGGCTGTCCGCCGCATTCAGATGTTTCTGGAGACCTGGGACCGTACCAATCTGCAGGAGCAGGAGAATACCTTCGGCCGTTACAAGGAGAGCGGGGCTCCCTTTGGCAAGAAGGATGAATTTGACGAGGTGGACTTGGACTTGCTGCCTGTAGATTCGCACGTGCGGCTGGCCAAGGAAGTTGACAAACCGATTTACCGCCGGTCCTATTCTTACTCGGACGGCATTGATGAGACGA
Source organism: Streptococcus panodentis (assembly GCF_017884005.1). Lineage (GTDB taxonomy): Bacteria > Bacillota > Bacilli > Lactobacillales > Streptococcaceae > Streptococcus > Streptococcus panodentis. Next base: position 184,065 of record NZ_QFAY01000001.1, read on the forward strand.
CGGGGCAGTTTGATACCGGTCTGCTCTTCATTTCTTTTCAAAAAGATCCGGACAGTTTTGTCAAGGTGCAGACCAATCTCGGTGCCCAGGACAAGATGAATGAATACGTTACCCATGTCGGCAGCGGTCTGTTTGCTTGCTTCGGCGGAGTGAAAAAAGGAGAATACATTGGTCAAAAATTATTTGAATAACAGTCTGCTGCTCTTGCTGGCTGTCCTCCTGCTGATGGCCAAGCCAGTTCTGGCAGAGGACTCTTACAGCGGTCTTTTTATCAAAATCACAGATGCGACCACTGCTGTGCAGCAGCAGGATCAGGCCGGCGCCAAGCAGCTGCTGGCAGAAATCAAGTCAGAATTTGAGGGGATGGCCAACCATGACTCAGCCGCTGGTCAGGAAGTCAGCAAGGCTCTGGATATTTCCGGTGATGTGACAGAAGAAAGACTGACTCAAATCTCGGCTGCCCTCCTGAAATTTGACAAGGAGCAGCATCCGGTGGATTTGGCTGCGGAGAAAAGCAAGCTGGTTGACAGGCTGGAGCCTAAATTTCAAACCCTGCAGGAGGCCATCAGCAGCAAGGACTTGGAAGCAACCCGTCAGGCCTATAAGAAGATGAACGCTGCCTGGACAGCCAATGAGAGTGTGGTGCGAGACAGCAGCACTGCCCATTACGGCAAGGTCGAAACGGCCATTTCCTTTCTGCGCAGTTCTATCGAAACCGAGCCAACGGACTTTGATATGATCCAGTCTTCCTTTGATGACTTAAAGGCTGCTATTGACCGCTTTGTCAAAGGAGAGGAAGTCGCTGAGACGTCCGGCAATCTGACCCTGCAGGACGGGATCAAGATGCTGGAAGAAGCCTTGAGCCATTTTCAAAGCGGAGACAGCAAAAAAGCCGGCTCAATCATGAAGGAATTTATCACCATCTGGCCGACAATCGAGGGCGATGTCAGCACGAAAAATCCTTCTCTTTATACCAAGGTCGAGAGCCAGACGCCGGTCATCATGGTGAAAGGCAGTGAAAAGAAGTACCAGGAGCAGCTGCAGAGCCTGATCAGCGAGCTGTCGCAAATCGATACCAGTGCTTCTTACACTTTCTTTGATGCAATGCTGATTCTGCTGCGGGAAGGAGTAGAAGCCTTGCTCATTGTCATGGCCCTGGTGGCGACCCTCAAGGCCTCTAAGATGAAAAAAGGTCTGAAATGGGTTTATTCCGGAGCAGCTTTAGGGGTTGTGGCCAGTGCTCTCATCGCCGTGCTGCTGCAGAGTCTGTTTCCGGCTGTGGCCTCCGGCTCCAATCGGGAAATCATCGAAGGAGCCGTGGGGATTTTCGCTGTCGGCATGATGATTGTCGTCGGTATCTGGCTGCACAGCAAATCCTCTGTCAAAAAATGGAATGACTTTATGGAAAGCCAGATGAAGGCAGTGACGGCGACTGGCAGCTTTCTTTCCATGTTTGCCCTCAGCTTCTTGGCTGTTTTCCGCGAAGGGGCGGAAACCATTCTCTTTTACGCTGGGATTCTGCCGCGGATTCAGATGACAGATTTTCTCTTGGGGATTGGGCTGGCTGTTCTGGTCTTGATCGCCATCGCCTTTCTGATGACCAAGGCCTCCAGTCTCTTTCAGCCGCACCGCATCTTTTTCTGGCTGACCTGGCTGATCTATGCCTTGGCCTTTAAGATGCTGGGTGTCAGCATTCATGCCCTGCAGCTGACCAATGTCCTGCCCAGCCACTTGCTGAATGGCTTTCCGACTGTTGATTGGGCTGGGATTTACCCCAGTCTGGAAGCAGTCATCAGTCAGGCTGCCTTTCTGCTGGTGATTGTCTGGGTTACAGTCAAAAACAATGAGAAAAGCCATGGATAGAAAAGAACAGACTGTTATCGAGCATCTGACGGAATTCCGGCGCCGCTTTATTGCCGTTTTGGCTTGTTTTATATGCGTTTTTCTGATCAGCCTGCTCTTTTCGGCTGATATTTACAAGTGGCTGACCAGCAATTTTGAGCAAAAGCTGCTGGTTTTAGGACCGGATGATATTCTCTGGATTTATGTCAGTCTGGCCAGCCTGGCTGCTTTTTCGCTGACTCTGCCCTTTCTGGTCTATCAGATTTGGGCATTTATCCGGCCGGCCCTGAAAGATCGGGAAGCCAAGGCTGTCTTTGTTTACATCCCCGCCACCTTTCTCTGTTTTGTACTGGGGCTGGCCTTTGGCTTTTACTTTGTCACGCCGGCTCTTTTGCAGGTCTTGCTGTCCTTGGGTGAAGGACTCTTTGAGACGCAGCTGACGGCTCAGAACTACCTGAGCTTTGTCTTTCACACAGCCATTCCAATTGCCTGTCTCTTTGAGCTGCCAGTGCTGGTGGCCTTTCTGACCTCTATCGGTTTGCTCAATCCTGTATTTTTGGTAAAATATAGACGATACGCCTACTTCATCTTGCTGGTATTGGCTGTCATTTTGACACCGGCTGATTTTATCAGCGACCTGTCCATGACGGTCCCCCTGATTTTGCTCTATGAAGTCAGCCTCCTGCTCAGCAGAGCTATTTACAAAAGAAAAAGAAAGAGGAAAAGCTAATGGGAATTTTAAAAGACATCGGCTTGCCGGGAATCATCATCATCGTTCTGGGTGCTTTGCTGATTTTCGGACCGAAACGCCTGCCTGAACTGGGCCAGTCAATCGGCAAGATGTTTTCTGAGTTTAAGAAAGCTGTCAGCAATGCCGAAGAAGCTGACCGGTCCAGTCATAAAGAAGACAAGGAATAGATGGAAGCACGGGCAACCGTGTTTTTTTGCTTTCTAAGCCATTTTCTGCTGCCGCTTCCCCAAAGATAAGGAGAAGAGATGCTCTTTAATGAATGTCATCAGGCTATCGAAAATCCCCTGTCAGATTTGCTCCAGCCCAGCTGCCCTGCGGAGAAAAAAACGGAAATGACGCAGTTTTTGAAAGGCTGAATCCTGAAAATCACGCTCCGGCTCTCTATCAAATCTATGGACCGGACTCTCCCTGTCAGATGCAGACCTCTCTTTGCGAGCCTGTCGGCAGCAGAGCGGAGCTGAAAAAGCTTCTGGCAGCAAGAGAGGGAGACAGACGTCCATGATGGCTGTGCCCTCACCCACAAAGGGGAGTATCTTTGATAAGATACCGTATAAAAAGTATTTCAGTCTTGCTTTGATCTTGAAAGATAATTAGACAATCCTTTTATCTACGGCAGGCACAATGATTATCTTTTAGATAAGTGATTTTCCGAACATTATTCTTAAAAAACACAAAAAAATTTACAAAAAGTGTACTTTGTGTTATAATTTTTACGGAAACGTCTGGAAAAGACGTAGCGATGCGCTAGGCATAGGTAGGTCAATAGATAGATAAGATGAGGAGAACTCTATGCTAAATGATTTTCAGGTTTTTGATTATGAGGATATCCAGCTTATTCCGGCTAAGTGTATTGTCAAAAGCCGGGCGGAAGCCGATACCAGCATCACCTTTGGCAGGCATACTTTCCGACTGCCGGTAGTACCCTCCAATATGCAGACCATCATAGATGAGAAAGTGGCGGAAGAGCTGGCACGGGGTGGTTATTTTTATATCATGCACCGTTTCGAGGAAGCAAAGCGCAGGCCATTTATCAAGCGCATGCATGAGCTGGGGCTGATTGCTTCCATTTCTGTCGGTGTCAAAGATGATGAATACGACTTTGTCAGCAGTCTCAAAGACGATGCTCCGGACTATATCACCATTGATATCGCTCATGGGCATTCGGACAGTGTCATTAAGATGATTGGACATATTAAGAAAGAGCTGCCTGATACCTTTGTCATCGCCGGCAATGTCGGTACGCCAGAGGCTGTGCGGGAGTTAGAAAATGCCGGTGCAGATGCGACTAAGGTGGGGATTGGCCCAGGAAAAGTCTGCATTACCAAGGTTAAGACCGGCTTTGGGACCGGGGGCTGGCAGCTGTCCGCTCTGCGCTGGTGCTCCAAAGTTGCCCGCAAGCCCATTATTGCAGACGGCGGCATTCGGACCCACGGCGATATTGCCAAGTCCATCCGCTTCGGTGCCAGCATGGTCATGATTGGCTCCCTCTTTGCTGGCCATATCGAAAGTCCCGGTGAAACCATCGAAGTAGACGGCGATAAATTTAAGGAATACTACGGCTCTGCTTCCGAATACCAAAAAGGGGCCTATAAAAATGTCGAAGGCAAAAAAATTCTCCTGCCGGCCAAGGGCCATCTGCAGGATACGCTGACCGAGATGGAGCAGGACCTGCAGAGCTCGATTTCCTATGCGGGAGGCCGGGATCTCAGGAGTCTGACCCGGGTGGACTATGTCATTGTCAAAAACTCTATCTGGAATGGCGATGCCCATTGATGCAGAGCCGCAAGCCATTGAAAAGGACATTGGCAAAACTTGATTAGAAAAGACAGGGAGACCTGTTTTTTTACTGTTCTGCTTTGATATAATAGAATACCGTTGACAAGAAAAGGCTTTCAGTGTATATTTATATTAGGGATGATTGTTGGAAAACAATTAGCAGCTAGGAGGGAGGTTATTGTAGGGGCAGTTTTTCAAATATCATCATTGTTTTTCACTATTAGGAGGGTATAATCATGCCGATTGTAAGAAAAGTTCAAATGTATCTTTTGCTTCTGTTTTTCTCCTTGAGCAGTGTCTTGCCAAGTCAGATTGTCTTTGCGGAGCAGTCGCAGAACGGTGAGATAAGCGATACAGTGCTGTCCAGTCTCTATCTGGTAGATTCTTCTCTACAAAAAGTTGGTTTGTCCATCAATGACTTCACGTCATTAAACCGAAAAGACGACCAATTTTATCGGGATTTAAAAGAGTATGTCAATGATGTGGAAAATCAACTGACAATCGATAAAGAATCGATGGAAGAAAAGGAAGAAGCTAAAAATATGGCCAATCAATGGAACTATGCTTTTGAAATGGCCAAGTTAAACATGGGCCGTGATGCTAATGCGACAACTCTTGAAAAAGAGACAGCCTATATGTATCTGTCTCACTTTGTGGATATCAAGACAGGTGTTTTAGAGAAAGTCGTACCAGAGTATTCTAACGAAACCTACTTCAGTTCCTGGATTGTCAATGACGACAGACGCACTTACGATACCTATCTAAGAGGGGTTCAGAGGGGAGAACTGATTTATAATACTATCAATACAGTTAAGAGTCTAAAAGATAGCGCTGATTTATTGAAGGAGGCTGTCAATTTAGAAGAACTTGATTTGAACGCTTTGCAGACAGCAGCTAGATCTTATTATCTGTATAGACAAGCAAAGAATAATATCATAGATTTAAAAGAGGAAATGAGCACTTTTGCAGATTTATACAATTCTTCATCAAATTTAAGGGAACTTATTACAGCATTAAAACAAAGTTTTAAATTAGAAAAGTATGAAGATTATCATGCAAATAATATAAAAAATCTACTATTACAAGCTGTTTCCTCTGTAACAATCGGAGTAGACAGCTATGTCCTGTCAAGTCTGGGAGTCATGTCGCAAGAACTCTTCTTCATGGTCTCCAAAGATTTGATTGACAAATACCGTTGGATTTCGCTTATTCAGTACAATGGCATGCGGGTCAGCAAGCGGATGCTCCGATACTATGGTGTTGACTGGTGATAGGGAGCTTGTCCTATCAAGTTAGCCAGTAAAAGACAAGAAACCCGAATATCAAGCGGTTGATATTCGGGTTTTTGGAAAGGTGAAGAGAAAATGAAGCTGAAAAAAACAAAATGCCAGCACCAGCTGTTTGACTATGAAGCTGACTATGTCATCTGCCCGGCCTGCGGCGAGCCCATTGCGGAAAATATGCTGGCTGATCCCAACTTCAAGCTGCAGGTGATTCGGCGGAGTCGGAAGTATAAAAGATTTTTAAGATGGAAAAAAGGTTATTTCTTTTTCTTGTTTTTAGCGTTACTGATTGTCTCTAGCTACCTATATTTAGATCATTTTATCATCAAAGCATATGGGATTACAGGTATTGATTCGTTTAATCCTGCTTCTAAAATACATTTTTACCCTTTTAAAGAACTATCGCATGTAGAAGCTTTTTTGATGCTTTTCCTTGCTGGTCCTCATATTGACCGGCGGGAGTGGCTCAACCTTTGGCATTTACAGAAGCACGCCTATATCCTTCAGGCATCATGGTTTTACCTGTTTTTTAGAGTGATTGTCTATATTCTTTTAATTTATTTTGGAAATACTGTATGGAGAAGGCTGGTTTATTTATCTGAAATGGATACCCTAAGGCTCTTTTTAAGTGGTGAAAGTTTAATCTATGCTAGTGAGATTTATTCCAAAGTTTGTCTTTATGGCCTTTACATTATTCTAAGTCTTTATTTTTTGATGGACTGCTGGCTCTTTTTCTACCAGCGTTTGGCTATACGGGTTAATCGGTTTTAGGATCCAGGAAAGAGAATAGATATGAAAAAAGAAAAATGCCGGCACCAGTTGTTTGACTACGAGGCCGACTATGTCATCTGCCCGGCCTGTGGCGAGCCCATTGCGGAAAATATGCCGGCTGATCCCAACTTCAAGTTGCAGGTGATTCGGCGGAGTCGCAGCTACAAAAAATTCTTAAAATGGCAAAAATTTTATTATCTATTCTTGTTTTTATCATTACTGATTGCCTTCAACTATCAATACTTGGATAGTTTTGTGATTAAAAGCTACGGAATTACAGGTATTGATTCTTTTGAGCCTACTCTCAGAATGCGCTTTTATCCCTTCAGCGATGTTGTGGGTGCATCGGCTGTCCTAATTGTTATTCTTGCAGGACCCCATCTTGATAGGCGGAAATGGCTGAGACTTTGGCATTTACAGAGGCAAGCTTACATTCTTCAGGCCTCATGGATTTATCTGTTTTTTAGAGTTGTTGGGTACGGTCTTTTGATTTATCTGGGCAAGGTTCTGTGGAGTAGGCTTATTTATTTAGAAGAATTAGAACGTCTACAGCGCTATTTGAGCGGTCAAGAATTAATTTACGCCAGCATGGTCTATGCCAAGGAAAATCTTCGCGGCCTCTACATTGTGCTGGGGCTTAACTTTCTCGCCGACTGCTGGCTCTTTTTCTACCAGCGTTTGGCTATACGGGTTAATCAGTTTTAATACTCCTCAATAAAAATCAAAAAGCAAACTAGAATTCCTCTAACTCCTGCAGTAATTGTTTGTATTGGAATGTTCGCTTCAATACAAACGGTGTCGGAGCTAGCTGCTCAAATAGTTCGAGAGACTATTTGAGGTTGAAAATAAAAGACCGCAAGGAAGTGTCAGTTGTTCAAAGCACTGCTTGAGGTGGCAGATAAAGGTGGTGGGCAGACTCCTCAAAATTACGGCAAGGCGACACTAACGAAGTTTGAAGAGTATGAGCTGGGCATAGCAGGCATTTTGGGGGTTCTTATAAATAAACGAAGATCTGGTTGTTTGACTGGCTAAACTTATCTGGGAGGAAAAAAGAGAAGTTATTCTTTGCTCAGGGGAAGCATAAAATCGAATTCTTATAATTTTTGACTATAGGCTGGACTTGTAGTATAGTAAAGGTAGAGTATCCGACGGAGTCTTTCCGTCTGATTTTATTGTTTTTCTTTTGAAAAAGCTGAGGATTTTTTATGTACCAAACCCATCATTTTCAGCAGCGGCTGCGGCTCTTTCTCTCCATTTTTATCCCTGTCCTTATTTATCAGCTGGCCAATTATTCGGCTTCTTTTGTCGACACGACCATGACCGGCCAGTATGACACACTGCATCTGGCCGGGGTTTCTATGGCGACCAGCCTTTGGAGTCCTTTTTTCTCCTTTCTGACTGGTGTTGTGTCCGCCCTGGTTCCTATCCTTGGCCACCATTTGGGACAGGGGAGTGAAGATAAGGTTGCTTTGGACTTTTATCAGTTTATCTATCTGTCGCTGGGGCTGTCTCTCTGTCTTTTTCTGCTGGTCTTTGCAGGCGCTCCCTTTGTCTTGGCACATTTGGGATTGGAAAGTCTGGTCGAAGAAGTAGCCACACACTATCTTTGGTATTTGTCGCTGGGCATTATCCCGCTCTTGCTCTTTAGTGTCATTCGCTCTTTTCTTGACGCTCTAGGTCTAACCCGTCTATCCATGTACCTCATGCTCTTGCTGCTGCCGCTGAACGCGGGCTTTAACTATATCTTGATTTATGGGGCTTTTGGCCTGCCGGAAATGGGCGGAGCAGGGGCCGGACTTGGGACTTCTTTGGCCTATTGGGTGCTGCTTTTAATCTCTCTGCTGCTGGCAGTTAAGCACCCCAAGGTCAGACCTTATCGACTATGGCAAATACAGTCTCCTGACAAAGCCGGTCTGAAAGAAGGGCTTCGTCTGGGTCTGCCTATTGGCGGAACTGTTTTTGCGGAAGTGCTGATTTTTTCAGCGGTCGGACTGGTCATGGCCAAATTTTCGTCTCTCATCATTGCCAGCCATCAGTCGGCCATGAATTTCTCCACCCTCATGTATGCCTTTCCTGTCAGCATTTCGACAGCGATGGCTATTATCGTCTCCTATGAGATTGGCGCGAAACGCTGGGAAGATGTGCGGAAATACTGCTGTCTGGGCCGGCTGACTGCATTAGTCATCGCCGGATTTACCCTGCTTTTTCTCTATCTTTTCCGTTACAAAGTAGCTGCCCTTTATGGCTCAGATCCTGAATTCATCCGGCTGACTGCCATTTTTCTGACCTACAGCCTCTTTTTCCAGCTGGCCGATACCTTTGCGGCTCCTCTGCAAGGGATTCTGCGCGGCTATAAGGACACGCAGCTGCCTTTCTATCTGGGTCTCATCGGCTACTGGGGTGTCTCTCTGCCTCTCGGTCTCTTGCTGGACCATTTCACCAAGCTGGGACCCTTTGCTTATTGGATTGGCTTGATTGCCAGTCTCCTGGTCAGCGGGATTCTCTATCAATGGAGGCTGAAGTGGCTTTCTGAACGTCAAGGATTGCAGAGTCAGACGATGTAGCAAGCAGAACCGCGCCTGCTCTTTCCAATCTGCTGACAGCCGCACAAGAATGCACAAAACTATACCACCACATAGCAAATGAAGCAGCACTGACTTATCAGAAGCAGATAAGTCAGTGCTATTTTTTTCACAATCTTTTATTAAATTTAGATTAAAAAAGTTAAAAACGCTTACATTTTTACTGGTCTGCAGATTGTGAAAATGGTATAATAAATATAAGATTATCAATAAAAGTGTTGGTACAAATCATAGGAGTCTGCTTTAGTTTCCTAAGGGATTGTTTGTACTTATCTGTGATGTTCATGCAATGAATGTCTCTTGCCTTAAAAAAGCGAGGGAAGGATATGACCAAACACTATACTCGTCTTTTGCAGGAAGTACTGGATGCGGCAAAAGACTTAGCGATTCAAAAACACAATTACCAGGTTGATATTCCTCATGTCTGGACGGTACTGACGCAGCCTCAGAGTTTTGCGCTGGACTTTTACAGCAGCCTGGATTTTGACATGAACGAATTTATCAGCCTGATCAATCAAGAAGTGGCAAAGATTCCTGTTTTTTCACAGACAGACCCCAGCCGTTTTGGCCGCCAGTACAGCCAGCGGCTGAGGAATCTTCTGGAGGATGCAGAGCGGGAAAGAGTGGAGCTCAGAGACGAGATTGTGACGGTTGAGCACCTGATTCTCGGCCTTTTTCGCCAGCAGAGAAATCCTATCACGGTTTTTCTCCAGAAAGCTGGGATTGACAGGGACCTTGTTTGCCAAAGGCTGAACAAGGTAAGGCAGGGCAAAAGAGCAATAGCAGCTGGTCAGGAGAGTCATTATCAGGCTTTGAGCAAGTATGCCAGCAGCTTCAACCAATGGCTGGCAGAGCAGCCAGAGCGCAAGGTTATCGGGCGAAAGGAGGAAATCAAGGATATTATCCGGGTCCTCTCCAGAAAGGAAAAGAGCAATGCTATTTTAATCGGCTTTCCGGGGGTTGGAAAAGCCAGAGTCATGGAAGGCTTTGTCCGCAGGCTCGCTGAGGGTGATGTCCCGGAAAATCTGATGGGCAAGGAAGTTTTCAAGCTCAATCTCGCCAGCCTGATCGCAGGAACCAAGTATCGGGGTGAATTTGAAGAGCGTTTTCAGGCTGTTTTGGACGAGCTGGTCGCTGCTAAGGGCCGGGTGATTCTCTACATCGAGGACATTGATCAGATTGTCACTGCTGGACGGACAGAAGGCTCGCTGGACGCAGGCAATCTCCTGAAGCCGCTCTTGGTCGGCGGGCAAATTCATATTATCGGGACAACCACCTTCGCTGCTTATCGGGAAAGTTTTGAGCTGGATCAGGCATTGGAAGGCCGATTTCAGCGCATCCGTATTGAGGAGCCCAGTCAGGAGGAAGCCTTAGTCATTCTTCAAGGGCTGCGTGACCATTATCAGGCATTTCACGGAGTCAGCCTGAGCGATGAAGCTCTGCAGGCAGCCGTTAGCCTCTCTATCCGCTACCTGTCTGACCGCTATCTGCCGGATAAGGCACTGGATCTAATCGATGAAGCCTGTGCAGTTAAAAAGATCCAGCCTGCACAGGAAGACCAAGGAGAAGCGGTCGTCAGCCGCGAGGATATTGCCGCTATTGTCGAGCGCATGACCGGGATCAAGGTCCAAGGCATTATGGACAATGAGCGGGAGCACCTGCTGAATCTGGACAGGCTCCTGTGGCAGAAGATTGTCGGTCAGGATACAGCTGTTCAAAGGGTATCCGAAGCGATTCTTCGCTCCAGAGCAGGGATTCAAAATCCCAAACGCCCGATTGGTTCTTTTCTCTTTTTGGGTCCGACCGGTGTCGGCAAGACTGCTCTGGCCAAGTCCTTGGCAGAACTGCTTTTTGGAAATGAGCTGGAAATGGTCCGTTTGGACATGTCAGAATATATGGAGAAGCATGCTGTCGCCCGCTTAGTGGGACCGCCTCCGGGCTATGTCGGCTTTGAAGAGGGCGGTCAGCTGACGGAAGCAGTACGCCGAAGATTGTATTCGATTGTCCTGCTGGACGAAATCGAAAAGGCCCATCCAGATGTTTTTAATACGCTGCTGCAGGTCTTAGATGAAGGCCGGCTGACGGATTCTAAAGGCCGGACCATTGATTTTAAAAATACAATTTTAATCATGACCAGCAATATCGGTTCCCAGCAGATTCTGGAAAGTCTGCAGACCTCACAGGGTCTGACAGCAGAAAGGAAGCAAGAGGTCATAGACTTGCTGCAGCACAGTTTCCGTCCGGAATTTCTCAACCGGATTGACGAAACGGTTATCTTTAATCCTCTGCAGCTGTCTGACATGGTTGCTATTGTGAAGATGATGGTCGGCCAGCTGCAGGAGCGGCTGAGGCATCAACTGATTGACCTCCGGCTGGATGAGGAAGTCTATAGCTTTTTGGCCAAGGAGGGCTATCATCCGGAATTCGGCGCCCGCCCTATCCAAAGGACCGTCATGCGCTGTCTGGAGACGCCTCTGGCCCGCTATCTGGTCGCACAGAAAGAGCAGGCTCAGATGACCGTCCGAGTCAGACTGCTGAAAGACAAAGACCGGCTGGAATTTCAGTATTGGAGCTGAGCTTTTGGAAGCAAAAGAAGTTCTGCAGCAGCTGTACATTCCCCGGCTTTTACGACTTGAAGCCGGGCGGATTCAAAGTACTGAACTCGGGCTAAAAACTTTGAAAAAAAGATGACTCCTCCTTGAAGCTGTTGCTTCTGTGTCGAATTCCCTATTTTTTCTTCGTTTTTTAAACGCCCTCGTATCTTATGGAACTGAACTCGGGCTAAAAACTTTGAAAAAAAGATGACTCCTCCTTGAAGCTGTCGCTTCTGTGTCGGATTCCCTATTTTTTCTTCGTTTTCTATACGCCCTCGTATCTTATGGAACTGAACTCGGGCTAAAAACTTTGAAAAAAAGATGACTCCTCCTTGAAGCTGTTGCTTCTGTGTCGGATTCCCTATTTTTTCTTCGTTTTTTAAACGCCCTCGTATCTTATAAAAGGAGGTTCGTTTTGCTTGTTTATGATATTTTAATTATCGGTGCTGGTCCAGGCGGCTATGTGGCAGCTGAAGAAGCGGCCCGTTTGGGCAAGAAAGTGGCCGTGGTCGAAAAGCAATCGATAGGCGGGACCTGTCTGAATGTCGGCTGCATCCCTTCAAAATCCTACCTTCAGCACAGCCACTGGCTGCTGTCCATGCAGGAAGCCAGCCGTTATGGTATCGAAAGCCGGCTGGAAAAGATTGATTTTGGCAGGCTGGTCGACCGAAAGAATCAGGTTGTAGCCAGTCTGCAGTCCGGGATTCATTCCACATTTAAGTCTTTAGGGATTGACTACATAGAAGGAGAAGCACAATACGTCAAAGACAGGGTCTTTTCTGTCGCAGGCAGGGAAGTCACTGCCAAAGATGTCATTTTGGCGACTGGCAGCCATCCTTTTATACCGCCTATTGCCGGTCTGGAGCAGGTGGACTATCTGACGACAGATAGCTTCTTTGATGTACAGGTTCTGCCAGAAAAACTAGCCATCATCGGAGGCGGAGTGATTGCTATCGAACTGGCCTTTGCCATGGCTCCTCTGGGAGTAGAGGTCACTGTCATCGAGGTTGCGCCGGAAATCCTCCTGACAGAAGAAGCAGCAGCCCGGCAGGTGATTCAAAAGAAACTAAGGAAAATGGGGGTGAAAATATATCAGGGAGCTCGGATAAAAGAAGTGACAGCTCATGCTGTGGTGCTTGAAGACAGGCAGATTGCCTTTGACAGGCTGCTGCTGGCTGCCGGCCGCAAGCCGAATCTGCAGCTGGCAAAAAGTATGGGACTGGCCTTGACCGAGCGGAATTTTGTTCAGGTGGACCAGTATTATGAAACATCAAAAGAACATGTCTATGCTGTCGGTGATTTGCTGGAATCCTACATGCTGGCCCATGTCGCCAGCGCAGAGGGGATCAAAGCTGTAAGAGCGATTTGCCGTCAGGCGGAGGAGCCGGTCGATTCCCTAGGTGTCCCCCGCTCACTCTATACCAGTCCTGAAATCGCTTCTTTTGGACTCAGCCAGGAAGAAGCAGAACAGGCCGGCTATGATGTCCTTGTCCAGCAGCTGCCTTTTTCCTATAACGGTCGGGCCATTGCTGCAGCTGAAACAGAAGGCTATGTCAAGCTCATTTCGGAAAAGCAGTACCATCTGCTTTTGGGAGCTGTCATCGTCGGTCCGCAGGGCACCGATCTTCTGCAGGAGCTGATCTTGCTGAGGCAGGCTGAAGCCACTTTAGACCAAGTGACTGATGCGGTGTTTGCCCATCCGACAAGATCGGAATTGCTGCAGGATGTTGCCAAAAGAATCGTCCGCCATGACTGATCAGGAGGTAAGAATATGCCGAATTACAAAGATTTACCACAACAATTATCGAAAACGAGAAACCAAGGTGCAGTATCCGAACTGGTTGATTTGAAGGTTCATGATGCCACCGAAATCGAGGTGGAACAGATTTCCAAGGAAAAAGCTAAAACCATGTATAAAACGATGTGGGATATTCGCAACTTCGAAGAAAATACCCGACGCTTCTTTGCGGCCGGACAGATTCCCGGCTTTGTCCACCTCTATGCTGGCGAGGAAGCCGTGGCGACAGGGGTCTGTGCCAATCTGACAGACCAGGACTACATTACCAGCACCCACCGTGGCCATGGTCACTGTGTCGCCAAGGGCGGTGATCTAAAGGGGATGATGGCGGAGATTTTTGGCAAGGAAACCGGTCTTGGCAAAGGGAAAGGCGGCTCCATGCACATCGCTGATTTGGACAGGGGCATTCTCGGAGCCAACGGTATGGTCGGCGGCGGCTTTGGCTTGGCAACCGGGGCAGCTATGCGCAATAAATATCTGAAAACAGACAGTGTTGCCGTCTGCTTCTTTGGTGATGGTGCGGCCAATGAAGGGAATTTTCATGAGTGTCTCAATATGGCCTCCATCTGGAAACTGCCTGTTATCTTTGTCAATGAAAACAACCTCTTTGCCGAATCAACGCCCCAATGGTATTCTTCTGCTTCAGGCACGATTGCTGAAAGGGCTGCCGCTTACAATATGCCTGGTATCCGGGTAAACGGCAAGGATTTATTTGCTGTCTATCAGGTTGCAAAGGAAGCGATCGAACGGGCCCGCAATGGGGAAGGTCCGACTCTGATTGAGGCGGTGACCTATCGGAACCACGGCCACTTTGAAGGAGATGAGCAAAAATACAAGGCCTTGGAAGGAGAAGAAAAAGACTGGGCCGATGTAGACGCTCTGGATGTCTTCCGAGACTATGTCATTGAGCACGAACTCTTGTCTGAAGAAGAGCTGGAAGCTATCTTAGAGGAATCCCGAAAGGATGTAGAAGCAGCGATTCAGTTTGCCCAAGACAGTCCGATTCCCCGTCCTGAATCCCTGCTTGAAGATGTATTCACTGATTGATAGAAGGAGGATAATCAAATGGCTAGACAACTGTTATTTATGAAAGCGATCAATGAAGCGCTGGATCAGGCGATGGCAAAAGATGATACCGTCATCCTTCTGGGTGAGGACATCGCCGGCGGGGTGACCGTCAAGCACTTGGAGGAAGAGAACGAGGATGCCTGGGGCGGGGTGATGGGCGTCACCAAAGGCCTCATGCCCAAGTACGGCCGGGAGCGGGTGATTGATACTCCGATTTCCGAGCACGGCTACATGTCCGCCTCGGTCGGGATGGCTCTGACCGGACTGCGGCCGGTGCCGGAGCTGATGTTTAATGACTTTATCGGCTTTTGCTTTGATGCCCTTCTGGGCCAAGGCTCCAAAATGCGCTATATGTTTGGCGGCAAGGCCAAGGTCCCTATGACAGTGCGGACCATGCACGGTGCCGGTGCCTCAGCAGCTGCTCAGCACTCAGGCTCTTACTATGGACTTTTTGGCTCCATTCCGGGCATTAAGGTTGTCGTTCCGGCTACCCCTTATGATGCCAAAGGTCTGCTGTTGGCAGCTATTGAAGATGATAATGTCGTCATTTACTCAGAAGACAAGACTCTTTACGGTATCAAGGGAGAAGTGCCGGAGGACTACTATACAGTGCCGATTGGCAAGGCTGCTGTCCGGCGCGAGGGCAGTGACTTAAGCATTGTCACGATTGGAAAAATGCTCTATGTAGCTTATGAAGTGGCTGACCGTTTGGAAAAGGACGGAATTTCAGCAGAAGTCATTGACCTGAGAACGGTAGCGCCATGGGATCAGGAAACGGTCTTTGAATCCGTCAAGAAAACCGGCCGGCTGATTATCATTGACGAATCCAATCCGCACAACAATACAGCAACGGACATCGCTGCGGCTGTAACAGACCAGTGCTTTGACTATCTGGACGGTCCGGTCAAATGCGTCTGCGCTCCTCATGTACCCGTACCATTTGCGGTCAATCTGGAACAGCTCTATATCCCAAATGCTGACAAGGTTCTGACAGTTGCGGCGGAGCTCATTGACGACCTGAAGGGATAGAAGGGAGGCAAGTATGGCTACAGAAATTGTCATGCCTAAGCTAGGCTTAACGATGACAGAAGGTCTAATCAATGACTGGCTGGTCAAAGAAGGCGACACGGTGGCTGCTGGTCAGCCTGTCTTAGAAATCAGCTCAGAAAAACTGACCAGTGAGGTAGAAGCACCGAGCGCAGGTGTTATACTGAAAATTATCAGCCAGTCAGGTGAAACGGTCCCCTGCAAGCAGGTCATCGCCTGGATTGGCGAAGCGGGCGAAAGCCTGCCAGGTGCAGAAGCAGCAGTCCAAGAAGGACAATCAGAAGACAGCACAGCTGTAGCTGCTTTACCAGAAAAAAACTCAGAGGAGAGCCCGAAAACAGCCGCAGCCAGAGAGCGGGGAGGGCGGATTTTCATCACACCGCTGGCCCGCAAGATGGCCAAGGAAAAGGGCTATGATATTTCCCTGATTGCAGGAAGCGGCGGCAATGGGCGGATTACCCGCCGAGATGTGGAAAACTATCAGCCTCAGGCAGTCCCAGCCAGTCAAGCGGCAGCCGTCTCTGCCGCAGAAGTGCAGACCGCAGCTGACTATGGTGCAGGTTTGACCGGCATGCGCAAGACGATTGCTGAGCGGATGATGGCCAGCCTGCAGACTTCTGCTCAGGTCACACTGCACCGCAAGGCGGACATCAGCAGGCTCATGGTCTTTAGGCAGGATATGAAGGCTCAGGTTTCTTCACCGCTGGAAAATGGGGAAATCAGCATCACAACCCTGCTGACCAAGGCTGCCGCAAAGACTCTGAAAGAGCATCCGCAGCTGAATGCCTGGTATTTCAACGGCCACTATCAGGAGCTGGAGGAAGTCCACATCGGTATCGCGACAGCTCTCAGCGACGGCTTGGTCGTGCCGGTCATCCGTCAGGCTGATAAGCTGACACTGTCTGATCTGGGAGCAGCTATTAAAAATGAAACGCAGCAGGCCCGCAAAGGAAGGCTGGATCCTGCGCTTTACACCGGCTCAACCTTCAGCATCACCAATCTCGGTGCAGCCGGCATCGAATATTTCACACCGATTCTCAATACACCTGAAGTAGCGATTTTGGGTGTTGGCGCCCTGCAAAAGACACTGGCTCTGGATGCAGAAGGGCAAATCTGTGAAAAGCATTTCCTGCCGCTCAGCCTGACCTTCGACCACCAAGTCGTGGACGGTCAGCCGGCAGCAGAATTTCTGGCCGGATTGGCAGACAAGCTGGAAAATCCGTATGACTTGCTATTCTGACCGGAAGATCAGACTGTTGAAGACCTATACTAAGCGTATGAAAAGACCGACTGGCTTGATGGTGTGAGCAGTCGGTCTTTTCTTTCTTATTTCGTCCGCATTTCCCCCTGCGGGAAGTAAGTGCCTTCCGGCATGTCATTGATGATGACATGGACAGCGGATTGGGGTGCGCCGGTATTTCGGACAACAGCCTCGGTCACTTCTTTGGCCAGGGCTTTCTTTTGCTCCAAGCTGCGTCCTTCAAATAGATCAATTTTGACAAATGGCATGATTCTTGTCTCCTTTTTATTTCGATAATATTATTTTATCACAAATGAGGTTTTAAAGAATAGTGAATTGTGGTAAAATAATGTGAAGTAAAAATGGAGATAATGAATTAGCACAGATTACGATATGGCTCAGTTATATTATAAATACGGTACGATGAATTCGGGCAAGACCATTGAAATTTTAAAGGTAGCCCACAACTATGAGGAGCAGGGAAAAGGTGTCGTGATTATGACATCCGCCCTTGACACACGCGACGGTTTTGGCCTGGTTTCCAGCCGCATCGGCATGAAGCGGGATGCACTGGCTATCGAAGACGAGACAGACATTTTCGGCTACATCAAAGGCCTGCCGGAAAAACCTTACTGTCTGCTAATCGATGAAGCTCAGTTTCTGAGGCGGCATCATGTTTATGATTTGGCACGGGTAGTGGATGAGCTGGATGTACCAGTCATGGCCTTTGGGCTCAAAAATGATTTCCGCAATGAACTGTTTGAAGGCTCCAAGCACCTCCTGCTTTTGGCGGACAAGATTGACGAGATTAAGACCATCTGTCAGTTCTGCTCCAAGAAAGCGACCATGGTACTGAGGACAGCTGACGGCCATCCTGTTTACGATGGGGAGCAGATTCAGATTGGCGGCAATGAGACCTATATCTCGGTCTGCCGCAGGCATTATTTTAACCCAGAAATCAAGTATAAAGAGGAGATAAGTGAAAAATGAACATCTATGAACAGCTACAGGCGGTTGAGGATCGCTATGAGGAATTGGGAGAATTGCTGAGCGACCCCGATGTCGTCAGCGATACCAAGCGCTTTATGGAATTATCCAAGGAAGAAGCCAGCAGCCGCGACACAGTAGCAGCCTACCGCGAGTACAAGCGTGTCCTGCAGAATATCACAGATGCTGAGGATATGATAAAAGATGCCTCTGGTGACGCAGACTTGGAGGAAATGGCCAAGCAGGAACTCAAGGATGCCAAGGCTGATAAAGAAGCCTATGAGGAAAAGCTGAAAATCCTCCTCCTGCCCAAGGATCCAAATGACGATAAAAATATTATCTTGGAAATCCGCGGAGCTGCAGGCGGTGATGAAGCCTCCCTTTTTGCCGGTGATTTGCTGACCATGTATCAGAAGTATGCCGAAGCACAGGGCTGGCGCTTTGAGGTCATGGAAGCTTCGATGAACGGTGTCGGCGGCTTCAAGGAAGTGGTGGCCATGGTCTCGGGACAGTCGGTCTATTCCAAGCTGAAATACGAATCCGGCGCCCACCGGGTCCAGCGGGTCCCTGTGACTGAAAGTCAGGGCCGGGTCCACACCTCGACTGCCACGGTGCTGGTCATGCCGGAAATCGAAGAAGTTGAGTACGACATTGACCCCAAAGACCTGCGGGTGGATATCTACCATGCTTCCGGTGCCGGCGGTCAGAATGTCAATAAGGTCGCAACCGCTGTCCGCATCGTCCATCTGCCGACCAATATCAAGGTTGAGATGCAGGAAGAGCGGACCCAGCAGAAGAACCGCGACAAGGCTATGAAGATCATCCGAGCCCGGGTGGCGGATCACTTTGCGCAAATCGCTCAGGATGAACAGGATGCGGAGCGCAAGTCCACCATCGGTACCGGAGACCGCTCCGAGCGGATCCGTACTTATAACTTCCCGCAGAACCGTGTAACCGACCACCGCATCGGCCTGACCCTGCAAAAGCTGGACATCATTCTCTCCGGCAAGCTGGATGAAGTGGTGGATGCTCTGGTCCTCTATGACCAAACTCAGAAATTAGAAGAGCTCAATAAATAATGAAACTTGCCCAAATCTTGGCCGATATGGAGCGGCAGCTGGGGGCAGCCGGCTCAGAGCCTGAAAGCCTGTCTTTTACTTATCGGGCTCTGAACCATCTCTCTTTTACAGACTTTGTCCTCAAGCTGCAGACGGAAGCAGAAGAAGCAGAGCTGCAGCAGCTGCAGACCATCCAAAAGCAGCTTCTGGCCCATCGGCCGGCCCAGTACATCATCGGCAGCAGCGACTTCTGCGGCCTGACCTTGCAGGTGGATGACCGGGTGCTGATTCCCAGACCGGAGACAGAGGAGCTGGTGGAGCTGATACTGGCGGAAAATCCCGACCTTCCTCTGGCGGTCCTGGATATAGGCACCGGCAGCGGGGCGATTGCGCTGGCTCTGGCTGCCCGCCGCAGGCAGTGGCGGCTGACAGCTTCGGATATTTCAGAGGAAGCGCTGGCTTTGGCTGCGGAAAACGCTCAGACTTACGGCCTTGCAGCTGACTTTATCCAGTCGGACTGCTTCGAGAAGATAGCGGGGCGCTATGACATCATCGTGTCCAATCCTCCCTATATCTCAGCCGCTGACAAAGAAGAAGTCGGACCCAATGTGCTGTCCTCTGAGCCACACATGGCTCTCTTTGCAGAAGAAGATGGCTACGCCATTTACCGGAAAATAGCTGAGCAGGCCGAGCCCTATCTGACAGAAAAAGGAAAAATCTATCTGGAAATTGGCTATAAGCAGGGAGCCAAGGTGAGAGAATATTTTGAAAAGTCCTTCCCGCAAAAGCGGGTCCGGGTCCTGCAGGATCAATTTGGCAAGGATAGAATGGTGGCGGTAGATCATGGATAAGATAGAACAGACACTGGCAGAAGGCGGAGCGGCAGTTCTTCCGACGGAGACAGTCTATGGACTGTTTGCCCAAGCCTTGGACCCAAAGGCTGTCCAGCTGGTCTACGAATTAAAACGAAGACCCCGCGACAAGGCTCTCAATCTCAATGTCGCCCTTCTGGAAGACATTTACCGCTTTTCCAAACACCAGCCTGCCTATCTTGACAGGCTCTGTCAGGCCTTTCTGCCAGGGCCGCTGACCATTGTTTTAGAGGCCAATGATCAGGTTCCGATTTGGATTAACTCTGGCTTGAAAACCGTTGGCTTTCGGATTCCCAGCCATCCAGCTACGCTGGATTTGATTGCAAAATTCGGTCCCCTGATCGGTCCATCCGCCAATCTTTCGGGCAGCGCCAGCGGCGTTTCCTTCCGGCAGATTATGATGGATTTTGGGCAGGAGGTTCCCGGTCTGGAAGACGACGCCTTTCTGACTGGTCAGGATTCGACTATTTTGGACCTGTCGGGCCCAAAGGCCCGCATCCTCCGTCAGGGAGCCATCAGCAAAGAAGACATTCTGGACAAGGTTCCGGACATTTGCTTTTAGAAAAGCTTTTCTCTGTGAAGAAAGCGCAGAAGCTGAGACGGCAAGGCCTTGGTCTCGCTAGCTTAAAGCAAAACACTATTCAGGCCATACAGTTTTGAAAACTGCTTGGCCCGCACCAGAAGGGAGATACTTCATGATTTTTGACCAAGACAATTATAAAGAATTTGACGCCGAGCTTTGGCAGGCAGTTGCCCAAGAAGAAGAGCGCCAGCAGCACAATATCGAGCTGATTGCTTCGGAAAATGTCGTTTCCAAGGCCGTTATGGCAGCTCAGGGCTCTATTTTGACCAATAAATACGCCGAAGGCTACCCAGGCCGCCGTTACTATGGCGGAACGGACGTTGTAGACGTCATTGAAAGCCTGGCCATTGAGCGGGCCAAGGAGATTTTCGGTGCCAAGTTTGCCAATGTGCAGCCCCACTCCGGCAGCCAGGCCAACTGCGCAGCCTACATGGCCCTCATCGAGCCAGGCGATACCGTCATGGGGATGGACCTGTCAGCCGGCGGCCACCTGACACACGGTGCTGCAGTCAGCTTTTCTGGCCAGACCTATCACTTCGTATCTTATAGCGTCGATCCTGAGACGGAATTGCTGGATTTTGATGCCATTTTGGCTCAGGCCAAGGAAGTTCAGCCCAAGCTGATTGTAGCAGGGGCGTCGGCCTATTCTCATATCATTGATTTTTCAAAATTCCGCGAAATCGCAGACGCGGTCGGTGCCAAGCTTATGGTGGATATGGCTCATATTGCCGGACTGGTCGCGGCAGGCCTGCATCCCAGCCCGGTGCCCTATGCAGACATTACGACGACCACGACTCATAAAACCCTGCGCGGACCGCGCGGCGGCCTGATTCTGACCAATGATGAGGCCTTGGCTAAGAAGATCAACTCTGCCATCTTCCCAGGCATTCAGGGCGGACCGCTGGAGCATGTCATAGCAGCCAAAGCGGTAGCCTTCAAGGAAGTGCTGGATCCAGCTTTCAAAGTCTATGCTCAGCAGATTTTGGACAATGCTCAGGCCATGGCTCAGGTCTTCCGCCAGCATGACAAATTCCGCGTCATCTCTGACGGCACCGAGAACCATCTCTTCTTGGTTGATGTTACTAAGGTTGTAGAGAATGGGAAAGTCGCTCAGAATCTCTTGGATGAGGTTAATATTACCCTCAATAAAAACTCCATCCCATATGAAACCCTGTCTCCATTTAAGACCAGCGGCATCCGAATCGGGACGGCAGCCATTGCGGCCCGCGGATTTGGCGTGACGGAGAGCATCAAGGTAGCGGAGCTCATTATCAAGGCCTTGGAAAATGCGGAAAATGAAGCCGTGCTCAATCAAGTGCGGGCAGAAGTCAGAGAACTGACAGACGCCTTCCCGCTGTATGAGGGCCTAAACTAAGATGGACATTTATGTAAAAAAAGCGATTATCCATCAGTTCAGCCCAGCAGACACAGACTTGCTGCTGGCGGACAAGCTGCTCAATATCACGCCTAAAATCGAAGAATACCTGCGCAAGAAAATCGAGCGGGTCTACTCTGATGAAGCTAAAACCGGTGTTTTCGATGCGGAAAACATCTTTTTGGCCAACCTTTCGGATGACCTGCTGGAAACTTCCGTCAAGGTGGCCAAGCTCTGGCAGGAGGAGTTTTCTGTCAGTGAACATCAGAAAACCAATGACTTGATTTTTGTGCAGTTTGACAAGGAAGGGGTGGAGCATTTTGCTTTCCTGCGCATCTCACTGCGGGAAACCCTGACCCACTTGGGCGGTGAGCCGGACAATCCAATCAAGCTGACGCAGAACAATCTGCCCGGCTTTGGCACAGGAGCAGATGAAGCGCTGGTAATTAATCTGCAGTCGCGCAAGTATCACCTGATTGAGAAGCGCATCAAGTACAATGGCGCCTTTCTCCATTATTTTTCTGATAATCTCCTGCAGGTCCATCCCACTATTTCGCCTAAGAAATCGATCAAGACGCTGGAAAAAACAGCTCAGCGGATAGCGGAAAGCTTCCATTCTGACGATTTCCAGTTTCAGTCCAAGGTCAAATCCAGCATTTTCAAAAATCTGGAAGAAAATGACGAACTGTCGCCTGAAAAGCTGGCAGATGATCTTTTTGACAGCAATCTGACAGCCAGACTGACCTTTATCGATCAGGTCAAGGAAGCCATTCCCGAACCGGTCAAATTTGATGAAATTGACAGCAGCCGCCAGAAGAAAAAGTTTGAAAATCAGAAACTCTCCCTGTCAAATGGAATTGAACTCATTGTTCCTAACAATATCTATCAGGACGCCGAATCCGTAGAATTTATCCAGAATGACAATGGCACCTATTCCATTTTGATCAAAAATATCGAGGATATTCAAAGTAAATAATGTTTAAAATTTTAAGAAGACTGATTGCGCTGCTGTTGGTGCTCTTTGTAGGCTACAAAATCTATCAGGTCCACCACGATGTCAAGCAGGTGATGCAATATCAGAGCTTGGTCAGAGAAGTGCTGGATGAGCAGGATACAGCAGCCAATGAAGAGCTGGTGCTGGCCATGATTTACACGGAAACCAAAGGTAAGGATACCGATCTCATGCAGTCCAGCGAGAGCGCAACCGGCCAAACCAACTCTATTAATGACAACAAAGAAAGTATCCGGCAGGGGATCCAAACCCTGTCGGACAATCTGGAACTGGCCAGCCAAAAGAAGGTAGATGTCTGGACAGCTGTTCAGGCCTACAACTTCGGTCAGGCTTACATTGACTATGTGGCCAAAAACGGCGGCGAAAATACACTGGAGCTGGCCAAGAAATATTCCAAAGAAGTGGTCGCTCCCAGTCTGGGCAATGTCACCGGAAAAACCTATGGATACTACAATCTCATCTCCATTTTTCACGGTCCGGAACTCTACATCAATGGCGGAAACTATTATTATTCCCGTCAGGTCCGCATGAATATGCACATCATGCGCTTATTGAATTGGTTTTAGAAGGCGGTGGGACAGACGCCCATGATGGCTGCGCCGCCCTCACCCGCAGAGGGATGGATCTTTGGGAAGATACTGTATAAAAAAAGGCTTCAATGCAGGAGCTTTTTGGAGTCTAAAAGACGAACAAAGTTGAGACTTGCTTTGCAAGTCCTATCCGCAACCTCAAAGCAGTGCCTTTGTTGCTCCCTCTCGGAAGCTCTATCTATAACCTCAAAAGCTCCACTGGAGCTTTTGAGCAATCAGCTGCCGCGTCAAGAGTTTTTTACCAAAACAAAGAGAGGCTGAAGGACTTTCGTCCCAGCCTCTTCTTTTTTTGATATTTAGCGCCATGCCAAGCTGCAGCTGAAATTTTAGGCACTTTCCGAAAACTGTACAAGAAAATCTACAAATAAACTGGCAAACTCTGTTAATATATTATATAATAAAAGGAGATAATCAATTCAACGGTTATTATAGGAGTTATCATGAAAAATAGTTTATTTAAGCACTCTCTCAGTCGCTTTTCCATTCGGAAGCTGACTGTTGGGGTTTGTTCTGTTTTGCTGGGCTGTTTCATCCTGGCTGCCAGTCCCGTCGCTCAGGCGGACGAAGCTGTTTGGGATCAGAATGGGCCGATTTCAAGTAGCCCGACTGGTGAAGCGGTGCCAGCAGAAGCCCCTGCACACTCGGCCGATCCAGCAGAGGCTGGCACTCTTCTTGCAGGAAAGGAAGAAAGCGGAAGCACAGATTCTGCAGCTGTGGCGGTCAGTGACACGGCAATGCAAGAACCTGCTGTTTCTGAACTACAGCCCGGCCTCAACTCTCAGCCAACTGCCGAAAAAGAAGTCGCTTCAGAAGCTTCAGCTGATAGAAGTCAGCCGGCATTAGCCATAGATGAAGATGCTGTCAACCGTGAAAAGCAGCCGGCTGCAGAAAACAGTCAGACTGCATCGGCGGATTCTTCCGCCGATGCAAAAGAGGCGCCTGCGCTGCCTGAGGCCAAGGCTGAAGCAGCAGCTCAACGCTTGCGCCGCAGCAAGAGAGACATCGGCTCTGCAGTGAATGCGCAGCTAAAAGCAGATTCAAAAACAACAGATATCCATGCAGTGGACAGCGTGCGCGAAACCTTAACTTTCAGTATTAGCGGCCATGAGGCAGACTATTCCGGCGGCCATATCAAGATTCATTTCCAGAATGGTAAAGCTATTAAAGTAAATCCATCTCCGGTAGGCGGCGTAACATACAGTCAAGAAGCAGTCGGCAATGATTTAAATCTGAAAATAGAACCGGCTAACCTCAAGGGCGGTGCCAGTTATAGCTTTGTTTATACCTTTCAGATGCATGCCCTCACAACAAACTGGGGTGGAGCTGTTCAGGCTATCGGACCGGATCATAAAGTGACGGCAATAGCTGCACTGTATGATAAAAATGGGCAGGAAGTCAAAGAACTGGGCAGACTTGAGCATACCTGGAAAGTGCTGGAAAATGGCGTTGTCGGTGGTACGGCCATGTCTTCCGGCCAAGTGATTGGCTATGATTTGGATAATGACGGGAAGATTGATGACGGTGCATCTGCCTTATCTTTTTATCTCTACAATGGCGTAAAAGATCCAAAAACAAACAATGCTAAGAATGACCACTTTAACTATGGCAATGGTGTATTCGATGGTCGGATGATTAATGGTTTGGGGATAAACGAGGTAGGAGGCAATATTATTGATCCCATTGTTTCCTATACCTATGATGTCGCCTTGAAAGAAGGCTACGAGCTGACAGATGAAGCCAAATCCTTTGGCTGGACTGCAGACGCTGCCGGCTACCATCTGACCATCACCAGAGAAAAGAATCCTCTGAAAGATATTAATAATAACCAAAACAAATATCTCCCCATTTCTTTTCGGCTGAAAGATAGCAAAGTAACAGACATTCATGGGAAGAGACAAACTTTGGAGATTACTGCCACTTATACAAAAGAGGATGCTAGCCAATATCAGAATCAGACTGCCATCCCTTATGACTTAAGAGTTCTGAAGACTGAGCCTAGCCCCCAATCGTTTTATGAGTTCAAACACTATGCTCAAACAGATTCGGAGATAATTCGCTCGCATGGGGAAGCTGAGTATCGTTCTTATGTCAATCTGACAGCAGAAGCAGAAGTCGAAAAAGATTATTCTCTGGACGACTTCACTATGACGCATACGATAAAAGATGAGCGTGAATCATATCGGACAGTCAATGCAATAGAAAACCACCAATGGGACGCAATATTTAGCAATCCCAATGCCTCTGTCGAAGTTTACAACAAGGCTAGCGGCCAATTATTAGGGACATTTAATGATAAGACGCGCAGTCTAAGCCTGACGGAAGAGCAGAATGTAAAAGAGCTGGAGTACAGATTCCTAAATATTTCGATGAAGAAGACAGCCGCTGCTAACACCTCCATTTTTGGCTTCCAGACAAAAACACGCTACAATGATTGGTCCAGTCTTTATAAAAACCAAAGTATTACCAAGTTAGAATCTAAGACAGAGTCTGCCTTCAGTAATAAAGAAAATTCTGTCTCTCTATCGAAGAGCGCAAAGACTGAATTGACACGGGTCGTCCAGCAGGTTTCTATGATTGGCAGGGCTAGAACAGATGTTTTTAACAACCATACTGGCGGTTCTGGATTCAGGGAAGACTATGTGACCGTTGCTGCAGGCAAGCGGATGGGCACTCAGAATTTATCAAACCTGACCGGTGTGCTGCACTTGGCCTATCTGGCGGATCCGCAGCTGAATTTTAGCGGAGACCCTAAGTTTAAGGCTTACTATAATTACAAAGGCACTGGAAAAACGCTCTATTACGCTCAAGTGACTGGATCGCCGGATAAGCCGATTCCAGCCACTCTTTTAAAGCTGGAAAATAAGACGATTCCCAATGGCACCTATACCTATAAAGCGATAGCTTTCTGGGATGAGGAGCTTCCTGATGTCCAAGCTCAAAATGGCTATGATTTGGGCGAGATAGAGGGGATTGCTGTCACTGCAAAGAATTCTGTGTCTTATGATTTCAAGGTTATTGTTCAGGCATCTGAAGCAAGCGGTGTTTATTCTGAGGTCAGAAAGACAGGTGAGCAGCACTATGCCTATCATACTCAAGAGCACTTTGCCAATGATAAGATTGATTTCCGAGTTACCTACAAAAACGCTTCAAAACAGGCGGTTTCTGATGTCTATGTTCTCTCTTCCTTGCCGATGAAGGGCGACAAGCAACTCGAATCAAAAAACCGCGGCTCCGAATTTACGGTGAATTTGACCAAAGCAGTGACACCGCCGGCAGGCTGGGAAGTCCAGTACAGCCGTCAAGCTGGTACGGCCGCAGAAATTCAGAAATCGGAATGGCTGACAGCAGCTGAAGTGACAGACTGGTCTGCGATCCGTGCTGTCCGCTGGTATTCAAAAGGGGAAATCACTGCTGGAAGCACGGTTCAGTTTACAATCGAAGAGGCCCTGATCACTAATCATGCAGCGCCAAATGCCAAGGCCTATCTCTCATCTGCCATGGCCAATGGGAAGTCAGCTTATTCAGAATCAAATAACGTATCCATTCAAATATCAGATGCCCTGACTACCGCCCGATTTACTTATCTTGATGTCAATGACCCTGCCAAACCTGTCCAGCTGGGAGATGTGGATACTGTAACCGGTATGCCAAATGGCGACATCGCTTATAATCCGTCTGTTCGTATCAAGGCCTTGACAGATGCAGGCTATGAATTGGTCGAAGATGGTTTTACGGAAAAGCAATTTGGCGCTCCGAAAAGTACGAAAGATTTCTATTTCAAATTTAAGCATCAGCTGACAAAAGAGACCGAAACTATTCGTGCTACCCGCCATATCAAGTACGAATACGATCCCAAAGCCCAAAATCCTGATTTATCTCTGCTTCCTGCTCAGATAGATCAGACACGCGCTTTCACTCGGACCAAGACAGTGGACCAAGTTCTTGCCAAAGCACATCCCGGCGATCCCGCAGCTGGCCTGACATACTCAGAATGGTCGGAAGATCAGACCTGGCCAGACAATCCTTCGCCTGAAATTCCAGGCTATCTTGCAAGTGAAGATATTGAGTCAGAAGGGATGACAGGAGAGGGGGCACTGTTTGAATATGAGGTATCAGCGGATGAACCAAATGAAGAAGCCTTAGAAAAAGAATTTTCTTGGGAGCGGATTGTCTACTATAGCCCGCTGCCCGTTGTCCCCGCAGCTGCAGAAGCAAAAACGAAAGGAATCCAAGGACAGCAGCAGACAGCCGCCATTAAATTTGACCAAGAAAGAAGTGATGAGACGGAAATTCACTTTACCAAAGGAAGCACAGCCGTTAACGGCGTTCAAAAATCCGTCCAACTGGACCCGAGCAGCGTCTTTCTTTACGACGAAAATCAGCAAAAGGTCACTTCCTTAACGATTGCTGATCAGGGAACCTATGAGCTTGATAGAGCCAAGCAGACCATCACATTTACGCCGCTAAAGACCTTTGTCGGCCAAGCCAAGCCCGTCCAAGTGGGCATTGCAGACAAAAACGGTCAAACAGCAGTGACCACCTACAGTCCACTAGTTGAAAAAGTGACACCGATTGGAAAAGATGCCAGCAGCAGCGGCCCGCAGGGGATTCCGCAGACAGGCAAGCCGAGCTTTGAGGGCGGTGACCCGCTGGTGCCGATTGACGAAACTGCAGCGCCAGTATTTGAAGATGGCTCAAAAACGAAGATGATTCCCAATCAAGGCACCTATACCATCGCAGCAGATGGAACCGTGACCTTCACGCCCGAAAAGTCATTTTCCGGCACAGCAGACGCAGTGACAGTGAAACGCTATGATAAGAACGGAAGCCCTGTCACTGCTGCCTACAGGCCGAACTTTACTCCAGTCAGGCCGACAGGAAGCGGTGCTGAATCAGAAGGAATCCAAGGACAGATCCAAGAAGGACAAGTTACTTTCACGCCTGGGCATCCCCTCGTGCCATTCCCGGCCGGCTCCACTCCGCTGTTTGACAACGGCCTGGCTGTCAAAGAAATTCAGCATGTTGGAAGATTTAAAGCAGATGCCAAAGGCAAGGTCCTGTTTACGCCAGATAAGCAGTTTACAGGGCAAACACCAGCGTTAACCTTAACACATATCGATGCCAATGGCACACCTGTTACTGTTAAGTATCGCGCCACTGTCAGAGCAGTCATCCCAACAGCTCAAGGCGCAGAAAGCGAGGGCATTCAGGGAGCGGTCCAAACTGGTCAACTAACCTTTGCGGCTGGCCATGTCCTGGTTCCCATCGACACAGCGATTCTTCCTACTTTTGATAATGGAGAGCAGACCAAGACAGTTGCTGGGGTTGGGACTTATACTGTCAATAGTCAAGGCTTGGTAACCTTTACACCATCACCTGCTTATACAGGCCGTCCAGATGCGGAGACTGTTCAGCGAGTCGATACAAATGGCACGGTTGTTGCAGCAACCTATCAAGCAGAAGTCAAAGCGGCGATTCCAAGCGCTGCAGATGCGAGCTCAGTCGGTATTCAGGGAAAAGCACAGACAGGCCGTCTGGTCTTCGCAGAAGGTTCTGCAACTATCAATGGCCAAAAAATAAGCGTTCCCTTTAACAATGACGGACTGAAATTCTTAGTCAATGGCCGGCTTGTCAATCCCCATACTTTAGAAGTTGCCAACGACGAAGGCAAGAAAGTTGGTACCTATAGCCTGCAGCAGGATGGAAGGGTGACTTTCCAACCAGAACCGGATTTCTTTGGCACACCAAAACCTGCGACCGTTCGTGTCACAGATCAAAACGGCCTTACTGCTGACGCGGTCTACAGTCCGCAGGTCTTAGAAGCTCGGCCCAGCGCTGCAAATGATGAGACAATCGGGAAGCAAGGCCAAGTCCAACACGGAAGAGTGGTCTTCACAGAAGGCACAGCTGAAGTAAATGGCCAAACAGAAAAAGTGGGCTTCCCGGCCGGCTCCACTCCGCTTTTTGATAATAATAGCTCAATTAAGAAGGTTCCAAACGTCGGTCAATTTGAAGTCGATGTTGAAGGCAATATTACGTTTACTCCTGAAAAACAATTCACAGGCACAACACCTGAAATAATCCTTGTTCGGACAGATGAAAATGGAAGTAAGGCTGCAGCTGCTTATAAAGCAAGGGTTACAGCGGTCACTCCTACAGGCACTAATGCCAGCAGCAGCGGTCCGCAGGGGATTCCGCAGACAGGAAAGCCAAGTTTCACAGCCGGTGACCTGCTGGCGCCAATCGATGACAGCGTAGAGCCAAGCTTTGACGACGGCACGAAGGAGAAAACTATTGCGGGTCAGGGGACCTATACCATCGCAGCCGACGGCACCGTCACTTTCACGCCAGACAAGCAGTTCGTCGGTCGTCCAGATCCAGTGACGGTCAGACGTGTGGATCAGAACGGTACGGCAGTGACGGCCACTTACAGTCCAGACTTTACCAAGGTAAGGCCAAGCAGTACCAATGCTGAGTCTACAGGTCTTCAGGGTCAACCGCAAAAAGGAACACCTATTTTCACATCTGGCGATCCAAATGTGCTGTTGGACAATGATATTCCCACCACCTTTGAGGACGGCAGCATCCGCAAGGAAGTGCCGAATGTCGGTATCTTTGAGCTGGCAGCCGACGGCACCGTCACTTTCACGCCAGACAAACAGTTCGTCGGCAGGCCAGATCCAGTGACGGTCAAACGTGTAGATAAAAACGGTACGCCCGTGACGGCGACTTACACACCGACAGTTGAGAAGGTGGCTCCGATAGGTGAAGATGCGGCATCTACCAATATCAAAGGCCTTGCGCAGACGGGCAAACCTATCTTCCAAGCAGGCAATCCGTTGGTGCCAATCGACGAAACAGTCGAGCCGGCCTTCGATGACGGAAGCAAGGAAATAACGATTCCGGGTCAGGGTACTTACACCATCGCAGCTGACGGCACGGTGACCTTCAGGCCAGAAGCTGATTTTATCGGTCAGGGCACCGGCGTGACCGTTGTCCGCCGTGATCGCAATGGCACACTAGTCACCGCTCGCTATCTGCCGACAGTGGTGGCACCATCCAGCAGCCAAGACACTTCATCAGTCGGCCGCAAGGGAGAAGTGCAAACCGGCACACCAATCTTTGAGGGAGCGATTGACCAGGCAGTGGCTCCGGCTTTTGACGACGGCAGCACCGAAAAGGTTGTGCCAGGTGAGGGAACTTACAAGTTCGCGATGCTGGGCGCAGTGACCTTCGTGCCGGAAGCCGACTTTGTCGGAACCGCCCGCGGAGTTGTCGTCAAACGGTTGGATATTTATGGCAATGCCGTGACCGCGACCTATACTCCGACTGTTTTAGGAAGCACGGCTACAGAAGATACTGGAAGTACAGGCTTCAGAGGTCAGCCGCAGACTGGAAAACCAATCTTTGAAGGCGACGTGGACCCAATCGTGCCGCCGACATTTGAAGATGGCAGCACCGAAAAAGTCGTATCAGGCGAAGGGACTTATACCATCGCAGCTGACGGCACGGTGACCTTCAGGCCAAATCCGAACTTTATCGGCCAAGCGACAGGCGTGACAGTCGTTCGCAAAGACCGCAACGGGAATACCATTTCCGCGGCTTACACCCCGACCGTGACAGAGCTTTCTGTACCAGCAGAAGCTCCGGACCGTCCAAGCCAGCCGGCTCAGCCTGCACCACCAGCGCTGACTAAGAGCGCGGCTCCAAGAGCACTTCCGCAGACCGGTACAGAAGAAACTTCCTACCTAGCTGCAGGCCTGCTTGCAGGAACAGCTGCTTTGGGACTGATTGGGCTGGCTAAAAGACAGGAAAAATCGAAAGAGTAAAAAGTGATTTTCATTTTTTCTCCTAGAGAAAAGCCTCAATCCAGTTACTTGTAAGACGGATAGATCCATGATATAATTTTGTAGATTTATCGTAAAAAGGAAAGAAAAATGAAGAAGAAACTGGGTTTCAAGCTGCTCGTCCTGCTCATATTAGCAATTGTTGGCCTGACAGCATTTTATACTCATAGAGAATCGGCGGAGCTGGATACGAAAAACTATGTCCAGTCCACGACGCCGACTCTCTTTTTCCACGGTTATGGATCCAGTGCCAATGCAGCCAAGCATATGACAGAAGCCGCCAGAAAAGCCGGTGTAACTCAGACTATTATCGTTGCCAATGTCAGCAGGACCGGCCAAGTAAGCTTACAGGGAGAGATTCCCAAAGGAGCTGTCAATCCTATCGTCAGGGTCAACTATGAGGACAACCGCAATCCTGACTATGCCCAGGACGGCCAATACGCAGCAGCTGTTGTCCGTAAACTGCAGGAAACTTATGGCTTCAAGCAAATGAACTTTGTCGGCCACTCTATGGGGAACATGTCCATTTTCTTTTATATGCTGGAAAACAGCCAGGACGAACAGCTTCCTCAGCTGCAAAAACAGGTCAATATTGCCAATCATGTCAACGGCCTGGAAGGAATGGATCTGCCTGAAAACCTAACCATTGCAGACGAAGAAACGGGCCAGCCCAGTGCCATGAGCCAGACCTACCAGACACTGCTGGGACTGCGCGAAATCTATCCGCAGGATCAGGTAGATGTTCTCAATATTTACGGCGATTTTAAAAAGGAATCAGACGGATCGGTCCTCAATGTCTCCTCCCGCAGTCTTAAGTACCTGCTGGCAGACAATGCCAAATCCTATCAGGAAAAAAAGATGACCGGCCAGCTGGCTCAGCACAGCAAGCTGCGGGAAAATCCAGAAGTAGAAGAGCTGCTGATTGACTTCCTTTGGGGCAAGTAAAACAGCTGCTGGAAAGAAATCCGGCAGCTGTTTTTTCTTTGAACTTATGAGAGAAATATTGTAAAATGTATCTATTATCCTAAGCAATTAGCGAGGATAAGACTAACTCCCATCCTTGCAGAGTCTAGCTGATGTCCTCTGAAAGAAAACCAATGGAGCGGAGATTGCGCTCAAGAAACAGAAAGCAGAGAAATTCAGATAAAACAGGCTATAGAAAAGGTTATAGAGCTTGGAGATCTATAGCGGGAGGAAAAGAGGAAAGAATATGAAATTCAAAAAAACTTTACTGACAGCAGGGGCCTTCTTGGCCGCTCTCTTTACTATCTCGACAGCATCAGCTGACAGCAATGTTCAGAAAGTCATTGACGAAACCTATGTTCAGCCTGAATATGTACTGGGCTATTCTTTGGATGACAGTCAGAAAGAACAGACGCTGCAGCTGCTGGGCTACAATTCAGCGAGCGACACCAAGCCGCTCAAAACCATGACGCCGGATGTCTACTCCAAGATCATGAATGTGGCCAATGACTCCAGCCTGCAGCTCTATTCGTCTGTAAAAATCCAAAAATTGGGCAGCAATCAGGCACTGGAGGTCAAAATTGTAACACCGCAGAATATCACCAAGGTGACAGAAGACATGTACCGCAATGCAGCTGTTACGCTGGGCGTACAGCACGCGCAGATTACCGTAGCCGCACCAATCCCTGTGACCGGTGAGAGCGCCTTGGCTGGAATTTACTACTCTTTGGAGGATAACGGTGCCACCGTCCCTCAGGAAAGCAAGGACTTGGCTCAGGAAGAACTGTCTGCCCTCTCCAATATCAATGCAGAAAATACCGGCAAAGAAGGCTATGATGCAGACAAGCTCAATGTCGCACTGGCCGACATTAAGTCAGCAGTTGCCAATGCCAAGAAAAACAGCAGCAATCTGACCGAAGAAGATGTCCGCAAAATTGTAGAGGAAACCCTGAAAAACTACGGACTGACAGAGTCCGTCACCAGCGACCAGATCAATCTGATTGTCAACTTTGCGGTCAACCTCTCAAACAGCGGAATCATCACAGATGCTGACTTTACCAAAACGCTCAGCGACTTGAAAGACAGCATCGTGTCAAAAGCAGGAGATACGTTCAACAATATCAACCTCAACTTTGATGCTAACGGCTTGATTCAGGAAGGCGGCAATTTCTTCAGTAATATCTGGAATGCCATTGTCAACTTCTTCAAGGGACTGTTGGGCGGCTAATACCAGCATCACCTGCAAGACTGCAGCTGAGAATTATTTAAAAAGAATAGAAAACGAATGATGGCAGCCTGTAAAATTCTCACTGTCATTCATTCGTTTTCTTGCTTATTCCAATGCTTATCATTGGGCTTTTTCAGCGGTTTCCCAACTCTTAGAAGAATTTTTGTGACTCGGATTCGATCAGGCAGATTTGACGCAGTCAGCTCTTTAAAATAAGGAAACGAAGGAGCAGTAGGAGGCAGAGATGGCCTGGATAAAAGGCATAGAAGCCCCATTTGACCCAAGCCGGACAGTAGCCGCGCCGGCCATTATAGGCTTTTAAAAGCGGTATGGTCAGCAGAAGGCCAAATGTGGCAGCCATATCATAGAGCAGAAGGGATTTCTGATAAAGCAGAAAAGAGCAAAGAAAGAGAGC
Source organism: Streptococcus panodentis (assembly GCF_017884005.1). Classification (GTDB taxonomy): domain Bacteria; phylum Bacillota; class Bacilli; order Lactobacillales; family Streptococcaceae; genus Streptococcus; species Streptococcus panodentis. Next base: position 217,747 of record NZ_QFAY01000001.1, read on the forward strand.
AGCATAGGTCAGCGTCAGACTGACAATTGGACCAGTCACGCCGTCCTGCCTTTGACGGTACTGATAAAAGCTGGCAATCAGCAAAATGCCGACAAAGCCCCAATCCCATCCCCAGCTGAGGCAGGCAAATAGAAAAATCAGCACATGCTGCAGCAGGGGCTTGGACACGCGCTCCAAGAGCATGAGCAGCAGCAGACCAAGCAGCAGAGTGCAGAGGATATTATTGAAAGGAAAAATCGGCCGCTCGGGATAAAAGAGGTAATGAAAGGGCAGGATGGACAGCAGCCAAAACACTGTCAGCCGCAGGGCGTACCTCTCTTTGTTTCTGCTATACTGAAAGCCTTGGACCAGCAGGTAGGCCATGATTGGAAAGGCCAGCCGGCCAATCACTTCTGTCAGCAGATAAAGAGGCAAATTCTCCCCATCAGCATTCAGGACATGGCCTAGATGATTGATAAACATAGCTGTAATCGCCAGCAGTTTTAAATGAAAAGCATTCAGTCCCTTCTTCATAGTCCGCTCCTTGTTTGAATTTGATTTTCGAAGAGTATTACTAGGCATTATATAAGAATCCCATCCCAGAGTCAATGCTGAAACGGCTCTTTTTCTGGATGATAAAGAAAAAAGGACCCGCTGCTTGGTTTATCCTTAAAATTGGATCAAACCCAGTGCAAGTCCTTTTTGTCTATGCTTGCTTTTTCTTTTCTCGCTGAGCTGCCCAAGGCAGGAGCAGACCCAGAGCCAGAAGTGCAATCGGCGTAATAATATTGGTGGCTAGACTGAACCACCATTCGGTCGGGTGGGTCGCAAAGTCAACCTGAGGCGCCATGCCTAAAATGCAGGCAAAGGCCGTGAAGGCAAAGCCCCAAGCTCCCACCAGAAAACCAAGCAGCGGACGTTTGACAAACTTATACTCCGCATTCTTAAAACTGTCCCAATGGCGGTAGAGGAACATATAGGCCAGAAATACCCAGAGGAAGCAAAGAGGTGATACGATAGCGTTGAGATTGGTCATCCAAACGACCAGGCCGTCAATTTCTTTAAGGCCAAAGAGCGGCAGAATGATGATAATGCCAACCAGAACCCCCGTCAGCAGATAGCCGTTGATAAGCATGCCGGACTTGGTCCGCTTGCGCAGCCAGCTGGGGATAAAATCCTCATCAGCACTGCCCAAAAAGATTTGCAGAGGCGCATCAATACAGATGGCCAGAGTAGAGGCTTGCCCGATAAATTGGGTCAGGCCGTAAATGGTCACCAAGAAATTCCCTATGCCCCAGTGCTGGCCCAGAACGGCAAAAGCTTGATAAGCACCATTGCGCATCAAATCACCCGGTATGTGGTTGCTGTCAAAAATCATGGCCATGGCAAAGGAACCAAAGATAGCGCAAGCTCCGATGATAATAGCCATGGCAATCATTCCTTTGGGAAAGCCCTTGGCAGGATTTTTGACCTTATTGACATAAGGCGAAATAGCTTCCGCTCCGCCGACAGAAAAGACTAAAAGGGCAATCGTCGTAAAGTAGGAAAAGTCAAATTTGGGAATGTAGGTAGAAACCTGATCCATATTAGCTGTCGCCAGCTGCAGATCCGACTTGATAAAAGGCACCCCCGCAGCCAGCAGGATAAAGAGCACAGACATGATCAGCATGGTGCTGCCGGCCAGAGTCCCCAAAAATTTCAATGCCTGCAGTCCCTTGGTGGAGATATAGAGCAGCAGCACAAAGGTAAAGAGACAGAGGGCAACCAAAACCGGCATGGACAGACTGCCGACAAATTCACCATTTCCCTGAATAATCCAGCCCAGAGCGATAAGGATACTCTGCGGTTTTTGAGCCAAATAAGGAATCTGCACCACCCAGTAAGTCCAGGCGGCGAAGAAAGCCAGCTGCTTCGTTGAAGTGTGTTTTATCCAATCGCTGACCCCGCCTTCGCTGTCTTTGAAGGTGGAGCCCAGCTGACCAACCATGAGAGTATAGGGAACAAAGTAGATAATAAGCAGCACAATCCAGGACGTAATGACGACAATCCCCTGCTGCGCAAAGTTATTCACTACATTGCCCAAGCTCCAGGTAATGTTGAAAGCAATCAGGGCAATCATCAGCCAGCTGATCTGTTTAGAATCTTTTTCCATACAGCTTCCTCCTTTCGCTTTCTCACTTATCTGAGAAAGCATACCACACTTTAAAAATAAAGATAGAACTTTTCAATTTTTATTATAACATTTTAAGCGCAAAAGATAAAGCGCTTACATTTATTTTTCTCATATTTTTATATTAATGTTTGAGGGAGAGAAACTGCAGTAGAAAGAACAGTAAAGCCCCTGAAATCAAGGGCTTTACTGGAAATCGACTCAAATCTGCTGTTTTGATTGGTATTGGCTGACAGGAATAATCCGTCTTATTCCCACTCTACTGTTGCAGGCGGTTTGCTGGTGATATCGTAGACGATGCGGTTGACGTGATCGACTTCATTGACAATGCGGACGGAGATTTTCTGCAGAACTTCCCAAGGGATTTTGGCAAAGTCAGCTGTCATGCCGTCAATAGAAGTGATAGCACGGATGGCAATGGTATAGTCGTAGGTCCGGCCGTCCCCCATGACACCGACAGAGCGAACACCCGTATTGACGGTGAAATACTGCCAGATGTCGCGGTCCAGCCCAGCCTTAGCGATTTCTTCGCGGAGAATGGCATCCGATTCGCGGACCGTTTCCAGTTTTTCCTCTGTGATTTCGCCCATGACGCGGATAGCAAGACCTGGTCCTGGGAATGGCTGTCGCCAGACGATTTCATCCGGCATGCCAAGCTCTGTCCCCAAGGCACGAACTTCGTCCTTGTAGAGCGTATTGAGGGGCTCAATCAGCTGGAACTGCATGTCTTCTGGCAGGCCGCCCACATTATGGTGCGACTTAATGGTCTGCGCTGTGTCGGTCCCAGACTCGATGACATCCGTATAGAGCGTGCCCTGAGCCAGAAACTTCACATCTTTAAGCTTGCTGGCTTCGTCGTCAAAGACATAGACAAATTCATTGCCGATGATTTTGCGCTTTTGCTCAGGATCCGAAACGCCGGCTAATTTATCAAGGAAACGCTTGGCAGCATCCGCTTTGACAATATTGAGACCGAACTTGCCGCCCAGCATCTCCATGACCTGATTCGCTTCGCCTTTGCGGAGCAGTCCGTGGTCCACAAAGATACAGATGAGCTGGTCGCCGATGGCTTTCTGCAGCAGCACGCCGACCACGGAAGAATCAACACCGCCGGAAAGTCCCAGCAGGACTTTCTTGTCTCCTACCGTCTGACGGATTTTCTTGATTTCCATGTCAATGAAATTATCCATGGACCAATCGCCCTTGGCCCCGCAGACAGTCAGGGCAAAATTGCGCAGAATATCATAGCCGAACTCAGAATGACGCACTTCCGGGTGGAACTGAATACCGTAAATCTTCTTTTCAGCATTTTCAATAGCCGCAAAAGGACAGTCAGCTGAAGTACCGGTCCGCAGGAAACCGTCCGGAATCTCCGTCACCGCATCACCGTGGCTCATCAGGACCAGCTGCTGATCAGGGGTAGCGGCAAAAAGCTTAGAATCAGCAGTATGAGTGAGGGTAGACTGGCCGTATTCACGGTTGCCGGCATGGCCTGCCGGTACCACCTTGCCGCCCAGCTTGTGAGTCAGCAGCTGCATGCCGTAGCAAATCCCCAGAATGGGAATCCCCAGCTCAAAAATTTCCGGATCAATATCAAAGGAACCTGACTCATAGACAGAGTTGGGGCCTCCAGAGAGGATAATGCCGACAGGATGGATGGCACGAATCTCAGCGGCGCTGATCTTGTGGCTTTTGAGCTCAGAAAAAACACCGATTTCACGGATACGGCGCGAAATCAGCTGATTGTACTGACTGCCGTAGTCCAGCACGATGATTTTTTCGACATCTTGCAATTCAGTTGTAGGGGTCATCTTTTTCCTTTCTTAAAAGAAGTATCTTTCCTCTCATTTTATCACAAAAAGGGAATTTTTCCAAGGTCATAAAAGCTAATAAACTGCCAAAAGCGATTGAATAGTCCAAAATAAGAGGGCTTATTCGATAAGAAAAAACCTCTTCTCTAGAAATAGTGATTTTATGCAGATTTTCTTGTACTTTAGTTTGACTTTTGAACTATTTGGTACTAAAATAAAGTGAAGCGAAAAAAACATGAGGAAATCAAGAAAGAAGAATCCAGATGTTACCTGCATATATGAAAATCCATGACCAGCTCAAGAAGGAAATTGACGAAGGAATCTGGGAAATCGGCGAGCGCCTGCCCAGCGAAAGAGATCTGGCAGAACGATTTGAGGTCAGCCGGATGACGCTGCGTCAGGCCGTCACTCTTTTGGTAGAAGAAGGCGTACTGGAACGGCGAGTCGGCAGCGGAACCTATGTGGCCAGCACACGCGTTCAGGAAAAGATGCGCGGTACCACCAGTTTTACCGAAATCATGAAGTCGCAGGGCAAAACACCGTCCAGCCAGCTGATTTCCTACCGCCGTACCCTGCCCAGTGAGCAAGAAGTGGAAAAGCTGGGCATCCATAAGACGGAAAATGTTATCCGAATGGAGAGGGTCCGCTATGCCGATGACCTGCCAGTTGTTTATGAAGTGGCCTCCATTCCTGAGAAGTTCATCAAAAATTTTAAGAAAGAAGAAGTTACCAGCCATTTCTTCCAGACTCTGCAGGAGCATGGTTACAAGATTGGCAAGTCCCAGCAGACGATTTATGCCCGCCTGGCCAAGGAAAAAATCGCCAATTATCTGGAAATCCCCCGAGGACAGGCCATTCTGGGCCTGACCCAGATTTCCTATCTGGACGACGGCACGGCCTTTGAATATGTTAAAAGCCAATATGTCGGCGAACGTTTTGAGTTTTATCTGGAAAATAATTGATGAATGCCCATTCCCCTTGGCAAGCCGCCAGGGGTTTTTAGTTTGTCTGAGTCCGACTGGCAGGCCGCTGTTTATCTGCCCATAGCTGTCAAAATATTTTTTCTCCATTGGCCTTTATTTCCCTTGTCAGACTAGAGTTTATCACGCTTTTTTGGTATAATGTTTCTTATGGAAATTGAAAAAACAAACCGAATGAATGCTCTCTTTGAGTTTTATGCGGCACTTCTGACCGACAAGCAGATGAACTATATCGAGCTCTACTATGCAGACGACTACAGTCTCGCTGAGATTGCTGAGGAGTTCGGTGTCAGCCGTCAGGCCGTCTATGACAATATCAAGCGGACAGAGAAGATTCTGGAAGACTATGAGAAAAAGCTGCACATGTACTCAGACTACATCGTCAGAAGCCAGATATTGGACCAGATGGCAGAGAAATATCCGGACGACAGCTATCTGCAGGAGCAGCTTTCTATCCTGTCCAGCATTGACAATCGGGAGTAACCTTGGAGAAACAAGTCAAATACAAAGGAATGCCCTGCTGGCTGTTAGAGGCTGAAGAACCTTTTCCTGCCAGAGTGCAGCTCATCTCCCCGGACGATCTTTCTAAAGCGATACAGGAAGGCTTTAGCTGCTGGGGATACCCAAATGAGATCATGAAAGAAGTCTCTGCTGAGGAATATAATTGTTTAGCTTGTTTTGGACGATTTCCACTGAATTGAATGAAATAGAAACTAGGAGAACTAAAAATGGCATTTGAAAGTTTAACAGAACGTTTACAGAACGTCTTTAAAAACCTGCGCAAAAAGGGAAAAATCTCAGAGAGTGATGTTCAGGAGGCGACCAAAGAGATCCGCCTGGCCCTCTTAGAAGCCGACGTTGCCCTGCCGGTGGTCAAGGACTTCATCAAGAAAGTCCGCGAACGGGCAGTCGGACATGAGGTCATCGATACGCTCAATCCAGCCCAACAGATTATCAAGATTGTCGATGAAGAGCTGACAGCCGTCTTGGGCTCTGATACGGCTGAGATAAGCAAGTCACCAAAAATCCCGACCATTATCATGATGGTTGGTCTGCAGGGTGCTGGTAAGACCACCTTTGCCGGCAAGCTGGCCAATAAGCTCAAGAAAGAAGAAAATGCCCGTCCCTTGATGATTGCGGCCGATATTTACCGGCCGGCAGCCATCGACCAGCTGAAGACACTGGGTCAGCAGATTGAGGTACCGGTCTTTGCTCTGGGCACGGAAGTTCCGGCAGTGGAGATTGTCCGTCAAGGTCTGGAGCAGGCCAAGGCCAACCACAATGACTATGTGCTGATTGATACGGCCGGCCGTCTGCAGATTGACGAAAAGCTCATGCAGGAGCTGTCAGATGTCAAAGCGCTGGCTAATCCAAATGAAATCCTGCTGGTTGTTGATGCCATGATTGGTCAGGAAGCAGCCAATGTTGCCCGTGAATTTAACAGCCAGCTGGAAGTGACCGGGGTCATCCTGACCAAGATTGACGGCGACACCCGCGGCGGTGCAGCCCTGTCTGTCCGCCACATCACTGGTAAGCCAATCAAGTTTACCGGTACGGGTGAAAAAATCACGGATATCGAAACCTTCCACCCTGATCGCATGTCCAGCCGGATCCTGGGCATGGGAGACATGCTGACCCTGATCGAAAAAGCCTCTCAGGAATACGATGAGAAAAAATCGCTTGAAATGGCTGAAAAGATGCGGGAAAACACCTTTGATTTCAATGATTTCATCGACCAGCTGGATCAGGTGCAGAACATGGGGCCTATGGAGGACCTGCTGAAAATGCTGCCAGGTATGGCTAATAATCCTGCCCTCAAAAATATCAAAGTGGATGAGAAAGAAATTGCCCGCAAACGTGCTATCGTATCCTCTATGACACCGGCTGAGCGTGAAAATCCTGACTTGCTGAGTCCCAGCCGTCGCCGTCGGATTGCCAATGGTTCAGGTAACAGCTTTGTTGATGTCAATAAGTTTATCAAAGACTTCAATCAAGCTAAGCAGATGATGCAGGGCGTTCTGTCAGGCGATATGAGCAAGATGATGAAGCAAATGGGGCTCAATCCAAACAATATGCCTAAGAACATGCCTGGTGGCGGAGGGATGCCCGACATGTCAGCTCTGGAAGGCATGATGGGCCAAGGCGGTATGCCAGATATGTCAGGCTTAGGAGGAGCCGGCATGCCGGATATGAGCCAAATGTTCGGCGGCGGCCTCAAAGGCAAGGCCGGCGAATTCATGATGCGTCGCAGCATGAACAAAATGGCCAAGCAGATGAAAAAGAACAAGAAGAAGCGGAAGAAGTAGAAACAAAAAAACAGTCGCATAAGAAGTCTATGCGGCTTGTTTTTGGAGATAGTTATAATGAACCATTTTTTTACTCGGTTAATCAGCATTCTCGTTAAAACATACCAAAAATTGCTCAACAAACTCCCTTCCCACCCCATCAGTCAGCTGCCTGCCAGCAAGGTCAAAATACGCCCGATTATCATGATCCCAGGCAGTTCGGCGACGGAGAATCGCTTTAATCGGATGGTGAACAAGCTCAACCGCCGTCAGCATCCGCATCACAGCCTGATTCGCATCAAGGTCTGGAATGACGGCCGCATGACCTACAGAGGCCATCTGCACCGGAAGGACAAGGCCCCCATTTTTGTGATTGGCTTTCAGAATAATCGCGACGGTTATGAAAATATCAAGAAGCAGGCCGCAATGTTTGATGCTGTCTTGACTGTCTTGCTAGAGAAGTATTCTTTTAACAGCTTTAAGGCGCTGGGGCATTCTAACGGTGGTCTAATTTATACAGTATTCCTGCAGCAATATCTGGCAAACCATTCTGGGCTAGAGATGGAAAAGCTTCTGACTATTGGCAGTCCTTATAATCTGAACAAGAAAAATCTCAATCATCGAGTTGCGATGCTAGATGACTTTGTATCTAACCAAGGAAAACTGCCCAAGAAACTGCAGCATTTGTCGATTTTGGGAATCTTTTTCCGAGATGGTGACGGAATTGTCCATAGAAGCAGTGTAGAGGCCGGAAGCTTGATTTATAAAGGAAAGATTGCTTCACACAGAGAGGTCGTCATCGCAGGCAAGGACGCTCACCATTCCTCCCTGCCGCAAAATGAACAGGTAGTTGATTTGATGAGGGAGTTTTTGTTGTAATAATAAAGATAAACTTAAACCAATATAATTTTACATAATTTAAATTCGGTAAAAAACTTCAGAAACAATACTCAAGAATTATCTGTGAGGTAAAAATTTAGATTAAGAAAGGCAATAAAACAATGAAAATGGTAGAGATTCTTCATAGGTATATGGTGACTTCGATCTGATAAATGAAAGAAAAATGGAATGAAGACTATGAAAGCATTTTGATTAAGCCAAAGGATGATCAAGAATATAAAAGATACCGTTTGGCAAAGAAAACACCCCAAAAAGAAGGTTGCTTTACAGTCTTTTGGAAAAAAGACCAAGACAAGAAGAACATCCCTTATACCGATGAGGACTTGGGCGATTCTTGTGATAGACGGCTGTCATTGCAGATTATTTATGATTCCTAAAGAAGGTGGCTATCAGTAAAAAAATTCTCTCTACAAAGAATTGTAAAGGGAAGATGGTTATGTGCTTTTATCCGCCCTGTTGCACAAATTTAAATAAACAGCTCGGGCAACACAAAAATGGCAACTGGATTATTTTCAAAAAATCGAATGAGAAGAATGAGTTTTAGGTAAAACAAGACGAGTTTAATTTCTCAATTCTGTCTTGTTTTACCTATCTATTTTGCGATAAAGTTAGATTATATAGGCCCCTCTATCATCTTTCCGAAAAACTATAATTTTCTTGAAAAATAAATTTAGATATGCTATACTAGTGCTATAGAAAAACGGAGAAAAAAGATGAAACGTGAACTGCTCTTAGAACGGATTGAGAAACTGAAAGCCATCATGCCCTGGTATGTGCTGGAGTATTATCAGTCCAAGCTGGCTGTGCCTTACAGCTTTACGACTCTTTATGAATATCTGAAAGAATACGATCGTTTTTTCAGCTGGGTCTTGGAATCTGGGATTGCTGATGCCCCGCAGATTGCGGAGATTCCCCTCTCGGTATTGGAAAAAATGACTAAGAAAGACATGGAGTCCTTTATCCTCTATCTGCGGGAGCGGCCGCTGCTCAATGCCAATACGACTCAAAACGGTGTTTCTCAGACGACCATCAACCGGACTCTTTCCGCCCTGTCCAGCCTCTATAAGTATCTGACCGAGGAGGTGGAAAACGATCAGGGCGAGCCTTACTTTTACCGCAATGTCATGAAAAAGGTTGCCACTAAGAAGAAAAAAGAAACACTGGCGGCCCGGGCGGAGAATATCAAGCAGAAACTCTTTTTGGGCGATGAAACAGAAGGTTTTCTCCACTACATTGATACCGAATACCCTAAAAATCTTTCCAATCGTGCTCTCTCCTCCTTCAATAAGAACAAGGAACGGGATTTGGCGCTCATTGCCCTGCTGCTGGCTTCGGGGGTCCGGCTGTCTGAAGCGGTCAATCTAGACTTGAAAGACATCAATCTCAGGATGATGATCATCGAAGTGACCAGAAAAGGCGGAAAGCGTGACTCTGTCAATGTTGCTGCTTTTGCCAAGCCCTATCTGGAAGCTTATCTGGAGATTCGGACCAAGCGTTACAAGGCAGAAAAGAAAGACACAGCCCTCTTTCTGACGGAATACCGCGGACTGGCAAATCGCATCGACGCCTCCAGTGTCGAAAAAATGGTGGCCAAATATTCAGAGGATTTCAAAGTGCGGGTGACACCGCACAAACTCCGCCACACGCTGGCCACGCGGCTTTATGACGCGACCAAGTCACAAGTCCTGGTCAGCCACCAGCTGGGGCACGCCAGCACTCAGGTAACGGACCTCTATACCCATATTGTCAATGACGAGCAAAAAAATGCTCTGGACAATCTATAGTTTACATAATTAAAAATATGTATCAACTGCGCAATCAAAACGGCAGTAAATCAAAAGAGCGAGACAATGCTGCATGCTTGTTTTCGCTCTTTTTTAATGATTTCTATAAAAACTCAATCCAATAATTTCGATAGGGCTCGATAATCAGCGGCTTGCGCCAAAAACGCTTGAGGTGCTCCAGATTGGCTGCTGTGACCGGACGGTTCTTAGCATTGTACTGTTCAGCACTTTCTCTGGTCAGGAAGCATTTGACTGCTTCATAGCTGCCGTCTGCTGTCTCCCGCTTCAGTCCTTCAAAGCTGATTTGATCCCCGGGCTGCGGACTGTCGGTAAAGAGATTGCCAATAAAATAGACGGTTTTGCTCTTCATCAGATCGTAGGCCTTGATATTTTCTATCCGGTTATTGGCCGCTGCATACATGATGCAAAAGCTATCGATCAGGTCTTTCAAAGGCAGCAAATCTTCCTTGGAAACAAAAACATCCACCATATACAGTCCGCCGATAACCAAATTTTGGAAAGAAGGTTGCTGGATGACATTGTCCAGCGCCATACCCAGCGGCACTTCCAAAGCTTGGCAGCCGGCTGCTTCAAAGTCTGCTTTCTTTTTCTCGTAGTCTTCAGCAGATATGCTGATGTACAGGTTATCCGGATGAGGAGATGGTTTTTTCTTGAGAAAAACAATCACTGTGCGATCCAACTGCTCAAACAAACCAAGGCTTTCTACTGGAACTTTCTGCATCAAGGCACCTCTTTCTCTGATTCCCTATCATTCTATCATATCTAACTGATAAAGCATAGAAAAAAACAGCTCGTCAAGGAAACGTAAGAATGTTGTTGAATTGCAATAGTTTGCCTTAAAACCCCAAACTCGATGAGTCTGGGGTTCCTTGTCTTATCCTACAACCGCTTCGGCGATTTCTTCTCTGCTGATACCGGCAAAGTAACGGCTGATATCAATCGTTTCCAATGCTTTGAGTACATCTTCCCGCTCGTATTTGACTCCGCGCAGCACATCTTCTACTGCTGCTACATCTTCGATTCCGAAGAAGTCTCCATAAATTTTAATGTCCTGAATCTTAGACTCGACGACATTGGCAAAGATTTCCACCTTGCCGCTGGTGAACTTGGTTCCGCGACGGACATTGTATTCCGGCGATTTGCCGTAATTCCAGTCCCAAGTGCCGAACTTGCTCTCTTTTATCCGGTTGATTTCCGCCAATTCCTGTTCAGAAAAGACGTATTCCGTCATTTGCGGATATTCTTTCTTCATATAGTCCAGGAGCAGATCGCGGAATTCCTCGACCGTGATTTTCTCAGGCAGCTCATCGACAATATTGGTGACCCGGGCCCGGACAGACTTGACGCCTTTGGACTCAAATTTGTCCTTGGAGACCTGAAGAGCATTGGCGAGGACAGACAGATCCACATCAAAGAGCAGACAGCCATGGTGCATGATACGGCCGTTGATATAGGCCTGTGCATTGCCGCAGAACTTCTTGCCGTCAATTTCCAAGTCGTTCCGGCCGGTAAATTCTGCTTTGACTCCCAGCTCTTCCAGCGTTTTGATGACTGGTACCGAGAAACTCTTAAAATCAAAAGCCTTGTCTTCGCTTTCTTTGGAAATGATGGTGTAGTTGAGGTTGTTCAGGTCATGATAAACAGCCCCGCCGCCGCTGATACGGCGGACAACTTCAATGCCATGCTCGCGGACATAGTCGCGGTTGATTTCCTGAACGGTATTCTGATGGCGGCCCACGATAATGGATGGTTTATTGATCCAAAGCAGGAAAATCATATCCTCATCAAGGAGATGCTTAAAAGCATACTCCTCCAGAGCGATATTATAGGCAGTCTCATTGCTGTTGTTGACAATGTATTTCATAGCATCTTACCTTTTATTTTTTCTTAGGTGAGTGAACAGCCAGTCCCAATACATCTGCAAAAGCTTCATACATGACTTCTGAGAAGGTTGGGTGACCATGGATGGTCTTGAGCATTTCCTCAACTGTGATTTCCATTTCGATGATGGTTGAAGCTTCATTGATCAGCTCTGCCGCTGCAGGACCGATGATATGCACACCTAGCACTTCGCCGTATTTCTTGTCGGCGATAACTTTGACAAAGCCTTGAGCCGCATCAGATGCGATGGCACGGCCATTGGCAGCAAAGTTGAATTTACCGATTGCGACATCATACTTCTCACGCGCCTGCTCTTCTGTCAGGCCAACAGCTGCGACTTCCGGCAGAGTATAGATAGCTGCCGGGGTCAGGTTGAGCTTGGCCACATGGTGGTTGCCCTTGAGAGCATTTTCTGCAGCAACTTCTCCCATACGGAAGGCTGCATGGGCCAGCATCTTGGTGCCGTTGATGTCACCCGGCGCATAAATGCCGGGAACGGATGTTTCCATGTATTCATTGACCTTGATGCGGCCGCGGTCCAGCTCAAACTCAACATCGCCAATCCCTTCAAGATCTGGTACCCGTCCGATAGACAGCAGGGCTTTATCAGCGACAATATCGTCCTTGCCTGCCACCTTAATCCGGAGTTTGCCATTTTCTTCAATGATTTCTTCCAGCTTGGTATCTGTCAGGATGGTCATTCCTTTGCGCTCCAGGATGAGGCGAAGGTTCTTAGACACTTCTGCATCCATCGCCGGAACAATCCGATCCATCATTTCAATGACCGTTACTTTTGAGCCAAAGGTCATAAAGGCCTGTCCCAGCTCAATACCGACAACGCCGCCGCCGATGATGACCAGATTTTCCGGAACTTCATTCATTTCCAGAATATCATCACTGGTCATGACAAGCGGTGACTCCATGCCGGGAACGTTGATCTTGCTGACTTTGGATCCGCCGGCCAAGATGATTTTCTTGGTTTCCAGCAGTTCAGAGCCGTTGACCAGGACATTCTTATCCTTGGTAATGGTACCGATCCCCTTATGCACATCGACACCGTAGCTGCGAAGCAGACCAGCGACACCGCCGACCAGTGTATTGACAACCTTGTTCTTAGTTTCCAGAACCTTGTCCATGTCCACTGTAAAGCTTGGGTTTTCAATGATAATACCACGGTTGGCTGCATGCCCCAGACTTTCGATAATTTCGGCATTGTGCAGGTAGGTCTTAGTCGGGATACAGCCGCGGTTGAGGCAGGTGCCGCCCAGCTCAGATTTTTCAACCAGAGCAATCTTACCGCCGATTTGCGCTGCCTTAATCGCTGCTACATAGCCTGCAGGACCGCCGCCAATCACCACGATGTCATAGGCATCGTCACTCTTATCATCATCCGTGCTGGCTGCAGCTGCCGCAGGAGCCGCAGGCGCTTGAGCAGGCGCTGAACCGCTGGCACTTGGGATGTTTTCTCCCTCTTCTCCTAGGTAGCCGATCACTTCCGTTACAGGGACAGTTTCGCCATCGCCCTTGAGAATGGCAATCAGGTAGCCGTCTTCTTCGGCTTCCAGTTCCATGCTGACCTTGTCGGTCATGATTTCCAGAAGGATTTCCCCTTCTTTGACAAATTCGCCGACTTTTTTATTCCATTGGACAATCTGCCCTTCGGTCATATCAACTCCGGCTTTTGGCATAATTACTTCTAAGGCCATTTTTTCTTTCCTTTTCTCTTTTGAATCTTATTTTGCAAGCTCTTTGATTTTTGTCCTGCTGCAATACCGTAAAATTCATTCCAGCAGGCGGTCTAAAGGCTAAATCAACATTGAAATCGGATCTTCAATCAAGGCTTTCAAGTCTTTCATGAACTTAGCTCCAGCCATACCGTCTACCACTCGGTGGTCAATGGTCAGGCCGAGACTCATTATCGGACGGATCACAATTTCGCCATTTAGGACAACCGGCTTTTCAACTGTTGAGCTGACTCCCAGAATAGCTGAGTTAGGCTGATTGATAATCGGACCAAAAGACTGAACGCCAAACATTCCCAGATTACTAATAGTAAAGGTGGAGTTTTGCAGCTCGCTCGGTGCCAATTTGCCATCCAAAGTACGGCCAATCACATCCTTGAAAGCTACGACCAGCTGGGACAGACTCATCTTCTCTGCATTGTAGACCACCGGCGTCATCAGGCCGTTGTCCATACCGACTGCCATGGCCAAGTTGACATAGTGATGCGTGACAATCGTTTTTCCTTCGTCGGTTAAAGAAGCATTGATGTAAGGATGCTTCATCAGCGTCTTCACCACAGCCAGTGACAAGAGGTCGGTCACGGTAACTTTTTTGCCAGTTTCTTCCATGATAGGCTCCAGCACTTTCTTGCGCAGAGCCAGCAACTCTGTCATATCCACTTCGTAGTTGAGGGTGAAGGTCGGTGCTGTCAGGTAGGACTCCACCATACGCTGAGCAATGACCTTGCGCATCGGCGTCATTGGAATCCGCTCAATTTCACCGTATGGAGTGACATTGTCTGGCACTTCTTCGGCTTTTTCAATGTGAGCCGGCGATTTAATGGTATCGCTGTCGACATTCTCAGGCAGGAAGGCCAGAACATCTTTTTTCATAATCTTGCCGCGGTGTCCAGTTCCCTGAATTTCCTGCCAAGCGATATTATGCTCCTCGGCAATGCGTTTTGCAAGTGGTGAAATACGCACCACATTTGTATCTTTGTAAATTTCCACGTCTTCTTTGTGGACACGACCGTTTGCGCCTGAGCCAGAAACATCGTAGAGGTTGATTCCCAAATCATCCGCTAACTTTCTGGCCGCAGGAGTCGCTCTTAGCTTGTCATCAGCCATGACCTCTCCTGTTCTAAATTATGATACTAAGCCCGTTAAGAGCTCTCAGCAAAAATAGGACATCTGCCGACGGAGCGACTGCTCCTAGAAGGATGTATCTTTTTTGCCCAGAGCTTAGGGCGTGTTCGATTATGATACTAAGGGCGTTAAAAAGTCAAAGTGAAAATAGGAAACGTGACTCAGAAGCGTCTGCTTCTAGGAAAGTTTATCTTTTTCACACTGACTTTAGCCCGAGTTCGAATATGATACTAAGGGCGTTAAAAAAGCGACCGAAAAATAGGAAATCAACGTAGGCTTCGATGAAGCCAAGGTGATTTATCTTTTTTCCGAGCTTTTAGCCCGAGTTCAAATACATGATACTAAGGACACAGAACGCACGGAAAAATAGAAATTAGCCATGTGTTCAATGAACACGAGTAAATCTATTTTTTCACAGCGTTCCGTTCGAATTCTGTTTTATTTTTGCATAAAGAGAATTAGGTGAAACGACTTCAAGAAAGCCCTTTCTTTATTATACCTTATTCTTTGTGATAAGTCTTGCGAATAGCGTCTTTGATGCTTTCTACGGTCGGAATCATGGCATTTTCCAGATTCTGAGCGTAAGGCATGGGAACATCTTCGCCTGCACAGCGGCGGATTGGTGCATCCAGATAGTCAAAGGCTTCAGACTCAGAGATAATTGCTGAAATTTCACCGATATAACCGCTGGTTTTATGAGCATCATTGACCAGAACGACCTTGCCTGTCTTTTTGACAGAGCTGATGATAATGTCCTTATCAAGCGGCACCAGAGTACGTGGATCCACCACTTCTACAGAGATGCCTTCTTCTGCCAATTCTTCTGCTGCCTGCATAACCCGGCGCAGCATTTTTCCATAGGTGACAACCGTTACATCCGTGCCTTCTTTCTTGATTTCACCGACACCGAGCGGAATGGTGTAATCCGGATCCAACGGCACTTCCCCTTTCTGATTGAACTCAGACTTGTATTCCAAGATAATCACGGGGTTGTTATCGCGGATAGAAGACTTGAGCAGCCCTTTCATATCAGCCGGTGTTCCCGGTGCTACGACCTTAAGCCCTGGGATATGGGTAAACCAAGACTCCAAAGACTGGGAGTGCTGAGCGGCTGAGCCGACCCCATTGCCGGCAGCACAGCGGATAGTCATAGGGACCTGTCCCTTGCCGCCAAACATGTAGCGGGTCTTGGCCGCTTGGTTGACAATCGCGTCCATGGCGATGACAGAAAAGTCCATAAAAGTCATATCAACGATTGGACGCAGGCCGGTCATGGCTGCTCCGGCTGCTGCTCCTGAAATAGCAGCTTCCGAAATCGGACAGTCCCGCACGCGCTCAGGTCCAAATTCCTCCAGCATACCAACGGATGTCCCGAAGTCTCCTCCGAAAACTCCGACATCTTCACCCATTAAGAGTACATTTTCATCGCGGCGCATTTCCTCAGACATAGCAAGGATAATGGTGTCGCGGAATGACATATTTTTAGTTTCCATTTTTACCAATCTCCTCTCTGTTAGTCTGCGTAAATATCTTCAAAGGCCGATTCGAGCGGCGGGAATGGGCTTTCTTCAGCAAATTTGACAGAAGCTTCTACCGCTTCTTTTACTTGAGCCTGAATGCTTTCCAGTTCTTCGTCTGTTGCAATCTTGTTTTCAACCAAGTATTTACGAAGATTTTCGATTGGATCTTTCTTTTTCCACTCGTCCACTTCTTCACGGGTCCGGTATTTGCCTGGGTCAGATGAGGAATGCCCCAGCCAGCGGTAGGTCACACTTTCGATTAAGACAGGGCCTTTGCCGCTGCGCACATGCTCCACAGCCTTTTGGAAGCCTTCATAAACATCCAAAACATTATTGCCATCTGGAATAAACATGCCCGGGATGCCATAGGCGGCGCTGCGTTCATGGATATGCTCCACATTGGTCATTTTCTTGATGTCGGCAGAAATACCGTAGCCGTTATTGATGCAGTAGAAAATCACCGGCAGTTTCCAGATAGAGGCCATATTGACCGCTTCATGGAAAACACCTTCGTTGGTCGCGCCGTCCCCAAAGAAGCAGACAACGATTTTGCCGGTCTTGTGCATCTGCTGGGTCAGGGCTGCTCCGACAGCAATCCCCATACCGCCTCCTACAATACCGTTGGCACCGAGGTTCCCGGCATCCAGATCAGCGATGTGCATAGAGCCGCCTTTCCCTTTACAGGTTCCGGTGTATTTGCCAAGGATTTCGGCCATCATTTCATTCAGATTGATTCCCTTAGCGATAGCCTGTCCGTGGCCGCGGTGGTTTGAAGTCAGCAAATCATCTTCATTCAGGGCCAGCATTGCACCCACGCTGGCTGCTTCTTCACCGACCGAGAAGTGCGTCATGCCGGGCACTTTCCCCTTTTTTACAAGCTGAGCAATTTTTAAGTCCATGCGACGGATTTCTTCCATCTTACGGAACATCTCTAATAAAAGATTTTTATCTAAAGTGGACATGTTTTTGCCTTTCTAAGCATAAATTCTATAATCTCATTCTATCGAATCCTGTAAGCCCTGTCAAAACTTATGCTCATAGGTTTTTCACAAAGAAAAACCAGTCTATCCTTTGAATAAACTGGTTTCCGGAGTCAAAACAGAAATTTCACAAACTTCTTTGTGCTAGAGTAGTTTTTTGAATATCAAATCTGTTATAGGAAAGTACAAATAAGGAGCACCGCTCTCAGAGCCGTTTCGCAGAGAGACCTGCTTGCTTAAAAGACCGATTTGCCCCATTTCAATTTTACATGCACCTGCCCGTCAAGTCTGAACTCGGTCAGAGCATTCGAAAGCCAAGCAGGCAGCTCTCCGCCATTCTGGCACTTCGCAGCTTCAAGACCTCTTCTGCTCCCAAACGCTGAGAGTGATGCTCTTCGACAATCACAAGCAGCTCTCAGTCATATCAGCTTCGTTCGATTTTGATTTTCATTGAGTATTAATCTGCTTTTTTGCCAAAATCAGCAATCATTTCCTCTAGCTGCTCCCGGCTTGGCGTCGTCAGCATATAGAGATAGTCGCCTTGGAGTTCGGCAAAGGCAGCCGGCATGGTTTTCTTGACCTTGAAGTTGTCGCGGTATTTTTCCAGCAGCTCTTCTTCGGAATAAACATAATGGGAGCTGCTCCTGCGGGAGGTCGCCAGACAGAAAAGAGGGGCCATATGAGCTTGTGGGAAGGGCTGGCCTGCTACCACAGCCGCATAGCCTTTGTAAAGATCAATCGAATGCGCATAGTTGTAAACATCGATGGTGAAGCCGCCAGCCGGCCGATTATTGTATTCGATAGCGATATAGTCATTGCCCTCACGGAAAAATTCGATATGGAAAAAACGCTCCTTCATGCCAAAGGCCTTGACAATGGCTTCTCCATACTGACGGAGCTTGGGATCCATGTCTTTGAGGACATAGTAGGAATTGTCCATCTTATAAAGCATGAGATCCAGCGGTGTATGGGCATAGTCAAAGGTCGTTGAAAAGACAATATTCCCCTGACTGTCGGTCAGGCCGTCAAAGGTACAGATTTCACCGGACTGGACAAACTTTTCAAAGAAATAAACCGTTTCGTGATCCCATTCCTGCTTAAAGCGCTCCACATCTTCAGCATTTTCCAGCTTAAAGGTCGCTGCTGCTCCCACTCCGTTATCCGGCTTGGCAATGAGCGGCAGACCGATCTTCTTGACTGCCAAATCCGCTCCGGCTAAGGTTTTGACAACCTGACCGGGGACAACCGGAACTCCTGCCTTCTTAAAGAGTTTTTTCATCTCGGACTTGTACTTGGTCTTCTTCAAATCCTTAGGCTTGGCACCGAAAACATTGAACTGCTCACGCAGAACCGCATCCTGCTCCAGCCAAAATTCATTCTGCGATTCAATACGGTCAATAGGGCCGTGCTTATAAAAGAGAAAGGCCACCGCCTTCTTGACTTCGTCCAGATTTTCCAGATTTTCCACCCGGAAATACTCGGTCAGAGCATCCTTCAAAGGCTGATCCAGCTGGTCATAAGGCTCCTGGCCAATCCCCAGAACGGTCATGCCTTGATTGGCCAGCTCCACGGTAAACTGCTGGAAATTCTGCGGATAATAGGGAGAAATAACGATGTAATTCATAAGGGACCTCCATTAAAGATTCAGTTCACTCAGGAAGTAAGGCATCTGTCTGCGCCACCAAATCCAGTCGTGGGACACATCCTGCCCCCATTCAGCAAACCAGGCCGGCAGATTTTTATGCTCAAAAGCTTCTTTGAGTGTGTAGAAAGACGGCAGACCGTCCTGTTCCCAGTCACCCAGGCCGGTACAGATAATGACATCCGCCTGCCGGTAACGGTCGATAAACCAGCCGTCATTCTGATTCCAGATATAGTCAGCCGGAGAATTTTGATAGATAACTTCATCATTGAGATTGTCGCCGACAAAGAAACGGGCATCATAAACGCCGCTCAGGGCAATGACCTTGCTGAAAACATCGGGATGCTGCAGGAAGAAATTGACCGCATGATAGGCTCCCATAGAGCAGCCGGTCGTCATCATCGGATCAAACCAGCCGGTCTTATGCTTGATAAACGGAATGGCTTCCTCAATCACATAACGCTCATAGGCCCGGTGCATCTCTGCCCGGTCATGGGGGTGCTTCCAGTCAGCCAGCCAGCTCTCGCTGTCCACGCTGCTGAGGGTGAAAAACTGGACCTTGCCGGTCTCGATAAACCAAGAACAGGCCTCAATCATGCCAAAATCAGCATATTCATTGTGGCTGCCGCCTGATGATGCAAAGACCACAACCGGAATCCCGGCATGCCCATAACGGTTGATATACATTTCACGGCCCAGATTCCCGCTCCAATGACTTAAATATTCTACATGCATTTTCTTGCTCCTTGTATCTATTTCAATGACCACTTCTCACTGATAAAACGCAGACAGCCGGGCAGATTTTCAGCCCAGGCAATTTCGTTGTGGACAGCTCCGGACTGAATCCTGATAAAGAGATTCTCCAAGTCCACACCCGATAGGATCAGCTGCCGAAAATAGCTCAGTGAGGAGTCGATATAGGCCTGCTTGATATTGCCGGCCATCAATGTTCTGTCGGTATCATCTGCTTCTTCGGTACCCACATAGATATAAATCCGCTGGTCGCTATGCAGTTTCTTGCGCTCCAGATAGCGGTCAAAAGCTTCCTGATGCAGCCAGTTGGCCGATGAGAAAATCCCCAGACAGCCGATTTGGTCCTGGTATTCAACCCCCATGAACTGGCTGATATTCCCTCCCAGAGACGAGCCAATCATAGCTGTATGCAGCCGGTCCGACTTGGTCCGATAGTGCTGATCGATGAAGGGCTTGACAACCTCCATGACAAACTCTGCATACTCAGTGCCCTTACCGCCGAACTGCATACCGGGGATGTTGGACTCCTGATACTTCCAAGCCGAATATTCATTCATCCGCTGCAAGCCGTCGTTGTCAATTGCTACGACAATCATTTTTTCAATATCGGGATTGCGTTTGATAGCAGGAATGACTTTCCAAGAATGGCCGCTGAAAGACTCCTTGCTGTAGAGAACATTCTGACCGTCATGAAAATAAACGACAGGATAAGACTGCTTCGTGTCCTGGGCATAATTCTTAGGAAGCAAAACCCGAACACGCCGTTTTTGCTTGGTATAAGGAACGACTAACTCATGTGTTTTCATTTCAAGATAAAAATAGGATTTATTCATTTTCAGAAAACTTTCTATTTTCAAAATTTTTATTTATTATACCATAAATATATAAAAAAAGTTAGGAATTTCCTAACTTTTTGATGATTTTTATTAGATAATGATAGAAAATAGATTAATTATCCAAATAAGGCTGTAAATCCTGCAAGGCGCGCTCAGCAATTTTCTCATAGCGCTCCTTCTTGTCACGAATCCGAGGGCCATCTAGCTCTTTGATAATGCCAAAATTGACATTCATAGGTTGGAAATGCTTGCTGTCGGCGTGGGTGACATAGTGGGGGAGGCTGCCGATGGCGGTCGTCTCAGGGAAAACGAGGGCCTCCTGCTTCCTAAAGAGCCGGGCTGCATTGATACCGGCTACCAAGCCTGATGCTGCAGATTCAACATAGCCCTCTACTCCAGTCATCTGACCGGCAAAGAAGAGATGGGGCTGTTTCTTGGACCGGAATGTCTGATCCAGCAGATTTGGAGAGTCCATGTAGGAATTGCGGTGCATGACCCCATAGCGGACAAACTCAGCTTTCTCCAGTCCCGGAATCATCTGAAAAACCCGCTTCTGCTCACCCCATTTGAGGTGGGTCTGAAAGCCGACGATATTATAAAGACTGCCGGCTGCATTATCCTGGCGCAGCTGAACCACCGCGTAAGGGGTCTTGAAATCCCCGTCCCGAGGTCCCTTATAATCCTCCGGATATTCCAGACCGACCGGCTTCATAGGCCCGTAAAGCATGGTTTTAATGCCACGTTTGGCCATAACTTCAATAGGCATGCAGCCTTCAAAGTATTTTTCTTTTTCAAAGGAATTGAGTGGTGCTTCCTCAGCATTGACCAAAGCATCATGGAAATTCATAAATTCTTGTTTGGTCATCGGCGCATTAAGGTAGGCTGCTTCCCCCTTATCATAGCGGGATTTGAGATAGACCTTGCTCATATCAATGGTATGGACATCAATAATTGGCGCTGCTGCGTCGTAGAAATAAAAACCGTCGCCTCCATTGAGCGCGTGGATTTTCTCAGCCAAAGCATCGCTGGTCAAAGGTCCGGTAGCGATGACCGTAATGGCGTCGGCTGGAATCTCTGTGATTTCTTCCCGAATGACCTCGATCAGCGGATGCTTGCTGACTGCTTCGGTCACTGTCTGCGCAAAGCCCTCCCGGTCCACTGCCAGCGCACCTCCGGCCGGCACCCGGGTCGCCTCTGCCGCCTTCATGATGACCGAGTCCAACCGTCTCATTTCTTCTTTTAGTAGGCCAACTGCATTGGTCAGCGCATCTCCTCGCAAAGAGTTAGAGCAGACCAGTTCTGCAAAGTCCGCAGTTTTGTGTTGAGGTGTCGACTTAACACCCCGCATTTCATAGAGTTTGACTGGGATTCCACGCTTGGCAATCTGGTAAGCCGCTTCACTGCCAGCCAGACCAGCACCAATAACATTGATATAGGATGATGACATGATACTCTCCCTTGGATATTTCTAGATTTTCACTCTGACCATTATAACAAAAAGATAGTAAAAAAGACAGACAGGAGGATTCCTGAATGTCTTTCCAAAATTATTCTTTATCAAAACTGAATGTCTTCCAATTCAGTTTGCTTCCATATTTTATACTAAAACGTACTTCAGTATTCTTAGGTAGTTTTTCTATTTGAAGTATTTGAGCAAGCAAGTATTCAAAATCAGAATCAGTCCAATTGTCAATATCTTCATTAGTTACTTGTAGGTTTTGTTTTCGTACATGTTCTATATCAACGTCTATATCAATACTAAAAGTCGAACGATTGTCAGCAACTCTTTTTAAGAGTATATCGCGATTACGAGCAAGCACATCTTCATCTAGTTTGTCTACCCTACTTAGGTCTAAGTCCTTGATTAACGGAGTTAATTCTTTGACATCTGTCTTCAAAATTGCCTCTCTTTTTTCTTGCTCTTCAAGATAAGTTTCTGGGTTGCCACTATATTCTTCTTGTGGCACCAAAGAATAACTTGAGTCAAAGGAGTCCAATTCAATTGAGTTTTTAATATAAAGCTGTCTAATCATATCTTCGCTCAAAAATGTAGAAGTCAAGCTATCACTTTGAAGCAACCTATTGTATGCTTCTTCAAGTCTATCATAATTGTCATCGCCAGAAACATACTCCATTTCTAAACGATAGACTTTTTTCTTTGCCAAACCAAAGAAAATTTCCTTATCAACTTCTTTAAGTCTCGGATTATATCTGAGGACTGGAGTTTTCTGAACATACTCACTTTCAAAATCCACATAGACATCAACAAATTTTTTGTTTCCTTCAACAAAAATCGGAAATCCCTGATAACCAAAAGTATCAGCTGTCGAGTATCCTTCTGCTTCTAGTCCTGCAGCTTCTATCACGGAACTAATATTTGATATAGCCGTACTACTTAAATCATGATCTACACTGTTGTTGCATGCTGACAAAATAAATAATGCGAGAATAGAAAACAGCACACTAATTATTTTCTTAATCACTTTGCTTTTAACATCTCCTCTAAGTAAGCAATCTTAGCAAAATCCTTATCATTGTTATTTTCATTTCGGTAAGAATCTTGGGAAGAGGCACGGTAGATAGCTAAAAATTGCTCCGCAGTTGGCAGTAGAAAGCGGACTCCTTCCACTTCTCTCTGTTCTAACTTCTCCAGCGGCACACCTGAAAATGCCTCCAAGGTTTCCATGGCCCCGAATTCAATAGATAAGCCTTCTTTTTGAAATTCATGCTCGTGCAGATCGACTAAGCGATAGCCCAAACGCTCCATCATAGGCTCAATCTTATCCATATCATAAATACGTTCTTCATCTGGTGCTTCCCATCCACGTTCATCACCATGAACATGAATATCAATATCACGCGCCTGCCAGTCCTGACCAGTAACCTGCTCCAGCCCCAAGGAGCCCATTAGCAGTGGAACAATTCCCATCTTGTTCAGTTGAGACGCGATTTTTAGAAATTCTGCAAATTTATCTGTCATAAAACTGCACCTCTTCTTCAGGAGAAAATATTTTACGTAATATAAATTATGTAAAAAACAGTTATTTCACTTTTTCTTCTTCGTAATCTCCATTGCTGCAGACCACCTGCTTGCCGCCGCCGCGGACTTTTTTCTCTACCAAGTAATGGTCGCACTTGGGACAGTTGCGGCCGACCGGTTTATCCCAAGAGGTGAAATCACAGTCAGGATACCGATTGCAGCCATAAAAGAGGCGATTGCGTTTGGTCTTGCGCTCAATAACCTGCCCTTTCTGACACTGGGGACAGGTCACACCGATTTCCTTGACAATAGCCTGAGTATGGCGGCAGTCTGGGAAGTTGCTGCAGGCATAGAACTTACCGTAGCGCCCCAGCTTAATAACCATAGGGCTGCCACAGACTTCACAGTCAAATCCGGCCGGTTCGTCCTTGATCTGGATTTTCTCCATTTCGGTCTCAGCTTTGGTCACTTCCTTTTCAAAAGGTTTGTAAAATTCATCAATGACCTTCTGCCACTGCTCTTTTCCAACCTCGACATCGTCTAGCTTACTTTCCATTTCAGCCGTAAATTTGACATTGACGATACCTGGGAAAAAGTCGACAATCAGTGAATTGACGATTTCCCCAAGCTCTGTCGGCTCAAAGCGCTTGGAA
Organism: Streptococcus panodentis; assembly: GCF_017884005.1. GTDB lineage: Bacteria > Bacillota > Bacilli > Lactobacillales > Streptococcaceae > Streptococcus > Streptococcus panodentis. Next base: position 241,789 of record NZ_QFAY01000001.1, read on the forward strand.
ACCAGCTTGACATAATAGCGTTTCTGAATCGTCTCGATGGTCGGTGCATAGGTGGATGGCCGGCCAACACCGTTTTCTTCCAAGGTCTTAATCAGCGTCGCTTCCGAATAGCGGGCAGGCGGCTGGGTAAAGTGCTGTTCTGGATTGGTGTTAATCCGCTTAACCGCGTCCCCTTTCTCCATTTCCGGCAGCATCTTGTTTTTGTCCGAATCATTGTAAATCGCCAAGTAGCCGTCAAACTTGACCTGACTGCCGTTGGCTGCAAACTGAACACCGTTTTGGCCCAGTTTGACATTCATGGTATCAAAGACAGCTGCCGTCATCTGGCTGGCCACAAAGCGGTTCCAGATCAGGGTATACAGCTTCAGCTGGTCCTTGTCCAAATACTTAGCGATGCTCTCCGGTGTATTGAAAACACTGGACGGGCGGATAGCTTCGTGGGCATCCTGCGCTCCAGAAGCGTTACGGACCTTGCTCCCATGCTTAGAATACTTGGCCCCAAAGCGCTCCGTGATAAAACCTGCCGCCTCATTTTGAGCCACCGGACTGATACGAGTAGAGTCCGTCCGCATGTAAGTAATCAACCCCTGCACACCAGAACCGATATTGATTCCCTCATAGAGCTGCTGAGCCACCATCATGGTCTTGCGGGTCCGGAAATTAATCTTATTAGCCGCATCCTGCTGCATAGACGAAGTTGTATAAGGAAGCGGAGCATTGCGCTTGCGTTCCTTCTTCTCCACGCTTTCGACTGTGAAATCATCGCCCTTGATATGAGACAGCACTTCCTTGACCTGATCATTATCGCTCAGTTTCATCTTCTTGCCGTTCATGCCATAGAAGCTGGCCTGAAACTGGCGGCTGCCTTTCTTAAAGGTTCCGTCAATCGTCCAATATTCCTCCGGCTGAAAGGCATTGATTTCATTTTCCCGGTCGATAATCAGCTTGAGGGCCACAGACTGCACCCGGCCGGCAGACAGACCTTTCTTGACCTTTTTCCAGAGGATAGGAGAAATGGAATAACCGACCAAACGATCCAAAACCCGGCGGGCCTGCTGGGCATCCACCAAGTCCATGTCAATCTGACGCGGTTCTTTAAAGGCATTTTTGACCGCCTCCTTGGTGATTTCGTTGAAGACAACGCGGTTTTTTTCTTTCTCATCCAGATTGAGGATGTGGGCCAGATGCCAGGAAATAGCCTCTCCCTCACGGTCCGGGTCACTGGCCAGAAAGACTTGCTTGGCTTTTTTGGCCTCTTTTTTCAAATCATTAATCAAAGGACCTTTGCCGCGGATATTGATATACTGCGGCTCATAGTTATTGTCAAAATCAATGGACATAGTGGACTTTTTCAGGTCGCGGATATGTCCGACACTGGCCAGCACCTTATAGTTGCGACCCAGATATTTTTCTATTGTTTTTGCCTTGGCAGGCGATTCCACAATGACAAGATTTTTCTTGACAGCGGATTTTTTCTTCGTTTTTGTTACCAATCTATTCACCTTCTAAAAGAAATAAAATCTCATAGAGTTTAAACTATTTTTGGATAGATGTCAACTAGTAACTTTTCTTATAGGAAAACTCCTTTTAAAAATCAAACTCAGAAAGAACGTCAGACCCTGATGTGATAAGCTTTGCGCCCTCCTGAATCAAATGATGGCAGCCGTCCGATTTTCCATCCAGAATAGAGCCCGGAAGGGCAAAGACATCCCGCCCTTCCTCCATGGCCCGCTCGCAGGTGATGAGACTGCCGGACCGCAGCTTAGCTTCTGCTACAATGACACCGCGGCAAAGCCCGGCAATGATGCGGTTGCGCTCTGGAAAATGGAATTTCAAAGGCTGCTCACCTGGCCCGTACTCAGTCAGAAGCAGATGATTTTTCCCTATATAGGTCTGCAGTTTTTTGTTGGCCTTGGGATAAAAAACGTCCAGACCCGTCCCGATAACAGCGATAGTCCTGCCACCGTTCTGCAGGGCCGCCATATGAGCCGCTGTATCAATGCCGCGCGCAAGTCCGCTGACAATCACCAGTTCATTGTCCAGCTCTGTGATTATCTTCTGTACAGCTGCATTGCCCTGTCTGCTGCTGTCGCGGCTGCCCACCACCGCTGCCTTGGGCAGTTCCAGCAGATCCAGATTTCCCTGATAAAAAAGCAGGGTCGGCGCATCATAAATCTCGCACAAATCCCAGGGATAAACATCATCCAGGATGGAAAAGGACGGAAAAAGCTCAAAATCTTCCTTCAAAGCAGGCAGATCCAGCCGTTTGTACTTCTCCATAAAGAGTGCTGGATTGCGGCACTCGGAAACCACTGCTTTATCCCGCAGAGACAGCTCCTTATCCCTGCTTTCAGCATATCTGAGCACATTTAAGACCTGATGGTTGGTTAAGCCGGCCTTTTTCATCTTGTAAATTTCAAAATTATTCATTTTCTCACCTCACCCTATTTATTCGCAAAAAATGGCAGAAAATAAAAAAAGGCGGTGGGACAGAACTAAATTTTTAAAAATTTAGTTCCCTTCACTCTTTTGTTTCTAAGCTCAGGCTGAAAAGGT
>NZ_QFAY01000010.1 GCF_017884005.1 Streptococcus panodentis
CGGACTGTGAGAGCCTCGCGGGCTGGGAGTGAAAAGGTCTGGGAGACCTTTTCAGCCTGAGCTTAGAAACAAAAGAGCGAAGGGAACTAAATTTTTTCAAAATTTAGTTCTGTCCCACCGCCTTGCTTTCTGTTTTATTTTTTGAAACGGATCCCGAAATAAACCCCACAACCAACTATGATAATCAAGCCTATAGCAAGTAGCGTAAAGCTGATTTCTGTACCTGTGAAAGGCAGAACTTTCTTCGCCTTCCCCTTATCTCCAGGTTTATCTTGATTTGATTTTTTCGGATTTGAATTATGTGTTTCTTTAGACGGATCTTTGTCTGGACCAGTCGGTTTCGTTTGATCAGTTACGACTAACTTCCCATCCTTGTATTCTACTGTATTTCCATTGGCATCTACGACTGTTACTGTGCCATCGAGATTCACTTGGAACACAATGTCAGTAACAGCTAAGTAACCAGTTGGGGCTGCAGCTTCATGGAAGGTATATACCCCAGGAGCTAATTCAAGCTCGTGCGATGTATTTGCTTCTGAAGTCCATTTTGCTACAGGATTACCAGTTGCCTCTTTGCCTTGGAAAATTTGAATCTCTGCACCGGCAATCTCAGTACCGCCAAGGTTGACCTTACTGAAGGTCACCTTACGTGGGAGATCATCGTCCTTATCGGTTACTGTAACAGTCGAACCATTTGTCGCGACCGTATTTGTTTCGCCCTTAGCGGCTTTCTCACCGACATTAATCACTTCCACTGTACCATCATGGTTGACTTGGAATGTGATGTCGGTTACTTTCAGGTAGCCGGTCGGTGCAGCTTCCTCATGGAAGGTATAAGTACCTGGTGCCAAGTTGATGTCCTTAGACTTACCTGCTTCGGATGTCCAGCTTTCGACTGCTTGGCCTTCTGTTGCTGTCATTCCGAAGCAAAAAAACCGGAAACACAGTCCGGTTCTTATTATTTCCTAAAGGTCAGGGCATAGAATTTGCCGCCCCAGAGGAACTTCATCTCCTTCTCCCTGACTCCGGCCGGCACAGCGGCCTCGATTTCCCTCAGATCAACCTCCGCATCCTTAAAGTAGTCCTTGCTGAAGTGGTTCTTTTTATACTGCTGATCTACATAATCTGCCGTCTCATCTGCAATCAGGATTTTGGTGCCGGGCTTGGCTACCCGCAGCATTTCCTGCATGGCCTTTTTCTTGTCGCTGAAGAAGTTGATTCCCCCGACGTGGTAAACGATGTCAAAGCTATTATCCGCAAAGGGCAGGTCCTCTGCACAGGCATTAAACAGATGCAGATGGGTCTTTTGGGACCAAGCCTTTTGGCATTTTTTCAGCATGCCCATGGAAATATCTGCTCCGACCAAGTCCAAGCTTTTCAGGTCGACTCCCTTGGGAAGATAGCGCAGGTCAGAGCCTGTCCCGATAGATACGTAGAGGACAGATAAGCCATTTTGCCACTCAATCTCCTCCATCAGCTCTCTCCTCATCTGAGTCAGGCTATTGCCATAGACCAGACGGCCAAACCACCTCTCACCTATATCATACCAGCGGGATAGTTTGTTATACATGGTCATGTACTTGGCATTATCACCGGAGAGATAGTCTGGATTCAGAGCCAGATAAATCTCTCCCTCTTTTTGGAAATCCTCTAATTTCAAGCCTGGTTTGAGTTTGTCTTGCAGTTTTGATTCTGTCATATGTCATCTTCCTTTCCTATTTGCTAACTATTATAGAAGATTCCGAGCTAAAAGCAAGAGCTTAGCGCTAAGTGGTCAAAAAGAATCAGCAAGCGGCAGAGAAAGCCCTGTGAGCTGCAGGCCTCTTTCGAAACATCTAGGGTACAGCAGGCCGGTCTGCAAAAAAACAAGCGCTAATATCTTAGCACTTGTTTCTGTGATTATTTAGACAATCGCACCCTGCAGCAGAGACCGCCAAGTGCCAAAAGAACCAGACCTGCCATGACCAGAGTCAGGCTGTCCGCAGAGCCCGTCGCCGGGAGAACCTTTTTCGATTTCCCTTGTCCTCTGCTTGTTTGGTCAGGGTCACCCGCTTGATCTGAACTGCCAGAGTTGCCAGGGTCATTCTGGCTGCCGGAATGATTGCCGTCTCCAGAGTTGTTCTTGTCGTCGGACGGATCCGATTTGTCAGAGTCGGGGTTCAGCTGGTCGGTAATAACCAGCTTGCCGTCCTTGTATTCCACAGCATTGCTGTTGGCATCCAGAACGGTCACTGTACCGTCGGCATTGACTTGGAAGGTAATATCCGTCACAGCAAGGTAGCCGGTCGGAGCTGCTTCCTCATGGAGAGTATAGATGCCCGGCGCCAAGTCAATCTCATGAGATTGGCCGGCTTCCGAAGTCCATGCCTCAGCAGGAGTTCCGGCTGCCTCCTTGCCTTTGAAGATTTGAATCTGCGCTCCGGCAATTTCCTCACCGCCGACATTGACCTTGCTGAAAGTCACCTTGCGCGGCAAATCATCATCCTTATCAGTAACGGTCAATGTTGAGCCGGCAGCGACAGCTTGATTGCTTTCGCCCTTGGCATCTTTTTCCCCGATATTGCTCACCGTCACTGTACCGTCAGCCTTGACCTCAAAGGTAATATCTGTCACTTTCAGGTAGCCGGTCGGAGCTGCTTCCTCGTGGAAAGTGTAGGTTCCGGCTTCCAGCTCCAGCTCTTTGCTGGCATTTGCTTCCGACGTCCAGCTGGCAACTGCTGTGCCCTCTGCCGTGCTCCCCTTGAAAATCTGAATCTGCGCTCCGGCAATCTCCTGCCCGCCCAGATTGGTTTTGCTGAAAGCAACCTTCTGAGCAGTCTGTGCCTTTTTATTGACAACATTGACCGCAACAAGGCTGCTGTCGCCAGAGTCACCAGATGCCGGACTGCCGACTGTCAGCGTCTTGCCAAAGTCGCCAGCACCAATGGTAATATCCTCTGTCAGTTTGTCATAGCCCGCTGGGGCAGTTGTTTCGCGAAGCAGATAAGTGTCGCGCAGCAAATTGCCGACCTCTGCCTTGCCGTCTGCATCTGTCGTGATAGTGCCGACGACTTTATTAGTGGACTTGCGGATAACCTCAAAGACCGCACCGTTCAGCGGAGCATTGGACTCATCAGTCTTCTGCACGGCGATTTTAAAGGTATAGCCTTCTGAAGTACCGCCGGCAATTTGATAGGAATAGTCATTGGCAACAGTGACAGATTGGGTATCATTGTAGTTCAAAGTTGCGCTGTTGCTGACCTTCTCCCCATCGACAAGATCATAGTCAGCTTTGGCCTTATAGTCAATGAGATAGCCGACCTTGTTCAAGTCGCCAAAATCAACAGTAAAGCCTTCACCGTCGCCCGTAACAGCGATATTAGACTGGAAGTCTGCAGTCACATCTTCCGTACTGTCACGCGCCCAGTCGCCGTTATTCCAGCGCCAGTCAATCTTATAGACCTTGATAGAGTCTTTCTCGATCTTGATACTGGAATCTGCCAGCTGGTCCGTCACCGATACATCGTTGTATTGATCCATATTGCGGTTAACGGCAATGTTGTAGTGAATTTCATTTTTGGCATCTTCACTGGCCTGATAGCCGCTTTTCTCGATCTTAGAGTCATACTGCTTGGGCGGGCCGTTGTAGTGGACCGTACCGGGGGTAAAGGTATTGCTGCCCACGCGGACAGTAATTGGAATATCTTTTTCTTCTGTGACAACCTCGTGGTCAATACGCACATAGAAGAAGAATTCTCCGCGAACCCCAGATTTTTGCTCTACATAGTCCGTATAGGTCAATGTAATGGTTTTTGAAGCATTATCCAGAACTCCGTTTGCAACAACCTGTCCATCTTCATCTTTAAGCTCGATATTTGACGAATTGCTGAAAGCTAACTCCGTCGGCAGGGAGACTGTCGTCGTATCTCCAGCATGCAGCTGATTGTCCGGCAGGACAAACTGAGCATTGATACGGAAGGCTTCCCAAATATCTATCCCTTGGGTCAAGTCAGTACCAGAGCTGTTTTTAATGTCCATCTTAGTGATGACATTGTCAAATTCCGCTGCCTGGGCCTTCATCGCATGGGACAAAGACGGCAGAAAAATACCGAGACAAAGAATGATAACCTGAAACCATGCTTTGAATTTCTTGTTCATACAAACTTCCTTTCATAAAATGCAAGACATCTGGAAAAGCAGAAAAGCTGATTAGGAGGCAGCCGCTCCCCCAGATTCACCTTTTCAGACCCTTCCGTCCGAACTTCGTAAAATAAAAGTATAAGGTGTTATTGCAATCCGGATGGGCAGGTTCAATTATGCCACTGTCTCCTGTATGCAGACGCTCCAGATACAATACTATTCCATTTTACCATACGCCATCTGATATGCCAATTTAAAAGCTTAAACTTTTCTAAACCCTCTTCAAACCGCGTCAGCGTTGCCTTTCCGTACGCCAGTACTGTCTGTGGCTCGCTGCCTCGTACTAAAAGCAAACTAAAAGACTATATCAAAGATTGTCCCCTTTGCAGATGAGGACACAGCCTTTATTGGTAGCCGTCCCGCTCTCTTAGCCATCAGCTGCCGCGTTACGAATTTTTTATCGAAAAAAAAGCAAGGCTGAAACACTTTGGTCCCATCCTCGCTTTCTTCGATTTTCAAATGCATAACAACGGTTGGCCTTGCTGCTCAAAGATCCTCTAACATTAAAGCTCGGCCAAAAAGGCCTGCACTGCTTTGACATCGTCCAAGCTGCCGCCCCGATCAATATCGCGGATATGCTTGAGACCGTATTTTTCAATGATCAACGGCGTCGCCCCGCAGTAAGTCCGGCCGTGTTTAACCGAGTCACCGTTGTTGACAAAGCCCTTAATCAGGCCCGGATGCTTCTTGATGAAGCGCTTGGTTGACCAGGGAATTTTCCCCGCCCCCGCGTTTCGTGTGATTAAAATGCAGGGCTCATCCAGCCGCTCTTTAACCGACTGGGCCGGATAACCCAGCGACTCTGCAAAGCGCTTGCCGACACCTGTATGAGAATCATAAACAATCATCATCTGCTCCACCTACTTTCTTAGAAAAATGGTCGCCAGCCAGGCTGCCAGACCCAGAACCACGACATCAGCAATTAGCTTCATCATCAGCTCAAAATCATCTGGCATGCTGTGAATATAAAGGAGACCCGCTAAGGCTGCTAAAGCCAGTACAGTCAGCTTGGCCGCTGCCGGCAGACCCGGAATCAGACCTGCACCAATCAAGGCAACAGTCAGACCGCCCACCAGAAAGGACTGAAAATCCAGGCTCAGCCCAAACCCATAGCTCACTCCGCCATAGCCAATAATCAAAAGACCAATCACCAGCAGACAGATGCCTAAAATTGCCATTCCGCTCATAGCAAATCCTTCTTCTTTGTTCATTCTGTTTCCTCACTCTCTTTTTTGAATGAATAATTCTCTCAATTCATTCATATCTATTTAAATAGAAAAGCCGTCTCATCCCAGCAGCAGGCCTCATCTCATAGTCCTCACCTCCTTGATTGAATGAATCACCCCAAAGTTCATCCGCATGTATAGTCTTTTCGTTTGCTTTTAGCAGTGGCGGTGGATGGCGCTTCCGTGAGGAAGTCTCAAAAGTAGAGCTGATGCAAGCTTCGCTTGCCTTATCCCCAACCCCTCCCAGTCCCCCGGACTGTTTTGACACAAACTGCGTTTGTTTTATCCCCAACCTCTCCCAGTCTGGGAATGAAAAGGTTTGGGGAACCTTTTCAGCCTGAGCATAGAAACAAAAGAGTGAAGGGAGTCTGTCTCAGCCTCTTCTGTCCCACCGCCAATCACTTCCACGGAAATGAATGAACATTTTAATCCATTCATTCATCTCAACCCCAAGAAAAGGAAGGTTCATTATTTTGAAAAAATTCCCTTCACAAAGTATTTTACCAAGGTTTCGATACTGTTAAAATAGCCTGGAAATTCCTGCTCGGTCACATGCATGTCGATGTAATAAATCAAGTCATAGACCTTCATAATTTCAGCAGTTTTTTCCTTTGAAAAGCCTTCTTCCTGCAGACGCTGGCTGAAAGTCTGAATCAGAAAGCGATGAAAGGCATTGGCGGCTCGGCCTTCTTCCTGACGATAGTAATCATGCAGAAGCTGAGAAATGCCCGGCTTGTTCCACTCAGCCAGAATTTTATTGGGCGAAATCAACTCAAAAGTCACTGCAAAGAGCTGTTCAACAACCGCTTCAGGCTTGTCCTGCCAATCCACACGTCGCATGGTTTCTTCACGTATACGGCTGTTCTCCGCCACATAAACATCCAGAAAAACAGCTTCTTTGGACTCATAATACTTATAAAAGGATCCTACAGCCATATGGCTTCTTTTAGCTATATCAGAAATCCCAGCGGCCTTGTAGCCTTTTTCGGCGAAGACTTCCCTCGCTGCAGCCAGCAATTCTGCCTTTTTCTCCATCTCCTCTGCCCTGCTTTCTGATTATTTGAATGAATCATTTTTTCTATTCATTCATATTATAACACCCTATTTACATTTGTCAAGCAATTATGTTATACTAGAGTCGTTAGGGTACTTTGAATTTCAAAGAATCCAGATTAAATTGGAGGTTTACTCATGCTTAAAGAACAACGCAACAAGGGAATGGTTGCTCTGGTGATTGTCGCTGCACTCTTTCTCATTCCAGCAGTTATTTTCGGCTACATGCTTTACAGCGAGGCCAATCCTAAGACTGCCTATGCCGGAGACAGCACCAAGACCAGTGATGAAACGGTTTATGTTGATGTTTACAACATTTCCGAGCAGCCTGTTATTGATGTTGATGACAATACGGAGGTTTGGCTGATTCAGTACAAGGATGGCTATTCCGCTCTCCAAGCCAAAAAGAATGACTCACAAGTCGCAGACATTGTCCAAAAGGCCCAAAAGGGGGAATTAGCTGACAAACCCGTCCGCGTGATCGGCCAATATATCAGTTCAAACTCCAAAACAAAGGACAGAATCAGCAATTACAGCAGCCTCATCCGCAGCGTAGGCGCTGAATTTGACGGAGTGTCAAACTATTTAGCTACGGATACCTATGTTTCCATTTCCCGCTACCAAGCCAGCAGTTTTGAGCATACCTGGATGCTGCTCTTCATGGTCGGAATCAGTATTTTATTTATCATTTTGGGGATTATCGGCCGCAGGAAGAACATTCAGGCCTACGATGAAATCTATGCAGTCTATCCGGAAGCCAAGGACAACCTCAATATTCTGCTGGAAAATGCCAGCTACCATGATGAGGTGCTGAAGATTATCATCTACAAGCACCATTTGATTAGCTATTACAATGGCTTTAAGGCAGTTGATCTGAATGACGTGGTCCATCTCTACCACCATATCATAACCATGCGCCGCAGCTTTGTTGTCTCAAACAGAAATTCAACCCTGATTGCTATCCGTTCCAATAACAAGAAATACCAAATGCCTATCAAAAACATTGGCAAAACAACAGATACCAAACTCCAGTCAACCTTTGACTACCTCTACAACCACTTCCCGCACATCAGACTGGGATTCTAGTCTAAAAATTTCTGTCCTGTAAATACAGATTCTAACTGCATCCCCCTGAGCATGACTCAGGGGGCTATTTTTATATATGCGCGGCGGAATCTTGATATCACCCTAATCTTCAAGAGTTTGGCAGATACAGATTCGCTTTCCTTCCAGATTGAGATATACCAATAAAAAATAGATTTTTTTCATTCCCTTCTCTTTTCTCAATCCTTAACAGCAAATGCAATGCTTCTGAAAATCATTTTACAAAAGATTCTAAACATAGGCAGCTTCCTCTCTGTCTCTTGTTTCCTTTTATGGTCTTATTAGGCCCGCCCCCAAAGCCTGCGGAGAGACTGCATCAATGCGCCCTTCCTGCGGAAGGTCTGGGGATAGGTGCTGAGCCAGTCGAGGACTTGACTGGGCAGATCTGGCGCAAGCTGAGAATAGCTCTGTGCTATCATAGAGCGGTTGAGGGCCGGATCAAAAGGCTGCAGGGCCTGACTAAGATCGCCTGCCTGACTGGTCTCGATATCCAGCATAGAAATCCTCTGGTAACGCTCTGCCATTTTTTCCAAAGAAAAGACTTTAAGATCCGGGTGGTCATAGGTCTTGAGGTAGATCTGCTTCTGCTGGCTGTCGTAGACGATCGACCAGTAGGTGTAGACGGGAACCTCCTCCTGCAGCATGAAGTTAAAGCCGATATTATCCTCCTGATTGAGAAAGGCCACCCGATTCAGATAATCAAAAGCCTGATCAACATCGGCCGTCTGGTCCTTATCCCTTGCAAAATCGGCCATCAGGCTAGCATAGCGGCGGACAGACAGGTCCCGGTCCTTGTCAATGGTCTGGGGCGGATCTTGGGCCTCCTGCTGGGTGCGCTCCAGATTGGTATTGGTCAGGACATGAAAATCCTGATCATCATGCAGGACTGGCTGACCATCGACAAATTCGACAATCAGAGACTGGCCGCTGGCATCGGCCAGGGTATAGTGGAGCGGCATGAACTGGGCAAAGGGCAGGGTCTCAGACAGATGGTCTCGGACCTCCGCCACGGTCGCAAAATTGTCCAGCTGGTACTGGACCCACTGGAGCTCACTGAGCCCACTGCTGGCTTCCTCTTTTGGAAAAATCCCATCCTCGTCAAACATAATGGCCGCAACCAGACCCTGGTCATTCATGCCACCCGTGGGAAACTCACAGCCAAACTGGTTAAAAGTCAGGCTGTTAAAGGAGCTGAGCCAGGTCAGGGGCTTTTGCGGCGGCTGGACCGGCGTGTATTTCTTCAGATTCTTGGGATTGAAAAGGATGCAGCCGTGACCGAAGTAAAAATCATAATTTTGACCGACCAAGCGGTCCTTGTTAAGTGAAAAAGTTGTACACATATTTTCCCCTCTCATTTAAAATAAGCTTGCCTTGATGATAACAGGCTAAGGAGGAAAAATCCCGGCTTTTTCCATAAACGGTCCTGACAGAGAGATAAGCGGTTGAAATGCAGGGATGGCATCATCTCTTGACTTCTGTACAGCTGGGTGTGCGGGGCTGCTTCCTTACAATCACATTAAAAAATCAGATTCCTCTCGAAATCTGATTGCTATTATTTATTTTTATACTCAAAGAAAATCAAAGAGCAAACCAGGCAGGAGCAGACATGATGGCAAATAAATTGCTCATCATGTCACGAGCAATCCTAGTGGACTTGCTCTAACTCCCGCACTAACTGTTTGTTTTGAAAATAATCGTTTCAAAACAAACAGCGTCGAAAACAAGCCGCAGGCTGCTCAGATAGTCCGGGGGCTATTTGAGGTTGCAGATAAAAGACCGATAGGAAGTGTCAAAAGTACGGCAAGGCGCCGTTGACATAGTTTGAAGAGATTTTCAAAGAGTATTAGCTTTATTTTTCCGACGTTTTGCCAGAGCGTCATTAATCTTTCGGGTCTTAAGGGCAGAGTCCACATAGACCAGCAGCCAGACGAAGAGATAGATAAGGACAAAAGACAGCCCGAAACTCCAGCTGAAAACTAAATCTCCCCAGCCATTGTAGACCATCATGCCGGCTGCCAGACCAGCTGTTCCTATAAAATGAAGGAAACGGAGAATGGGAAAAGGGACGCGGTCCGATGCTTCAAAGATGAGGGTCAAAAGACCAGCTAGGCCAGACATCACGAGAACACTGATGATATTGCCATGAGAAAGGGGTGATTTTTGGATAGAGAGGAGCAGGGCTAGCAAGTAAACCAAGCTGCCCGTTCGCAAGCCGCTTTGAATAGCGGAAATCATTTTTTTCAGATAATTCATAGTTCCCTCCTAAATGCCCAGATAGTCCATCAAGAGCTTGACATAGCGGCGGCTGACTTCGGTTTTGATATTATTGGTCAGCTTGGCTGCCATATTGCCCGAAAAGCTGTCAGACAGGGATTCCAGATGGTCAATGTTGATGACGGCATGCCGGGAAACCTGGATGAAATTGCGGCTATTGAGCCGGTTTTGAAAACGGGTCAGGGTCTCTGTCGTGGCATAGACGCCCTCAGTGCTGTAGATCATCAGCGTGGTCTGGTTGATGTCCGCTAGGATAATGTCCTCAGTCTTTAGCATGACCAGCTTATCATCTGACTTGATGGGCAGGACTCCGCTGGGGCCGGCCTTGTACTGGTCCAGATAGTCCATGATATCCTTGGCCTGGCCGGTCAGCTGATCCGCTCTCACGACCACCAGCGGGTCGCTGGAGGAAATATGGGAATCCTCTTCAAATTTTGTCCGCAAGCCTCGTCCTCCTCTTTCCGACTTTTTATACTCTTGCTTTCACGCGCCGATTCAGCAGCAGGTTTTGCCCGCCCCAGATCAAGGCCGCTGCAAGAATCACTACCCCCACTATATAGAAAGTCTCCTGGCTTGTCAAGAGCCCCTGCCAGTCCAGCCGGATGCCCATGAGTTTTTCAAACTCCGGCCGGAGCTGATTCTTGCCGGCAAAGACCTCAGCCAGAGCCCCCTTCATCAGGACCTGTCTGAAGAGAGAAGCCATATAGGTAAAGGGAGTGAGCTTCATAATGGTTTGGGCCAGATCAGGCAGGACGCCAATCGGCATATAGGTCCCCACCAGAAAACCAGAAGCCGCGCCCATAACCGTCGCAAATCTACCCAGAGAATCCACCGACTTAAAGAAGCGCACCAGCAAGGCATTAAGAAGACTAGCTAATATGCTGTTGGCCAGCATGAGGAGAGCCAACTGGGGCAGGAGACCCCAGTCAAAGGAAATCTTGTCCGCCAGCATAAAGTAGGTCAGCATAAAAGCAAACATGAGAACCTGCATGACAAAGCCAATAATCAGGCTGCTGATCAGATAGCTGAGCTGTAGGCCCCATTGGCCCAAGTCCGTGATAAAGAGGTCATCCGTGACCCTGCGCTCCCGGTCCTCGACCTGCCGGGCAAAGGCAGACAGGGTGGTGGTCAGACCTGCAACAGCCAAAACCCCGCTCATCAGCCAAAAGTCCAACATCTCCGTTGCATGGCTGCTGGCATCCCAATGACCTTTCATACTATTTCGCAGAAAGATCAGATAAAGGACAAAGGGAATCAGGGCTCCCAGAAGGGACAAAATCACTCCGCTGCGGTTGCGGAAATAAAGCAGAAAATTTCGTTTGATTAATGCTGACATTTTTAGCGTACCTCTCTTCCTGTCAGAATCATGAAGGCATCATCCATCGTGCCGGGCTGGTATTCAAATTCATCGATATAAGGAGCAGCCTGATTGAGCAGATTCAGGGTCTGCTGGGTGGTCTCAGGATAAAAGAGCAGCTCATCCTCTCCAGCTTCCTTGCAGTCATAAGCCGCCAAGAGCTCCTTCAAAAGGGGAACCTCCCGACTCAGAATCCGCAGACAGCTGCGGGCATAGTCCCGCTTGATTTGGTCGGCAGAACCCTCCGCAATGACTTGGCCGTGATCCACGATGTAAATCTTATCCGCATCATCCGCTTCATTGAGATAATGAGTCGTTAGGACCACTGTCATCTTTTCTTCCCGCTGCAGCTCTCTCAGCAAATCCCAAATGCTGGATCTAGTCTGAATATCCAGGCCTGTGGTCGGCTCATCCAGAAAGAGCAGGTCGGGACTGTTAAGCAGGGCCCGGGCAATGTCCACCCGCCGCTTCTGGCCGCCAGAGAGTGTGCCGTAGCGCTGGCTGGCAAAGGAAGCCAGCCCCAGCTGGGAGATGAGTTTTTCCATTTTTCCGGCTTGCACATTTTTATACTGCTTGGCTCTGATCTGCAGATTTTCCATGACGGTCAGCTGATCATCCAGAACGCTGTTTTGGAAAACCACGCCCAGCTTGATCTGGTCCGCATAAGCAATCTGCCCTGACGTCGGCTGCAAGAGCCCTATCAGCATTTGAATAGTCGTGGACTTGCCTGCTCCATTAGGGCCCAAGACAGCCGTAAAACTGCCAGCCTCAATTTCCAGATTCAGACCATTGACGGCCACCTTGCCGCCATAAACTTTTGTCAGATTTTGCGTTTGAACTAACATGATATTCTCTCCTCTTCTTTACTTCTGAGACTATGATAGCAAGTCTTTTTTGAAAAATCTCAGCTTTTTGGACAAGCGGTAAAATGAGGGAGATGAGAGGTAAAAATCCAGACATCAAAAAATCCCCGACCAGAGGTCAGGGAAGCTTATTAGCGGGCGACAATCCTGCGATAGCTTCTGGAAGTCAGAAGAAAGACCAGGATATAGGCCAGCAGGAAAATACCGCAGGTGCCGATGGTAATCTGAATCAACAGCGGAACGTTGGTCACGCCCAGCAAGGCCACAATCAGCCGCAGCATGTGAAAGGCTGCTGCAATGTGACAGAAGGCAAAGATAAGGGGCAGGAAGAAGACGGTCAAAATCTGCTTTCGAATCGTGCTCTTGGTCTGCTTTTCATCCAGACCGACCTTTTGCAGGATGACAAAGCCTTCCCGGTCCTCGTAGCCTTCAGAGATTTGCTTGTAATAAATAAGCAAAACAGCTCCTAAAAGGAAGATGATAGAAAGAAAGACACCGATGAAGAGAAGGGTTCCTACCAATCCCTTGTACTCGCGCTCAATTGATGCACGGACCGTCACGTTAAAGTTCCCGCCGCCTTGAGCCTCTGACAGCTCTGCCAGCTGGTTTTGGCTAGCTGTCTGGAATGTCTGGTTTTCCTTGGTCTCAGATTGGATGCCCATATAGTAGCTATAGCCCGTCTGAAGACCGACCTGGTTGATGTCGTTGACCACCATATAGATGTTCTTGTCCGACACCATGGCATAGTCTACCGGTAGCTGTCCGTAAGTAAAGTTCTCGCTCAGGACTTGCTTGATCTTCCAGTCCTTGTCATTGACACGCAGGGGCTGATCTTGTTGGAAGGAAACATTTTTCGCATAAATCGCTGCTTCATCATCTGCTAGCTCCAGCGACTGGCCTGTCATTTTTTCATAGTCCTCACGATTGACCAGCATCAGGATACCGGCTGCACTCGAGATGAGGCTCGCATCTACTTTGTCCGTCGCAGTCAGCTGATTGCCAGACAGCTGGGTCAGATAGGTCAGCTGATAGAGATGATCTGTATAGCTCGGGTCTTTGAGGCCGGCTTCCTGAGCCAGGCTCTTGACCTTTTCTGAAAAGCTGGAAACTTCTTCTGGCTTACTCAAGCCCAGACTGATATTATAATCTTTTGGGTAGAGACCGTTGAGATAGTCCTGTCCGCCGATGTAAATGTTGAGCGTCCCCACCAGCGTCACGAGCAGCATGGTGGACAGGATAGAAATGGTCGCCAGCCCTGCTGCGTTCTTGCGCATGCGGGAAATGAGATTGGACACAGAGATGAAATTCTCCGCCTTATAATAGTAGCCCTTGCGCTTCTTGAGGAAATTCAAGAGCGTAATCGAGCCTGCATTAAAGAGCAGGTAGGTCGCAAAAATGACCATGAGCACCGCCCAGAAAAAGATGACCAAGGCCGATACAGGATGTGTCACCGTCAGGGCGATATAGTAGGCTGCTCCCATCAGGCCCAGACCCAGAATGGTCTGCAGCAGCAGGAAACGCCCCTTCTTCTCCCCAGCTTTCTTTTCCTTGACCAGATGCAGCGAGCTGTAGCGCAGGAGGCGGGTCGAGTTGAGCAAGAGGATAACGCCAAAGGCAAGGCCCAGGCTGATAAGGACCAGCAGCACATTGCTCCATTGAAAGGTCGAGGCAATCACCACCTGCATGCCCATAAACTTCAGCAAGAGCGCATAGAGCATCTTGTCCAAAATAAGCCCCAAGCCCAGCCCCAGGCCGACTGTCAGCAGGGCAAAGTAGAAAAGCTCAAAAAAAGTCATGACCAGCAGGTGCTTTTTCTCCATGCCCAGCAGGCTGTAGACTCCCAGCTCTCGGGAGCGGTTTTTCATGACAAAGCTATTGGCATAGGTGATGAGAATGAGAACAGCGATTTGAATGACCCAGATCCCGAACTGCAGGGTCGAACGCGCCGCCGCACCGCCATAGGAAGCCTCCATATTGGAACTGTAAGCCAACGAGACAAAGCTGTAGAGAATGGCCGTTGCCACCAGCGTTGCCAAAGCAAAAGGATAGTAAAGACTGCGGTTTTTGACCAGATTAGAAAAAGCCAGTTTACTAGTTAGTTTGAACATAATCTCCCACCTCACTTGCCATCACTGTCAGGGTATCGGAAATCTCCTGAAACATCTGCCGCTCGGTCTTGTCCCCGCGGAAGATCTGATTGTAGAGAATGCCGTCCTTGATAAAGAGCACCCGCTTGGCCCGGCTGGCTGCCGCTGTCGAGTGGGTCACCATGAGAATGGTCTGGCCCCGGTCGTTGATGTCGTCAAAGACATCCAGAAGGGCCGCCGATGACTTGGAGTCCAGGGCCCCGGTCGGCTCATCCGCCAGCAGAATCTCAGGATCTGTGATGATGGCCCGGGCCACCGCCACCCGCTGCTTTTGGCCGCCGGAAATCTCATAAGGAAACTTCTCTTGGAGTTTATTTATCCCCAGCTCATTGCAGGTCGTAACCAGCTTTTGCATCATCTCGGTGATGGGCCGGCGGGACAGGACCAGAGGCAGCAGGATATTGTCCTTGACGGACAGGGTGTCCAGCAGGTTGAAATCCTGAAAGACAAAGCCCAGCTTCTCCCGGCGAAAGCTGGAAGCCTGGCTGTTTTTGATGGTTGCTGTGTCGGTCCCGTTGAGAAAGACGCGGCCCTCAGTCGGCTTGTCCAGCATGGCCAGGATGTTGAGCAGGGTGGATTTCCCTGAGCCTGACTCACCCATGATGGCGACATATTCCCCCTTTTCCACTGTAAAGTGGATGTCTTTGAGGGCTTCTACCTGACTGCCCTGAAAGCGGGTTTTATAAATTTTCTTCACGTGCTGTACGTCTAATAATGTCATCTTGATTCCTTTCTGTGACCAAATGATTGTCAAAGTTTGCTGCAAAGGAGTCTGAGCTCCCTCATCTCTTCCTCTATTCTAGCGCAATAGCTACAGCCTATCCATAATTTCACCTTACATTTTAGAGGCTAATCTTACACTTTTGTAAGTTTGGGCTTTATTTGACCCAAAAGGCCAGCCAAGCAATCAGCCAGAGGTGAGCTGGATAAAAGACATAGAAGAAATACTTGCTCCAAATACTGCGGGAACCGCGCCGGCCATTATAGAGATAGA
This sequence comes from Streptococcus panodentis, assembly GCF_017884005.1. Taxonomy (GTDB): domain Bacteria; phylum Bacillota; class Bacilli; order Lactobacillales; family Streptococcaceae; genus Streptococcus; species Streptococcus panodentis. Next base: position 15,198 of record NZ_QFAY01000010.1, read on the forward strand.
TAAGCGGCAAAACCGTGATAAAGAGCCAGTCTGAGTTATAGAGCAGCAGAGACAGAGTATCCTGCAGGGTCGGATAGATTTGAATACTCATGGCAAAGAGAACTCCTGCCCAAATGATATAAGCTAAGTTTCTGAAAAAGAGCTGATTTCTAAAAAGGTAGGTCAGGAGCATGAAAGGGAGCAGAACCATGCCGCCTTCGCAAATGAGGAGACCTGCCAGCAGGATCAAGACTGCTGCTGTCAGCTGCAAGCCACGCTTCCTATCCTTAGCAGCTCCGCTATTTTCAGAAAAGCCAAAGAAAAGACCCAGCATAAGGACCCCGCAGGCCAGGGTCAGGAAGATATTGTGAGTAAGGTAGATGCCCTTTTCCTGAAAGAGCAGAGTCAGGATATAGTTGCCTGTCTGCATCAGGGCCGCCCAAAAGAAAAGGCGCAGACTGTAAGACAGGCGGCTGCGGGTGTGAAGGAAGCCCTCGACGGCCAGAAAAGCAAATGCCGCTCCGACACAGCGGGTCAGGGCATGCAGGACGCCCTCCCAGCCAGCCGGCACCAAGCCCGGTATCACGCTGATATGATCAAAAACCATGAGCAAGGCCATGGCCAATTTTAACTGAAAAGCTGTCAGCCCTTTTTCTTTCATCATCATTTACTCCTTCTTTTGATAAGTCTATGATATAAAAAAAGAAAGGCCGGTGCCATAACCTAACCTTTCATTTAGCAGTTTTATTCTTACATTTTTGTCACTTTGAAAATCCTGCAGAAACCTCTGTCAAAAATAAAACAAACTTTAGTGGTTTTTATGAGCACTTTCAGCCATCTGTAACTGTTCTAGAAAGATTTTGACCGCTTCCCGGTCCGCTTCTGTCCCTGCTCTCTCTATATTTCGGATATGAGTCAAGCCATACTGCTCTACAATCTTATCCGTTGCTCCGCAAAAGGTTCTGGGGTAGCGCTTTTGATCCCCATTCATGACAAAGCCTTTTATCAAGTGTCCGTATTTTTTTACAAAGCGCTTGGTCGTCCAGGGAATTTGCCCGCGTCCGCTATTGCGCGTCACTAAAATACAGGGGCCGTCAAGCTTTTTCAGCACAGACTGGCTCGGCAGTCCCAGACTCTGAGCAAATCTCTTCCCCTGACCGGTCAGACTATCATATACTGCAGTCAGCATGTTCCCTCCTATTCAAATACCAGTTTCTTTTCCGAAAAGCTAATCTTCACAGTGGTCCCCCTGCCGACCTGAGATTCCAGCGTCAGCTGATGGCCCAGAGCATCTGCGATTTTCTTGGACAGATAAAGCCCCAGACCCGATGACTGGTGGGTCAGACGGCCATTGTAGCCCGAAAAGCCGCGCTCAAAGACCCGCAGCAAATCTGCATCCTGAATGCCCAGCCCCGTGTCCTTGATATAGAGCGTATCTTCCTGAAAGTAAATCTCAATACTGCCTTCTTTCGTGTATTTAAGACTATTCGACAGGACCTGCTCTAAAATGACGACAAACCACTTCTTATCCGTAACAATGCTCTGCTCCAAGTCATGCAGGTCAAGACTGAGTCCCTGCTGGATAAAGAAAAGCGCGTACTTCTTGACCACTTCCTTGACCAAGTCTTGCACATTTTCCTTTTTCAGCACCAAATCTTCGTGAAAACTCTCTAAGCGAAGATACTGCAGGACCAGATTGACATAGGATTCAATCTTAAAAAGCTCCTGCTCCAGCTGTTTTTTAGCAGGCTGGTCTTTCAAATCTCCAATCAAGAGCGAGCTGGCTGCGATAGGGGTTTTGATCTGATGGGCCCAGAGCGTATAGTAATCCAGCAGGTCATTATATTTTTCCTGCTCCAGCAGGACCTGATTTTTCCTGTCCAGCTCAAGCAGAGCCACCTTTTCCTTGAGCAAGCTTTCCAAAGCTGTCTGAGGATTGCCGGCAGCATAGAGCAGCTGACTGCGGTAAGCTTTGTAGTCGGCCCAGGCATCCGCACTGATAAAAAGGGCAGACAGAAAGCAGAGCACCAGCGCCACATACTCCAGCAGGTTCTTGCTTTCATAAAAAACAAAAGCAAAAAAGAGAATAACCCCCAGCAGCAAGAACAGCATAACCAGGAAAAAACGGCGTGAGTAAAGATAATGTTTTAAAAAGAAAAATCTATCCCGCATGTCCATTGAGCAGACCGTATCCTATTCCTTTTTTAGTTTCAATGAAGTTCTTCAGGCCGTATTCCTCTAATTTCTTGCGCAGGCGGGCTACATTGACCGACAGGGTGTTGTCATCAATGAAAAAGTCGCTGTTCCAAAGGTCCCGCATCAAGTCATCACGCGCCACGATGCTGCCGGCATGCTCAAAGAGGATGCGCAGAATCTGAAATTCATTTTTAGTCAGGGTTATCACATGGCCCTCATACATGAGATCCATGGTTTTGAGATTGAGAATGACTCCTTGGTATTCCAAAAGACTCTGGTCCGTTCCAAACTCATACGAACGGCGCAGCAGCCCCTGAACCTTAGCCAGAAAGACATTGTTGTCAAAAGGCTTGGTCACATAATCATCTGCCCCCATATTGATAGCCATGACAATGTCCATGGACTGATCACGGGAAGACAGAAACATGATAGGCACCGTCGAAATCTTGCGGATCTCCTGGCACCAGTGATAGCCATTAAAGAGCGGCAGACCGATGTCCATGAGGACCAGATGCGGCTCCTCCTTGACAAAGACGGTCAAAACCTGCATAAAATCTTCCACAGCAACCACCTGAAAGCCCCACTGCTCCAGCATTTTCTTTATCATCTGACGGATAACCGAATCGTCTTCTACCAATAAAATCTTATGCATCTTTCCCTCCCAATTTCTTGCTAGTTTCATTATACCAAAAAAATTCTCGTATCCCATGTATCATCCTCAGTCTGAGGTAGGATTTTTCTGGAAATAGGAAACAATCTTATAAAAATATGCTATACTAAGCTATATATAAGATAGAAGGAAACGGAGATTGACGATGGAAATGATTTTTGACTACCTGGAGCAAAGGGCCTATGACAGTATTTACGACCAGCCTTTCAATGAACTGGATTTCCTGATTCTGACTGAGCTGACCTACCTGCCTTTTGATCAGATTGTCGATGCAGAGCTGTCTCCCAACTGCGATTGCCGCCTGCTGGACACGGTCGAAGCCATGCCTCAGGAGCTGTCCATGATGGTGACCAAAAGCCGGCTCAGACTCTTGGAAAAAGCGGCGGCCAGCACCCGTTTCAAAAACAGCAAACTCATGGGCTATGTCAACGACATTGACCCCGATGTCCAAAAGCAGTTTGCAGCCCTGATTTTCAAAATCAAGCCAGATACCTATGCCTTGGTCTTCCGCGGCACAGATGACTCCATCATCGGCTGGAAGGAAGACTTTCACATGACCTACATGGACCAAGTGCCGGCCCAACAGACTGCAGCTAACTATCTGCGCAAGGCCATGCAGCTGCTCCCGGGAAATTTCATTCTGTGCGGTCACTCCAAGGGGGGGAATCTGGCCTCTTATGCAGCCAGCCAAATGGAGCCGGATGATCAAGAGCGGATCCAAGCCATTTACAGCTATGACGCTCCCGGCCTCAACCACGCAGTCATTGAGAGCGCCGGCTATCAGGCTATTGTAGACAAGCTGAGACGCTTCCTGCCTCAGAGCTCGATTGTCGGTATGATGCTGGAAACACCTAAGGAAGCTCAGATTGTCAAAAGCAGCGCCATCGGCGGCTTTGCCCAGCACAATACCTTTTCTTGGAAGATTAAGGATCAGGCCTTTGTCCTCACGGACACGCTGGCCGCAGACAGCCTTCAGACAGACAAAACACTGAAAAACTGGGTAGGCAGTGTTTCGGATGACGAGCTGAAAGATTTCTTTGATCTCTTTTTCGGCCTGATTCTTGATGCCGGCATCACTTCTATTAATGATTTTTCAAAAATCGAAAACGTCAAAAAAGTGCTGGCGATCTTCAAAAATGCCAACAACCTGCCAGCCGAAGAAAGTGACAGATTAACCCAGCTGGCAAAGCTGCTGGTAGATATGCGCTTCCAAAGCTGGAAAGAGGACATCAGCCTGCCCAGCCCGACGGCCATCGGTAAGGATATTGGCAAAAACATTTCCCAGCTGACCCAGCGCCTGCCCTTTATTGGCAGAGAAAAAGAGACCCAGCCAAACTCAAAACTGACAGAGGACCAATAGCCCAATCCTATCTGGAAAATGGCGGTGGGACAGAACTAAATTTTTAAAAATTTAGTTCCCTTCACTCTCTTGTTTCTAAGCTCAGACTGAAAAGGTTCCCCAAACCCTTTCACTCCCAGCCCGCGAAACTGAAGGACTTTTATACAGTATCTTCCAAAAGATCCATCCCTCAGTGGGTGAGGACACAGCCATCATGGGAGTCTGTCCCACCGCCATTTTTTGGGTATAATAAAACTAACTTCCGCATATCTAGGAGGATTGACAATGAAAAAAGGCAGAATGTTTATGCTGGCGGCAGCTGCTGCTCTAGTCGTAGGAGGAACGATTATGACAGTTCAAAATAAAAGTTTGTTCACTGATGGAATTTTCGATTTGAGAAGTCCAAGAGAAAAACAGTTGACTTACTTAAAAAAACATGAAAAAGACTTGGCAGATTTTGTGAAGGCTTTAAGTCCTAAAGTTGAAAGCGTACAGTTTGATTGGGACAGTATGGAAGTTGGTCAGGTAGGAAATGGCACTCCACAAGGTGGTGGTTACATACTAACTCTAAATGGAAGGGTAAATAATATAAAAGAAACTGAATTTACTTTAGGAGTTGATTTGGGAGACAATGCTAATAGTATACCAAAAGAATTGGGAATCTATGAAATGCAACCCATAAGAATTTATCGGGATGGAGGTTGGTATTACTATGACGAAAAGTAACTTAAAAAATTTTGACAATTTTTATGCTGATTTGGTTCAGATTTTTCCGAATAATAAAGCGAAGTACTTTTTAAAAGTATTTTTTTTATGTAATTTGTGATATAATAGATTTAACTTCCACTATTTAGGAGGAAAGAGATGAAAAAACGTACCTTGCTTTGGCTGATTCTAGCCACTGTTATTATTGGAGGAGGAGTTTGGATGGCCCAGGAAATGAACATATTTGGACGCTTGGTCGAGGTAGAGCCAAGTCCGCGGGAGAAGCAGTTGGCTTATCTCAAAGAACATGAGGAGGAGATTAAGGATTTTGTGAAATCACAAAATGATAAAATTGAGTCAGTTCAGATTGACTGGAAACAGACGCGTTGGGAAGAAGTTGGCAATGGAACACCGCAGGGAGGGGGAGAGGTTGTTAGTCTGTATGGGACTTTTAACGAAAGCAAAGAATCCGATTGGAATATTATTTGTAATATAGAGAATAACAAAGTAGAGTTAGATTCTATGACTTTAAGAAATGGGTTGTTTTACGGAGGTGAGCTTTTTGAGTAACAGTAATTTAAAAAATTTTGATATCTTTATGCGAATCTAGCGCAATCCGCTTATACTGGTAGACCTGTTACATTTCCCTATGAAACGTTATCAGAAAAAAGAAGACAGATTTTAGATGCTGGTGAATCCGTTCCATTTAATTTTTCACAAGATGTGGTGACGCGAAAAGGAGAACTCACCCCCGGCGGAAAAAAGCTTGACCATGACGGCAAGCTTTACCTGCAGCCAGATCCAGATTTGCATACTGTAGAAGAGACGATGGATCTCCAAGTTCCTAGTCCCAATGGCGGCTATCACAAAGAAACAGATGTCGTCAATCGCTATCAAAAAGGGCTTTTAACCGATGAAAAAGCAGGTTTTAATGCTTACTATTTAACAGATACTCCGACTCTGGGTAAGGATACCAAGAAAACCTATATGGCCATTCGAGGCAGTGATGGTATTAGTTTAGATAATTGGAACGACTGGGTTGATAATGATGCTCAGTTTGCTATTAATCATATTCATATTCCACAAGCAAAGTTAGCTACAAAAGGAATGAAAGTTAAAATCGCAGAGATGAGTGAAAAAGCACCAGATGCTAAGATGGACCTTTCAGCTCACTCGCTAGGAACTATGGTCTCTGCTCAAGGGGTTGCCGGCTTAAGCGATCAGGAACTGGAGAAAATCGGCAAGGTGGTCCTCTTCGACGGTCCAGATACGACTAAGAGCTTAAAGAAAATGGGACTCAGCGATGAGAAAATCAAAAAAATCAGCGAAAAAATAGAGTATTATGTCAATCCCTTTGATATGGTAAGTATGCTCAATCGGGAACATACTATCACTCACCTACCTGGTGATTCCAATGAACCACTTAAAAAGCCAGTTGGTAAAGTCAATATTGTAGTTCCCTTATACTATACACAGAGCTTCGATTCGGAGAGTTCTCATGATTTTGGTGTTTTTCAGAGTGATGGCAAAGGCAGCTTCCTCGTTGCTTCTGAGGATTTTCACCCAGAGCTGCTGAGAGCGGGAGAAAAGCTGGCGCGTCTAATTGCCAAAACTCTGGACGCTCTTCGAAAACTGGGAGTTAATGAAGAAACTGCTTCAAATATATTCAATTCTCTAATGAATGGAGATCTTCCTGATAGGGCTGTTTTGGGATATGCCTTCTATCATCAATTTGAGACAGAATACAAGGAAATTATTAGGGTTGCTCGCTTGGAATCTATGACTTGGGATCGTGAAGCTATCACTCGCTACCAGCATCAACTGAAAAATGGCGGTCTGTCAGGAAATGATAAAATCCTAGTGCAGGCCCAGCTCCTGCAGACGGCGGCTCAGCTGGCTATCTTTGAGATAGAGGGAATGGTCAAAGGAGCTGATAAGCTAGTAGCCAATACCAAAGAAGATGTTCAGGAAATTGTCAACAGTGCGGAGCCAGAGGCTTTTGGCCTGGCCAATTATTTGAGCGATGCTGAGGTTTTAGAGCTGCTGGCTGATTTTAAGATGAGCAAATTCTGGGACGAAAGTATCGAAGGAGAAACCAAAAAAGCCGCGGCCGATTTTCTGACTGAGATGGAGCAGCTGGGCATGACTCTGGTCAGAGCCAGTCAGGAGTTTACCTCTGCCGATCAGGCAGCTGCTGTGGACTTTGACGGCCTGATAAAAGATACCAAGAAAAACTGGAGGAGCAATTAAGATGCTGATTGTTCATGATGATGCGCTCTTTAGCAAGGCGCAGTTAGAGAAAGAATTTAAAGCAAAGATGAAAGAACAGGAGCGGGCAGCCATCCAGGCCCTGCTGGTAGCCAAAGAGCTGCAGATTGGGGCCAAGTATATGGAGCTGGAGACTCAGCTCGGTCTAGCCGCTTCCAATATGAAAAACTATGCCTCTCAGACCTATGTCAATAATATCAAGGAAGGCTTTTCCGGCGCTGCAGCTCAGGCCGCTGAGACCTACCTGACCCAGCTGCAGGCCCCTTCTCTCAAGAATCCTATCAAAGCAGGAGGGTGAAGCAATGCTGGATAAGAAAGAAAGGGAAAAACTGGAAGAAGAGTATGGCCGCAAACTGCTTGAGCTGGAAAGAACGGAAGTCCGGCTGGATGGTTATTATTATAAATTCGAAAGAGAGACGGCTGCCCTGATGGAGAAGCTCTCCTATGCTTTCAAAGGAGTATCCTATGAACCTGCCTGGCAGCACCTTTCGCAGATAGAGGACAATCTGAATCAATACCATCAGCAATACAAAAAACGCCTAGATGATGTGCTGGAGGCGCGCTATCAGGAAAATCGACGTTTTCAGCAAAAGCTGGACGAGTAGACTTGCCCTTCCGCCGGCCGTGCCTTTTGCCCTAAAATTTCCCCAAAAACAAGCCTAAGAATAACTCTCCTGCCAATTGGCTTCAGCTGCGGCTTTCCTGCAGGGGAGCTTTGTTTATCTTTGGAATGGCTGATGCTTATTTTTCCAACTCCCACCTTCCAAAACAAGCTCATATCTTGACAGCTTGTTTTTTCTTTGTTAGAATGTAACGAGTTTATTTACAACTAATTAGTATAAAAACCGATGGAGAATCAATGAAATCAATTAAAGGAATTGCCCTGATTGCTGTTAGCATCATCATCACTGTCTTTGCCTGGGCGGCAGCCGGTATGACCAACTTTATCGTGCCAGGCTTGGCCTTGACCACCCTGTCTCTGACCTTTCTGCTGGCCACCCGCAATGCTCTTCTGGAAAAGTGGTTCCACGGCATTGAAAAGATGTACTTTTACCATAAGTTTACCGCTATCTTTTCGGTCATCCTCCTAGCCCTGCACAATGTCGCCATGGGCGGCAGCCTCTGGGGGTCGCATCTAGCAGCCCAGCTGGGCAATGTCAGTATCTATCTCTTTATCAGTATCGTTGCCATGGCCTACATCGGGAAGCGGATCAAGTATGAAGTCTGGCGCTGGATCCACCGGGTCGTGTACCTGGCCTATATCTTTGGCCTCTTTCATGCCTATATGCTGACGGGCGGGCAGCTACTGACACCCAGTCTCCTCAGTCTGGTGGTCGGTCTCTACGCTGTCATCGGCCTTGCTTCCGGCTTTTATATCATCTTTCTCTACCAGACTCTGGCTTTCAAGCATCTGGGGAAAATCCTGCAAGTCAAGCGGCTCAATCATGATACCGTTGAGCTGAAAATCCAGCTGAGCCAGAAGCTGGACTATCAGTATGGCCAGTTTGCCTTTATCAAGATTTTTCAGGAAGGATTTGAGAAAGCGCCCCACCCCTTCTCTATCTCGGGCGGCCATGACAACATCGTCTACTTTACCATTAAAAACTCCGGCGACCACACCCAGAAACTCTATGAGCAGATTAAGGAAGGCACCAAGGTTACCATTGACCGGGCTTACGGCCATATGATTCTGGAGGAAGGACAGGCCAAGCAGATGTGGATTGCCGGCGGGATCGGTATCACCCCCTTTATCTCCTACATCCGGGAAAATCCAGCTCTGGACCGCCAGGTCAGCTTCTACTATGCCTATACCGGTCAGGAAAATGCCGTTTATCTGGATCTGCTGCAAGACTACGCAGCCAAAAACCCGCTGCTGGACCTGCATCTGGTCGACAGTAAAACCCAAGGCTATCTGGATTTCAGCGATTATCCCTTGGACAATGACACCACCGTCTTTATGTGCGGCCCGGTCAAGATGATGGATAAATTCGCCGAAGATTTCAAAAAGAATAATCCCAAGGCCGATTTGGTTTATGAAGGATTTAAATTCAAATAGACCTTCCTGCACAAAAGCCATCACTTACATCTCCCAGCCAAGGAGAAACAGCCTATCATAAAAAAACCCAAGCAGCTTTGGGTTTTTTTAGTATCTTTGATTTGCACTCTTTGAACATCAGAACCAACCTTCGTTACCTCCAACAGTCTGAGAGACCGTTAGAGGTCGGGGATAAGGCAACTGCCCTTTGTGTCAAAACAGTCTGGCGGAGTCTGAGATAAAAGTCCCCAACTTCATATATTTTATCGTTTAATTGCAAAATGCAGTGATTGAGTCCAGAAACCCGAAAACGAGGCAAGTCCAGTGGAGGTTTTGAGGCGGCAGATAAAGTTTCCCTAAGGATGTAATCTCTTCAATTTTCAAAGAGGATGAAATGGCTACACAAGCGATTCCCGCTCATAGTCCGTCACATCACTGCCCAGCTGAGCATAGAGAGCCTGAACAGTCAGCTGACCCTCCATAATCTGCTGCAGTTCCGCGTCTGTAACACCGACCAATTCGACAAATTCCACCAGACCGTGAGCCGTCTCCAAGACCTGAGCCTCAGGATCCGGTACGGTGATAAAACCTGTCAAAGCAGATGCCTGCTCGCTGTCAAATCCCAGCATCTGACCGGTATAGATATACTCAAAGGGCTGATAGACTTCTCCCGTTTCAAAAGTCCTGCGGGCAAAATCCTGAAAAATAGTGACAATATTGATAAATTCATCATTGGGTTGGTAGTCCCCCTTTTTCAGACGCAGGGTAAATTCAAAGCCATAGCCGCTGTAGTCTGTATCTTGACTGACTTTTTCATAAAGCTCAGATAGACCATAGCTGACTAAATGCCAGACATCACCGGCATCATAGACGTCAACGCCGTCCAGCGGATCTGGTCCGCCCGACCGCCATTTGACAATCGCCTCAATGTGGTCCACCGGCTTCTGATTATTATAAATGCGGGCAAACTCCGTCGAAATAGCCTCCCAGCCCGGAGCTTCCTCATAATCAGCAGCAGCTTCTTCCGCTTCTGCTTCGTCCTCGTACTCTTCATAGAAGACTTCCTCTGCTTCCTCATGTTCTGGCTGTTTTTTAAAAAAATCAAAAATTCCCATTGCTTCCTCCTTGCTAAATTTGAAACCAGTATAGCACAAAAAGCGAGGAATAGATTTTATGGTAGAGCGAAAAGACGGCAGGCTCCCTTTTTGAAAAATGAAGCAGGAAATGAAAATCAGGAGCAGCATCATACACTGTTCCTGATTTTTTCGGTCAGCTCTAATAAAGCGGAGAAGGATAGATGACGGCAGCCTGGCCCAAAAGCAGCTGCCTCACCTCTGTCAGATATCGTCATTTATTTTATCTTTTATGACGTCGTTAACTCGCCTTTCCGTACGCCAGTACAGCTGACACTTCCTAACGGAAGCTCTATCTGCCACCTCAAAGAGACTGAGACAGACTCCCATGATGGCTGTGTCCTCATCCACAGAGGGATGGATCTTTTGGAAGATACCGTATAAAAGTTCTTCAGTCTCGCTTTGTTTTGGTAAAAACTCTTGACGCGGTAGCTGATTGGACTTTTTGGAGTCTAAAAGGCGAACAGTCTTGACACTTCCTAATGGATGTTTCATCCATAACCTCAAAGCAGTGCTTTGAACAATCAGCTACCGCTGAGCAAAATGAAAATTTTGCAAACAACTGCAGGGCCCTTTTTCATAAAAACCTCCTAAATATATGAATCTATTTATTAACGTTTTTAAAAGTTACTTTAGCCTCCGGATCAATGCTAGTCACAATCTTTTCATAATATTGCTCTGCTGATTCTGCAATAAGTTGTTTGTACTGCTTAATATACTCTTCTTGTTCCTTATTGCTAAGACTTTTGGTAGTATGCTTTGCTGTATCAATGTTCTCCGTTGCCCCGCTCAGCAGTTCTCCGCTTGTATCATATAGTTTGTATTGCTTATTTGGATCATCTGGTACATCTACTCCTATTACCTGATATTTGGGGATAGTTACTTCATAGTGATGGTCAGTAGTTATTTTAATCTTCACTGCTTCTTTAATTCCTAATTTGGCAGTATAATTCAAAATAATGATAGCCTTTTTTACAGACAGCGGGATGCTGATATTGGTACCTGGGATTTTACTATCTTTCTCAATTGTCTCCACCTTTTGAATGCCAACATTAAAAAAGACAGTTTCATTAACCTTTTCCAGAGAAGTAATCTGAGCATAAATCTGACTCCGTTCATCTGAAGCATTTTTCCCTTGGAAATAGCCAATAAGATGATTGGACTTTGCAACGACAAAAAGAGTAGCGAGAACGGCTACCACAATCCAAACGTAAATCTTAGCCCCTAAAGCTTTTTTTAGCAAATCCTTCACTATTTTCATACTCCTACTTCCTCCCCATCAAAAATGCTATCCCGAGACTGGCTACAGCCAGAAATGCTGACAAATAAGGATTAAGCGGGAAGAGAATGACAATCAAAAGCAGCCATACAAGAAGTGATGCAATTTTTATTTTTTTCATAATATAACTCCTAAAACCTTTCAATAGGTATTATATATATATATATATGAATTGTCAAGTGTTTTTTGAACTTTTTTCGTCAAAAAACTAAGGAAAATACTCATTTCTGGGGCAACATTAACCCAACTGACGATTTCAAAAAAGCTCAGAAACACCTTTCTTAAAAAGTGCTGCTAAGCTTTTGAAGTTTTATTGAGTTTTCAGGCCTTTTTGGGGGAAATTGGAATGGATTGTCTGATTACTCCAGTTCTTTGGCATCAGGCAGATAATTGCCGCTTAAAAATTTCTGGCTCAGCTTCTCTAAACTTCCGTCTTGATAGAGCTCTTTTACAGCCCGATTAAAGGCTTTTTGAAAATCAGCCTTATCCTTGGCGATGATAATATAATTATTGGGATTGCCGCTGCTGTCAAGCTCAACAATATTCAAATCCAAGCCGCGATCCTTGACAATCTTTTCTACCGAAATTTTATCAAAAATCAAGAAATCCATCTCACCATTATCTAAATCCAATAGACGTTTGCTGACATCTTCTCCAGAGTAGTCCAGCTGGGCCGCCTGCTCAGGATGCTCTGCATTCCAGTCGTTTACTAGCTTGGCAGTGGAGGTCCCTGTATCATCCTGAGTTTTTTTACCTGCAATTTCTGCTAGTTCCTTTATCGGTGCAGATTTTCGACTGACCAAGACCAAGGGATTTTTAGCAATAGGAGCCGAGTAGAGATACTTGTCCGCCCGCTCTTCTGTATAGCTTAAGTTATTGGCTGCCGCCTGATAGCGCCCTACATCAACCCCAGGAAAAATACTTTCCCAGCTGATTTTTTGGAATTCTATTTTATAGTCATCCAGTTTTTCATCAACAGCCTTTAAAACCTCTACATCGTAACCAGTCAAGTTCCCATCCTGTTCGTAGTCAAAAGGCGGTATATCACCTGCTGTTGCAACTACAATCGTTTCTTCCTGATTGGCTGATGTATTCTGCCGCTGCCCACATGCAAAGAGAGCAGCCGTTAAAGGCAAAAGAAGCAAGAGTTTTTTCATCGGATTCTCCTAACAAATCTTTATTTAACACTAGCATATCAAAGGCCGCTAAGATTTCCCAATATAAATTTTTTATAAACCTGATAGTCCTTGCTTATACAGGCCCAAGCTGTGAAAGGACGACTGCCAGCTGAAAAAATTTGTCAGGATTTCAAATAATTCTGCTTCTAACTATTTTTCAAAAAAGGCAGTAGACCAAACTCCCATGGTAGCTGCACCCTCACTCACTAACGCATGAAAACAAGGCAAAAGCCCTCATTAGATGACAATCCTAACGAGGGCTTTGTGGTTGATATATAATTAAATCAAAACTTCCAGGGACAGACTCCTCACCCTATCAAACTGCCATTCGGCACTTTCTCATCCACGGTCAGGAGGGTCAGCTGCTCGCCGTATTCGGCTGAGAGGATCATGCCTTGGCTGATGCGGCCCATCATCTTGCGGGGTTTGAGGTTGGCCACGATTTGGACCTTCTTGCCGACCAGTTCCTGCTCATTTGGATAATATTTGGCAATGCCGGAGAGGATTTGGCGGTCCTCACTGTCACCGGCATCTAGGCGGAACTGGAGCAGTTTGTCTGAGCCTTCGACCTTTGCCACTTCCTTGACCTCGGCAACGCGGATTTCCACCTTGTCAAAGTCGTCAAACTTGATTTCTTTCTTATTAAGCTTAAGCTCGACTTCTTCCGGCTTCCATTCCTTTTCTGCTGCGGGTTTGCCGGCCTCCATCTGCCCTTTGATATAGGCGATTTCCTCTTCCATATCCAGGCGCGGGAAAATCGGTGTACCCTTGGCAGCAACGGTCAAACCGCTTGGCAGGTCAGCCAGTTTGAGCTCTTCCAGCGAGCCAGCTTCGGGCAGTCCCAGCTGGCTGAGTACAGCCTTACTGGTCGCCATCATGAAAGGCGCAATCATATGAGCTACCACCCGCAGGCTGGCTGTCAGATGGCTCATGACTGCGGCCAATTCAGACCGCTTGGCTGGGTCCTTGGCCAAGACCCAAGGCGCTGTTTCATCGATGTATTTATTGGTACGGGAGATCAGTGTCCAGACAGCTTCCAGAGCCCGCGGATAGTCCACTGCTTCCATATACTTGTGATAGTCAGCGATAGAGGCGGCCGCCACTTGCGCCAGATCTGTATCAAAAGCCGTCACATTTTCTTCATAGTTTGGCACCTGACCGTCAAAATACTTGTTAATCATGGACACGGTGCGGTTGAGCAGGTTGCCCAGGTCATTGGCCAGCTCATAGTTGATGCGGCCGACATAGTCTTCCGGCGTAAAGGTGCCATCAGAGCCAACCGGCAGACTGCGCATAAGGTAGTAGCGCAGGGCATCCAGACCATAGCGCTCCACCAGCATTTCCGGATAGACCACATTGCCCTTGGACTTGGACATCTTGCCATCCTTCATGACAAACCAGCCATGGGCAATCAGGCGGTCCGGCTGCTTAAGTCCCAGCATCTTGAGCAAGATAGGCCAGTAGATAGAATGAAAACGCAGAATATCCTTGCCGACCATGTGAAAGACTGTCCCTTGATTCCAAAACTTGTCAAAGCCAGCATGGTCTTCCTGTCCGTAACCCAGAGCCGTCGCATAATTAAGCAGGGCATCAATCCAAACATAGACTACATGCTTAGGATTGGACGGCACCGGCACACCCCAAGTAAAGGTGGTCCGGGAAACAGCCAAATCTTCTAGGCCTGGCTCAATGAAGTTCTTCAGCATTTCATTGAGACGACCCTCCGGTGAGATAAAGTCTGGATGGGATTTGAAAATGTCAGTCAGCCAATCTTGGTACTTACTGAGGCGGAGGAAATAGGACTCCTCTGACACCCACTCGACCTCATGACCGCTGGGTGCAATCCCGCCAGTCACCTGACCATTTTCATCACGGAAGACCTCAGCCAACTGACTTTCAGTAAAGAATTCCTCGTCTGAAACAGAATACCAGCCGGCATACTCACCCAGATAAATATCATCTTGAGCCAGCAGGCGCTCAAAGACCTGAGCCACCACTTCCTCATGATAGTCATCCGTGGTCCGGATAAACTTATCATAGGAAATATCCAGCAAGTTCCAGAGTTCCTTGACACCGACAGCCATACTATCGACATAGGCTTGTGGGCTGATACCGGCTTCCTCAGCCTTGGCTTGGATCTTTTGCCCATGCTCGTCCAGACCGGTCAGGTAAAAGACATCGTAGCCCATGAGCCGCTTGTAGCGGGCCAGGACATCACAGGCAATGGTCGTATAGGCAGATCCGATGTGGAGCTTGCCGCTGGGATAATAAATAGGTGTAGTGATATAAAAATTCTTTTCAGACATTGTCTTTCTCCTTACGAGGCAAATGAGACCTCCATTTATTCAGAAATTGCTGTTTATCAAGCTGAAAAACAGCAAACTTCAACACTTTATTGTATCACCATTTAGAAAATAATACAATGAATTTTCAATTTGCCCACGCCACCCGGCATGCTTAAAAAACAGCCTAGGCTAAAAATATAAAATAATCTGCAATGTTTATCTGTTTATTACATAATATGATCTGCCAAATCATTTAGAGTATTATGATGATTCATGTATATGCTGATTTTTGGCGGAGAGCTTTCGACTTTATACGGTATCTTCCAAAAGATCCATCCCTCTGTGGGTGAGGACACAGCCATCATGGGAGTCTGTCCCACCGCCTTTTATAGTGGTGTCTGCTTTTAAAAACTCCATTTATTTCCCCAAGCTGTTGTCATTTCATCCTATATATAGTATACTAGGTGAAAAATATAAGGGGAACTATCACATGTTTGACGCATATAAGAAATTTTGGACGGGCTATGTTGATTTTACTGGCCGTTCGACTCGTTCGGATTATTGGTTTGCTGTTTTAGCCAATGTTCTTTTATTTATCCTATTCTATGCAGTTCTTGGCATTCTGGCAGTTATAGATGTCTCTGCCAATCAGGGAGCCGGTAATTTTGGAATCATTACATCCTTAATATTGCTCACGGCTGTTACCGTTTATATTATCGCAGCTCTCCTTCCATCATTGGCTATCCGTATCCGGCGCTTGCGCGATGGCGGCTATCACTGGGCCTGCATGTTCCTCATTCTGATTCCAGGTATTGGAGGCATCATCCTTTTGGTCCTGATGTGCCAACCAAGCAAATATGAGTACGCTCAGACCTACAATAATCAAGGCTATTCAGATTATCAGAACGCTCAAAATCAGCAATCTGTCCAAAATCCTTATCAAAATCAGTCATCAGACCAAAGTCCCTTTCAGAATTAAGAGTTTTAAAAAAATCAAAACAGCTTCTCCGAGCCGGAGGGCTGTTTTTTGACTGCATTGACAGGATTGCTTAATAAGTCACCACTCGGATCAGTCCCTTGTCATACTCGGCGATGAAAATATCAGAAAGACTGCTGTAGCCGTCTTTTTCCAGAGTTTCCAGCAGCCATTCCTCACTGCGGCCGATGGAGTCTAAGACATCCAGCTGGATAACGCCGTCAGTGATAATCGGATACTTGGGATTTTCATCCCCCATCTGCACGACAATGAGCTGGCCGTTTTGCTCCAAAACTGCGCGCTTGACCAGTTTGAGCTGATAAATGCCCTGCCCCCGCAGTTTAAGAGCCACATCGGAAGCGGACAGCCCGACCGAACGGCAGGCTTCTACATCTAATTTCCCATGTTTGATCAGAACGGTGGGACTGCCGTCAATCATCTGCTTGACAAAATGGCTGTTGGTTTTGAGCCACTTGAGCGTCAGCACCAAAATCGTCCAAATGAGAAGAATGACGGTGTACTGCAAAATAGTGATTGCTGGATTGTAGATGACACCGCCGATAATGCCGCCCAGCACATAGTTCTGTACTTGGTCGCTGGCCGAGTTGGGCGCCAGATTCCCCTTGCCGGACACATTGATGACAAAGACCAAAGACAGCAGCCCCAAAGCCAGCTTAATCGCCACATCGAGATAAGAAAATGTCATTGTTCAACCTCCACTAATTCTACATCTGCATCATATAACTCTATCTTTTCCAGCAGATAGGTATCCTGCTCACTGCCGCTGATGGCCCGGTAAAAAGAGCCCTCTACCTTGACAATGGCGCCGTCCGTCGCGGCTGATGTATTGACATAAACCTCCGACTTATCAACCTTGAGCTCCTGAGATACGACTTCGATGAAATGGAGTGATGTACGAAATTGGTCATCAGAAGCCTGATCGGTCTGGTAATTGCCGATGCCGACCAAAACCAGGGTCACCACTCCCAAGAGCAGGATAATCACCAGCTCGCGGTACTTGCTGTCCCGCTGATTTTTATAAGCCTGAACGGAAACGTAAGCCGTCACCAGAAGCAGCAAGCTCAAGGCACCCAATAAAAGCCAGTTCTGGGTCGAAATCTGGCTTAGCACATAATCATAGGAATAAAATTTCATGACAGCCCCCCTTTTCTAGGATTATTATAGAAAAATTTTCAGCTTTTTTCAAGCCAACTTTCAGCCCTTTTGCTATAAATAGGGCAGTATTTTTGTTATAATAAACGGAGCAAATGCATACTAGAAAAGGAAATCCTATGAAACTCATCTCTTGGAATATCGACTCTCTCAACGCTGCTTTGACCAGCGACTCAGCGCGGGCTCAGCTGTCTCAGGCTGTCCTTGCGACCCTGCAGGCTGAGCATGCCGATGTGATTGCCATTCAGGAAACCAAGCTGTCGGCCAAAGGCCCGACCAAAAAGCACATCGAAATCTTAGAAGAGCTCTTCCCCGACTACCAGCATACCTGGCGCTCCTCTGTCGAGCCGGCCCGCAAAGGCTATGCCGGAACCATGTTTCTCTACAGAAAAGAGCTGACACCGACTGTAACCTTCCCAGACATCGGCGCTCCCTCTACCATGGACGCAGAAGGCCGCATTATCACGCTGGAATTTGACCAGTTCTTTGTCACCCAAGTCTATACCCCTAACGCTGGTGACGGTCTCAGACGCTTGGAAGACCGCCAGATTTGGGACCAGAAATATGCGGATTATCTGGCTGGGCTGGATAAGAAAAAGCCAGTCCTCGCTACTGGTGACTATAATGTCGCCCATCATGAGATTGACCTGGCCCACCCGTCCAGCAACCGCCGCTCTCCCGGCTTTACGGATGAAGAGCGCGCCGGCTTCACCAATCTGCTGGCCAAAGGCTTCACCGATACTTTCCGCCACCTCCACGGTGATATTCCCAACCAGTATACTTGGTGGGCGCAGCGCAGCAAGACCAGCAAAATCAACAACTCAGGCTGGAGAATTGACTACTGGCTGACCAGCAGCCGCCTGGCTGACAAGGTGATCAAGTCTGATATGATTGACTCCGGTGCACGCCAAGACCACACACCCATTGTCATGGAGATTGAACTTTAAGGAGAAAACAAATGGACTATCAAGCTGTCATTCCTGAATTTGTAGTATCTGACATCGAAAAATCACGCCACTTCTACTGCGACCTGCTAGGATTCTCTGTCGAATACGAGCGTCTAGAAGAGAAATTTCTCTTTCTCTCGCTTGAAGACTGCCAACTTATGCTAGAAGAAGGCAGCGCAGAAGAATTAGCTCAGCTGACCTATCCTTTCGGGCGCGGTGTCAATATTTCCTTTGGCATTGCGGATGTGCCGGGCCTTTATCAGAAATTGCTAGAGGCGGATTATCCCATCCACCGGCCGCTGATAAAAAGGGAATTTAGGGTAGAAAACACAATCATTTATCCCCAGGAATTTGCCGTTCTAGATCCGGACGGTTATTTCCTGAGATTTACGGAATGAAATGAAGAGGCAGACACCTTGCTCCAACAGTCTCCCAGACCGCTGAGCAGCCTGACACTTCCTAGCGGAAGCCTTATCCGCCACCTCAAAGAGGCTGGGACGAAAGTCCTTCAGCCTCGCTTTGTTTTGGTAAAAAACTCTTGACACTACTAAAAGCAAACTAAAAGACTATAGTTGAATAATTATAAAAAATATGTTATTTTAAGGTAGGAAACGTTTACAGACTGTGAAAACTCCATTCTCTGTTTATCGTTTACTTCATTAAAAAAGGAGACGGATGATGAAAAGAAAATTAGCTGCGGCTCAGCTGGTACTGGCTGGAGCGCTTTTGACTGCAGTGGCTGTTCCCATAGGAAATCCTGTACAGGCCCAGATCAAACCAGTTATTGTCAATAAGACAGACGGACAGTGGATACAGGATGCTAAAGGTTGGTGGTACAAATACACTGACGGCAGTTACCCGCGAAATAAATGGGATCAAATTAACGGAAAATATTATTACTTCAATGTTCACGGCTATCTGCTCACGGGCTGGCAGCAGCTGAAGGGCTTCGGGGATTATAAGGAAACATCTTGGTATTATTTTGATCCTACTAATGGCGACATGCAGACTGGCTGGCAGAACATCAATGGCAAGTGGTATTATCTAGACCCAGCCGAGGGCTACATGCTGACTGGGGTACAGCAAGTCGGAAAAAACAACGAATGCTATTATTTCCATCCAACAAATGGCGATATGCAGACTGGCTGGTATAAATTACCCGGAACCCTCGGTCATCCTGAGCCAGCTTGGTTTTACTTCGACCCAGCAGATGGCAGTATGGCGACAGGCTGGAAGCAGATTGACGGCAAGTGGTATCAGTTTGATTCATTGGAAGGTTTTCTAATGACTGAATGACCATTGACTGGTTCGGAAAAGGAGTATCATGTACCAGCTCCAATAAAAATAAAGAAGCAATTTAGGGAAGCTCTAAAAGGAGGCTGAGACAAAAGTCCTTCAGTCTCGCTTTGTTCTGGTAAAAAACTCTTGACGCAGCAGCTGATTGCTCAAAAGCTCCAGTGGAGGTTTTGAGGTTATAGATAAAGCTTCTGAGAGGAAGCAGCAAAAGCACTGCTTTGAGGTTGCGGATAGGACTTGCGAAGCAAGTCTCAACTTTGTTCGTCTTTTAGACTCCAAAAAGCTCCCACATTGAGGAAAACTCTGTTTTCCTCATCCCCAACCTCTCACAGTCCGGGTGGACTGTGAGAGGTTCGCGGACTGGGAGTGAAAAGGTCTGGGAGACCTTTTCAGCCTGAGCTTAGAAACAAAAGAGTGAAGGGAACTAAATTTTTTAAAAATTTTATACGGTATCTTCCAAAAGATAGCTCCCTCTGCGGGTGAGGGCGCAGCCATCATGGGAGTCTGTCCCACCGCCTTTTCGATCTTCCTTTTTATGAATCCCGGGGATTCAAACTATGAAAGGCCAGCCCAGCAGAAAGGATAAATAGCTTATCCTCCTCGAAAATCTCTTCAAACCCTATCAGCGCCGCCTTGCTCTGACAGCCGGGAAACTGCTGGAGCCTGCAGGCGAATTTGTGGATTCAGTCTGAAATAAGCCTAATCGAAAGCATTTCAGGAAAGAGGAATTCCAGCTATTCAGTGGTAACGGTTCCAAATATTTGCATAAAATATTTTCATAATGGTATAATACGCTTATCAATAAAAAGAGAGGACTGTTTATGTCTAAAGTTCTATTAATTGTCAATCCCAGTGCAGGAGGCGAGAAAGCCAAGTCTTTTGAAGATTTGGCAAAGAAAAAGCTGGAAAGCTTTTTTGATGAGGTAATGGTTAAGCATACCGAAAAAGGCGGCGATGCAGCAGCTTTCGCTAAAGAAGCCGCCGAAGACCGCTATGACAGCGTCTTTGTCATGGGCGGCGACGGTACGGTCAATGAGGGAATCAGCGGCCTGGCCGAACTCGACTACCGCCCTAATTTTGGCTTTTTCCCACTTGGGACGGTCAATGATCTGGCGCGGGCTCTTGGGATTCCGCTAGACTCTGAAGAGGCAATCCAAAACCTTGATATTAACAGGGTGAAGCCGCTTGACATCGGCAAGGTGAATCAGGACTACTTCATGAATGTCGTGGCCATTGGGACCATTCCAGAATCAATCAATAATGTTGATCCAGAGGAAAAGACAAAATGGGGGAAGCTGGCCTACTTTATCTCAGGCTTTAAACAGCTGAGGGATACCAGTTTTTACGAATTCCGCTTAACCATCGACGGAGAAGAGCGCACGATCAAAAGCAGCACGCTTTTGATTGGTTCCACCAACTCAATCGGAGGGTTCGAGAGCATCCTTCCTGATGCAGCCGTCAATGATGGTCTGCTGCATCTCCTCTACTTCAAGGACAAAACACTTTTGGACACCTTAGCGGCTGTACCGGAGCTCATCACAGGTCATAGCGAAGAGAGCGACAATATCGAATACCTGACCTTTAAGGAGATTCGGGTAGAGTTGGTCAATCCTGAGGCAGAGCTCAGCGTGAACGTTGACGGCGACGAAGGCGATGAACTGCCGGTGACCATCCGTGTCCTGCCCTCTCATCTCAATGTTTATTACTAATCAGCGGAGCGGACTGTTTTACCCAAGACAGCTGCTTCTTCTTTGCTCAGCGAAGGGGCATCCTTGGCCTAGTCGTCATGCCTCTTCTCCTTCTTCCCCATCAAATAAAAGCGATGTCATGTGACTCGCTTTTTAAATGTCTTTGAAATCATAAAGCTGGGGATAGTGGTCGCATTCGGGATTTTTAGGATGGCAGATAGCCCGTCCAAAGTAAATCATAGCCTGATGGGCCGGCAGCCAGCGCTCGGGCGGCAGCACATCCATGACCCGCTTTTCTACTTCCAGCGGCGTAGCTGACTTTTTGACAATATCGTGGTGCTTGCAGATGCGCTCCACATGGGTATCAACTGCAAAGGCCGGAATGCCAAAGCCTACACTCATGACCACATTGGCCGTCTTACGGCCGACACCGGCCAGACTTTCCAGTTCAGTCCTGGTCTGGGGCACCTGACCATCAAAATCATCCAGAAGCTGCTGGGCACACTTCTTCAGAAACTTGGCCTTATTGCGGTAGAGCCCTAGACGGGAAATGTGCTTGGCAATGTCCGCCTCAGAAGCAGCGGCCATAGCCTCCGGTGTCGGGTAGGCAGCAAAGAGACCGGGAGTCGCCTTATTAACCGCCGCATCCGTGGTCTGAGCCGACAGAAGAACAGCCACCAGCAGTTCAAAATGATTGCGGAAATCCAGACTAGGTTTGGCATCTGGAAACAGAGCAATAATCTCCTCCAGCACATGACGAGCCCGTTTTTTTGATAAAACCATACTATTACTTTCTAAGATTGGAATAGGAATATTATACCATGAAATCTCAAGCGCCCCAAGCAGAACAGCTCAAAAACCGAGTCACCCCGGTTTTCTTCATTTACAATCCCAATTCTCCGTAAGTCTTCCGATAGCCAATCTGCAAGATTTTTCCGTCCTGGACCAAGAGCGGCCGCTTGATCAACATGCCGTCTGCGGCCAGCAGGTCCGCGGCTTCTCGGGCAGTTAGGTGTGGCACTTTTTCTTTGAGGCCCAGCTCCCGATACTTGAGACCGCTGGTGTTGAAAAAAGCCTTGAGCTCAAAGTCTGACTTCTCTATCCAGTTGAGAATCTGGCTCTTGCTGGGCGTATCCTTGACTATATCCACTGCTTCAAAGTCCAGACCCAGCTGACTGAGCTCCGCCTTGGCCTTGCGGCAGGTAGAGCATTTAGGGTATTCGATAAATTGCAACATGATGGTTCCTCCGTCTTTATAATAGCCCAGCTGGCTCCTTCTTGTCAAGCTGAGGCTGATTTATTTTAAAAAGCCGACAAGCAGAGAAGGCTCATCGGCAGGCAGAGACGCATCCTCTAGGAAAGGATCGTCTGTTTTTTCTTATTTCTTAATCAAGCGCACGCGCACGATATTGTCGCTGGCCTCAAACTTGTCCACCAGCTCCTGAATCTTGCCTTCATCGGACTCATCCAAATCCAGCAGCGTATAGGCAAAGTCCCCCTTGGAGCGGTTGATAATATTGTCAATATTGATGTTGAGATCGCTGACCGCTGTGGAAATCCGAGCCACAATGTTGGGCACATTCTTATTAATCAAGGTGATGCGGTAAGGCGCTGAAAGAGCCTGACGGACATTGGGAAAATTGACCGAGTTGATAATCTCACCGGTTTCCATGAAACGCCGGATGGTCTTGCCGGCCATAATAGCGCAGTTGAGCTCAGCCTCTTCGGTCGAGCCGCCCAAGTGCGGAAAGACCGTAATCTGCGGGTGGTTGAGCAGCTCCTCTACACCGAAGTCCGTGATATAGCGCTTGAGCACACCGGCTTCGAGAGCATCAAAGAGGGCAGCATTGTCTACCAGCTCACCGCGGGCAAAGTTGATAATGGTCGTTCCCTTCTGCATCAAATCAAAAGCAGCTTTATCAAAGGTCGCACGGGTCTCCTCGGTCAAAGGCACATGGATAGTGATGTAGTCGCTCTTTTCAAATATTTCCTTGATGTCGGCCACCCGCTTGACATGGCTGGAGATATTCCAGGCTGTCTCAATGGAAACATAGGGATCGTAGCCCAGCACATTCATGCCCAGACGATAGGCATCGTTGGCAATGCGTCCGCCGATGGCACCCAGACCGATAACGCCCAGCGTTTTGTCAGAAATTTCGCTTCCGGCGAATTGTTTCTTGCCGGCCTCCACCTGCTTGGGAACATCCGCACCCGACAGGCCGTTTGCCCAGCTGTTGGCCGCAATATAATCTCTGGCAGACAGGAGGATAGAGGCCAGAACGGCTTCCTTAACGGCATTGGCATTGGCACCCGGCGTATTGAAAACCACAATGCCCCGAGCAGTTGCCTCATCAACCGGAATATTATTGGTACCGGCCCCAGCCCGGGCGATAGCTTTTAAATTAGCCGGAAATTCCTGACCGTGCAGCTGCTGGCTGCGCAGGATATAAGCATCAGGATTGCCAGACTTATCGCCGTCAACCTGAAAAGCATTGCCCAGCTCTCTGAGCCCGATTTGATTGATATTGTTAAAGGTTTTGACACTAAAGACCATCTGCTTCCTCTCCTAGCTGTTTTCTTCTTCAAATTGCTGCATAAAGGCAATCAAGTCCTTGACCCCTTGGAGCGGGAAAGCATTGTAGAGGCTGGCTCTCATGCCGCCCACACTGCGGTGGCCTTTGATATTTTTAAATCCTGCTGCTGCCGCCTCTTTGTTAAATTTGGCATCCAGCTCAGCACTCGGCGATACAAAAGGAATATTGGCTACAGAGCGCTGCTCCTTGTAACGGACCGGACTGCGGTAAAAGTCAGACTGCTCAATAAAATCATAGAGCAGGCCGGATTTTTCTCGGTTGCGTCGCTCCATTTCCGCTACACCGCCCAGTTCCTTGACCCACTCAAAGACCAGCTTAGCGATGTAAATGGCAAAGGTTGGCGGGGTATTGTAAAGGGAAACATTGTCAGCCTGGATACGGTAGTCCAGCATGCTGGACAGAACAGGCTCATCATTGAGCAGGTCTTCACGGATGATAACCACCGTCACGCCAGCAGGTCCGATATTTTTCTGGGCACCGGCATAAATCAGGCCGAAATCTTCTACCCGGTATTGGGCTGCCAGAATGTTGGAAGACATATCAGCCACAATCGGCACGCCATTGGTCGCCGGCAGGTCATAGATAGCCGTTCCTTCGATGGTGTTATTGGTCGTCAGATGCACATAGGCTGCCTGCGGGTCAATAGCTGCTTCATCAAAAGATGGGATTTCAGTATAGGCCCCCTCCTCTGATGAAGCCAGCAGAATCGGTTCAAAGGGAATGGTTTTGCTCAGCTTGACTGCCTCTGTATAGGCCTTCTTACCCCAAGAGCCTGCTACCAGATAGTAGGCCTTGCCGCCCTGAGCCAGATTGAGCGGAATCATGGAAAACTGAGTGGAAGCTCCGCCCTGCAGGAAAAGCACCCGGTAGTTATCCGGAATATCCATGAGCTCACGCAGCAGGCTTTCTGCGCTTTTAATGATATCGTCAAATTCCTTGGATCGGTGGGACAGCTCCATCACGCTCATGCCGCTCTGGGCATAGTCCAGAAATTCTGCCTGAGCTTTTTTCAGCACTTCCTTAGGCAACACTGCCGGTCCAGCAGAGAAATTGTAAATGGTCATATCCTACCTCCGAAATTGATTTTGTCTATCATACCATAATGTTCTGAAAATTTCCATTTTTTCTTGATATGCAAGCTCTTTCACAAGAAAAATCCGAACAAAAGCGAAGAAAAAAGAAGCTCTGAAAGCTTCTGATTTATCTAAAACTTCAAGAATGAGACGGACAAGTAATCGTTTCTTCAAAAACCAACTATTTATGGCTTCCTGTCGGACACTCCATCCGCAACCTCAAAACCTCCACTGGAGGTTTTGAGCAGCGCACTGCCCTATTGTCCTGTATGTTAAGCGATAGGCTGAGGCTGGGAAAGTCCTTCAGCCTCTCTGTCCCACCGCCACTACTAAAAGCAAACTAAAAGACTGAACTTCCAAAAAACTTAGACTTCTTGTGATGCAGCAGGCAGCCAGTTTTTTCACAGTTTCCTGTATCTCCCTCTTCCAACAAATTCTATCATCTCTTTATCTCTAAGAAATTGCAGCTGCTGGCGAATTTTTTCCTTTATATGATTATTATTAGGAAACATCAGCTTTAGGTTACTTTCAAAACCATACATTTGTTCAAGGGTAAATTCCCTCTCTTTGATTTTATCTATACATTTGAGAATTTCTAAGAGCCAGCCTCTAGCAGCAAAGGGCTGTTCCCTTATAAACAAGGTTTCAGTAAATTGCTTAAAAACTAATTCGGGCTCTCGAACCTGACCACTTTTGACAAGAAAGACTCTCCCCTTTGACGGCACCTGTGACAAATCAATATTGCAGCCAATCCAGCCTGCTCGCCTTGCTGTCGGAGCAAGCGGCTTTCTTTTGATAATAGTCTCAACTGTTATAAACTGCTTAGGAAGAATCAGAAAATTTTGAACCTCATAAGTTTTTGAGTAGGTCAAAAAGAAAAAGTTGGGATGATTATCAGACTGAACACGATCAATCATCGTTTTATAAGCGCCATCATTGATGATGGAGGAAAAATTTCCTCCCTTGCTTTTTAGCTCAAATTCTTCTGAACAGCTTTGGCAGAAAAAATCTGCAACAGGGCGATTATTTTTAAAGTGAGTTAAAGGTTTCTTACCACAATTTGGGCAATAAGCCTGCCGGCTGACCCAGTCTTCAGTCAGCACACGAGCCTTTTGGCTGTTATTTTTATAACCTTCTATCAAATCCAAATTCAACTGTAATTGCATCAGCACCTCAAAAAAATTAAAAATCGATGTGAAATCTGGTGGTCAATCAAACTCCCATGATAGCTGCACCATCATCTACAGACGGAAAGTTCATTGAAAAAAACTATATCAAAATATATCCTGAAAATTTTCGGCTTCGCTATTTTATTTTTAAGAAACTATACTATGAAGGCGACTTTCCCAGACGAAGCTTTGCAGGAATGCTGAACATATGTTCAAAACATTAACAACGGTTGACAGCAAAGAGGAGGTTCGCTGCTGGAGTTAGCTATAAATACTGATTCTGAACTCAGGTTTAATCTTTTTCACCTATTTTCAGCCCTCAATCGGCTGAAGCAACTCAACGCTAACGACGGTTGAATAGAAATAGAAAGAGTATGACCAAGTTTATAAAGGCTTCCGAAGAGTATAGCTCATCTTTTCCAGCAATGAAATGATTATAACACATAAAGGAGAAAGAATACACCTTTATCATCTCCTCTCACATTCTTTCCCGCTGCAAAAACAATCCCGAAATCAATCAGGATTGTTTTTAAATAATCAGACTCAGCTAGAGAGCTTCTGCATCCTCCTGACCGGTGCGGATGCGGATGACTTTCTCAACTGGGAGGACAAAAATCTTTCCATCACCGACTTCGCCGGTTCTGACTGCCTGACAGATCAAGTCAATCAGCTGTTCAACCTGCTCATCGCGGACTACAATTTCAATCTTGACCTTGGCCAACAGACTGGGAACAATCTTCTGTCCCCTGACATATTCCGCAAAGCCCAGCTGATTGCCGTGGCCCAGAACCTGACTGACAGTCAGTCCTTTGGCAATCGTTTCCTTAGAGAGGGCCTCCTTGATATCTTCCAGTTTATCAGTCCGAATGACAGCCTCAATTTTCTTCATTTTCTTACTCCTTCCTTATTGTATCTCTTTTCATACAGCACTCCGGCTGTTTTCATTTCTAAGAATCCAGGCCCATAAAGGTTGGATAGGCTGTTTCCTCGTGCTCACTGTCATCCAGACCCAGAGCTTCCGCCCGGTCGCTGACCCGCAGGGGTGTAAACATGCCAATCAATCGAATCAAAAGCCAGGCAATAAGGGCTGACCAAACCAGAGTCAAGGCAATGGCAGCTAAAGTAGCCAGCAAAAGGTGGCTGCTGCCAAAAAACAGACCGTAATTGCCCGCTTCCGGAGTCAGCTGCGGACTGGTAAAGAGAGCCGTCATCAGACCGCCGTAAAGACCGCCGATGCCATGACAGCCGAAGGCATCCAAAGCATCATCATAGCCTAATTTTACCTTTAAAACAGAAATCGCAAAATAGCAGACTGGACTGACCAACAAGCCAATCAGCAGAGCAGCCCAGTAAGGAACATAGGCCGCCCCCGGTGTAATAGCCACCAGACCGGCAATGAGGCCAGTTGAAGCGCCGACCAGAGAAGGCTTGCCGATAAGAGCTTTCTCTAACAGCAGCCAAGAAAACATGGCAGCCGCTGCAGACAAGATGGTCGTCATAAAAGCATGAACTGCCGCTCCATTCGCCTCAAGCGCGGATCCAGCATTAAAACCAAACCAGCCAAAAGCCAAGAGACCCGTCCCCAAGAGGACAAAGGGGATGTTGTGCGGCCGATAGTCCAGCCGCTGAAAATCCCGCCGCCGGCCGACAGCAAGAGCCAGTACCAGCCCGGTCACACCAGAAGAAATATGCACCACATCGCCGCCAGCAAAATCAAGAGCTCCGATTTTGGCCAAGAGCCCTCCGCCCCAGACCATGTGAGCCAAGGGATAGTAAATCAGAAGCAGCCAGCCGGCCATAAAGAAGAGCAGCGGCGTAAACCTCATCCGGCCGGCCACTGAACCTGTCACAATAGCAACAGCAATAATGGAAAACATCATTTGAAAGGCTGAAAAAGCTATATCTGAAATTTGATTTCCCAGAGAACTCTCTGTTTCACTGACACCTTGAAAAAATATGTAAGAAAAATTACCAACAAAATCTCCCTGACCAGCAAAAGAGAGGGAATAGCCGCAGATTATCCAGAGACAGACCGCCAGAGCGATGGGGGCAATGGACATCATCATGGTATTGATGACATTCTTCCTGCGGCCTAAACCGCCGTAGAAAAAGGCTAAACCAGGCGTCATCAAGAAAACCATGGCTGCTGCTAATAAGATAAAAGCTGTACTTCCACTATCCATATAGAAACTCCTTTTTGTTTTTATGTTAGATAATATAACATAAAATTTTCTTTGTGTAAAGGATTTTTTGAAATATTCTGACAAAACAATGCCCGAACTGCCGACAGAGACCGTAAAAACAAGCTTTTAGTTCTTTTTGTTTTTATGTTATATTTTCTTACACAAATCAAAAAAACTGACTCCTGTCAGTTTTTTGATAATTCTTCGGTTTCAAAACACTCTGTTAAACTTCCGGCTGAAAATTCTTTTTTTATAAGAGGCTGCTTACTCCAACTACCAGAATGCACACCAAACACCTTGAGACGGCAGATAAAAGCCTCTTAGGAAGTCTCAGCAGTACTGGCCTTCTGTCCGGTACAGGCTTGTCCTGCTTTGGCTGCTGCCCGCTCTCCCATTTCTGAGCTCGGACTGAAAAAATTCCCCGAGCTTTCCGCCCCTATACTGCCAGGACTGACGAAAGGTGCGTCTGCCTTATTCCCAACCTCCAACAGTCCCTCTGAAGCCTTGGAGTGGGGACAGGGCGATTTAAAACCAAAGAGCGAAGCCGAAAATTTTCAAGATAAGCTTCCGATCGACCGCCAAAGAAAGGCTGCTGGGTCACTGACTGTGATACAAGGCATAGAGCTCACTCTTATTTCGGCCGTATTTTTTGGCAATATCTTTGACAGCCTGATTTGTTTTGCTGCCAGATTCGACCAGAACGGCAATCTCCGCCAAAAGATCAGCATCTGCCATTTCTCTTTTTTCTTCCCGGGCTCCCTCGACAATCAGGAGGCACTCGCCCTTGGGCGGATGCTGAGCCAGATGGTCTATCAGCTCCGAAATCAATCCCCGCTGGTATTCTTCATAAAGCTTGGTCAATTCGCGAACCAAGACAGCCGAACGATCGCCGTAAACCTGCAGCATATTTTCCAGCGTTGCCCGAACCCGATGAGGCGATTCATAGAAAATCTGAGTCTCGGGATAGGCCATTTTGCTGCTGAAAAACTCCTTCTGCTGGCCAGCCTTTCTGGGCAGGAAGCCATAGAAAATATGAGGCTGAGGCAGCAGGCCGCTGGCAATCAAAGCTGAAATCCCAGCACTGGGCCCAGGCACTGTCACAACAGCAATGTCTTGGCTGATGGCCGCTTTGACTAAATCATGACCAGGATCGGAAATACTGGGCAGGCCGGCATCCGAAACCTGAGCAATACTTTGCCCTTTCTTCAGCAGATCCAGCAAGACCGGTATTTTCTCCCGGGCATTATGCTCATGAAAGCTGATTTGCTTGGTCGCAATATGAAAATGCTTGAGCAGAAGTCCAGTATTTCTGGTATCCTCCGCCGCAATCAGATCCACTGCTTTCAGAGTCTCAATCATGCGGATGCTCATGTCATCCAGATTGCCGATAGGGGTCGCGACCAGATAAAGCCTGCCATAGGCAGAATGGTCCTTAAAACTTCTTTGAATCTGCATCTCTACTCCCTAAACAGCAGCTCGTCACAGAACATGCATTCTGCATCATTTTCCCGGCGCTGACCGTAAAAATCCGTACAAATATGAAAACCGTCCGCATAAATCTTACGCAGATTATCCCGGCTTTTATGCCCCTTGGCCGGAGCAGTTGCTTCTACCTCGCCCAAGCGTTCTCTTAATTTATCATTTTCCAGGCGCAGGGCCGTATTTTCTTCCACTACGCTTTTAAGATGTTTCTTGATGGCCTCGACTTCTGCCAGAGTCACCAAAAGTGTCTGGGAAAAATCATCCAAAGCATCAAACAAATCCCTTTTATCCATGAAGCGCTCCTCCTTTTTCTGCTCACCATCGCTCATTTAACACCATATATTCCAAGGCATTTTGGAAAGAAACATTGGCCTGCCACATCTTCTTGGCCTGCAGCAGAGCTGCCAAAGCCTGCCGGCCTTTTTTCTGCATCATTTCTCTAGCAAAGAGTATTTCCAATACCTTAAAAACCTGATCCTGCCTGTCTTTTTCATCTGCTGCTTTGGCCACACGCGAGACCTGCAGATAGGCCTGATCAGGTCTTGCCAATAGCTCTTTGACAAAGCGCTCGCACTCACTGACCAGATCAAAGAAGGCAGAGTTATCAGACAAGCGATCAGCTTCTTCCTGAGTCTGACTGTAGGCAGCCAGAAATTCTGCCCGGCTTTTGACCAAGCCAGCCTGCTCCAAACTGTACTGCAAAGCAGGCTTATTTTTCAAAAAATGAAACACCTGTGTCCGGCTTTTAATCGTCGGCAGAATCAGCTGCTCATCCGCACTCAGAAGAAAGACATAAATCTCACTCTGCGGCTCCTCAATGACCTTCAAAAGAGAATTAGCAGCATTGAGGTGCATCTTGTCTGCCTCGCAGATGATGAAAACCTGCCGGCTGCTTTCCAGACCGCTCTGAGAGAAATTCCGCACCAGTTCACGGACTCGATCGGTTTTGATAATCCCGCCGGCCGGCCGAAGCACGGTAACATCAGAAAATTCTTCAGCAGCAATCAAGCGGCAGGTACGGCAGGACTGGCAAGGCCAGACTCCCTGTTTATTCTCACAGAAAAGGCTCTGAGCCAGCACCTGCGCCATATCAAAACTGGCAAAAGCGCCGGTAAATAAATAGGCGTGATGAAGGCGGTTCTGCTCCAAAATCCCCTGAAATCTTGCAAGAATCTTGGGCTGAATCTGCCGTAAAGTTTCTATTTTCATGATAGCTTTCCAAAACGGTTCTGAATAACCGCAAGACTGTCCCTGACAACTGCATCCAAGGGCTGGCTGGCATCAATCTTGACAAAGCGGTCCGGCTCCTTTCCCAGAATAGCCAAATACCCCTGCCGAACCCGCTGATGCAGACCCAAACCTTCCAAATCCAGGCGATTGATTTCGCGGTCTTGGTTTTTGGCGATGCGGGCCAGCCCTTCCTCTACGTCAATATCAAAATAAAGAGTCAGATCCGGTTTAAGCCCGTCCGTCGCAAACTGATTGAGCCATTCAATGTCTGTCACACTCAGCCCCCGTCCATAGCCCTGATAGGCCACCGAGCTGTCGATAAAGCGATCCATGATGACCGTTTTGCCTTGATCCAAGGCCGGCAGGACTCGTTCAGCCAGGTGCTGGCGGCGGCTGGCAATATAGAGCAAAAGCTCTGTTTTAGCATCCATTTCCGTATGAGCCGGGTCCAGAATCACAGCGCGAATATCTTCAGCAATCTTGACACCGCCTGGCTCTCGGGTCGTGACAATCCCCGTACCAATGTTTTCCAAAAAAGGAAGCAGGGCTTCCAGCACGCTTGATTTTCCGGCACCTTCCGGACCTTCAAGCGAAATTAAAATACCTTTTTTCATTTTTTACCTTTAGCTTAGACCCAAGGAAGTCCAGGCTCTTCATTTTTTCATCTACTACTCTTTCTGTTTCAAACCCACAGCAGAAGGCTGCAGCAAAAGCAGACAAAGCTTGCGGCAACCGCCGTCCAAAGAGGCTGCTAAGAGCGCAAATCAAACCAAGATGGCTATATCCGCAGTCTCAAAACAAAGCCTTGAAAGCCCAGCTGTTTGGTGTGGCTTCTCATAGTTTGAGTATAACCTTTATTTTACCAAAAAAAAAGACAAAAGCCTATAGAAGAAATTATCTAAAAAATGTTTTCAGGGTATTTTCAGTCTTACAAATTTTTGGTAAAATATATTCAGTAGAAATGTTTGAAAAGAGTTAGGAGGATGACATGTTTAAATTAAAAAACATACTGGCCATCATTGTGGGGGCTGGAATTTTTTCTTTTGGGATTCACTATCTGGTTATTCCCTTTCACCTATACGAAGGCGGCGCTACCGGCCTGACCTTGATCGTCTACTATCTTTTCAAAATTCCGGTCTCGACGACCAACCTGATTATCAATATTCCCCTCTTTATCATCGCCTGGAAGCTGCTGGGGCCTCGAACCCTTTACCTCAGCGTTCTGGGAACTTTTTCTGTCTCGGCCTGGCTGAAGATTTTTGAACTGCTGCCAGCTTCCAAATCCCTGCAGGATTATCTGTTTACGGCTTTAAAGGGCGATGTGCTGATAGCCTGTCTGGCAACAGGAATTATCCTGGGGGCTGGACTGGGAATCATTTTCAATGCTGGCGGTACCACCGGCGGCACCGATATCGTCGCCCGTATCTTTAACAAATACACCAGTATTTCCATGGGCAGGCTCATGCTGACGGTCGATTTTGTAGTCATCACCTTGGTTCTTCTGGTTTTCAAGGACCTGCGCATGGTTTCCTATACCCTGATGTTCGTCTTTATCACCTCCCGCGTCATCGACCTCATTGCCGAAGGCGGCTTTGCCGGAAAAGGCTTCCTGATTGTCAGCAGCAAGCCTACCGAGCTGGCTCAGGCCATCAATGACAAGCTGGAACGCGGTGTCACCTACCTCAATGGTCAGGGCTTTTACAGCCAGCAGGACTTGCAGATTGTCTACTGCGTCGTTTCCCGTAATGAAATGCAGCAAATGAAAAAAATCATCAACAGCATCGATCCCTTTGCTTTCACCACCATTACCGAAGCTCATGAAATTTTGGGCGAAGGCTTCACTCTGGATGCTAATAAACAGCCGATTGTACGTTAAAAGCCTCATCAAAGGAGGCTTTTTTCATGCCTATAAAGCTTTAGCTGAAGTATGGGTAATCTCTGCTATCTGAATCTGGTGCTGTTCAAACTTGCTTTTGACAGCATCTACATCCAGCTGGCCGTCAATCTGAACTTCAATGACCACCTTGCCGTCCTTGCGGGGGATATTGACCGTATTGGAAATATTAATGTTCTCCTCCACCAGCAGGCGGATGATCTGCTCCAGAACTCCGACCTTATCTTCCGTCACAAAGCGCATACGGACACCTTCTTCGCCGTAGCCAGACACTTCCAGAAAGGCCTTGAAAATATCACGGTCCGTGATAACCCCGTAAAGCTGCTCGTTATCCACTACCGGCAGAATGCCGATTTTATTTTTTAGCATCAGATAGGTCGCATCTTCCAGACTGGCAAACTGCGAAACGGTGATGACATCGTGGATCATGACATCACCAACCTTGGTTTTATTGAGCAGGTAATTCATCTCATAGATGGACAGACTGGTCGCCTTGGACGGACTGGCCTCCGCAATCGTTCCCTCCGTCACCAAGCCCACCAGCCTGTCATTTTCAATGACCGGCAGACGGTGCAGCTTCTGATCGCGCATCATATCTGCCGCATGGGCAACCGTCGTATCCGGGCTGATATAGACTACCTTTCGGGTCATAAAATCTTTAACTGCCATAAGAGTTCCCTCTTCTTCCTATCCGTATTTCTTATGCTTATTATACTTTATTTTGCAGCCGATTTCAAACGCTTTCAATATCTTTGCCTAAGTTTTCAAAATTTAGAAAAATTCCGCGATTGGGAAAATTGGCGAAAGCTGCCGGCTAGGTATCTTGTCTTTGATTTATCGTCATTTAGCTTCTCTTTTATTCCGTCGTTAACTGGCCATCCCAAAGGCGGTGGGACAGACTCCCATGACGGCTGCGCCCTCACCCACAGAGGGATGGATCTTTTAGAAGATACCGTATAAGACTCTTTTGACACTTCCTAGCGGAAGCTTTATCTGCCACCTCAAAACTTCCACTGGAGGTTTTGGGCAGCTCGCTGTCCTATCGTCCTGTATGTTAAGCGATAGGCTGAAACTGTCCCCCGGACAGTTTCACTGCTAAAAGCTAACTAAAAGACTATAAAAGCAAAATACCGATTGAAATCATCGCGCACTAATGATATAATAGGATTAAATATTAGTGAAATCGGAGAAAAACCATGAAGAATGTAACAGAAAAATTGAATAACCTGCCAAAACCTGTTCAGCTCATCATCGCCATTATTATCTTTGCTATTATGTTCTACCTTGGATACAGTCTGTTCTCCTAATCTCTTTGCAGCCGATGCTTAGAACGCGACATAAAAGCCGTCAGCCAATCTTAAACTAGTCAGCCATATATACAAATTTGTTTCGATTAATCAGCAGTGTATGATGCTATGCACTGCTTTTTTTCTACAGACAAAGGCTGGGCAGACATTTAATCCCAAACAAAAATACGATGATTGATAGTAAAAAAAACGCATAAAATCAATGTTATTGCAATCATTTGATTTTATGCGTTTTTGCTATTGGAAGAATTTTAACACAGCCGCTTTATTCGCAGTCTAAAAATACCCGCCGGACTGTTTTAATGAAAACTTCGTTTTCTTTAGCCGCAGCTTAAAAAGGGCCACCGAACCTTAATAAAACGAAAACTCGCTGCCGCGAGTTCTCATCCACAACCTGAAACAATCTCCGGATTCTAACATAAGGTGAGGCTGAGACAGACTCCCATGATGGCTGTGTCCTCACTCGCAGAGGGATGTATCTTTTAGAAGATACCGTATAAAAAGGCTTTCAGTCTCGCTTTGTTTTGGTAAAAAACTTTTGGCGCGGTAGCTGATTGCTCAAAGAGGCTGAGACAGACTCCCATGATGGCTGCGTCCTCACCCACAGAGGGATGTATCTTTGGGAAGATACTGTATAAAAAGTCCTTCAGTTTCGCTTTATTTTGGTAAAAAACTCTTGACGCGGTAGCTGATTGGACTTTTTGTTCGTCTTTTAGACTTCAAAAAGCTCCTACATTGAGGAAAACTCTGTTTTTCCTCCCCAACCTAAAACTGGACGTCAGTCCAGTTTTAGCCACCTAGATAGGCTTTGCGGACTTCGTCTGAGGCCAGAAGTTCTTCTCCTGTACCTGAGAGGACAATTTTGCCGGTTTCCAGGACATAGCCGCGGTCTGCAATGGACAGAGCCTTGTTGGCATTCTGCTCGATCAGCAGGACAGTTGTCCCCTGCTTTTGGATATCTTGGATAATATCGAAAATTTCCTGGATAAAGATGGGCGCCAAGCCCATTGACGGCTCATCCAAGAGAAGCAGCTTGGGCTGGCTCATCAGAGCTCGGCCCATGGCCAGCATCTGCTGCTCTCCTCCTGAAAGGGTCGCAGCATCTTGATTTTTCCGTTCCTCCAAGCGAGGGAAGCGGGAAAAAACTTTTTTGAGATTAGCCTGATTTTCTTCACGGTCCTTCTTCAGAAAGGCACCCATTTCCAAATTTTCCAGCACCGTCAGCCCCGGAAAAACATGGCGGCCTTCCGGCACTTGGGAAAGCCCCGCAGCTACGATTTTCTGAGCAGGAACTTTTTGAATCGGTCTGTTTAAAAATTCAATCTTGCCGGCACTCGGGCGGACCAGTCCGGAAATGGTGCGGAGGATTGTTGTCTTACCGGCACCGTTGGCCCCGATCAGGGAAACAACTTCCCCTTCATTGACTTCAAAGCTGACATCGCGGACAGCCTGAATCATGCCGTAATGAACAGAGAGATTCTCAACTTTAAGCATGGGCATTAGGCTTCACCTCCTAGATAAGCTTCGATAACGCGTTTATCGTTCTTGATTTCGTCTGGAGTGCCATGGGCAATCAAACGGCCGTATTCCAGCACATAGATCCGCTCCGTCACTTCCATGACCAGACTCATATCATGCTCAATCAGCATAATGGTAATGTTGAACTCATTTTTAATCCGGCGGATCAAGGCCGTCAGCTCTGCTGTTTCCTGAGGATTCATACCGGCAGCAGGCTCATCCAGAAAGAGAATCTTAGGCTCTGTCGCCAAAGCCCGTACGATTTCCAAGCGGCGCTGCTGGCCATAGGCCAGATTTTTCGCCAGCGTCTCTGCTTCCTTGTCCAAATCAAAGATTTTCAGCAGTTCCAAAGCCTTGGTCTTCAGCTCCTCCTCATTCTTATAGTAAGCCGGCAGGCGGAAGAAAGAGGCAAAGACATGCGCTTTGTGGTGGTTGCCAAAGGCAATCAGAACGTTGTCCAAAACAGTTAAATCCTTAAAAAGACGAATATTCTGAAAGGTCCGGCTGAGGCCCAGGGCCGCAATCTTGTAAGGAATCTTGCCATTGAGCAGATGCCCGTCCAGAGTGACCGTCCCTTCGCTGGGCTCGTAGACGCCTGTCAGGAGATTGAAAAGAGTGGTCTTGCCAGCACCGTTAGGGCCAATCAGACCGACCAGCTCCCCTTCATTCAGCTCCAGCGTCACATCACTGACAGCTGTTAGACCGCCAAAGTTTTTGGTTAATTTTTTTACATCAAGCAGTGCCATTATTCTTTGACCTCCTTATGCTTCTTAAAGAGTTTGGATAAGCTCAGCTCCCAAGTGCCCAGAAGGCCGCCCGGCCGGAAAATCATGACTAAAATCAAGGCCAGTGAATAGACAATCATCCGAATGCTGGATACATCCTGCAGCAGCATATTGAGAACGCCTAGAACTACGGCTGCAACAACCGTCCCGGTCATCGATCCCAGACCGCCAAAGACGACAATAATCAAAATGTTAATCGTATTCGTAAAAGAGTAATCCTTTGGCACCACTGAGCCGACAAAACCAGCCTGCAGCGAACCCGCAATTGACGCGGTAATCGCACCGAATACAAAGGCGGTTACCTTGACCTTGGTCGTATGAACCCCAACAGACTCGGCCGCAATCTCGTCTTCGCGGACGGCCAGAGTGCTGCGGCCCATCGGACTGCGCAGGAAATTGATGGTCAAAATCGTTGTAATAACAGCAAAGAGATAGACCATCTGCCAAGAGGTAAAAGGCGGAATATAGGTGATACCGGCCGCACCATTGGTCAGCTCCCCGCCATTGATGATGAGGATACGGATAATCTCTGATACTCCCAGAGTGGCGATAGCCAGATAGTCCCCTTTGAGACGAAGGGTAGGAATCCCTACTGTCAGAGCCACGGCACCGGCGATGAGGGCACCGACCAGCATAGCAGCAAAGAAAGCACCATAGGTAGGCGATTTAGAGCCGATAATGGCGACAGCATAGGCACCGATCGCCATGAAGCCAGCATGGCCCAGCGAGAACTGACCGGAAAATCCTACAATGAGATTGAGACCGACAGCCATAATAATATTGATGCCGATTTGTTCAAAGATTTGGATATAGAAGGCATTGAGGACACCGGCACTGACCAAAACTGTTATCAGCACATAGCCAATCAGCAGCAGGCCGAGCCATAAAGCATTTATTTTTAAATTCTTTTTCATACTTTACACCTTCTCTTTCACATTTTTGCCAAGGATACCAGCTGGACGAATCAAGAGAATCACAATCAGAATGGCATAGACAATGGCATCGCGGAAGTCAGACAGACCGAAGACAGTCGCAAAGGTTTCCAACAGGCCGATAACGAAGCCGCCGAGAGCCGCGCCGGGAATAATACCGATACCGCCCAGAACAGCCGCCACAAAGGACTTAATCCCCGGAGTCATTCCCATCAGGGGCTCCAGTGAATTATAGTAGAGGGCAATGAGGACACCGGCCGCTCCGGCCAGAGCAGAGCCCAGAGCAAAAGTGAAGCTGATTGTTCGGTTGACATTAATCCCCATCAGCTGGGCCGCATCACTGTCTACAGAAACAGCCCGCATAGCTTTCCCCATTTTGGTCTTTTGCACAATAAACTGCAGGGCCACCATGAGGAAAATCGAGATTCCCAGAATCAGCAGCTGAATGTTGGAAATTGAAACCGGACCCAGACTGTAGCGTTCAATCTTCATGACCTGCGGGAAGGAACGCGTATTGGCGCCGACAAAGAAAATCATGCCGTATTCCAAGAGGAAGGACACACCGATGGCCGTAATCAAAGCCGCAATCCGGGTCGAATGACGCAGGGGACGATAGGCCAGAAACTCAATGATCACACCGAGAAGGGCTGTCCCCAGCATGGCTAAGATGAGAGAAAGGAAGAAATTAAACTTCAGGATATTAATCAGATAGTAGCCCATAAAGGCCCCAATCATATAGATGTCGCCGTGGGCGAAGTTAATCAGTTTAATAATCCCGTAAACCATAGTATAACCCAGAGCCAGAAGCGCATAGACGCTGCCCAGAATTAAACCGTTGACTAATTGTTGGAGCATGACACACCACGCTTTCTATAATAAAATAAGGAATGGGACAAAAACCAGCAGACTAGGTCGTGATTTTGTCATCCCACTCCCAAAATAGCAATAATAGTTGATGAAGAAATGAATAGGAGCTGATACATAAACTTTTACAGCAAGCAGTCATCTATCCAATCTCACTCAAACAACTGGAAATTAAAAACAAGTCAAAGACTGGGATAGTCCCAGCCTCGTAACTTTTATTCAGCTTCAACCGTTTCAACAGTATCTACCTGACCGTCTTTCAGACC
The DNA here is from genome assembly GCF_017884005.1 of Streptococcus panodentis. Taxonomy (GTDB): domain Bacteria; phylum Bacillota; class Bacilli; order Lactobacillales; family Streptococcaceae; genus Streptococcus; species Streptococcus panodentis. The sequence goes on from NZ_QFAY01000010.1 coordinate 53,642, forward strand.
AATCATCAGAGCTGTTTTCACTGGATTGTGGTCCTTGTCAATGGTGATTGAACCTGTAACACCTTCAAAATCTTTCAGCTTGGCCAGGTTATCCTTGAGTTCTACAGATGTTTTAGCGCCTTTTGAAGCCTCTGCTGCCATATACACAGAATCGTAGGAAAGCGCCGCAAACATTGAAGGCTCTTCATTGTACTTCGCCTTGTATGCTTCGATGAACTTCTTAGCCTTGTCAGTCATATCGCCGGAAGTTGTGAAACCTGATACATAGTAGACATTTGTCGCTGCAGCCGGTGTTGCCTGCTCCACAAACTTAGCATCGCCAAAACCGTCAGGGCCGACGATGGTCTGCGTAATCCCCAAACCACGCGCTTGGTTGACAATTTTACCAGCTTCTGTGTAGTAGCCTGGAACCACGAGAGCGTCAAATTCTTTGCCCTTAATCTTCGTCAAAGCAGCCTGGAAGTCAGTATCCTTAGACTGGAAGGTTTCAGTAGCGACGATTTCACCCTTAAATTCCTTCTTGAAAGCATCAGCCATTCCTTTAGCATAGTCGCTGGATTGGTCATAGTAGAGAACCACTTTTTTCGCTTTCAGATTATCCGTTACATATTTAGAAATAATCTTACCTTGGTAGCTGTCAATGAAGGTCGCACGGAAAAGATAATCCTGCTTGTCCGTCAGATTGTCCTGAGTCGCACTCGGAGTGACAATCGGAACACCGGCTTTCGCAGCGTTGGATGTTGCTGAGGCAGTCGCACCGGAAGTCGCAGGGCCAATGATCGCATTGACCTTATCCTGAGTTACCAAGCTGGTTGTAATGGTCGCTGCTTCGGCCGTTTCAGACTTATTGTCCTTGTCCGTTACTTCAATCTTCTTACCGTCCACACCGCCAGCTGCATTGATTTCATCCACTGCCAGCTGAGCGCCGCGCTGTTCAGCTGTACCATAAGCGGCAACCTCACCGGATTCTTCAAAGTTAAAACCCAGTTTAAGCGTGTCGCCGATTTCTGTACCGGTCGCTGTTGAGTTGTTATTGGAAACTTCGCCGCAGGCTGCGAGCAGAGCTGCACTGGCAAATACTGCTAGGGACAGAGCAAATTTTTTCTTCATTCCAAAATCTCCTTATTCCTTTTGTTTGATGATATAGTAAGAATATATCGAATTATCTGAAAATTGTCAACCCTTTATGCTTACTTTTATCAAATGATAACGTTTTCCTGGTTTCGATAGAGGCTGCCGACAAAATCCGTGTCTAAATCCTGAATATGGCAGAGCCGTACTTTTTTGATATAGCGTTCTTTGGACAGCTGATTTTTCAGACTGTCTGCCTCTTCTTTATTGACATAAAGCTGCAGATAGCGATGTTTTTTGGAATGATAGATGACATCTCCGACACTGGCCAGCTTTTTAACATCGCGATTGTAATAGAGATAGACCACCAAGCCTACTCTTTCTTTTTTCTTTAGCATAAAACTCCTTTCCGATAGATCTAGTCCTTACATGATTATAGCAAAGATAGGCCCAAAAAACCAGCCCTTAAAAAGCGCTGAACAGCAGAAGAGCAGTTGGAAACTGCAAAAAAAGGAGCCTCCTTTCGGCTCCTTCTCTCTTAACCCAGATTGCTGTTTTCCATGATTTCGTCAATAAAGCCGTAATCCAAGGTTTCCTGAGCGCTCATCCAGTAGTCGCGTTCAGCATCCTTGTGGATTTGCGCAACAGATTTGCCGGAATTATTGGCCAAGATTTGCTCCAAAGTCTTACGGGTTCTGAGCAGGTGCTCTGCAGCAATCGCCATATCGGTCTGCTGGGTGCCGCCGCCTGTGCCGCCCATCGGCTGGTGAATCAGGTATTCCGCATTTGGCAGCATAAAGCGTTTGCCCTTGGCCCCGCTGGAAGCAATAATCGTTCCCATGCTGGCTGCCACGCCCATGACGATTGTCTGCACATCAGACTTGATAAAGTTCATGGTATCCACAATAGCCAGACCGGCTGATACAGAACCGCCTGGTGTATTGACATAAAGATAAATATCTTTGCTATTGTCCTGAGCATCCAGGAAAAGGAGCTGGGCAATGACCGAGTTGGCCATATTGTCCTCCACCGGACCGGTCAGCATAATGATGCGGTCTTTTAAAAGGCGGGAATAAATATCATAAGAGCGTTCTCCGCGGCTGGTTTGTTCAATCACTACAGGAATCATCGTTTTCTCACTTTCTGTTTTAAAATTTTTCTATCAAACTAGGAAATAGAATTTCACATTATGGGACTATTATAGCCTTTTGGTCAAAAAAGGTCAAATATTTGCTTTGCACAAAAGATTTGAAAGCAAGAAGCCAGCAAAGCCATTTTACAGATGAAGCATTGCTGCAGCAGGTCTTGCTGTTCACCATTCAGGCTCTTATTTTGTCCCAAACAGCCGGTCGCCGGCATCGCCCAGCCCGGGAACGATGTAGCCGTGGTCATTAAGATGGTCATCCAGAGCAGCTGTGAAAATCTCGACATCCGGATGGGCTTCCTGCAGGGCATTGACACCTTCCGGAGCAGCCACCAGACAGACAAAGGTAATGTTGCTGGCACCGCGCTTTTTGAGGGAATCAACTGCCAAAATAGCAGAGCCCCCCGTTGCCAGCATAGGGTCCACTACAAAGATGTGGCGCTGGTCAATATCCTCCGGCAGTTTGACCAGGTATTCAACCGGCTGCAGGGTTTCTTCGTCCCGATACATCCCAATATGGCCGACCTTGGCTGCCGGCACCAGACTCAAAAGGCCGTCTACCATACCGATTCCGGCTCTCAGAATAGGAACAATGGCCAAGGTTTTGCCAGTCAGCTGCTTTTGCACTGTCTTGGTAATCGGTGTTTCAATCTCTACGTCTTCAAGGGGCAAGTCGCGCAGCACTTCGTAGCCCATCAGCATAGCAATCTCATTGACCAGCTCCCGAAAGGCCTTAGTCGAAGTATCCGTACGGCGTAAAATGGACAGCTTATGCTGAATCAGCGGATGTGCGATAACTTCAAGTTTTCCCATGATTGGATTTCCTTCTTTCAACTTATTCTTCTTATTATATCAAAAACACAGGAAAAAGGCTCGCAGCAAGCAAGCCTTTTCAAAGATTTTCTTATCTGTTTTTAAACTCACAGCCATTCCTTATAACGCTTGATATAGAAGTGCTTGACCAAGGTCACGCTGGCCATATAAAGGACGATAATCAGCAGCAGGCACAGGAAATAAACACCGTTGAGCGGGGCGACTTTCAGCAGACCGGCAAAGAGACTGTAAGGCAAGGAAGTGACAAAGAGGGCTGCCGCCAGCGTCGTCACAATGACAGACAGAGCCGGACGGCTGTGCACGAAAGGCAGCTTCGGTGAGCGCAGCATATAGATAACCATGGTCTGAGACCACATGGACTCAATGAACCAGCCTGTTTGAAAGAGCGTGATGAAGGCTGCTGCTTCTGCCGAGCCATGCTGGTAACTGCCACCCATAATCATAGGTACAATGATAAAATAGAGCAGCAAGTATGTCAGAATATCAAAGACCGAGCTGATTGGGCCTATCCAAGCCATAAAGCGGGTAATGGATTTGGCGGACCAGATGCGCGGCTGCTTGAGAAACTCACTGTCTACATTGTCAAAAGGCAGAGCAATACAGGAGAGGTCATAGACCAGATTGAGCACAATCAGATGGACCGGTGCCATGGGCAGAAAAGGCAGAAAGACACTGGCAAAGAGCAGGGAAAAGATATTCCCAAAGTTGGAACTGACCGTCATCTTGATGTACTTGGTCATATTGGCATAAACCTTACGGCCCTCTACCAGACCCTTTTCCAGCACCATGAGATCCTTATCCAGCAGGATGACATCGGCCGTTTCTTTGGCAATATCGACAGCTGTATCCACCGAAATGCCGACATCCGCCACTTTCATGGAAGGAGCATCATTGATGCCATCGCCCATATAGCCGACCTTGTGACCGTTAGCCTTGAGCTGCAGGATAATCCGTGCCTTTTGATCAGGCGATAGTTTGGCAAAAACGGTCGTTGCTTCCACTGCCCGGCTGAGCTCCTCGTCCGACATAGCATCCACAGCAGAGCCCAAGAGGATGCTGTCAACATCCAGTCCGACTTTCTCACAGACGGCTTCGGTCACTTTTTCATTATCCCCTGTCAGAATTTTTGTAGCAACGCCGTATTCAGCTAAAATTTTAATGGCTGGGGCTGCGGACGGTTTTGGAGGATCCAGAAAGGCCAGATAGCCGGTCAGGATCATATCGGATTCATCATCAATGGAGAACTGATAATCTTCTTCCAAGTCAGATTTGTAGCTGACACCCAGCACACGCAGCCCCTGTTCATTGAGCAGGGCTACTTCGTCCAGAATTTCCTGACGGATTTCCTCGGTCAGTGCGGTAATCCGGCCCTTGTATTCCACATAATTTGAAATAGCCAGCATTTCCTCCAGCGCCCCCTTGGTGACCATGCTGACGGACTCTTCATCATCTTTGACAATGACACTCATCCGGCGGCGCTCAAAGTCAAAGGGCAGCTCGTCAATCTTCTTGAAGGTTTGGTCCAGGTTGCGGACGAGTTCGTGCTTTTCTGCTTCTTTTTCCGTCCGGCTGATTATGGCCCGATCCATGAGGTTTTTGAGGCCGGTTTGATAGTAAGAATTGAGATAAGCCCGGCGCAGCACTGCCAAGTCCAGATCTCCATGAATATCCAGCGGGTATTCCAGCACAATTTCGTCCTGGGTCAGCGTTCCTGTCTTATCCGTACAGAGGATGTCGATAGCCCCCAAATCCTGAATGGCATTGAGCTTCTTGATGACCACCTTTTCCTGGGCCATGATAATCGAACCCTTAGCCAGACTGGCCGTGATAATCATGGGCAGCATTTCCGGAGTCAGGCCGACCCCGACGCTGAGGGCAAAGACTCCTGCTTCCAGCCAGTCACCGTCAGTCAGGCCGTTGATGAAGAAAACGACTGGCACCATGACCAGCATGAGCCGGATCAAGAGCCAGGAAATGCTGTTCATTTCCCGCTCGAAGGAGGTCGGTTCGTCATAGGTATTGAGGGTCTGCTCGATAGCTCCCATCATGGTCTCGTCTCCGACCACCAGGACCAAGGCCGTTGCCCGGCCGGAAATGACATTGGTCCCCATAAAAGCCAGAGACTCTGTTTCTAAAAGGCTATCAAGATTTTGCCCGTCAGCCTTGGCCAGACAGACTTTTTCCACCGCATCGCTCTCACCGGTCAGGCCAGACTGCTGCACAAAGAAATCACGCGAGTCCAGCAGCAACACATCCGCAGGAATCATATCGCCGGCGCTGAGCTTGATCATATCGCCCACAACGATTTCATCAATGGGAATCTCCTGCTCTGCCCCTTCACGGATAACCGTAGCCGTATTGACGATGAGACGGGACAGATTGCTGGCTGCCCGGTCGCTCCGCAGCTCCTGCACAAAGCGGATTCCGCCCGAAATCAGGACCAGCACCACAATGATAATGGAGGTTGTCGGATCCTCCTCTCCTGGCTTGGCCAGCCAGACATTGGTCACCAGAGAGACCAGGGCGATCACCAGCAGGATGACGGTAAAGGGGTTGATGATGGATTCATAAATTTTTTTAAAGATGGAATCTTCCTGCCCCTTGGTAATGACATTTTCTCCGTAGAGATCGCGGTTTTCCTCGACCTGATCTTCGGTCAGACCGCGAAAGGCACTCTTATAATATGCCAGAGTTTCTTGAACAGGCAGCTGCAGCGCTGCCAGCAATCTTTCTTTTACGTTTTTCATTGGTTTCTCCTATCTATATGAATAATGTGGTTCATACACAGAGACCAATCACTTTATCAGGACAGAACGACACAAATCAGCGATTGGCTGTGTATGTGCGGTTCCGGATGATCGTCAATTTGCATCGTACTTCTCCTTTCTTAGTTTATAAAAGCAGTTAATAATCCCAAGATGCTTGCAAGACATCAAAAGTAGCATTCATCTTCTGTGTCCATTCTTGCAAGTCGGGAAAATTTTCTCTCAAAGAAAATCCAATGACTTCTTCACGTAAATTCCACCAATCTACAAGAGCAACTACTTGGATTGTTGCAATATTTAAAGAAAGTCCCTGCTCAGTAGCCAATTTCTCTAATAAGGCCAAACTCCGGACATTTCTCTCATCAATTTGCTGATGTCTGTCTTTCCACCAATGCTCTTTTTCATGAAAAAATTTTTCCGCAACCATCGGCATTGTGTTTTCCAAAATTCCTTCAGCAACGGACAGTATGTTCAAAACGTGCCACTTCTCTATTCCATTAGGAAAAAGCGGAGTTTCCTGACCTAGCTCATCTAAATATTGGGAAATTAAATCACTACCATACAACCATTCTCCATTGGAAGCTTGAAAAACAGGAATTCTACCCAAAGGATTATCTTGATTATGCGGTGAATTTTTGTCGAAAGCCACCTGAACTCTCTGAATATCCACTTGCTCCTCTAAATGATGATGTAAAATTGTAGCATAGACTTTACGCGCAAAAGGACTGGTACTAGAATACCAAAATTTCATTACTATTCCTCCTTCTTTTTTCTTAAAAGGCAGGCAATCAACTATTTATACTCTTGAAATATTTTCAGCAAAAAAGAATACCCTGCCAATTTCTCGACAGGGTTATTTGCATGTCAGGTTATTCGCTTCATTGTTTTAAACACAGATAAAACAAGCATTCACCGTTCAAGCTTTAACTCCATAAGGCGATGAAATGAGCTTAGTCTTGACCTTGGCGATCAGGACTGTTGACCAACGAGCAGTGTCTCCACTGCTTTGCGGTAGTCATCCGTATCCTTATGGTAGCCTCACCTACCGATTTTTCATTCTAACTATACTCCTCTTTAGAATGATTGTCAATAGGAATGGCCTCTTCTTTTTCATTTTTTATGAAAATCTTTCACAGAATGTCCTTTCAAGCGCTTTTAGATCCGTTACTGAGGCAGGGCTGCAGCAATGCGCCGACAGATTTCTTCAAGGATGGACTTAGGAGCGGCCGCATTGAGCCGGGCATGGCCCTTGCCCTCCTTGCCAAAATCACTTCCCCGATTCAAGACAACCTTAGCCTCTTCTCTAAGCAAGTGGAAAAGCTGGTCATCTGTCAGCCCATAATCTGAAAAGTCCAGCCAAACCAGATAAGTTCCTTGAGGTTTCATGATCCGCAGACGTGGTGCTTCCTTAGCAAAATAATTGACAACAAAATCAATATTTTCTTCTAAGACAGCCTTAAGCTCGCTCAGCCAAGGCCGGCCATAGCGATAGGCTGCTTCTGTTGTCAGCAAACCCAGCCCCGGAATTTCATGCTGGTTATTGGCCAGCTGGCGCCGTTTGAACTGGCTGCGCAGGGCCGGATTTTCAATCACGGCATAGGAATTTTTGGTACCGGCAATATTGAAGGTCTTGGTCGCGCTGGATAAAATCAGACTGAAGTCCTTGAAATCAGGTGAAATGGTATTAAAAGAGGCATGGCGATGGCCGAACAGCGTCAGGTCCTGATGGATTTCATCAGAGACCAGCAGCACATCATACTGTTGGCAGAGCCGGCCGATTTTCTCCAAGACTTCTCGCTCCCAGACCCGGCCGCCGGGATTGTGGGGATTGCAGAGGACATAGATTTTCACAGCATTGTCTGCTAGGTCGCGCTCCAGCTGGTCAAAGTCAATCTGAAAGAGCCCATCCCGCTCGATTAGAGAATTGGTCACAAGCCTGCGGTTATTGAGCTTAACGGTACGGGCGAAGGGCGGGTAGACCGGGCTGTTGATGAGGATGGCATCTCCCTCCTCTGTAAAGGCCTGAATGGCCGTCGAAATGGCAGGGACGACCCCTTCGATGAAGACCAGCGCTTCCTTGTCAAAACTATAGCCATGCTCCTCTCGCTCCCAGTCCAGAACCGACTGAATGAGCTCCTCACTGGCGTAGGTATAGCCATAGACCAATTGCTCGGCATAGTCATGCACGGTCTGCTGGATTTCCGGCAGAACCTCAAAGTCCATATCGGCAATCCAGGCCGCCAAAACATCCGGATCTTCCTCTGCTTCTTTCCACTTATAAGTATGCTGCCCCAACCGGTTGGGAGCTGTTTCAAAGTTATATCTTCCCATTTCAGGCCTCCAAAGCTGACTGCAGATCAGCCACTAAATCCCTGCTGTCCTCAATCCCAATCGACAGACGCAGCAAATCATCGGTCAAACCATAGGAATGGCGGACCTCTGCCGGAATATCGGCATGGGTCTGAGTCGTCGGATAGGTAATCAGACTTTCCACTCCGCCCAGACTTTCTGCAAAGGTAAAGACCTTAAGACTGTTCAGCAGCTGCGGAATCTTTCCTTCATCTGCGATTTTAAAGGAAATCATGCCGCCCTTTCCGGGATAGAGGACTTCCTTAACAGCCGGCGAATCTTTCAGAAATGCTGCGACTTCTCTGGCATTCTGAGTGGAACGCTCCATGCGGAGCGCCAGCGTCTTGAGACCGCGCAAGAGCAGGTAGCTGTCAAAGGGCGACAGGACTGGACCTGTTGTATTGAGATTGTAGAAAAGTTTCTCGTAAAGGGCAGCATCACTGGTCATGATGGCTCCAGCCAAGACGTCATTGTGCCCGCCCAGATATTTGGTCGCTGAATGAAGGACCAAGTCAGCCCCCTCCTCCAGCGGCCGTTGGTAAATCGGGCTGTAGAAGGTATTGTCTACCAAGACCTTGGCTCCCTTTTCATGAGCCGCCTGAGAAATGCGGGCAATGTCAAACTCCACCATCAGAGGATTGGTCGGTGTCTCGATATAGACAATATCTATATCCTCTGTCAGAGCTGCCAAAAGCTCTGCCTCCGTATTGGCATAGGTGAAATGGAAACGCCCTTCCTGCTCCGCCTGATTGAACCAGCGGAAAGAGCCGCCGTAGAGATCGCGTACCGCCAAGACCTGACTGCCGACCGGAAAAACGCTGAAAGCAAGGACGATGGCCGACATGCCTGAGCTGGTCGCCAGAGCATAATCCGCACTCTCAATAGCTGCCAGAGTCTGTTCCAGACTGGCCCGGGTTGGATTTTTAGTCCGCGTATAGTCGTAGCCGGTCGACTGGCCAAACTCCGGATGCTGGTAAGTCGTTGAAAAATGCAGCGGCGCTGTCAATGCACCGGTAGCTTCATCTGTCTTGATTCCTGCTTGGGCTAAAAGGGTATCCAACTTCAATTCCTTGCTCATCATGTCCTCCATTAAAATAGTGAGGTATGGTATTTCCTCAGATGTATGTTCACTTCTCTATTGTATCATCTTCAGAAAGGCCTGCGCTTTTTTCTTTTCAAGAGCTAGGTATAGTTTGAAACTATGACCGCATGCGAATTCTCAAAGAAACGCTGGTCATGAAGGCAGCTGTGCCCTGCAAAAAACTGCTTTCCCGTTCATCTAACATTGCCCTGCAGGAATACCGGACGAATGGCAGAGGCTTTCACGACAAAAATAGCAAATGGCGGTGGGACAGAACTAAATTTTTAAAAATTTAGTTCGTCGTCCCAGCCCCGCGAGGATGATTAGGAGCTTTTTGGAGTCTAATAGACGAACAAAAAGTCCAATCAGCTACCGCGCCAAAAGTTTTTTACCAAAACAAAGCGAGACTGAAAGACTTTTTATACGGTATCTTCCAAAAGATCCATCCCTCTGTGGGTGAGGGCACAGCCATCATGGGAGTCTGTCTCAGCCTCAAATTAAAAAGCCTTAGGGCTTTTTAATGAATATGAAATCTGCGGCGCAGACTGGCTGCTTTCGATCCGATAAAACGGTCCATGAGCCGGACCCGCAGGGAGAAGCCGCCGTAAATGGCCACACCGATGCCGCCAATCAGCAGCAGATAAATCAAACTGGAAATCCGGCCGCTGGGCTGCAGAAAGAGACCTATCAGCAGCTCTGCGATTAAGACAAAAACGGTCATGACACCGGTCAGGATAGCCGTCAGGAGACTGCGCTTGATGAGATTTTTAGGATTGAGGCTGGTGACCCTGCGAATCTCCTGATACATGAGGACAATCGGAAGAATCAGGCCGACAGTGGTCGCAAGCAGAGGTCCGTAGGCTTTAAAGAGATAGATAGCAGGCACCTGCAGGAGGATTTTGACTCCGACTCCGTAGAGGAAGTAAATAATGGCCTTGCGGTTTTGGAACAGCGCCTGAATCATAGGGGCAAGAACGGTATAGATGCTGAGAATGATGGTCTGCAGCATGGCAAAGACGAAAAGACCCAGAGCCAGACCATCCGGCTTGCCATAGAAGACGGTGTAAAGGGGCTCAGCGACTAAGACAGAGCCAATGGTCGCCGGCAGGATAAAGAAGAACAGCATGCTGAGGTTGTCCTGCACCAAGCGGGCTGCCGCCCTGAAATCTCCCTTGACATAATTCTCCGTCAAAAGCGGAATCCCCACCCCTCCGATGGAAGTCGCCACCGCAATCAGAATCATGGTGATTTTATTGGGATTGGCTGAGAAGTAGGCAAACTGGACCAGCAACTCTGACTTGCTGTACTTGGTCAGCCAGCCCATGACATTGATAAAGGTCGCCTGATCAATAATCTGAAAGAGCTGAATGGCCGATCCGGTAATAATAAAGGGAATGGCTTCACGAATGGTATCCCAGAGCAGGGCCCGGCCGTTTATCTCGCCGGCATTGGCAGGCTTGTGGAGAATGGGCAGCAGCATCCCGGTCTTCCATAGGTAAAAAACCAGAACAGCCATGCTGGCCAGCATACCGATAAAGGCCGCAAAAGTTGACTGGGTCACAGCTTCTACATAGTTGCCAGAACCGATTTTCATGATAAAAAAGGCGGTCAGCAGCATCCAGATAACCCGGATGACCTGCTCAGCAATCTGGCTGATAGCGTAGGGTTTGAGATTGTTAAAGCCTTGGAAAAAGCCGCGGATGACGCTCATCGAAGGGAAAATCAGCACCGCCCAGGACAGACTCTGCATGATTGGTATCAGCTCGCTTCCGCCGCCTGACATAGAAGCAAAAAGCGGTGACAGAACATACATTATCAGGGCAAAAACGGCACCCAAGAGCAGCATAAATTTGAGAAATTCCCGGATCAGGGTAAAGCTGTGCTCTTCCTTGTCAATGGTATTGTACTTGGCCACCTGCTTGGCGACTGCAACCGGGACACCAGCCGTTGAAATCAGCAGAAACCAAGCGTAAATATTATACCCCATAGTAAAGAGGCCGTTGGCCTGCGCACCGTGCTGTCCCATCCAAATGTACCAGGGAATAATATAAATAGCTCCCAAGAGACGGCTGATAAAATTGCTGGCGGTCAGCCAGGCAGTTCCCCGCAGCATCTGTTGCTGCTGGCTCGTTGTTTCTTGACTCATAGAAAACCTCTTCTATTTATTCTTCTTTTATTATAAACTTTTCCTTGCCTCTTGTAAAACCCAGCCATAAGGTTTACAATAGATTTATGATTAAAATTGAAACCGTATTAGATATTTTAAAAAAAGACAAGAATTTCCGTGATATTGTCAAAGACGGAGAATACTTCTTCTCTTACAGCGACTTGACTTTTGATAAGATCAGCTATGACAGCAGGGAAGCCGATGCTTCTACTCTCTTTTTTGTCAAGGGCCAAGCCTTTAAGAAAGAGTTTCTGGAAAAAGCCGTCGCAGCCGGGCTGAAACTTTATATCAGTGAGACAGACCTTGAGGTCGGCATTCCGGTCCTCTTGGTCAATGATGTCAAGCAAGCTATGAGCCTGATTGCCATGGAATTTTACGGCCATCCTGAGAAAAAGCTCAAACTGCTGGCCTTTACCGGAACCAAGGGCAAGACCACCACTGCTTACTTTGCCTTTAATATTCTGAAACAGAGCCAAAAGCCCGCTTTGCTGTCCACAATGAATACGACTTTAGATGGGGAAACGTTCTTTAAATCCGCTCTGACAACGCCGGAAAGTCTGGACCTAATCAAAATGATGGCCCAAGCCCTTGCTAATGGCCGGACTCATCTCATCATGGAGGTGTCCAGTCAGGCCTATCTTACCAAGCGGGTCTATGGCCTGACCTTTGATGTCGGCGTCTTTCTCAATATCAGCCCCGATCATATCGGCCCCATCGAGCACCCAACCTTTGAAGATTATTTCTACAATAAGCGGCTCTTGATGGACAATAGCCGAGCAGTTATCGTCAATAGCGGCATGGACCATTTTCAGCTGCTGGCTGAGCAAGTGGCCTCTATGGACCATGACTTCTACGGCCCTGACTCCAGCAATCAGATTGCTGATTCAGAGGCTTTCAGCTTTGAAGCAGCTGGAAAACTGGCCGGCCGCTATGATCTGCAGCTCATCGGCCGCTTTAATCAGGAAAATGCTTTGGCAGCCGGTCTGGCCTGTCTGCGCTTGGGAGCTTCTCTCTCTGATATCCAAGCCGGCATTGCCGAGACGCGGGTACCAGGCCGCATGGAAGTTCTGACTCAGAAAAACGGAGCCAAGGTCTTTGTGGACTACGCCCATAACGGTGTCAGCCTGGCAAATCTGCTGGCAGTTGTTGAGGAGCACCAGAAAGGACGGATTGTCCTGCTTCTGGGGGCAACTGGCAATAAAGGCGAGAGCCGCCGCAAGGACTTTGGCCTCTTGCTCGACCAGCATCCGCAGCTGTCGGTCATCCTGACAGCAGACGATCCCAACTATGAGAATCCGCTGGCCATCGCTGAGGAAATCGCCTCCTATATCTCCTATCCGGTGGACAGGATTGCCGACCGAGAAGAGGCAATCAAAAAAGCCCTCAGCCTGACCAGCAAGGAGGGCGATGCTGTTATTCTGGCCGGCAAGGGAGCAGACACCTACCAAATCATCAAGGGCAAAAAAGCTGCCTACCCCGGCGACTATGCACTGGCAGAAAAGTATTTATAAAAAAAGGCGAGTTGCTCATCGCCTTTTTATTATGGATTCTGCTTGAAGAGGCCGCTGCCTGGTCTGCTGATGATTTTCATTGAGTATAACCTTATGACCGCCAGTTAATCAGCACATACATCAGGCTGGAGCCAAACATGTCTGCCAGAGCATGCATGAGAAAGAAGGGCAGCAGATTTTTGACCTTGTACTTGTAGAGGAAGTAATAGAAAAGACCGTATACCACTCCGATAACCAGCGCCCACAGCATGCCCTGATAGGTATGAAAAGAAATCCGGATGATGGTCGAATAGAGCAAGGCCCACCACTTGTATTTGTCATTGACCGAGGTCATGAGCCCTAAAAAGAAGAACTCTTCATAAAAACCATTGAGAAGACCATAGAGTATCGCCATGGGAGTTAAATCAGCCAATTTACGGAAAATTTCCAGCGGGTCAATATAGGACCAGAGGGCAGGGTCAAAATAATTGTACTCCCCGCTTAAAGATGTCACAATATCTCCGAAAATGCCAACTAGGGCAAAGATAAAGGGAACCCAAAAAAGAACGGACCAAGTCAAACGGACCGGCAGCTGCTTGAAGTCAAAATGCCGCAGCAGCAGATAAGCAATGGTCAGGGCCAGCATGATGAGCTGGAAGGTTAAGTTGCTGGAATAAGCAGCACCGTCACTGGCGGCCGTCGTACTGCTGTCGGCAGCGGCACTTGCTGCAGTTGCTGCCGCAGGTGCCAGACTGGCCAAAAAAAGCTCAGTGGAGCGGTATATAAACTGCCCAAACAGAAGCAGGGTCACGACAGCAATATCAAACCACTTCAGCTGTTTCAGCGGCTGGGACGGGTGAATGTTTTTCAAAATGTTCATCATCATTCCTTCTTTTCGGCGGGCTGGGCTGCCAGCCCGTGTAATAGTCTATAGCCCAGACAGACAGTAGGCTGACTGTCCCTATCGGTCTATGTATATGAATTATAGCAAAGAAAGCTTAAACTTTTATTAGAACGGCTTGAAAAACCAGAATAGTTTTTTATTATTGTCATTTTATAGTAGACTTGTTCGGAAACCGTATGGTGGATCAGCTAGCCTTAAGCGGCCGGCGCACCAGCAAACGACTCCGTCCTTTCATTGATAAAGGCGGTGGGACAGACTCTTTGCCTCGCTCACAACCGCCGCTGGAGATGGTGAGCATCTCACTGCCTAGTCTGATTTCGATTTTCATTGAGCATTAATTATTAGAATTATTAAATTGTCAGAAAAATCTTTTTTTCTTATCTTTTTTGTGGTATAATAACTAGCGTGATTCTTCCAAAAGAATCAAGGGAAAGGAAAGTCATGTCCACTATCCGTGCAGCAGGCATTCAGGTTGCCTATGATCAGAAAACTATCATTGACGGGCTGGACTGCCAGCTGGAAGAAGGAAAGATAACGACTATTATCGGCAGCAATGGCTGCGGAAAGTCCACTCTGCTCAAGGCCTTTACCAGAATCCTTCCGACCAGAGCAGGCAGCATCCTGCTGGATGGTCAGGCCATTGCGGAGCTTCCCACCAAGGCAGTAGCCCGCAAGATTGCCCTCCTGCCCCAGGTCTTGGAGGCCGCTGAAGGGATTCGGGTCTATGATCTTGTTTCTTACGGCCGCTATCCCCACCAGTCCTATCTGGGCGCCCTCTCAGCAGAAGACCGGGATAAGATTGACTGGGCCTTGGAGGCAACCAAGTCTGCTGCCTTTGCTCATGAGGAAGTGGATGCTCTCTCCGGAGGCCAACGCCAGCGGGTCTGGATTGCCATGGCTCTGGCCCAGGACACCGATACCATTTTTCTGGATGAGCCGACGACCTATCTGGATATGAACCATCAGCTGGAAGTCTTGGAGCTGCTGCAGGAGCTCAATCAGGCCAATGGCAAAACCATCGTCATGGTCCTGCACGACCTTAATCTGGCTGCCCGCTTTTCGGACCAGCTCATCGCCATGAAGGCTGGACAGATTCGCAGGCAAGGCCGGGTGGAAGATTTGATGACCCCCGAGATGCTGAGAGAAATCTTTGACATTGAGGCCCAGATTATTCAGGATCCTATTCAGAAAAGACCCCTTTGCCTCAGTTACCAACTGATAAAATAATATAGAAAATGGAGAAAACGATGAAAAAGTTTTTATCTTTTGCTACTCTCGCCCTCGCTGTACTTCTTTTAGCAGCCTGCGGCAGCAGCTCATCTAAGTCTGACAGTGCTGCTTCTTCAGACAAGATCGCCTTATCCAGCAAGCCCAAGATTGACGGCTTTACCTACTATGGAGATATTCCTAAAAAACCGACCCGAATTGCCAGCCTTTCCTCTACCTATACCGGCTACCTGCTCCAGCTAGGCTACAGTCCAGTGGCCGTGACCTCTTATGATGCTAAAAATCCGGTCCTCAAAGACAAGGTTAAGGATGCCAAAGTCCTCATGCCCGAAGATACAGAGGCCATTGCCAATCTAAAACCGGACTTGATTGTCGTTGATGCCAGCGATAAAAATATCGATGCACTGAAAAAGATTGCTCCGACCATCACCATCGAATATGGCAAAAACGACTATCTGGAAATCCTCAACCGTTTCGGACAGATTTTCGGCCAGGAGGAAGAAGCGGATAAATGGATTGAGAACTGGAAGACCAAGACTGCAGAGGTCGGCAAGGAATTGAAGGCCAAAATCGGAGAAAATGCTACTTTCACAGTCGTCGGTCTGTATGAAAAAGAAATCTATCTGTTCGGCAACAACTGGGGCCGCGGCGGTGAAGTTCTTTACAAATCACTGGGCTTTGACGCACCGCAGAAGGTCAAAGACGAAGTCTTTCCAACCGGCTACCTGCAAATCAGTTATGAAACCGTCGGCGACTATATCGGTGATTATGTACTGATTGCAGCTGAAAATGACGAAACTGGCAGTGCCCTTTATGAGAGCGATGTCTGGAAGTCTATCCCAGCCGTGGAGAAGGGACATGTCCTCAAGGTAGATGCCAATGCCTTCTACTTCAACGACCCTCTGACCCTTGAGTACGAACTCAAAACCATCCAAGAAGGTCTGGAAAAAATGAATTAAAGGAGCACTGATGCTGATTCATCCCTCACTTGCTCAGAAAAATAAGCCAAACTTGTTTTGGCTTGTTTTTTTCACCCTCTGCCTATCCATCCTCTCAGGGCTTTATATCTACCTGCGCTTCGGACTCCCCAGCTATTCCCATCAGACACTGCTGAATACCCTGCTGCACCCTTTTCAGGAGAGCCCGGCCCAGAACATCCTCATCGACCTGCGGCTTCCTCGCGGACTGGCTGCGCTTCTGGTCGGTGCTGCGCTGGCAGCCTCAGGCGCTGTCATGCAGGGGATGACCCGCAATGCCATTGCCGATCCCGGACTCTTAGGCATCAATTCCGGAGCTGGTCTGGCTCTGATCTGCGGCTACGCTCTCTTTAAAAGCATGCATTACAGCACCATTCTTTTCATGTCCCTTTTAGGGGCCCTGCTTGCAGCCCTGCTGGTCTTCGCGCTTTCCTACCATCCCCGAAAAGGCTTTGAGCAGCTGCGTCTGGTCCTCTCCGGGGCTATGACAGCCACCCTGCTGACAGCTATCGGCCAAGGAATGACCATCTATTTGAACCTGACGAATGCCGTTATCGGCTGGCAGGCCGGCGGACTGATCGGAACCAACTGGAAGATGCTGCAAATCATTGCGCCCTTCATCCTCGTCGGCCTATTGCTGCTGCAGCTTTTTGCCCATCAGCTGACCGTTCTCAGCCTGAATGAAACAGTGGCCAAGGGACTGGGCCAGAAAACCACAGCCATGACCCTCTTTTTCATGAGCTTGGTCCTCCTGCTGTCCGCTGCTGCTGTTGCCTTGGTAGGCAGTATCGCCTTGGTAGGACTGATCATCCCCCACTTCGCTAAGTCTGTCAGCGGAAAGGACTATCGGAGGATCCTGCCCCTGACCAGTCTGCTGGGAGCTTTTTTTCTGCTCCTCTGTGACTTTGCCGCTCTCCACTTGGCCGGACTGCCGCTGAGCGCCCTAATCAGCCTGATCGTCCTGCCGGTCTTTCTCTGGCTGATGAGAAAGGGGGCCTTCTATGAGAAATAAGAACAGTCTGCTTCTGGTCTTAGGCAGTCTCAGTCTGCTCACCCTGCTGGTTTTCATCCTCTCCCTGTCTTTGGGAGACCAGCAGTTCAATCTCAGTGATACTGTACGCTATCTGCTGGGAAGCGGTGACAGCAGTCTTCAGTTCATTATGGGAGAAATCCGCCTTCCCCGATTGCTGGTCTGCCTGCTGGCCGGGGCATCTCTGGGCATGAGCGGCGTCCTTCTGCAGACCTTTAGCAGAAATCCCTTGGCTGACTCTGGGACCTTGGGCATCAACGCCGGTGCCGGAGTGGTCATTACACTGGCTATCAGCCAGCTGGAAGTCACCGACCCTCTTTACATTCGCTACCTGCCCTTCGTCGCCATGCTGGGCGGTATGCTGACCGTAGCCGTCACCTATCTGATTTCCCATCAGAAAGGACAGGCCATCCGTCCTGTCAAGATTATCATCTCCGGCGTGACCCTGTCCGCTATCCTGTCCTCCAGCATGATTGCGATTACCGGCCGGGTCAATCAAAACAAACTGACCTATGTGGTCAGCTGGCTGGCTGGGAAAATCACGGGGAACAACTGGGAAAGTCTGGCCATTGCAGGGCCTGTCCTGCTGCTGCTCTGGTTTCTGACCTACCAGCGGGCCTATCAGCTCAATATCCTCAGTCTGAATGATGAAACTGCTCTAGGACTGGGCCTTCATCTCAAGAGAGAGCGATTGCTGCTGCTTCTCTTGGCCAGTGCCTTAGTAGCCTTCAGCCTGTCGCTGGCTGGCAATATTGCTTTTATCGGCATGCTGGCCAGTCATATCAGCAAGCGCTTTCTGCCGAATGATCATCGCCTTCTTTTTCCGGCAGCCATGCTGCTGGGGGCCCTCATAATGACCATTGCGGATACGATAACGCGGGCCTTTCTGATAGGCACTGCTATTCCGACCGGTATTATCATTTCCATTATCGGGGCCCCTTATTTCCTCTACCTCCTCTGGCAGACACAAAAATAGGAGCAGGACCAAGAACTAAATTTTTTCAAATTTAGCTCTGTCCCGCTCCTATTTTTTTATTTATCCTTACTGAAGCTGTTTTTAAGGCCTTCAGCGGCTCCTTCGACAGCTCCTTTGACATCTTGGGCAACTTCTTTCACCTTGGCAGCCGTTTTTTCAACGGCTCCCTCAGCTTCTGTTTTAGTATCGCCTGTGACTTTTCCAAAACCTTCTTTGACTGCGCCCTTGGCTTGATCAAATTTTTCTTCTAATGACATAAAACTGCCTCCGTTCTATTCCGGTTCTTGTGACCGTTTCCAATAGTATAAGATTTTATCAGTCTCCAGTCAATGATTTTGCTCAGAAGATTTGCTGTAAAAAATCAGCCTTTCCCTGTCAAAGTCCAGCTGCAGCTCATATTTGCCGGCTTCATTCTGCCTGATATAGCCTAGAATCAGCAGACTGTCTACGAAAATATCCCGCCTTTTCTGCAGGAGTTCATCTTTGCGGACATATTTCAATAAAAAAGCCGTCATGTATTTGAGAGCATACTGAGGATTGACATCGCCCAACACAGCATAGAGCGGCTTTTGCTCCTCAGACAGGGGATACTGCCGCTGCATCTTGTAAAAGTAATTCGCCAAAGTCAGCCGTTCGCGGGCAAAATCCGTTTCTTCGATTAAGAGAGCGGCGTTGGTTTCATTCGCAATCTGCGTCTCAAAGCGCAGCTCCAAGAGCTCCTGATAGAGCGGACTGTTATCCCGGACAAAGACTTCCTGATCCAAGTGCAGGTCCGCCAGATTTTCCAAAAAAGGCAGCTGCAGGAAATAGCGCTTGTTCTCCCTTCGGATATAGCCTTCCCTGATATAGTCCTCCATGGAGCGGTCGAGATGGGCCACATGGGCAAAATCCCGCTTAATCTGCCGCAGGATGGCTCCTTCATGAATATCCAGATAGTGGACCAGTTCCTGAAAAAAAGGCTGCCGGGTCAAGCGGCTGGGGTTGATGACGGTTATCATAGCTTTCACTCATTCTCATTTCAAATTGGTCAAGTCCTATTGTAGCATAAAAAGACGGCAGAACAGAAGCTTATCTTGAAAATTTTTAGATCCCTTCACTCTTTTCTTTCCAGAATCAAGCTGGAAAGATCCCTCAGACTGTCAGAGCAAGGCAATGCTTATGTAATTGAGTTGAAGAATGTTCCCCCAAACATCTCAGACCCTGCAGCCATGAATCATCGTACCGACTTCATGAATACAGGGTCTTCTCTGGCAGCTCTCACTGCTCTTTCTTTTCTCTAAATTGGAATTTCTGCCAAGACTTGAACCAATCCAACAGGGGCAAATCATGCTCCAAAACCCGTCCGACTACATTGGTCTTGCCGAAATTTTTCATAGGCAGCAAGGCCAGCTGCAGCTCACCTGCATACTTAGTATAGAGAGAATTATCAATCAGGATATCCCCCCTGTCAATAGGCAGCGCATCATGCGGCTCAAAATAATCCTTCCGGTGGGTAATGCGGCTTTGGGAGGAGCGCAGAACATAATCAGACCTGTCTCCCCGAACCTGATGCGGCTCCTCCAGCACAATCTGTCTTTCGAGGCCGGAAATCCCCTCCGCCAGCTGACAGTCCAAGGTCAGGAGATAAGGGTCTATCTCGCTCAGTGCCTGCAGCTCTTGCTCGCTGGCAAAAGCATTGGCAATCATCACGTCGTCTATCAGATCAGTCGCCCAGAGCCATTTGGCAGCGCTGGTAATGTCCCAGTCCCGATGCAGCTCCAGCGTACAAAGTCCTTCTTCGACCGGCCAAGGACCCGTTCTGGCTGCTTTAGAATTGACAAAAGCAGCTGTCCGCAGTCCCAAAGCCTTATAGCGCTTGGTCGTCTTCAGGAAATGCTCCACCGACAGGCCTGTATAGCGATGTGGGTAGAAATTATGGCAGCCGATAAGCTGCTCCAGCTTGGGCTGATAGGCTGCAATATTTTCCAGATAGCGGTTTTCAATACTGATATTGAGCTCAACCAGCAGGCCCTGCGGGTTAAAGCTCATAGCCGCTTCCTCACGGCCGGAAAAACCGCCGTCCAAGCGAATGCCTGTCAGCCCCAGCTCCTTGAAAAAGTCCAAATGATCCGGTTTTAAATCTAACTTCTCAAAGACACTCAAGTCTACATCAGCAAAAACTTCCATCCCCAGCTCTCTGGCCCGGCCGACAGCCCGCCTGAAATCAGCAAGAGTCTGCTCATGATTGCCGACCGACAGCAGACAGGTAAAAACTCTGGAAAATCCATAACCAGCCGCCAGCTGCAGGTAAGCTAAAATATCGTCTATATCACTGTGTCCGGGATAAACGGACACTCCCAATTTTCTCATGCCTTCTCCTTTGCATCTTTTTAAATAAATTTTCCAAAAACAGATTCTGCAGGTTTTTGATACAAACCGCCTTTGCTGCATCCCCTCTCACATATCAGTCCCCCGGATCTTTTTACTCCACCAGACTGTTAGTGCTGAGGTGGTTTGAAGAGATTACGAAGAGTATAAAGTGGCTGGTCATCAATCTTCTGAGGGAAGACGAGAACAGCATTTTTCAATCCAAGAGTCATCAATAGCAGTATTCTCCGATTAAAGCAGCTTCATCCTCCCTGTGATAAAGAGCATAGGCCAAATCACAGATTGTTTCCAGAGACTGATTGAGTCCGGCCGCGCCCTTTTTAGGCATTCTGACAATAGGAAGCCGATCCTTGTAAGCCCCTATCACCTGGCCGCATTCCTGAGCCATCGCTGCCAGCGCCTTGGCTTTGGTTTTTTCATTGACCGCCTTGGCCACCTGAGCTGCCATCTGGGCATACCCCTGATAGTCAAAGCAGGGGCCGCAGATGACTATATCAGCCTGCAGCTTGTCTACCATAGCGCACAGTTTGCGGTTGACTTCATCCGGATTGGCTTCATAATAGCCATCTCCACAGTAGAGACAGGCCTGCACATGGCCGTCTATACGCTTGAGATAAGGGGCCATCATAACTGCGGGTCCCGTAGCTCCTTTATTTAGACCCAAGGGCACCATCCGGTCATCCTTGATACCGGCTCCCGCCTGGATCTGATCATAAATCATGAGAACTTTCACATCACCCTCCTATAAATCATCAAAAGACAAATCATCCAAATCAATGTCATCAGCAGCATTTTCTTCTGCAGCAGTCACTTCATCCTGCAGGTACTGCTTGTCCATAGCTTTGATAAAAGGCATATAGATGAGAACTCCGGCAGCAATCAGGATAGCCTGCAGAACAGCTCCGCGCCAGTCCGTTGCCAGAAAACCTGAGATAATCGGCGGCGTAGTCCAAGGAATGGTAACCCCATTGCAGATGGGCACAAGACCGATAGACATTGCTGTATAGGACACCAGAATATTAAACATCGGTACCAGCATAAAGGGCAGGATCATAACGGGATTGAGAACGATAGGCAAACCGAAGATAATCGGCTCATTAATACCAAAAATTCCCGGAATCAGCGACAGTTTGCCCAGATTGGTGATTCGTTTGGACTTGCAGAAAATGAGCATAGCGATAATGAGCGACAGGGTGGAACCTGCACCGCCAAATACTGCAAACAAATCTTGGAATTGGCCGTTGATGATGTGCGGTGTCCCCGCTCCTGTTTTAAAGAATTCAATATTATCCAGTGACAGCGTCGCCAAGACCGGACCATAAACCGCTCCCACAACTGCTCCGCCATTAATACCAAAGAACCAGAAAAGGCCGTTAAAGAAGAAAGCGGTCAGAGAAGCTCCCAAGGTACCGCCCAGATTGACCATCGGGGTTTGCAGGAAGTCAAAGATGATTTGAAACACATTAGTGCCCAAGAAGCCAAAGATAAGATTGAGAACAAAGACTGCCGTCATGACAATCGTAACCGGAATCAGAGCCGCAAAGGACTCGACAACTGTCGGCGGAACACCGGCCGGCATTTTGATGACCCAGCCTTTTTTCTCAACCCAGGCATAGAGATGGACGGTTGCGAAAGCTATCAGGATGCCAACAAAAATCCCCTTGGCTCCAGACCAGGCAAGCGGAATACCGGGCAGATTGACAGCGACTTCCTTGCCGCCGATTTGATTGGTCCCTTCTACCAGATAAGGAACCAGCAGAAACCAGCTCATGGCCGCAACCACCGAAGCAAAAATTGCATTGGTCTTCAGCTGTTTGGCAAAGGAATAGGCAATAGCCACAACGGCAAAAACAGCCATAATGGAGAAAGTAGCGCTGGACGGCTTTTCAATGAAGGCCGCCAAGGTAAGACCCGCTTTCTGATCTACAATGACAGAATTGAGCCAGTCTGTCCAAGCCGGAATCGGGAACTCCCCAATCAGGAGAAAGATGGAACCGGCAATCAAGAGCGGAGTAGTGACCAGAAAACCATCGCGAATGGACACCAGATACTTGTTCTTTCCGATAGCCTCTGCAAGCGGCACCAAAAATTTTTCTAACTGCTTTATCATCATAAGAAATCCTTTCCTCAAGAAACTGATTTATTTTCTTTGATCAATCTTATCGCGCTTTTGAGCACTCTTTCGCCATTCATCATGCCATAGTCTGCCTGATCAATGACATGGATCGGAATGCCCTGACTGCCGAATTTGTCCACTGTTTCCTCATACATGTATTTGACCTGAGGCCCCAGCAGAATGCAGTCCGGCCGGTCGTCGGCCAGAATCTCTTCCAGCTTGTCATGCGGAAAAGCTGCAACTTTTATGGGCAGCCGGTGCTCATTGGCAATTCCCTGCATATTGCTGGCCAGCATACTGGTGGACATACCGGCACTGCAAAATAAATAAATCTTCTTCATTAGACGACTCCTCTCTTATAGTCAAACGATGAACATCACACGCGTCAGTGAGCTGATCAAAGCCTTGCTTTTGAGGCTTCTATCAAAGTCCTATCCGCCAGCTCAAAACCTCCGCCGGAGCTTTTGAGCTGGCGGCTCCTGTCTACTTTGCCAATGATGTTCATAGAGTATAGAACAGAAAAAGTATTACAGCTGTATTCTCTGCGAACACAGTCGTTTATTGTTTTTCCAATTTATAAAGACGTTGGTTGGTAGCAATCATCTGCTCTGCCAGCAGCTGAATCGTTTCGGCCGACATGAGCTGATCTTCGGCATGCACCAGCAGAATGGACAGCAGCTGGCTGTCTCCGCCGGCTTCACCCTGCAGGAGCTTGAAATGAACATCATGTCCTTCTTTGTAGGCTGCCCTGCCCTCTTTCATTTTTTCTGCTGCTTCCGCAAAGGCTCCTTTTTCCGCAGCACGGATAGCCTCAATATAGTAAGATTTGGCTGCTCCGACGGCTGAAATAATCTGGAAGCTGGCTAATTGCACATCATTCATATCTTACTTCTCCTCTACCTGATACTTTTATTATAAACATCTGTTCTGCACTTTTGGCAGAACATTCTTTCCTAATAACCGGAAATATTCTCTGTCACTGAAATAAATTGGCCATAAATTCTTCCTGACTGCGGGAATTGACCAAGGCTGTCAGCTTTTGCGGATCCATGACCAAACTGGACAGCCAGTCAAAGAAAATGCGCATCAGCTGGCTGTCTACTTCCCGAATCGCTAAAAGAATGACCAGTCTGACCTCAAAATTCCCCCAGTGTATAGGCTTGTCCAAGGTCAGAGTAGCAATACAGGATTCGCTGGTTGAGCGCTCCATGGCATGCGGTACAGCAAAGCCCTGATAAAAGGAGGTCGCTGAAATCCCTTCTCTTTTGAGCACATCAGCCTTATAGGCCTCATCGGCCAGTCCCTGCCCAATCAGCTGATCACAGAGAAAGGCAATCGCTTCCCTGCTGTTCGCTACACTCTCTTCCCGGTAAAATAATTTCTTTTGAACCAAATGCTCCATCATCTTGTGAAATTGCTCATGATAGCGTTCCCGGTCCAGCTGATTTAAAAGCTGGAACACCTTGCTTTCATCCTCATAACCAAAGAGCAAAGACAGCTGCAGGGTCGGAATGGACAGCCGGTGCTTGAGGGCCGCTGTGGAAATAATCATATCAGGAGCCAAAGCCTCAACCTGCCGCTCATCAAAAAACGAGTACTGAAAGACAATGCTCATCCGATCCTCAAAGCGCTGATGGAGCTTATCGGTAAAAGGCTTGGCCAGCAGCTGATTGTGAGGAATAATGAGCAGGGCCCGATACTTGCTGGGACTGTTGACTCGGTCATAGGCTGCTCCCAAATGCAGGGCGATGAAAGAAAGTTCATTCTCCTCCACTTTATGTCCCAGCTCTCCGCTCAGCACTTCTCCTGCATGGACAGCCATCTCAAATATAAGCGGGTACTGACGCTTGATTTCTCTCAGGTAGACATTGGACATCTGGGTCTGGGTCCGCTGCCGCTCCAAGAGCGAGGAAAAATGATTGGCCAGTCCGCTCAGCAAGACCTGATCGGCTGAAAGATCAATGTCAAAATTCTCATCAATCTTCCTGAGAACATTCTTGACAATGGCTGTCAGTTCTTCTTCCTGCATGAAATCCTGCTGCTTATTGCAGCTGCACAGAAGCAGGGCAAAACGGATAATCTCACTCTCAACCAGAGCCAGCCGGCAGACCTTGGACACCTGCTCAAAAAAGGTATGGGAGATTCGGTATTCAGCTGTCTGGTCAAAATCCTCTCTGGGCAGGTCCATCTCCTCCATATAATTGCCATTTAGAATCCTTTCGATTGCAACCCCAGCGTGGATCATGACAATGGGAAAAAGAGACTCCTTGATCTGATACGGATACTCAGAGCAAATGTCAGTAAACAGATCAGCCATTCGCAGAAAGTCAAAATGGACAAAAAGAGTGGCCAGACTGGACAGATTGGTAAAATTGCCCTGCACCTCGTCCGTCAGAAGCTGCCGGTAGAGCCGGCGTTTCTCATCCTCTTCTCCCACCAGCCGGATAAAATTCTTGGAACGCTTGATTTCCAAACGATAATGCCGAATCATTTTCCTGATACGCTGCAGGTCATTGTCAATGGAGTAGCCGCTGACGAAAACCCGGTTTTCCAGTTCAAACAGATTAAGTTCCTGAGAATGAAAGAGCAGTTCTTTCACAATCCAAATACTGCGCTCCTGAGGTGTCTGCGGGATGACATGATTGGGCTGGATTTCCATTGCTGAGAAGGCTGAGCTGTCCAGCCTGTAGCCTAGACGCTTATTAGACAGGATTATTTCCTGTTGGTACTCCCGGTTAATCGCATCAATATCCGATCGAATAGTGCGGTCGGACACCTGGAGCATCTGGGCCAGAGATTTCCCTGTCAGCCACTGGTCCTGATCATGCAAAATATCAATAATATAAGACTGCCGTTTTTTCAGCATATAAACCTCCGCTGAATCAGATTTGCCTCTATCCTTGCCGTTCTTATTTCCTGACTCTGTGAATATCAGAGAGTGGGGCAGACTCCTACGATGGCGCGCCCTCACCCGCAAACGGGAGAATCTTTGATCCGATACCGTATATTGTCATTTAGTTTATCTTTTATTCCGTCGTTGACTCGCTTTGCTTTAACAGTCTAGTAGACTGTGAGAGCCTCGCGGGCTGGGAGTGAAAAGGTTTGGGGAATCTTTTCAGCCTGAGCTTAGAAACAAAAGAGTGAAGGGAGAGGCTGAGACAGACTCCCATGATGGCTGTGTCCTCACCCACAGAGGGATGCATCTTTTGGAAGATACCGTATAAAAGGTCCTTCAGTTTCGCTTTGTTTTGGTAAAAAACTCTTGACGCGGTAGCTGATTGGACTTTTTGTTCGTCTTTTAGACTCCAAAAAGCTCCTAATCATCCTCGCGGGGCTGAGACGACGAACTAAATTTTTAAAAATTTAGTTCTGTCCCACCGCCAGTCCGAACTTAGAAATAAGATAGTGAGGTAGAAAGGTTGTGGATAAGGCAAGCGAAGTTTGCATCAGCCTTACGCTTTTGAGACTTCCTAGCGGAAGCTCTATCCACCGCCTCAAATAGTCCACTGGACTATTTGAGCAGCTCGCTGCCCTATCGTTCTGTACCTTAAACGATAGGCTGGGGCAACAGTGCCCAACTTCGTCTATTTCTATCGTTTGATTGCAAGCCGCAGTGGTTGGGAGAGATTCTGTTGACTTTGATCAACCAGCATCTCCTCTGCACAGTTCATCAGACGCTTTAGCGCCAATGCCCCCCTGTTTCGATTTTCATGGAGCAGGAGACAAGGAAAAGATTATATATTTACTATAACATTTCTCTTAAAAAATGGAAAAGAAGATTTTTTCCTAACCGTTAGGAAAAATGCCGCCAAAAAAACAAGACCCTTTTAGAATCTTGTTTTGTTTCTTTTCTCTTTATAATCAAAGAACATCAGCAGCAAACGAGGCAGGAGCAGACAGGATGGCAGCATCTGCTCCTCCTGTCAAGAGAAATCCCACAGGTCTTTTTCTAACTCTGTACTGTTTTAGCAACATTGCAAATAATCGTTTCAATACTGCTGAAATCGGAGCTAGCTGCTCAAAAGCTTCCGGGAAGGTTTTGAGCTGGTGAATGAAACTTCCGCTAGGAAGTGTCAAAAAGATCCAGCGGAGGCTTTGAGGTGGCGGCGCTGACCTGGTTTGAAGAGAAGTTCGAAGAGTATTAAGCGTTAAAACTTTCTGTCAGCTGCGGCACGACCTGTTTCTTACGGGAAACGGCACCAGCCAGAAAAGCATGATTGTTTTCAAGAACAAAGCCAAAGGCTGCTTCTACCTTGTCCGTGTTGCTGCCAACGGCCAAAATTTCAGAATTTGAGTTGACAATATCGGTAATCATGAGGACAAAGTCAGAATAGCCGTTTTCAGCATTGGTCTTAGCAATAGCTGTTTCAATCTCTGACTGGCGATCCAAAACTTCTGCAATATCAACTGTATTGACCTGAGCCACACGGACATTGTTTCCATTCAGCTCAAAGGTCTTGGCATCAATATCAATGAGCTCCTCAGCTGATTTGCTGGCCAGATTGGTGCCGGCCTTCAGCATGGCCAAGCCGTACTCTTCCAAATCAACTCCGGCCAATTCTGCCAACTCTGGGGCAATGTCCTTGTCCGTCGGATGGGTGGTTGGGGATTTGAGCAGCAAGGTATCCGAAATCAAACCAGACAGCATGAGACCGGCGATTTCCTTGGGTACAGCCACACCATGCTCCTTAAACATACGGTAAACGATAGAGGAAGCCGAACCCACAGGCTCCAAGCGCATATAAAGGGGGCTGGCTGTTTCAAAGTTGGCCACACGGTGGTGGTCAACAACACCGTAGACTTCCACATCTGCAATGTCAGCGACAGACTGCTGGAATTCATTGTGGTCTGTCAGGATGACCTGCTCAGCCCCCTCGGCCTTGGCAGAAGTGATCACGCGCGGTGCTGCAACACCGAAAGTTTCCAAAACGAAGGCCGTTTCTTCATTAGGCTCTCCAAGTGCCACTGCCTCTGTATCCAGACCATAAGCTTGACGAGCCAGATAGGCAAAAGCGTAGGAAGACCCGATGGCATCTGAGTCAGGATTTTGATGACCGAAAACTAAAATTTTAGACATGTCTTTACCTCTTAAACTTTTATATCCCTTATTTTAGCATATTTTAAGCTTTTTCACAAAAATAGACAGAAATTTTGCAAAAGAAAAGGCGGGGGGACAGAAATCAGCAGACCAAGTCTCCATTTCACTGTCCCAGCCCGCGTGCCTCCACAGTCCGGAGGACTGGAGGCTGAGTAAGGGTATCGTCATTTCGTTTATCTTTTATGACTTTGTTAGCTCGCCTTGCTTTAACAGTCTAGCAGACTGTTGAAGGTTGCGGATAAAGGGAACGCAGTTCCCGGCTTTCGTCAAGTCCGAGAGACTGTTGACATGACAGATACAGAAAACAAAGTTTTGTCAAGGACCTTCTGCTGAGCTCAAAAAGCAAACAAAAAAGCCAATCAGCTGCTGCAGTATTCAGTGATGGCTGTTTTCATTGAGAGACCGGAGGCCTTGGTTTCAGCCTCCTCTAATCTAACTATTGTGCACTCGGTTCATGTACTCGGTATAGGACTCAGTCTGCATCAGTTCCTTGGCATTTTTAACCCGGTCCGCTGTTGGCGGCTTGACCCCTTCAAGAGAATAAGGAATGCCCAGCTCCCGCCACTTAAATTCTCCCATGGTATGGTAAGGCAGAATTTCAAATTTATCAACGTTTTTCAGTGTTTTGACGAACTTGCCCAATTCTATCAAATCGTCATCGCGGTCCGTCAGCCCCGGCACCAGAACGTGCCGAATCCAGACAGGCTTGCCAATGTCAGACAGGTATTGAGCACAAGCCAGAATATTCTTATTGGTCTGGCTGGTCACGATTTTATGCTGGGCATCATTGATTTCTTTGATGTCCAGCAGGACCAGATCCGTCACAGCCATCAGCTTGTCAAACTTCTTCAGATAGCGGGGAGTATTTCTGAAAGGCAGAGCACAGGTATCCAGCGTACAGTGGATGCCCAATTCTTTGGCCTTGGTGAAAAAGGCAATCAGAAAGTCAATCTGCAGCAGAGCCTCCCCACCGCTGACCGTGATCCCGCCTTTATTGCCCCAAAAGCCCTTGTAGCGCAGGGCTTCCTGTAAAATATCATCCACCGTCCGCAGCTGGGATTTATTGGTCTCCATTTCCCAGGTATCGGGATTGTGGCAGTACTGGCAGCGCATATGGCAGCCCTGCAAGAAGACAATAAACCGAATGCCCGGTCCGTCAACCGCCCCGAAACTTTCGGTGGAGTGGACCATGCCCGTCACCTTTCCATAATCAACTGCTTCTTCGACTCTTTTATCAACCATGGCACAACCTCTTGAATCTGAAAACGTTTTATAACTAACTATATTATAACATGTATCAGCCTAAAATATGCACAATTTGCCTATTTTTTAGAAAACAAACTGTTTTTCAGTTTCATTTTCATTGTTTTACAACAGATCGGAAAAGGACCGAGAAATCCCCCTGAAACCGAAATGATCTTGTACGCTTCCTTCGAATAAAGCTGCAGGGTGCGTTGCTGATAAAGAAAAAAGCCGCCTGATTGGGCGGCTCTTTTAGGGAGATTATTATGAAAAAGTTTTAGGATTCAGGTGGGGAGATTATCCACAGCCTGTTTAATCAAATAAAGTTAGGAGGTCTTCATTTGATACTTTCAGTATAAAATAGAATTCTTAAAAAAACCTTAACCACTCACTGAAATCAGAAAAAATTTTTTAAGCTTCTGCATGTGCTAAGGGAGGAATAAGGCCAGCGTCTCATAAGGTTTGAGGGTCATCACCTGACCTGCTTGGCTCTCACCGTAGTTTGACAGCAGGACCTGTGCATTCTGATAATCAGGTAAAATGTCCACTGTAATCGGATCCGGATAAAAGTTATTGAGCACCAGAAGCTTCTGACCGGCCAAATGACGTTCAAAAGCATAGATCTGCGGGCTGTCTTCATAGGCCGGACTGTAACTGCCCTCCGCAATCAAGGGCAGCTCCTTGCGCAGGGCAATCAGCTTCTGATAAAAAGTGAAAATCGGCCCGTCTTGCTCCTTGGTCACATTAATCTGCGGATAAGACTTGCCGGCCTTGAGCCAAGGCTGGCCGGTCGTAAAACCGGCATTGGGCGAGTCGTCCCACTGCATCGGTGTCCGAGAATTGTCGCGGGATTTGGCCTGGATAATCCGGAAAGCCTCCTCTGGCGATTGTCCAGCAGCCAGCAAGCTCTGGTAAGCATTGGTGGACTCCACATCCACATAATCATCCATTGAGTCATACTCTGGGTCAATCATGCCGATTTCCTCACCCATATAGATATAAGGTGTTCCGCGGGACAGATGAATGCTGGCTGCCAGCATGGTCGCTCCCTCATTGCGGAAGTGTTCCACATCAACAAAACGATTCAGGGCCCGCGGCTGATCGTGATTGTTCCAGAAAAGGGCGGACCAGCCGTCATGCTCACTCATTTCCCTGCCCCAAGTATGGAAAAGATGCTTCAGTTCCTCAAAGTCGAAAGCTTTGAGGGTCCATTTCTGACCGGCTTCATAGTCCACTTTCAGATGGTGAAAATTAAAGGCCATGGACAGCTCGTGACGGTCCGGAGCCGTGTAAAGAATACAGTTTTCAATGGTCGTAGCGCTCATTTCCCCGACAGTGACAAAGGAGCCGTCCTGACCGAAGGTTGCTTCATTGAGCATGTGCAGGTAATCGTGGGTAATGGGCTTATCCGTATAAGCCGGCTTGCCGTCATGCTCAGGGCAGTCTTCTAAAACGGCATCCTTGCCAATCACATTGATGACATCAAAGCGGAAGCCCTTGACGCCCTTGTCCCGCCAGAAATTGACTACCTTAAACAGCTCCCCGCGGACGTGAGGATTGCGCCAGTTGAGATCCGCCTGCGTCACATCATAGAGATGCAGATAGTATTTGCCGGTATCACCAAAGGGAGCCCAGGCGCTGCCGCCGAACTTGGACAGCCAATCGGTCGGCCGATCCTGAATAAAGAAGAAATCCTGATAGTAGGGGTCGCCAGCCAGAGCCTTCTGGAACCACTCATGCTCGATAGAGCAGTGATTGAGCACCATATCCAGCATAAAGTCGATTCCATGTTCCTTTCCGACCCGCACCATTTCTTCAAAGTCTGCCATATCGCCAAAAAGCGGATTGACGGCGGTGTAATCAGAAATATCATAGCCGTTGTCCCGCTGCG
This sequence comes from Streptococcus panodentis, assembly GCF_017884005.1. GTDB lineage: Bacteria > Bacillota > Bacilli > Lactobacillales > Streptococcaceae > Streptococcus > Streptococcus panodentis. The sequence continues at coordinate 84,371 of NZ_QFAY01000010.1, forward strand.
GGCTGGGATAGAAAGGATTGAGCCAAACCATGTCAATCCCCAGCTCCTTCAGATAAGGCAGCTTCTCAATAATTCCCTGCAGGTCGCCCACACCGTTTCCAGTCGTGTCTTTGTAAGACTTGGGATAAATTTGGTAAACGACCTTTGTTTTATCAAGTGTCATGTTTTCTCCTTTTTCTTTTGAGAAAAGGGACAGCGCTCAAAGCTCCCATCCCTTTTTATGGTTCATCCATTGCTCTTTAAAGCGGTTTGGCGGTCATCAGCTGACTGCCTCGCTCTACCACGCGCGGAAGCTCACCTACTGGCTCCGTCTGGTATTGATCTTGGTTGGTGATAATGACCGGAGTCTCTGTCACATAGCCAGCTTTCTTAATTGCCTTCATATCAAAGGAAATCAATTTATCGCCGGCCTTGACCCTGTCTCCTTGGGCTACATGGCCTTCAAATCCTTTGCCTTCAAGATTGACCGTATCCATGCCGATATGCATCAGAATCTCCGCTCCTTGGTCCGACTGGATGCCGACTGCATGCATGGTTGGAAAGAGGACAGTCACCTTGCCATCGACCGGTGATACCAACTCACCCTCGCTAGGGATGATGACCACACCTTGCCCCATCACTCCTTGAGCAAAGACGGGGTCCGCAGCTTGGCTCAATTCCTTAACTTCACCAGCCAGCGGGCTGAGAACAGACACTTCCTGTGCCGCTGCTTCCTCAGCCGGGGCGGAAAATTCCGCTTCTTCCTGCGCTGCAAACTCAGCCTGCAGTTCTGGATCCTCTTCTGTCTTGGTCAGGAATCCTGTCTTGTGGAAGAAGAAAGTCAGAAACATTGGAACCGCAATCGCAACCAGCATGACTAGGATAAAGGGCAGCCAATATTTGGCTTGGATAGAGAGAATGGCAGGCAAACCACCGACACCGATACCCGTTGCTGTGATATTGAAGGTCAGGGACAAAATACCAGCAATGGAAGAACCAATCATTCCCGCAATCAATGGATAGGTATATTTGACATTCACCCCAAAAAGGGCTGGCTCAGTGACCCCCAGATAAGCGGAAACCGCTGCCGGAAGAGAAATCTGTGCCTCTTTTTCATTCTTGCGCTTCATGAAATAGTAAGCCAAGACTGCCGAACCTTGGGCGATATTGGACAGGGCAATCATTGGCCAGAGAGCAGTTCCGCCATAGTCATTGGCTAGCTGAGTATCGATAGCATTGGTCATATGGTGAAGACCAGTAATAACAAATGGGGCATAAAGTGCACCAAAAACTGCTCCAAAGAGCCATTTAAATGACCCTGTCAAACCAGCAAATACAACTTTAGACAGGCCTTGACCAACCCACCAGCCAAACGGTCCTAAGATAGTATGTGCCAAAATCAAGGCAGGCACCAGAGACAATAAAGGGACGAAAATCATAGAAATGACCTCTGGAATTCGCTTACGCCAGAAGATTTCTAAATAAGAAAGAGACAAACCTGCTAACAAGGCAGGGATAACCTGTCCTTGATAACCAAATTTATGGAACTCAAGAGGGCCAAAGTACCAAGTATACTGTTCAGCAATTATCTCTTTAGAAGTAGTAGCTACATCATAGGCATTCAGCAAATTCGGTGAGACCAAACAAATCCCCAACACAATTCCCAGTATCTGACTGGTCCCCATCTTACGAGCTATAGACCAGGTGATGCCTACCGGCAAGAAATGAAAGACAGCTTGTGCCGGCAGCCAAAGAAAGTCATTGACATTACTCCAGAATTTAGAAACATCGACAATCGTATTGTAAATAGGCTCACCGTCTTTGGCAAACTGGGCTACCCCATCAATCATTTTTTGGCCCAGGGCTTGAATCTGAACCCCTTCCAGCACATTGCGGAAGCCCAGAATCAAACCACCGACAATCAGGGCTGGGATAATCGGTGTAAAAATTTCAGCCAGTGTTGTCATGACCCGCTGCACCGGATTTTGATGGCTCTTGGCAGCAGACTTGGCTGCTTCCTTAGAGACTCCCTCAATGCCTGATACAGCGACAAAGTCATTGAAAAAAATCGGCACATCATTGCCAATGATGACTTGAAACTGACCGGCATTGGTAAAGGTCCCTTTTACAGCAGGAATGGCTTCAATGGCTTTGACTTTAGCCTTCTTGTCATCACCAAGGACAAAGCGCATACGAGTCGCACAGTGGCTAACAGCTGTGACATTCTCTTTGCCGCCGATTGCTTCCAGCAAATCTTTGGCATCCTTTTCAAATTTTCCCATTTGACTACTGGCTGAATGAAAATCCAGCACTCTCCTTATTTTTTTATCTTCGTTAGTTTCCTAACAAGTTTCTAAACAATATTGTAACCGATACCAAAGTTGTATGCAAGTTGTTTGTTGAAAAACGGCGGAATATTTGGTAAAATTTTCTAGGTTGTATGCAAAAAAGAATACAAGTGGAGAAGACATGAAAAAATACAAACAATTATTTAAACAGATTGAGCAAGATATTTTGGAAGAAAGATACCAAATCGGAGACTTCCTGCCCAGTGAGCACCAGCTGGTTCATGATTATCAGGTCAGCCGCGATACAGTGCGAAAGGCGCTGGCCTTGCTGCAGGAGGAAGGGCTGATTGAAAAGGTCCGCGGACAAGGCTCCAAAGTCATCAAGCGGGAGCAGTTTGACTTTCCAGTGTCCAGACTGACCAGCTATCAGGAGCTGGTCTGCCAGTATGGGATGCACTCAAAGACCAATGTCGTCAGTCTGGAAAAAATCACAGTGGATCAAAAGCTTTCCAGTGTCACTGGCTTTCCTCCCTATCGGCTGGTCTGGCGGATCATCCGCCAGCGTATCGTCGACGAAGTGGTGTCTGTCCTTGACATTGACTATCTGGATAAGGAGATTATCCCCCATCTGACCCGGGAAATCGGTGAAAAGTCCATTTATGACTATCTGGAAAACAACCTTGGCCTGGACATCGCCTACGCCAAAAAAGAATTTACCATTGACCATGCCAATGACCGGGATAAGATTCTCATGGATCTGGGCAAGGACCAGCATATCGTATCGGTCAAATCGCAGGTCTATCTGGCTGACGGCCGCCAATTTCAGTATACCGAAAGCCGGCACAAGCTCGATAAATTTCGCTTTGTAGACTTTGCCAAACGTCAAAAAGACCAGAGCTCACACTCGAGCGATGAGAATGCTGACAAGACAAACCAACGCAGATAGATTAAATAGTCCGGCGGAGGTTTTGAGCTGATGAACAAAACTTCCGTGAGGAAGTCTCTAAAGTACAGCCATTTGAAGCTGGGACAGCCTCTCATCTGCAGCCTGTCTCACCATCTTATTTCTGGGCTCGGGCTAAAAAGGTTCCCCAAACCTCCCTCGCTTTCCTGTTTTCAGGATCGGGCTAAAAAGGTTCCCCAAACCTCCCCTCGCTTTCCTATTTTCAGGCTCGGGCTAAAAAGGTTCCCCAAACCTTTTTAGTCCCCAGACTGTTGGGACTGATGTGGTTTGAGGAAATTTTCGAAAAGTATCAATCACCTAGCCCGCTGTCTCTGCAGTCTGCACAAAAAGCCCCTCTGCTTTCCAGCCAGCAGAGGGACAGTTGCATTGTTATGAATGAAGCAGACTCCTAGGAATCTGCCCTTGATTGTATTAGGAGATTTATATGAAAAAAATTATGAAAAAATATTTAGAGGTTTATTCTTTATACTATACTTGCTTTATACTTCTTACTGTAACTTTATACTTAAATAATAGTGCTGCAGGGACTTATGGAGTTGGGTTCCATTTTGAAAGGGTGAAATGCTGTAGGTGATATAAAATAGCTTCTGGCGTCATTGGACTGCCCTCCGTTTCTGTTTTGATGGTCTTAGTATAAACCCAGAAACTTAAGACAGGCTTATAAAAAACTTGCAGGAAGCTTAAAAGCCAGCGTTATCTATCCCCATTTTATTTTTTATTCTAGACTTGTTCAGAAAGGAACGATTCTTCTTTCATTTGCTTTCTTTGAATAGTGGGAAACAGAGGACGAAATCGTCTCTTAACAGGGAGAAGACTTGGTCAGCCGCTGCAGAGGTCTTTTTGTTTAGCAATGAAACGACTCCGTCGTTTGCTTGTGTACCGACCGCTTAAGGCGAACTGATACAACATATGGTTTCCGAACAAGGCTTCTGCACTGGTGCAGGATATATATCAAGCTAAAGTTGAGAATCCTCGGCTTTCTTTCTTTTATAATATTCTTCCTCCAGTCGTCCCAGATCTTTCCGATATTTAGCCGTTACTTCTTCCCTCTCTTCACTAAGCGTGTCAAAATGCTTTCTGATAGATACATCAAATTGGTCCATATTGTCCTGCATCTCATTAAGCGTTGGGTATATCTCATCTGTTGAATGATTTCTAGAATAATAAAGCAATTGGTCAATCCATGCATCTGTCTTTCTCCGAGCATCCGTCCTCATAGCATCCAGTACTTCTTCCATTTGCTCTATATTTTTTATTTCTTTCTTGTAAACTTCTTCCAGCTTGAATATCTTTTCCATAGCATTCCTCATTTAATTGGGTTTTGCAGATTTGCTTGCGGAATACTTGTCAGATAATCCGCAGCAGCTGTAGCAGCTTCCCCTGAAAATCCGCCCTCTAGACTCCCCTTGAGAGTAACTGCGGCAAAATCAGACATCTGCGCTTTTTGCTCGGCTAACCAGGCAGCTAAGAGATTAGACTGTTCTTCCAATTCCGATTTCTGCAATTGAATCAAAGCATTTATCATTTTCCGTTCTTGGGCCTTCATCAATTCGATAAAATTATTGTTCGCTGTTAATTCTATCTTACTAAGATTTGCCATAGTTCCTCCTATTTGCTGCGAAATTGTAAACTTCCTTGACGATCTACTTCTTCGAGTCTCTCAGCTGCTTGACGTATATTGAAACCAAAAGTATCCAACTTTTGTTTGTAAGAAGCTGCCTCACTTAGAGTTGCTTCTTCAATTCCACTGTCCCAGCAAGTCTCCAATGTAAATTGAGACAAGAGTGATTCCACCTCTCCATCCGATAAATAGATTCTTGTACTATAAACTATCGCTTGGAGTGCTGACACCCTCTCTTCAATATTTTGCTTATACTCATTCAGCTTTTGACTGATTTGAGCTTCAAACTCTGCTCCTTGCTGTTCAGCTAAATCCGCAACTGCAGTCACAAGATCTTTTCGTAGATAAATCAACTGACTTCCACTAAGACTTGAGATTCTAGACTGAGCCGAAGAAATTGTCTCAATCGCACGATTGATGGTCAACAAGCGCTTGTATCCAGCCTCGGGTACAAAATCGCCATAAATCTTCTTGTACTCTTTCACATAGTATTCTTCATCATGCTTATTCCAAATAGGTGACTGTTCAGCTTTGATTTTAGCGGCTTTGCGTACCTGCTTCTCCGTCATACCGACGAAAAATTCCCCCTTCTTAGCATACCAGTCCAAATCCAGCATATTGCCAATCTTGGGCGGAAATGTCTCATAATATTCATGAATGAAGTAAGCTTCATTATGCTGATCTCCCTTTGGATAGCGAGAAGCTTTTACCTTAGCTGCCAAACGCACCTGCTCTGGAGTCATCCCTGATACAAACTCTCCTTCCTTAGCATACTTTTCTGTATCCAGTCTATTGCCGATAATATAGAATTTTGCAGGGTTGTGATCTTCTGTAGGTGAATGTAGTCCTTGCGTTCCTTCACGGGAAATAATATTAGCGTAAGGAATCCGTCCACCGCTACTATCCATTATGGTCGTATCTTTCGTATTAGCATCATAGGTCGTAACATGTCGATTGATATAAGCTAAATCACTGGCAGTAAAATTCCCCTTATCGAGAGCAGCCTGAGCACCCCAGTCTGTATAATTGACAACCATAGGGACGTTATGGTCCGCTGCTACCTTGACAACTGGAGTCGCTGACTGACTAAAACCACTCATGGCATAAATCCTGACCGGCTGGTTTAGCTTCTTGTCATCTACTTCTGTAATCTTCTGGACACGCTGATAAAAAGCTTCAATATCCTCATGCTGAGCTGTCATTCCATCCCCATAAGCACCCCCAATTGCATTGCTGGTTGATGCCCAATGGTCTGAACTGATTGGGTTGGCAAAAACTGGCTGGGTCCCTGCGACTGTCACAATGGTCTGGGAAAGAATGGGCTCTCCATTGGCATCCAAGGGAGCTGCCGCGATAGCCTGAGTGACCCCCTCCACGCGGTCAATGATTTGAAATTTTTGGCCTGTATCCGTATTTACTATTTTTTTTTGAGATGAATCTGTTGAAAAATCTTTGGTATTTTTCTGTAAGTACTGAATGTCTTGGTGTGTTACTGCCATTCGAAAGCCTCTCTTCCCTGCACTCGTCTAATTTCCAAATTATAAACAATTTCAGCTTGAGGACTGCCTTGGTTATTTTTTTCTACACCTTTTAGATGTCCCTCACGAGAAAAAGCAGTCATCACTTCATCCGTAAATTTCTCTTTTTGTAACTTTAACTGTTCTGGAAGGTGTTGATATACTTCTGAGCTAACAGACTCGCGTTCATTATTTCGCAGATAGATAATCTCTGACCCGTCATTGACATTAAAGCTTAAGTCAAGACCAGCAAGGGTTCCATAATCTGGCACTGCCATATCTAGCACTCCATCATTTCGTAGATAGACTTTATTTCCATAACTATCATAAACAACTGGGACTATACGAGCATTTACAAAACTTTCTCCTCCTCCCCCACTGATAAAAATAGGAGAAAATTCGATTTTACTGATACCGCTGTAATGTTCTTTTAGGTAGGTTGCGATTTGTTCTTCATAGAGCTGAAAACCGTGCCGATAGAGATTGTCCACTTTCATTCTGTCCATGTAAAACTTACCTCCTATTACTAGTACAAAAAAACAAAGCAAAGATAAAAGAATAGATTTTGTTCGTTTAGACATACAAACCTCCTTTTCTTTTTATCTTTATTTTACCATAAAAACGGAGAGAAAATGATAGGAGTTTATATAGAAAATTCTTCGTATCATCTCTCCCTAAATAAGTTGGTGTGTTACTTCCATTTATCCAACTCTCTTTCATCGATTCGTCTAATTTCCAAATTATAGATAATCTCAGCCTTGGGACTGCCTTGACTATTTTTTTCTACACCTTTTAGATGTCCCTCACGAGAAAAAGCAGTCATCACTTCATCCGTAAATTTCTCTTTTTGTAACTTTAACTGTTCTGGAAGGTGTTGATATACTTCTGAGCTAACAGACTCGCGTTCATTATTTCGCAGATAGATAATCTCTGACCCGTCATTGACATTAAAGCTTAAGTCAAGACCAGCAAGGGTTCCATAATCTGGCACTGCCATATCTAGCACTCCATCATTTCGTAGATAGACTTTATTTCCATAACTATCATAAACAACTGGGACTATTCGAGCGTTTACAAAACTTTCTCCCTTTCCACCAGTAATAAAAATGGGAGAAAATTCGATTTTACTGATACCGCTGTAATGCTCTTTTAGGTAGGTCGCGATTTGTTCTTCATAGAGCTGAAAACCATGCCGGTAGAGATTATCCACTTTCATTCTGTCCATGTAAAACTTACCTCCTATCACAAGTACAAAAAAACAAAGCAAAGATAAAAGAATAGATTTTGTTCGTTTAGACATACAAACCTCCTTTTCTTTTTATCTTTATTTTACCAGAAAAACGGAGAGAAAATGATAGGAGTTCATATAGAAAATTCTTCGTATCATCTCTCCCTAAATAAATTGTACGCTACTTCCATTTATCCAACTCTCTTTCATCAATTCGTCTAATTTCTAAATTATAGACAATCTCAGCTTTGGGACTGCCTTGACTATTTTTTTCTACATCTTTTAGAAGTCCTTCATTCACATAGGCCGTCATAACTTCATCCATGATATCATCCTTCTTTAACTTTAATTCTGGAGGCAGGTGCTGATACTGATCAGCTTGTATATATTCTTTATCATCATTTAACAAATGAATAAACTCGGAACCACCGTACGCAAAATCTAATTCAAGACCGGAAAATGTTCCATAACGAGGTACTCCAATATCTAGAGGTCTGCCATTTTGAAGATAGACTTTATTTCCATAACTATCATAAACAACTGGGACTATACGAGCATTTACAAAACTTTCTCCTCCTCCCCCACTGATAAAAATAGGAGAAAATTCGATTTTACTGATACCGCTGTAATGCTCTTTTAGGTAGATCGCGATTTGTTCTTCATAGAGCTGAAAACCATGCCGGTAGAGATTATCCACTTTCATTCTGTCCATATAAAACTTACCTCCTATCACAAGTACAAAAAAACAAAGCAAAGATAAAAGAATAGATTTTGTTCGTTTAGACATACAAACCTCCTTTTCTTTTTATCTTTATTTTACCAAAAAAACGGAGAGAAAATGATAGGAGTTCATATAGAAAATTCTTCGTATCATCTCTCCCTAAATAAATTGCACGCTACTTCCATTTATCCAACTCTCTTTCATCAATTCGTCGAATTTCTAGATTATAATCAATCTCAGCTTGAGGACTGCCTTGACTATTTTTTTCTACATCTTTTAGAAGTCCCTCACGAGAAAAAGCATCCATCGCTTCATCTGTTGTCTCGTGGTCTACCCATTTCAAATTTTCAGGTAGAGGTTCCCCCCAAATAACACTATTGTGTCTTCTTTTATCATCTCTTAGATTAATAATTTCTGAGCCATCATTAACATTAAAATCCAAATCAGTCCCAAATACCATACTATAATCCACAAGAACCTTCTCAACAAAACCATCATTTCTGAGATAGACTTTATTTCCATAGGTATCATAAATCACTGGAACTACACGGCCTTGTAAAAAACTTTCTCCCTTTCCTCCACTAATAAAAATCGGAGAAAACTCTATTTTACTGATACCGCTGTAATGCTCATTTAGGTAGGTCGCAATTTGTTCCTCATAAAGCTGAAAACCGTGCCGATAGAGATTGTCCACTTTCAGTCTGTCCATGTAAAACTTACCTCC
>NZ_QFAY01000011.1 GCF_017884005.1 Streptococcus panodentis
CCGAACACAGCAGTTAAGCCCTAGAACGCCGGAAGTAGTTGGGGGCTGCCCCCTGTGAGATATGGAAGTCGCTTAGCAGCAGGAACCGCAGGGTTCCGCCCTTTGGGAGTTTAGCTCAGCTGGGAGAGCATCTGCCTTACAAGCAGAGGGTCAGCGGTTCGATCCCGTTAACTCCCATATATTCTTAAAAATAGAATAGGTCCCGTAGTGTAGCGGTTATCACGTCGCCCTGTCACGGCGAAGATCGCGGGTTCGATTCCCGTCGGGACCGTTGGAGTCTAAAAGATAAGTAGATTTCAAGCAGGAAGAGACTCGTTAGCTCAGTTGGTAGAGCATTTGACTTTTAATCAAAGGGTCACTGGTTCGAGCCCAGTACGGGTCATAAGGGCGGGTTTGGCGGAATTGGCAGACGCACCAGATTTAGGATCTGGCGCTTTAGGGCGTGGGGGTTCAAGTCCCTTAACCCGCATATAGGATAAGCCGGCTTAGCTCAGTTGGTAGAGCATCTGATTTGTAATCAGAGGGTCGCGTGTTCAAGTCATGTAGCCGGCATAATAGAAGAAGATGCGAACGTAGTTCAGTGGTAGAACATCACCTTGCCAAGGTGGGGGTCGCGGGTTCGAATCCCGTCGTTCGCTTGAGGAGGCCGGGGTGGCGGAACTGGCAGACGCACAGGACTTAAAATCCTGCGATTGGCAACGATCGTACCGGTTCGATTCCGGTCCTCGGCATGAAGCGAGAGAAGAAGACAAGCAGCACCCTTAGCTCAACTGGATAGAGTACCTGACTACGAATCAGGCGGTTAGAGGTTCGACTCCTCTAGGGTGCATTGGAAGATTTCCATAATTGTTCGGGAAGTAGCTCAGTTTGGTAGAGTACTTGGTTTGGGACCAAGGTGTCGCAGGTTCGAATCCTGTCTTCCCGATAAATGGCGGTGTAGCTCAGCTGGCTAGAGCGTCCGGTTCATACCCGGGAGGTCGGGGGTTCGATCCCCTTCGCCGCTATAATGATCTTGTCGGACCTTTAGCTCAGCTGGTTAGAGCTCTCGGCTCATAACCGAGTGGTCGTAGGTTCAAGTCCTACAAGGTCCATACTGTTATCTTGGAGGATTACCCAAGTCCGGCTGAAGGGAACGGTCTTGAAAACCGTCAGGCGTGTAAAAGCGTGCGTGGGTTCGAATCCCACATCCTCCTTTAGTGCAATACTACTAACGCGGGATGGAGCAGCTAGGTAGCTCGTCGGGCTCATAACCCGAAGGTCGTAGGTTCAAATCCTGCTCCCGCAATTTTGGCTCGGTAGCTCAGTTGGTAGAGCAATGGATTGAAGCTCCATGTGTCGGCGGTTCGATTCCGTCTCGCGCCATATATGAATGAGCGGGTGTAGTTTAGTGGTAAAACTACAGCCTTCCAAGCTGTTGTCGCGAGTTCGATTCTCGTCACCCGCTTTGAACTAAAGTTCATACCAAGTTAGTGTTAACTTGGGCGCGTAGCTCAGGTGGTTAGAGCGCACGCCTGATAAGCGTGAGGTCGGTGGTTCGAGTCCACTCGTGCCCATAAAATATTGGAGAATTACTCAAGAGGCTGAAGAGGACGGTTTGCTAAATCGTTAGGTCGGGTAACCGGCGCGGGGGTTCGAATCCCCCATTCTCCGTAAAATAAGGAGTTTAGCAGTTGCTATCTCCTTTTCTTGTATTTTTTTGCTTTTCTTTGTCTGAGGTTCTTCTAATATGAATAAATTTAAAACTTCAAAATTTCTGATTTCCTTTCTCTTTGTCCTGCTTATTGTGACTGTTTTACTCTTTTCAATGGCTTCCGGTTGGTTTGTATCTAGCGGTTCCAATCTTATTTCAATCTTCGATAGGGTGATTGCGGTTCCTTTCAGCTTTCTTTCTGAACAAAAGGAAGGTATGTCTGACCTGCTGAATACATATAAAGAAAACGAGGTATTAAAAGGTGAACTGTACAATATAAGCGAAAAAGCTGCTGCGGCAGATTCACTGCAGGTTGAAAATAAGCAGCTGAGGCAGCTGCTGGATCTGAAGGATTCGGATACGAATGAGGTAAAAGTGGTTGCGGAGGTTATTTCACGGAGTCCTTCTTCCTGGAATAAAGATTTAACCGTCGATAAAGGGTCAGCTGATAATATAACGGATTCGATGTTGGTGGTTTCCAATGGCGGCTTGATTGGCAGCGTCACAGATGTTGCAGATGGTTCCAGTATTGTTTCGCTGCTGACTAATGATAAGAGCACTGCAAAGATTTCAGTGCGGATTCAAACCAAGTCTGGTCTGATTTATGGGATTATTACGGGCTATGATGCTGAAAAATCTGCCTATGTTGTCAGTCAGTTAAATCGTTCTGAGGAGATTAAAGAAGGAGATTCGGTTGTCACCAGCGGTTTGGGAGCCTACAATGCAGAAAATCTTCCTGTGGGCAAGGTTTTGTCGGTTTCTGAATCTAAGGATCAATTAAACAAGGAAGTGCTGGTCCAGCCAGCTGCTGATCTGTCCGATCTTCGTGCTGTCATGTTAGTGAGAAATTAGTATGAGAACGATTAAAGAGAATATTCTGACGCCTTTTATTCTGTTTTTTGTATTGCTGATAGATGGTCAGCTGTCAACTTTTCTGACGGGCTTGTTTCCGCTGGGATGGAATCTGGTCAGTCATTTTATCCTGATTTTTATGATTTTCGTGTCCATTAACCTTCCGAAAAATTATAATATTGTTCTGTTTCTTGGATTGGGAATCATCTATGATGTCTACTATTTTCATACGGTAGGAATTGCCCTTATCCTGTTTCCGGTTTTGAGTTTTTTAGTCTGTCAGGCAGGTTCGGTCATGCTTTTAAACAGAGGGACCCGCTTTTTATCTGTTATCACAGCTATTTTTCTATTTGAGCTCATCAGCTTTGCTGCTGCTGTAATTTTGGGCATGGCAACCGTCAGTCTGCAAATTTTTGTTATTTATAGTTTGGTTCCGACACTCTTGCTCAACAGCCTGATTCTTCTGCTGTTTCAGCCGATGTTTGAAAAAGTCTATTTATGATGAACAAGAAATAAAAATGTAATGAACGCGTAACATAAGACACGGTATTTTTTGATATACTAGATAATGTCTTATAAGAAGGAGTGTATTATTTTTATGAAGAAAAAACTACTGACATCAATTTTATTGAGCACAGTTGTCCTTTCGCAGGGAGCTGCACTTGTGAGTGTAAAAGCTGAAACGACAGATGAAAAAATTGCTGCTCAAGACAGCAAGATTAACAGTCTGACTGAACAGCAGCAATCTACACAAGCGCAGGTTGATACGATTCAAGGTCAGGTATCAGCTATTCAAAAGCAACAAGAAGAGCTGAAAGCAGAAAATGAAAAATTATCTGCTGAGTCTGCTAGACTTTCTGCTGAAATTGATGAATTGTCTAAAAACATCGTAGCACGCAATGAGTCACTTGCTAATCAAGCGCGCAGTGCTCAAACAAGCGGAACTGCTACCAGCTACATCAACACTGTAGTGAACTCTAGCTCAATCACTGAAGCTATTTCACGTGTAACAGCGATGAGCGAAATTGTTTCAGCTAATAACAAAATGCTGGAACAGCAAAAAACGGATAAAGAAGCTATTGCTGAAAAGCAAGTAGCCAACAACCAAGCGATTAACACGGTTATTGCTAACCAACAGCAGCTTGCTGACGATGAGCAGGCTTTGGCAACAAAGCAGGCTGAATTGAAAGCTGCACAAACAGCTCTTGCTGCTGAAAAAGCAACTGCTGAAGGTGAAAAGAATGCTCTTCTTGAAGAAAAAGCAGCAGCTCAAAAAGCAGCTGAAGAAGCAGCAGCCCGCGAAGCAGCTTACAAAGCACAGCAAGAAGCACAGCAACAAGCAAATCTTGCATCTGCCAACACGACTTTTGAAGCACAGGTTCAAGCGACTATCAGCAACCCTTCATCCGGTCAAGCTGCAGCAGCTCCTGCTGCTACAGTTCAGTCAACTCCGGCAGCAGCTTCACGTCCAACTTACAGCTCATCTGCCAGCACTTATCCAGTAGGTCAGTGTACTTGGGGAGCTAAAACATTGGCACCTTGGGCTGGTGATTACTGGGGTAACGGCGGACAGTGGACTGCGAGCGCAGCAGCAGCAGGCTTCCGTACAGGCTCACAGCCAGAAGTCGGAGCAATTGCATGCTGGACTGACGGAGGATATGGTCACGTTGCAGTTGTAACAGCTGTTCAATCAGCAACAAGTATCCAAGTGTCAGAAGCGAACTATCTTGGCCAACAGTCAATCGGTAACTACCGTGGTTGGTTTAACCCAACAACTGCGCAAGGTACAGTTTCTTACATTTATCCAAATTAATGAATGAAAAGCGCCTCTGGCGTTTTTTATTTTTGATTGAAAAATTGCCCAAAAAGGGTTACAATGGTAGTTGGGAAAAATTGTAATTGGATACAATGGAAGACGATTTAGAATCTGGAGGAAATCATGTCTTTTTCTGATTTAAAGCTCTTTGCTCTTTCTTCTAATCAGGAGCTGGCACAACGTGTGGCTCAAGAAATTGGACTGCCGCTTGGAAAGTCAATCGTTCGGCAGTTTTCCGATGGAGAGATTCAGGTCAATATTGAGGAATCAATCCGAGGCAAGCATGTCTTTATCTTGCAGTCTACCAGTTCGCCCGTCAATGATAATCTGATGGAAATTCTTATTATGGTAGATGCTTTAAAACGGGCTAGTGCTGAATCGGTGAATGTGGTGATGCCCTATTACGGTTATGCCCGTCAAGATCGCAAGGCCAGAGCGCGTGAGCCGATTACTTCTAAGTTAGTTGCGAATATGCTGGAGATTGCCGGTGTCGATCGGATGCTGACGATTGATCTGCATGCTGCTCAGATTCAAGGTTTCTTTGATATTCCAGTTGATCATTTGATGGGTGCTCCTTTGATTGCGGATTATTTTGAGCGCCGGAACATGGTCGGCAGCGATTATGTGGTGGTCAGCCCTGACCACGGTGGGGTGACCCGGGCACGAAAATTAGCTGAATTCCTGAAAACTCCGATTGCAATTATTGATAAACGCCGCAGTGTGGATAAGATGAACAGCAGTGAGGTGATGAATATTATCGGTAAGGTAAAGGGCAAGACCTGTATACTGATTGATGACATGATTGATACTGCAGGAACAATTTGCCATGCTGCTGATGCCTTGGCTGAGGCAGGTGCGGTTGAAGTCTATGCCAGCTGTACACATCCTGTCCTATCAGGGCCTGCTATGGAAAATATTCAGAAATCAGCTATTAAAAAGCTCGTTGTCTTAGATACAATTTACTTGCCGGAAGAGCGGCTGATTGACAAGATTGAGCAGATTTCCATTGCTCATCTTTTAGCGGAGGCTATTGTGCGGATTCATGAAAAACGCCCTTTATCCCCCCTGTTTGAAATTGGTAAAAAATAAGGAAATGACGGTGGCCAAAAGCGCATTTTGCAAGCTTTTGCTCCCCGTCTTTTCGTTTCTATGCTCCATTTCGTTTAGATTCAACCGTTGTCAGCTTCCCTTTTCTCCACCAATTTGGCGAACGGTCGGCGGCTGCGAATAGAGAGAGGGCTTCTTCCAGTTTTTGTCAAGTTCGAGGAACACTCTGCAGATGACTGCGGACAAGGCAGACTGGTCGGCGGGTCAGAAATCGGTAAGACGGGTCTTTGATTTTGCCGTTCCGCCTCCGCTGGCTTGCAAAATTGATGGATAGTCTTTTAGTAGTGAAACTGTCCGGGGGACAGTTTCAGCCTATTGATTAACGTACAGGACGATAGGGCAGCGAGCTGGAGGCTGAGACAGACTCCCATGATGGCTGAGTCCTCACCCACAGAGGGATGCATCTTTTGGAAGATACTGTATAAAAGTCTTTCAGCCTCGCTTTGTTTTGGTAAAAAACTCTTGACGCGGCAGCTGATTGCTCAAAAGCTCCAATGGAGGTTTTGAGGTTATAGATAGAGCTTCTGAGAGGAAGCAGCAAAAGTACCGCTTTGAGGTTGCGGATAGGACTTGCGAAGCAAGTCTCAACTTTGTTCGTCTTTTGGACTCCAAAAAGCTCCTACATTGAGGAAAACAGAGTTTTCCTCATCCCCAACCTCTCCCAGTCCCCCGGGCTGTTTTGACACAAACTGCGTTTGTTTTATCTCCAACCTCTCCCAATCCCCCGGACTGTTTTGACACAAACTGCGTTTGTTTTATCGCCAACCTCTCCCAGTCCCCCGGACTGGGAGAGCCTCGCGGGCTGGGAGTGAAAAGGTCTGGGAGACCTTTTCAGCCTGAGCTTAGAAACAAAAGAGTGAAGGGAACTAAATTTTTAAAAATTTAGTTCTGTCCCACCGCCGTGTCTGCTCCTGTCTAGTTTGCTGATGATGTTCATAGAGTATCTGCTTTCTTTTTTGCATTTGACTAGCGAAAGGAATGAAAACTTATTATGAATGGAGAAAAGGAAAATAAAATAGTTTTATATAACAAACTGTCTAATGCCTGCTGTTATAGGATTTTCAGCTTAAAATTCTCTTTTCGAAACTTAAAAAAGGCTTAAAATTTCTTGACTTTTGATAGGGATAACACTATACTAATAGTAGGTGGCTAGGAGTTACAGAGATTTTTAAAAGGAAAAGAAGGAGATAAAAGTGAAAAAGGTTTTATTGTCCAACATTGTGGTCCTTTTGCTTTTTGGAACCGTCGTTCCTATATCGGCTGAAGAAGGAAGTATGTATGTTCCTAATATTGAAAAGAACGAAATTGTGCAGGGGACTACAGATGAGGAAGCCCGCAAAGTCATGGATGCCTTATTAGAATACAAGGCTGCGCAGTCAGCTTTGGATCAGCAGGTTGCTGAAGCTAGAAGAGCTCCGATTGGCCAAAACACTGTTATGGAAGACAGAGACGGCAACAAGGTCCTCGTTATAGGAGAAGGTGCAACAGCATCAACAACACCAGCTCCTCAGCAGTCGGATGAACATAATGCTGCAGCGGCTCCTTCTGTTGATAATGCCGGTTCAGCTGCTAATCAGAACACTGATACGGCACCACCAAAAGCCGCTGGCGGCAGTACCAATACGAAGACTGTAGATGTACCAGCCAAAAAAGCTGGGACTGTACCATCTAGGGCAGCAAAAGCAGTCAAATCCGCTGATAAGAAAAAATCGAGTCAGGCTTCGGCTAAAGAAGAAAAAACAGCAGACAGTGAAGAAAATGATGAAGGAGACAATACCCTTCCAAAAACAAGTGCTGTTAAATAGTCCCTTCTTTCATTTGTGCTAACCTATCAATGTCACTGAACCCCTCCTTGGTTCGGTGATATTTTTTAGGACAGGTCTCTGCAAGCGGGCTGTCCTGTCTGGCTCATGATGATTTGATACTCAATGAAATCATCAGCAAATCAGGCCAAAAGAGCGAACCGAATGGCAGCTTTATCTGACAGCTCAAAGCGGTGTTTTTGCTGCTTTCTGTCAGAAAACTCTTCCGCACTCTGCAAATCTCCGCTGGAGCTGTGGAGCGGTTCTTTGCCGAGTGTGAATGTTCATCGTTCGAACGTCAGTGCTCAGCCCTTATACAAGTTTGCGAAAGCTGCTTCTAATTTTCAAACTGAAAGAGAGAAATTTCTTAAAATTATGGAAACAAATAGTAAAAAAAGAGCTGACAGCGGCAAGAAGCTGCTGAGAGTTTTATGGGGGCTGATATTTGTGATATTGGCTGCTGTCTTACTGTCTCAGCATTTCAAACATGTCAGCAGCCAGCAGGCCGCAAAGCCGTCAGTCCGACTGTATCCTGAGCAGACTTCTGCTTCCAGCCAGAGCGAAAAAGACTATTTAGCGAATCGTTTCAAGCCGCTGAAAGCTGTTAATGCGGATACCATTGCATATGTCTATGCTCCAGGAACAAAGCTGGATGAGCCGGTCGTGCAGACCAATGACAATGCTTCCTATCTGGTCAAGACCTTTGAGGGCGGCCGCGATGCCTATATGGGGACTGTCTTTATGGACAAGGATAATCAGAAAGACTTCAGCGACCGTCTAACCTGGCTTTTTGGCCATGCCCGTGGCAGCAAGGCTGGAGATCATCGTATGTTTAATGATGTCAACTATTACGATCGTCAGGATTATTTTGATCAGCACAAATATGTGGTGATTGAGACACCGGAGCGCAGGCTTTACTATGAGGCTATGGGCTTGGTCATTGTCCCTGAGGAAACGGCCTTCTACCGGACAGAATTTAAGAATGATGAGGATTTTACTGGTCAGCTCCGAAAGATTTATGAGGAGTCGCGGACCAAAAATTCAGCGATTGACATCCGGGCTGAGGATAAGTATTTGGTCCTCTCCACCTGCCGTGAGGAAGACGATACTATCCGATCTAATCTGTACCTGCGTCAGATTCCGGATACTGAACTGGAGGAGTTTCTGGCTCAGCACGGGGATCAGCTTGCCTATGCTCCTACGCGCTAAAGCAAAGACAGACTCGAATCAGAGAGCTGTTGAAAAAGCTGAGAGCTTCAGAAATTGATCCTCTTCGAAGATCTCTTCAAACTATGTCAGCGCCGCCTTGCTCCAACAGTCTGGGAGACTGTTGGAGGTTGGAGATAAAACAAACGGAGTTTGTGTCAAAACAGTCTGGGAGACTGTTGGAGGTTGGAGATAAAACAAACGGAGTTTGTGTCAAAACAGTCCGGAAGACTGTTGGAGGCTGGGGATAAGGGGAAGGCAGTTACCGGCTTTCGTTCAGTCCGAGGGACTGTCTCTTGACTGTAGAGTTTCCGAAGTTCCTGCACCTAGTTGACAAGGTATTTGGCATTTGCATCCATTTTGATTTGGTGTTTGAACCGATGGTCCATCCTATCGTAGCAGCAGAGAGAAAAACTTTCTTTGTGAACCTCCATTCCGATGAAAAGTGTGGTAAAATGAAACAGATAAGGCCTCCAATTGAGTGTGGTAATTCCTGTTAGAAGCTGATTGTTTTTTATTCTAGTGTACAGGCAAATCCACGAATGCTCAACTGGGGGTCTTTACATATTGTCTGTTGGAGCTGCATCGGTTTGCGGCAGTTTTGCCATTGAATCTTTTTTAATAGCAAAACTTAGTGTCAGAGTCAGAGAAGCTTCATGGAGCAGCAAAAGCCGCCGGCCTCTGAGGCTGCTTGATCATGAGCTAAGGACTGCAGGAGCAGAGAAAATGCAGTGTCCATCCGGATAGTCTGAGGGGCATGCTCTTTAAAAGGGCGGTAGTCAGTCACGGCATTTTGATTTTCGAAGAGTATTATAGTATAATAGTTCTATTGACCGGTCGGAGGTGTCTATGGATTTATGTAAAAAATTTAATAAGAATTTGGATAAGATTGAAGTGTCGCTGATTCGTCAATTTGACCAATCGATTGCTGCTATTCCGGGTGTGCTGCGTCTGACGCTGGGGGAGCCGGATTTTACGACACCAGACCATATCAAGGAGGCGGCCAAGGCGGCAATTGATGCTAATCAGAGCCATTATACGGGCATGAGCGGACTTTTAGAGCTGCGGCAGGCTGCAGCAGATTTTGTACAGGAAAAATACAATCTGACCTATAATCCTGATAATGAAATTTTGGTGACCATTGGAGCGACGGAAGCTCTATCAGCGACCTTGACAGCTATTTTAGAGGAGGGAGACAGGGTGCTGCTGCCGGCTCCTGCCTATCCGGGCTATGAGCCGATTGTCAATCTGGTCGGGGCTGAGATTGTCGAAATTGATACGACGGAAAATGACTTTGTCCTGACACCGGAAATGCTGGAAACAGCGATTTTAGAGCAGGGCGATCGGCTGAAAGCAGTCATTCTCAACTACCCGGCCAACCCGACAGGGGTGACTTATTCGCGGGATCAGATAGCGGCTTTAGCTGCTGTGCTGAAAAAATATGAGATCTTTGTTGTCTGTGATGAGGTCTACTCTGAGCTGACCTATACGGGCCAGGGACATGTTTCCCTAGCGGAGTATCTGCCTGAGCAGACTATTGTCATCAATGGGCTGTCCAAGTCCCATGCCATGACCGGCTGGCGGCTGGGATTAATCTTTGCGCCGGCGGCTTTCACGGCTCAGCTGATTAAGAGTCACCAGTATTTGGTGACAGCGGCCAACACGATGGCCCAGTATGCAGGTATTGAAGCTCTGACAGCTGGCAAGAATGATGCAGAGCTGATGAAGGTCCAGTATATCAAGCGTCGGGACTATATTTTAGAGAAAATGGCAGAGCTGGGCTTCAAAATCATTAAGCCGGATGGTGCTTTCTATATCTTTGCCAAGATTCCCTCAGGATACAGTCAGGACTCCTTTGCCTTTCTGCAGGACTTGGCGGAGAAAAAGGCGGTGGCCTTGATTCCGGGAGCTGCTTTTGGCCGTTACGGCGAGGGCTATATCCGCCTGTCCTATGCTGCTGCTATGGATACCATTGAGGAAGCCCTGAAACGCCTGAAAGATTATATGGAGGAACATGCTTAAATCGCTGGCCAGCAAGGGTCTGGTCCTGTATAACCGCAATTACCGCGAGGATGACAAGCTGGTCAAAATCTTTACTGAGCAGGCTGGCAAGCGGATGTTTTTCGTGAAACATGCTGGAAAATCCAAGCTGGCACCGGTTATTCAGCCCCTGACAGCAGCGGATTTGCTGGTTAAGGTCAATGATGACGGTCTGAGCTATATTGAGGATTATCAAGATGTGACGGTTTACAGCCATATCAATGAAGACCTCTTTATCATGGCTTATGCCAGCTATGTCGCAGCTCTGGCGGATGCCAGTCTGCCGGACAATCAGGCGGATTCGGCGCTCTTTGTCTTTCTGCAGAAGACTTTGGAATTGATGGATGAGGGTCTGGACTATGAGGTGCTGACTAATATTTTTGAGATTCAGATTCTGTCCCGTTTTGGAATTGCCCTGAATTTTCATGACTGTGTCTTTTGCCACCGAACGGGTCTGCCCTTTGACTTCTCCTTTCGGTACAGCGGACTGCTTTGTCCTGACCATTATCATAAAGATGAACGGCGCTGCCATCTCAATCCCAATGTACCTTTTTTGCTGGAGCAGTTTCAGGCCGTCAAATTCAGCGAGCTGGAAAGCATTTCTCTTAAGGCGGATATGAAGCAGCAGCTGCGTGCTTTCATTGACCAGCTCTATGATGAATATGTCGGTATTCATCTCAAATCCAAGAAATTTATTGACTCTCTGGGCGACTGGGGCAGTATCTTAAAAAATAGGAACGAGGAAGATTCACATGAAAAGAATAGCCATTGATGCTATGGGAGGGGATCATGCTCCTCAGGCTTTGGTCGAAGGGGCCAACCGTGCTTTGCAGGAGTTTTCGGATATTGAAATTCAGCTTTACGGTGATGAAGCGAGCATCAAGAAATATCTGACAGCCAGTGAACGGGTCCGCATAATCCATACGGATGAAAAAATCGCTTCTGATGATGAGCCGACCAAGGCTATCCGTCAGAAAAAACAGGCCAGTATGGTACTGGCTGCCAAGGCTGTCAAGGCTGGCGAAGCAGATGCCATGCTGTCTGCCGGCAATACGGGAGCCTTACTGGCTGCAGGTTTCTTTATTGTCGGCCGTATCAAGAATATCGACCGGCCGGGTCTCCTGTCCACTTTGCCGACGGTCAGCGGTCAGGGCTTTGATATGCTGGATTTGGGGGCCAATGCAGAAAACACCGCTCACCACCTGCATCAGTATGCGACGCTGGGCTCTTTCTATGCGGAAAGTGTTCGGGGAGTTGCCAAGCCAAGGGTCGGACTTCTCAATAACGGAACGGAAAGCAGCAAGGGAGATCCTCTGCGCAAGGAGGCTTATGAATTGCTGGCGGCGGACTCTTCCCTTAACTTTATCGGCAATGTTGAAGCGCGTGATTTGATGGAGGGGGTAGCCGACGTGGTGGTTGCTGACGGCTTTACCGGCAATGCCGTTCTCAAATCTATCGAAGGCACAGCTATCAGCATCATGGGCCAGCTCAAGAAGTCGATTTTGGGTGGTGGTTTGAAGGCGAAGCTAGGAGCTTGGCTGCTCAAGGACAGTCTGCGGGATCTGAAAAACAGTCTGGACTATTCCAGTGCGGGCGGGGCTGTTCTATTTGGCCTCAAGGCGCCGGTTGTTAAAACGCACGGATCCAGTGATGCCAAAGCCGTTTACAGCACGATTCGCCAGATCAGGACCATGCTGGAGTCCGATGTGGTCGGTAAGTCAGTCATCGAATTTAGCGATGCCAAGGAGGAAAAATGAGCGAAAAAGAAATTTATGCAAAAATTGTCGACATCATTCAAGAACATGACAGCAGCAAGCTGGACATTACTCCTGAGCTGAAATTAAAGGAAGAACTGGGAGTGGATTCTGTTGACTTGATGGAATTTATTATTCATCTGGAAGACGCTTTTGAAATCGAGATTCCGGATGACGACATGGATGATTTCACCACCATTTCCGATGTGGTGGCCTATATTCATAGCAAAGCGAAAAAACACAGCTAATACAGTCTTTTAGCAGTGAGTAAAGTCAGGCAACGATCGCTGTCAAAGCAGCGGCTTGTAGGAGCTTTTTGGAGTCTAAAAGACGAACAAAGTTGAGACTTGCTTCGCAAGTCCTATCCGCAACCTCAAAGCAGTGCTTTTGCTGCTTCCTCTCAGAAGCTTTATCTATAACCTCAAAAGCTCCACTGGAGCTTTTGAGCAATCAGCTACCGCGTCAAGAGTTTTTTACCAAAACAAAGCGAGACTGAAGGACTTTCGTCCCAGCCTCGCACTAAAAGCAAACTAAAAGACTATATCAGTCAAGACCGAGTTTTGTTCGGTCTTTTTTCTGTCTTCAAAGCGGAAGCGGTTTTTTTTGTTAAAAACCGAAAGTTTATACGGAATTTCTTGTAAATTTAATTTAAAAATGATAGACTTAGGTTATAAAATTACGAAAGGCGAATATTAAAATGTCTAACAACTTGTTATATTCGGGAAAAGCGAAAGATATCTTTGCGACAGATGTTGAAGGGGTCATTCTGGCACGCTACAAGGATCAGGCGACAGCTTTTAACGGTGTGAAGAAAGAGCAGATTGCCGGTAAGGGAGTGCTCAACAACAAGATTTCGGCCTTTATTTTTGAAAAGCTGAATGCTGCGGGTGTGGCCACGCACTTTATCGAAAAGATTTCAGATACGGACCAGCTCAATAAAAAAGTGAACATCATTCCTCTGGAAGTGGTGCTGCGCAACTATACGGCAGGCTCTTTTTCTAAGCGTTTCGGCGTGGAAGAAGGGATTCGGCTGGACCAGCCTATCGTAGAATTTTACTACAAGAATGACGACCTGGACGATCCCTTCATCAATGATGAGCATGTCAAATTCCTGAAAATTGCCAGCGATGAGGAGATTGCCTTTCTCAAGGAAGAAACTCGCCGCATCAATGAGCTTCTATCGGACTGGTTCCGTCAAATCGGGCTTCGTTTGATTGATTTCAAGCTGGAGTTTGGCTTTGATCAGGACGGCCGGATCATTCTGGCGGATGAATTTTCACCGGACAACTGCCGGCTCTGGGATGCAGAAGGACACCACATGGATAAAGATGTTTTCCGCAGGGGTCTGGGTGAGCTGACCGATGTGTATCAGATTGTATGGGAAAAACTGCAGGCGATTAAGTAAGGACAGGGTATAAAAAGCATGGACAAACGGATTTTTGTGGAAAAAAAAGCGGATTTTCAGGTCAAGGCTGAGAGTCTGACAGCGGAGCTGCAGCACAATCTGCAGCTGAGCAGTCTGCGCTCAATGCGCATCGTGCAGGTCTATGATGTGTTTCATCTGGCAGAAGAGCTTTTTGCGCGGGCAGAGAGGCATGTTTTTGCGGAGCAGGCGACGGACAAGCTTCTGCAGGATACAGAAGTGGCACAGGCGCTGGCTGGGTCCAGATTCTTTGCGATTGAAGCTCTGCCCGGTCAGTTTGACCAGCGGGCAGCCAGCTCTGAGGAGGCCCTCTTTTTGCTGGGGGCCGGGACGGATGTGCAGGTCAAAACAGCCCAGCTCTATCTGGTCAACAGCGATGTGAGCGAGCCAGACTTTGCGGCTATTCAGAAATACCTGCTCAATCCGGTTGATTCTCGTTTGAAGGATATTGAAAAACCAATCGAGCTGGAGCAGTTCTCAGAATCTGACAAGACCATTCCGGTGCTGGACTTTTTCAGAGACTATAAAGAAGCGGACTTTGCGGCTTATAAAAAGGAGCAGGGGCTGGCTATGGAAGTGGCGGACTTGCTCTTTATTCAGGACTATTTCAAGTCGCTGGGCCGTTTTCCGACGGAGACCGAGCTCAAGGTGCTGGACACTTACTGGTCTGACCACTGCCGGCATACGACGTTTGAGACCGAGCTGCGGCAGATTGATTTTTCGGCTTCTAAGTTTCAAGAGCAGCTGCAGACCACCTATGACAAGTATCTGGCTATGCGAAAGGAGCTGGGCCGTGAGGACAGGCCGCAGACCCTCATGGATATGGCGACGATTTTCGGTCGCTATGAGCGGGCCAAGGGCCGCTTGGCTGATTTAGAAGTATCCGATGAAATCAATGCCTGCTCGGTGGAGATTGAGGTTGATGTCAACGGCGTCAAAGAGCCTTGGCTTCTTATGTTTAAAAACGAAACCCACAACCATCCGACAGAAATCGAGCCTTTCGGCGGAGCGGCAACCTGTATCGGCGGGGCGATTCGCGATCCGCTGTCAGGGCGTTCTTATGTTTACCAGGCTATGCGGATTTCTGGGGCCGGCGATATTAGCCAGCCGATTGCTGAAACCCGCCCGGGCAAGCTTCCTCAGCAGGTTATTTCTAAGACGGCGGCCCACGGCTATTCCTCCTATGGCAATCAGATTGGTCTTGCGACGACTTATGTCCGTGAGTATTTCCACCCGGGCTTTGTCGCTAAGCGCATGGAGCTGGGAGCGGTAGTCGGTGCGGCGCCTAAGGAAAATGTCGTCCGCGAAAAGCCAGCGGCAGGTGATCTGGTTATCTTGCTGGGAGGCAAGACCGGCCGGGACGGTGTCGGCGGAGCGACCGGATCTTCCAAGGTACAGACAGCAGAGTCGGTAGAGACAGCAGGGGCAGAGGTCCAAAAAGGGAATGCCATTGAGGAGCGCAAGATTCAGCGGCTCTTCCGCGATGGCAATGTGACTCGTCTCATTAAGAAATCAAACGACTTCGGAGCTGGCGGGGTCTGTGTGGCTATCGGAGAATTGGCCGACGGTCTGGAAATCGAGCTGGACAAGGTGCCGCTTAAGTATCAGGGCCTAAACGGGACGGAAATCGCGATTTCTGAGTCGCAGGAGCGGATGGCCGTTGTAGTCCGTCCGGAAGATGCGGAAACCTTTATCGCTGCAGCAGCCAAGGAAAATATCTTGGCAGTCGTGGTGGCAAGAGTGACAGACAAGCCAAATCTGGTCATGCACTGGAATGGTCAAACCATTGTAGACATCGAGCGCAGCTTCTTAGACACCAATGGCGTGCGCGTGGTGGTGGATGCACAGGTGGTAGATGATGAAGCAGTTCTGCCGGGACAGGTGACAACGTCCGCAGAGACCTTGGAACGCGACCTCAAAGAACTGCTTGGTAATCTCAATCATGCCAGCCAAAAGGGGCTGCAGACCATTTTTGACAGCTCAGTCGGCCGCTCAACTGTCAATCATCCAATCGGCGGCCGCTACCAAATCACGCCGACTGAGGCTTCAGTGCAGAAGCTTCCAGTGGAGCACGGCAAGACAGAGACAGTCTCCGTCATGGCTCAGGGTTATAATCCTTATCTGGCGGCCTGGTCGCCTTACCATGGCGCGGCCTATGCAGTGATTGAAGCGACAGCCCGCTTGGTGGCTGCCGGGGCTGACTGGGACAAGGCCCGCTTCTCTTATCAGGAATACTTCGAGCGCATGGACAAGGAAGCATCCCGCTTTGGCAAGCCAGTGGCCGCCTTGCTGGGCTCTATTGAAGCGCAGCTTCAGCTGGGGCTGCCCTCTATTGGCGGCAAGGACTCCATGAGCGGAACTTTTGAGGAATTAACCGTACCGCCGACTCTGGTGGCCTTTGGGGTGACGACTTCCACTGCGGAGCGCATTCTGTCGCCAGAATTCAAGGCGGCCGGCGACTGCATCTACTATCTGCCGGGCCAGGTCTTGGCTCAGGACATTGATTTTGCCTTGATCAAGGGCAACTTTGAGCGCTTTGCGGCCATTCAGGCGGAACATGAGATAACAGCGGCAGCGGCGGTTAAATACGGCGGTTTGGCAGAAAGTCTGGCTCTGATGAGCTTTGGAAACCGAATCGGAGCTCAGGTGCAGGTGGCTGACTTGTCTTCAGTCCTGCAGGCGCAGCTGGGCGGCTTTGTCTTTACCAGTCCGGAGCAGGCTATTCCAGGCGCTGTCAAAATCGGTCAGACCAAGTCTGACTTTGCCCTGACGGTCAATGATGTCCAGCTTCAGGGTGCTCAGCTTCTGGCCAGCTTTGAAGGCCGGCTGGAGCCAATCTATCCAACAACATTTAAGCAGGAGACCATCATCGAGGAAGTGCCGGCTGTAGTGTCTGACACAGTTGTCAAGGCTAAAGAGACGGTTGCGCAGCCGCTGGTCTATATCCCCGTCTTTCCGGGGACCAACTCCGAGTATGACTCAGCTAAGGCCTTTGAGGCAGCTGGAGCCAAGGTCGATCTAGTTCCGTTCGTTACTTTAGATGAAGCAGCCATTGTCAAGTCCGTTGACACCATGGTTGACAACATTGTCAAGGCCAATATCATCTTCTTTGCAGGCGGCTTCTCTGCTGCCGACGAGCCCGATGGCTCCGCTAAGTTCATCGTCAACATCCTGCTCAATGAAAAGGTCAAGGCAGCCATTGATGCTTTCATTGCTCGCGGCGGTCTCATCATTGGGGTCTGCAATGGATTTCAGGCTTTGGTCAAGTCCGGTCTGCTGCCTTACGGCAATTTTGAAGCAGCTGGTGAAAACAGTCCGACCCTCTTTTACAATGATGCCAATCAGCACGTTGCTAAAATGGTGGAAACCCGCATTGCCAATACCAATTCGCCTTGGCTGACTGGTGTGCAGGTGGGGGATATTCATGCTATTCCGGTCTCTCATGGTGAAGGGAAGTTTGTCGTCACCGCAGAGGAATTTGCCCAGCTGCGTGACAAGGGCCAAATCTGGAGCCAGTATGTGGACTTCGAGGGCAGGCCAAGCATGGACAGCCGCTACAATCCAAATGGTTCTGTCTATGCTATTGAAGGAATTTGCAGTGAAAATGGCCAAATTATCGGGAAGATGGGGCATTCTGAACGCTATGAGGATGGTCTTTTCCAAAATATTCCGGGTCAGAAGGATCAGCAATTATTTGAAAGCGCCGTTCGTTATTTTACAGGAAAATAAGAAACGCTCCTCATGAAGAGGGTGTTTCATAAAAAAGCGGTCGATGCATACAGCTTCTGAGACTGGGAGGGCCTTAGCCGGCAGCGGCTGGCTTCTCTCTGGTTTTAAACAGTAAAGAATATAGGGTTAATCATGACATACGAAGTAAAGTCACTTAATGAAGAGTGCGGTATTTTTGGGATTTGGGGCCATCCACAGGCTGCTCAGGTCACGTATTTTGGGCTGCACAGTCTGCAGCACCGCGGTCAGGAAGGGGCGGGCATTCTCTCCAATGACCACGGGCAGCTGAAACGCTACCGTGATTTGGGTCTGGTTTCAGAGGTTTTTAAACATCCGGCAGATTTGGAGAATCTGACAGGGGAGGCAGCTATCGGCCATGTGCGCTATGCGACAGCCGGCGGCGCTTCTATCAACAATGTCCAGCCTTTCTTTTTCAGCTTTTATGATATGCAGCTGGGTCTGGCCCACAATGGCAATCTGACCAATGCCCATTCGCTGAGGCGGGAACTGGAGGAGCAGGGTTCCATTTTTGCCAGCTCTTCGGATACAGAAATTCTCATGCACCTGATTCGCCACAGCAGGCAGGACACTTTTCTCGCTAAGCTCAAGGAATCCCTGAATCGGGTCAAGGGCGGCTTTGCCTATCTGGTCATGGGTGAGGACAAGCTCTATGCAGCGCTGGATCCCAATGGTTTTCGGCCCTTGTCCATCGGCCGTATGAAAAATGGAGCCTGGGTAGTGTCCAGTGAGACCTGTGCTTTTGAGGTAGTCGGAGCTGAATGGGTCCGTGATTTGAAGCCGGGAGAGCTGGTCATTATCGATGATGAGGGCATTGTTTACGACCGCTATACGGATGACACCCAGCTGGCTATCTGCTCCATGGAGTATGTTTACTTTGCCCGGCCGGACAGTGTCATTCATGGCGTCAATGTCCATGCGGCCCGCAAGCGGATGGGCCGCCGCTTGGCGCAGGAATTTCAGCACGAGGCGGATATTGTAGTCGGAGTGCCCAATTCGTCACTCTCTGCGGCTTCTGGCTTTTCCGAAGAATCCGGCCTGCCCAATGAAATGGGCCTGATTAAAAATCAGTATATCCAGCGGACCTTTATCCAGCCGACGCAGGAACTGCGGGAGCAGGGAGTTCGGATGAAGCTATCAGCTGTTTCCAGCATTGTCAAGGACAAGCGCGTGGTCATGGTAGATGACTCCATCGTACGGGGAACGACCAGCCGCCGCATCGTTCAGCTGCTGCGGGATGCCGGGGCGGCCGAGGTTCACGTGGCGATTGGCAGTCCAGAGCTCAAATACCCTTGCTTTTACGGTATTGATATTCAGAACCGCCGGGAGCTCATCTCGGCCAATCATACGGTAGAGGAAGTCTGTGAGATTATCGGGGCAGACAGCCTGACCTATCTGTCTCTGGAGGGCCTCATTGAGTCGGTCGGCATTGAGACCGATGCGCCCAACGGCGGTCTCTGCGTAGCCTATTTTGACGGGGAATATCCTACTCCGCTTTATGACTATGAGGAGCGCTATCTGGAGAGTTTGAAAGAACAGACCAGTTTTTATTGAAACGGGTCAACGAGGGCTGTCACAATCTTTTGCAGAAAGAAACATAAGGAACGAAATGATGACAAATAAAAATGCATACGCTCAGTCCGGTGTGGACGTTGAAGCGGGATATGAAGTGGTTGAGCGGATTAAAAAGCATGTGAAAAAGACGGAGCGTGCAGGTGTTCTGGGCGCTCTGGGCGGCTTTGGCGGCATGTTCGACCTGTCGGCGCTGGATGTCAAGGAGCCGGTGCTCATTTCCGGGACGGATGGGGTCGGCACCAAGCTCATGCTGGCCATCCAGTACGATAAGCACGATACCATCGGTCAGGACTGCGTGGCCATGTGTGTCAACGACATCATCGCTGCGGGGGCTGAGCCGCTCTATTTCCTAGACTATATCGCTACTGGGAAAAATGAGCCAGCCAAGCTGGAGCAGGTGGTGGCCGGCGTGGCTGAGGGCTGTGTCCAGGCCGGTGCTGGCCTGATTGGCGGAGAAACCGCTGAAATGCCGGGCATGTACGGTCAGGACGACTATGATTTGGCTGGTTTTGCAGTCGGTGTGGCTGAAAAATCCCAAATCATTGACGGCTCCAAAGTGGCTGAAGGCGATGTCCTGCTGGGGCTGGCTTCCAGCGGCATTCACTCAAACGGCTATTCGCTTGTCCGCCGGGTCTTTACGGACTACACAGGCGAGGAAGTTCTGCCAGAACTGGAAGGCAAACAGCTCAAGGAAGTGCTGCTGGAGCCGACCCGCATCTATGTCAAGGCTTTGCTTCCGCTGATTAAGGAAGAGCTGGTTCATGGGATTGCTCACATCACCGGCGGCGGCTTTATCGAGAATGTGCCCCGCATGTTTGGGGAAGAGCTGGCTGCGGAAATCCAAGAAGACCGGATTCCGATTCTGCCGATTTTCAAGGCTCTTGAAAAATACGGCAGCATCAAGCATGAGGAAATGTTTGAAATCTTCAACATGGGGCTGGGCATGATTCTGGCTGTGGCACCTGAACATGCAGACCGGGTCAAGGAACTGTTGGAGGAGCCCGTTTACGAAATCGGCCGGATTGTCAAGAAGGAAAATGAAAGTGTCATGATTAAATGAAAAAAATAGCAGTTTTTGCCTCTGGCAATGGGTCTAATTTTCAGGTCATAGCAGAACAGTTCCCAGTGGAATTTGTCTTCTCTGACCATCGCGATGCCTATGTCCTCAAGCGGGCGGAACAGCTGAGTGTACCTTCCTATGCCTTTGAGCTCAGGGAATTTGACAGCAAGACGGCCTATGAAGAGGCTGTGGCGGCCCTGCTCGCTGAGCACCAGATTGATCTGGTTTGTCTGGCCGGCTACATGAAAATCGTTGGGCCCACTCTTCTGGCGGCCTATGAAGGCCGTATCATCAATATCCATCCAGCCTATCTGCCGGAATTTCCCGGTGCCCACGGGATTGAGGACGCCTGGCAGGCCGGTGCCGCTGAGAGCGGCGTGACCGTTCACTGGGTGGACAGCGGCGTTGATACTGGGAAAGTCATCAAACAAGTGCGCGTGCCGCGCTTAGCAGCTGATACTTTGGAGCGTTTTGAAGAACGGATTCATGCCGCGGAGTATCAGCTCTATCCGGCAGTTTTGGAGAGTTTGGGTGTGGAGAAAAGATAAGATGAAAGTGAAATATTTAGGGAAAATTGAAATCTTCATGGCGGTCATGTCAGCTTTGCTGCTGTTCATATCGATTATGATCACAAAGGATATTTTTAAAGATTCGATTAGAACTCATAACAACAACTGGATGGCAGTCAAAGGCAACAGCTACATCAGTATCAACTACCTCCAGTCTGAGCCGCTGGCGACGGATGTGGACGGGACCAATCTTTATCTGGCGGGCTACTGGCTGTCGGATAGTCTGACGGAGTATTTTGTCCTGCAGGCGGATCCCAACAGTGAAGATACCAAAAATCTCCTGAAAAATGCGGACAAACTGTCAGACCAGCCGCAGAGAGTTTTGGGCAGCCGAAATGGTTCCAGGAAGAACGAAAAAATCACAGAGATTGTCGAGAAAACCAGCCAGTTGCCGGATATTCCCAGAGAAATAAAGCTTTATTTTAATGAGGAAGATTATTTTTCTATCTCTGATCTGGAAAATCCAGTCTGGAATTTCGCTCAGGCAGCTTTTTTTGCCTTGATTTTCTATGCAATTTTTGCAGCCCTTCCCAATATCTTCATTCTGGTGCGCTGGCGCAAGTCCAAAAAAGCTGCAAAAGCCTTTTTTGAAGCCTATCCGGAACTCATGGGCGACTTGAACAATATCGAAAGCGGCGCAGCCTATCTGGACCAAACGGTCGGACTGGCCATTTACAAAAATCATCTGCTTGCTTTTAGTCAAAATTTTGCCATCGCGGATCTGCAACGGGTGAAAAGTCTGGAAATCTCTGGCAGGGGCAATCAGCTTGTTTACGGAGCTCCTGGGCTGCTTCTCCTCATGTCCCTGCTTCGTGCTGCGACTATTTTAGTCAAGGGAGAGAGCAAGAAGGACAAGCAAATCCTGATGGCTCATCATAGTCTGGATAAACCGGAAGCTAAAGACAGATTGGTGACAGCTATTGGAGCCTATTCAGCGGCTATTGCTGTGGTGATTCGGTGAAGAATGCTTGGTAGTAAAAATGATTGAGCTGAAACTAGTAGATAAGAGCAGTTTTCAGGCTGTGCTGGATTTGAAAATCTCTGAAGCCGATGAGCGGGCCCGCTTTGTGGCACCTAATGTCCGCTCACTGGCCGATGCCTGGCTCTACCGAGAAAACGGTGATGTCTTTCCAACAGCCATTTATTGGGATGGGGAAGTGATCGGCTTTGTCCTGCTGGAAATGGACAAAGAAGAGTCAGAATACTTTATCTGGCGGATCATGATTGGCCAGCAATACCAAGGGCGAGGCTACGGACGCAAGGCCTTGGAGGCGCTGATAGAGCAGGCGAAGGCTGATGTGGCCTGTGACCACTTGGTGGCGGACTATGTCCAGGGCAATGACAAGATGAAGCAGCTGCTGACCAGTCTGGGATTTGAGGAAACCGGCTGGATTGAAGAATATAAAGAAGTCGCTATGCGCTTAGACCTAAAGAAAGAGGAAAAAAATGACTAAAAAAGCCTTGATCAGTGTATCAGACAAGACAGGCATTGTAGAATTTGCAAAAGAGCTCAAGGCTCTGGGCTGGGATATTATCTCAACTGGCGGGACCAAGGTGGCCCTGGACCAGACAGGGGTGGCAACCATTGCCATCGATGATGTGACCGGCTTCCCTGAGATGATGGACGGCCGGGTCAAGACCCTGCATCCCAAGATTCACGGCGGTCTTCTGGCTCGCCGAGATCTGGACAGCCATCTGGATGCGGCCAAGCAGCACAGTATTGACCTCATTGACCTAGTCGTGGTCAACCTCTATCCTTTCAAGGAAACCATCTTGAAGCCGGGTGTGGAGTATGCGGAGGCGGTGGAAAATATTGACATCGGCGGACCGTCTATGCTGCGCTCAGCAGCTAAAAACCATGCCAGTGTGACCGTTGTGGTAGATCCGGCTGACTATGCTCTTGTTTTGTCTGAGCTGACGGCAGACGGCAAGACCGGCTTAGAAACCCGCAAGCGTCTGGCAGCCAAGGTCTTCCGCCATACAGCGGCCTACGATGCTCTGATTGCCGACTATTTCACCGCTCAGGTGGGCGAAGCCAAGCCTGAAAAGCTGACCTTAACCTATGAGCTCAAGCAGCCTATGCGCTACGGGGAGAATCCTCAGCAGGATGCGGATTTCTATCAAACGGCCCTGCCTCTGGACTACTCCATCGCCTCTGCCAAGCAGCTCAACGGCAAGGAACTGTCCTTTAACAATATCCGGGATGCGGATGCGGCTATCCGCATCATCCGTGACTTTCAGGACCAGCCGACTGTAGTAGCCCTCAAGCATATGAATCCCTGCGGCATCGGCCAGGGTGAGACCATTGAGCAGGCCTGGGACTACGCTTATGAGTCTGACCCGGTTTCGATCTTCGGCGGCATCGTGGTCCTCAACCGGCAGGTAGACGCTGCGACAGCTGAGAAGATGCATGGTATTTTTCTGGAAATCATCATCGCACCGAGCTATACGGATGAAGCGCTAGCCATTTTGACCAATAAAAAGAAAAATCTGCGGATTTTGCAGCTGGCTTTTGAAGCCCAAGCTGCATCTGGAGCAGAAGCAGAAGTGACCGGAGTCCTAGGCGGCCTGCTGGTCCAAAATCAAGACGTGGTCGAGGAAAATCCATCCGACTGGCAGGTCGTGACCAAGCGCCAGCCCAGTGAGCAGGAACGCCAGGCTCTGGAATTCGCCTGGAAATCCGTCAAGTATGTCAAGTCTAACGGCATCATCATCACGGATGACCACCAGGTTCTGGGTGTCGGCCCGGGTCAGACCAACCGGGTGGCATCAGTCAAGATTGCCATCGACCAGGCCAAGGACCGGCTGGAGGGTGCAGCTCTGGCTTCTGACGCCTTCTTTCCCTTTGCGGACAATATCGAAGAAATCGCTGCAGCCGGCATCAAGGCTATCATCCAGCCCGGCGGCTCAGTCCGGGACCAAGAGTCGATCGAGGCGGCTGACAAGCACGGCCTGACCATGATTTTTACCGGTGTAAGGCATTTTAGGCATTGAGAATGAATAGTAATTAAGTTTACATAGTCAATAGTTATTTATGGTATTTAACAAATTGTTAATACAATATATTTTATTTGACAGTAGAGGGTAAGGCCAAAATTATGAGATTAAACATTTATCGTGTAGAAACGACTAGTTTAAGTAAAACAGCAAAATGGAAAGAATTAAAAGGCAAAATTTGTAGTGAGGGATATAATGATGTTCGGAAGTTGAAGAAAGAATTTCATAGAAAAGGCTTTGTTGTACAAATCTATGTACAACGCAAAAAAAAAGAAACAACGAGTTGGTTACATGATATCAATGATATTTCTGATGGAGAAGATTTTGTAGAAGAGTCTTTTCAAAATCACAATGCGATTATTATGATAGGTACACCAAAGTCGCTTTATCTTATTCCACAAGGAAGAAGCCATTGGTTTGTGGCATCATTATCTGATTTAAAATTTGGTTTAGATTTTGCGGAACGTTCTATACAACCATCTGAAATTAATGTAAAGGGGATTAGTTATGTGGAAAGAAACAAATTAAGAGGAGTGTTGAACTACAAAGCAAATCAAACAGATTTTCCACAAGCTAGTGAAGCTTATTTTAACGTAGAAGGAAAACCTCAAAATACTATTTTTGGTAAAAATTTAAAATGTAATATCTCTGTACATCTTACAAAAGATTATAAATTTGAAACTAAATCGGATTTTGATGATTTTATAAATATTTTTAAGGAAATTGATAAACAGATATTAAGTCAACCTGATCAAGAATTTCCACGTTTTAAATTGTTGCCTCTGCACGATAAACTAAATCAAGAATTAGATGAGTATTTATTGAGAGTCTTAAAAGGGAAGAAAAACGAAGAATGTGATATTTCATTAAATAGAATAGTGACCTTAGGAGAGAACATAGAATTTGTAGGGGATTCGACTATTGAAATATCCATATTCAAGAATAAAAACAGTACGAAAAAACAAGTTGATTATAATTTGAATTCCATACGGGAATTTATTGTTGCTAATATGAAGAAAATTGATCAGATTCAAAGTATTCGTATAAAATTTTTGTCAGAGGAAAGAAAGACAATAAGCTTGAAAAATCTCATTTATGCTGAAATTGGGTATAAAGGGGAAAGATATTTTTTAGATTCTGGAAGATGGTCCACGTTCAATGAATCCTTTAAGTCTTTATTGGATATACAATTAAGAGAGATTGAAGGATTAGTTTTAAGATTGCCACAGCAACATAATTTTTCTTCAAAAGGCTTTCATATGGATGAAAATAAATTTATTTCAGAAATAATCTCAACAACGACAAATTACAAACAGTTTCATAAGAAAAATGTGTATTATAATGGAGTAGCAGTGGAAATTGGAGATTTGTTTGATGAAGTCTCCGGTGAATTAATTGCTGTAAAAATGGGATTAAATACTTCAAAATCAATTTATAGTTTTGAACAGTCCATATTATCAATGCAGGTATTAAGGGATAGGATAAATAAAAAGAGAAATGCTGAGTATCTGATGGAACAATACTCTCTGGATAAAACTTTAGTTTATAGTGCAATTAATTCAAAAAAGACTAGTGTTCTATGGATTGTTGATAAGTCAAATAAATCTATTTATGAAAGTGTTAAAAATAATAGTTTTAGCTTTTCACAGATACGTTCTATATTATTAAGGTTAAAAATTTTATCATGGTATAATTATGCTAGAGAAAATGGATTTGAACCAATATTGTATATGGGAATAAATCAATAGATGATATTAGTAAGTATTTATTTCTCATACTACATCAAAGAAATCGCTGCAGCCGGCATCAAGGCTATCATCCAGCCCGGCGGCTCAGTCCGGGACCAAGAGTCGATCGAAGCGGCCGACAGGCACGGCCTGACCATGATTTTTACCGGTGTAAGGCACTTTAGACATTAAGAAGATCAAAAAAATCCTCAGCCGAGGATTTTTTGATGATTAGTTTGGATAGATATAAGTCAGATGTCCCCAGTAAGAGGCCGTCGGGTCAAACCAGCCGCGAAAGTTGTCAATGTATTGCTTGCCCAGATAGTTGGCTTCCTTGATTTGGATGCGGGTGTCGGACTCAACATGGGTCACAACGCCGACATGGCCGTAACCGCCGTCATCCCAGCAGGCGATGGCTCCGACCTGAGGACTGCTGCCGGTACGGAATCCCGCGGCGCGAGCACTGGCTGCCCACTGGCCGCCGTTGCCCCACCAGCTGCCGGCCCATGGTGCCAAGACTTTGGCGCCCCAAGTGCACTGGCCCACAGGATAGCTGCCCGCTCCGGCGTAGTCGGGCTCATGGAGGGCAAGAGCAGCAGCGAGGGGAGCATCTGCCCTGTCTTCTTGCTTCACCTGAAAAGTCATCGGCAGCAAACCCCGTCCCTCCTGATAAAGATGCAGATGGTAGGTCCCTGTCCCCTTGTGATTGCTTAGAGAGATCTCGCCCTTAAAAAGCTCGCTCTGGCTCTGGCTGGTCGAATACCAGCGCAAGTCATCCTGCCCGCCCTCATCCGACCAAACGGCATAGGAAAGCGGCGCAGAGCTGGGGATATTTTCAGCTGAAAATTGGAAAATCCCCTTTTGCTTAAGCTGAATAGCAACTTCAACCGGCAGCTGCAGATTGGTAAAATCAACTTGCTCGGCCACATAGCCCATTCGGCTGCCGTCGGTATAGGTCACATAGACATGATTGAGATAGTTTCCTTTGATTTTCTGGTGGTTGCGAATGTCCACCCTTGCAGAAAATTCCCCCTGTCCGTTGGAGCTGGCTTCATACCATTTGAGATTGCTCTGATCGCTGGCAGACCAGCTGGCGACAGATACGGAGCGAATAAACTTTGTCAGGTCCGTTTCCTGCACGGAAATTTTATAAGTGCCTCGATTGACATCCAGCTCGGTCAGTTGAATGACGGGGTGTTGCGGAGCTGCATTTTCCTTAGAAACCTGCGTGCTGGCAGGCAGCAGTCCCTTTAGCTGGCCGTTGACAGTATCAGTCGTATAGAGATGAATCTGGTAGCTGCCCGTGTCAAAATGATGATTTTTCAGATAGACTCTGAGCGAAAAGCTGCCGGGACCGGTCTTGCTGGCGCTGTACCAATGCAAATCATCCTGACCCTGGTGTTCGGACCAGATGGGCAGCTGCAGATTAGAGATGTCATCCGGCAGATTGGTCACCTGTACCTCTAATATACCAGCAGTCGGACTGGATGTGATAACATTGATTCCGGTATTGGCCTGGACAGGCTGGACCAATCCCCAGCCTGCAGCCAGCAGGAAGGCAGATGTTAGGAGCAGTTTCTTATATTTCCTCATAAATCTCCTTTGCATAAATTTTTAGAAAGCTTTCACTTCTATTATTCGGAAAAAGATTGGAAAAACAGCTCTTCTTTGAGGATTTGCAAGACTGCTTCGCCTTATTGGCAAGAGTTGACAAGCTTGGAGATTTTTTGTACAATACGAATACAAAGTATTCAAAGGAGAGGACAGATGGCTACAATGACACTTAGAATCAATGACCAAGACGGTGATTTGATTAAAAACTATATCCAACTGCACGGCCTGACTATCTCAGAATTTGCCCGCCAGGCTATGCTGGAAAAAATCGAGGACGAGTACGACCTGCAGATCCTCAGACAGGCCATGGCCGAGGATGATGGTCAAAGAATCTCACATGAAGATGTGATGAAGGAATTTGGCCTATGAGCTATAAGGTAATCTATACGAAAAAAGCTTTAAAACAGCTAAAAAAATTAGATACTTATACTCGAACTTCCATTTTGACTTGGATTGACAGCCATCTGCAAGGCACTGATAACCCCCGCCAGCATGGCAAAGGTCTGACCGCCAATCGTGTAGGTGAGTGGCGCTACCGTGTCGGAAACTACCGCATCCTGGCCCATATCCTGGACGACGAAATTGTCATTGAAGGCTTTGCGGTGGGGCGTCGGAGGGATGTTTACTAGAGAATGGGTCCGTGTTCAATTATTTGAGCACGGCCTTTTCTTTTTGCCGCAGCTTGTCAATTTTCCTGCTGGGTCGGATTATTCTCCCTATTTTCCTCATTTTCATGGAACAAAACGAACGATTATGATATAATTTAGATAAATAATTCGTGAATGGAGTTGGACATGAAGCTTTTAGTTGTTGGTTCGGGCGGTCGTGAGCATGCGATTGCCAAGAAATTGTTAGAATCTCCGCAGGTGGAGCAGGTTTTCGTGGCTCCGGGCAATGATGGTATGACCTTGGACGGATTGGATTTGGTGAATATTGGAATTTCCGAACATTCCAAATTGATTGACTTTGCCAAGAGCCATGCTGTTGCCTGGACCTTTATCGGTCCGGACGATGCGCTGGCGGCTGGGATTGTGGACGACTTTGAAGCAGCCGGTCTCAAGGCTTTCGGCCCCTCCCGCTTAGCAGCTGAGCTGGAGTGGTCCAAGGATTTTGCCAAGTCCATCATGAAGAAATACAACGTTCCGACGGCTCGCTACGAGACCTTCTCTGACTTTGCAGCGGCCAAGGCCTACATCGAAAAGGAAGGCGCGCCCATCGTGGTCAAGGCGGACGGATTGGCGCTGGGCAAGGGCGTGGTCGTAGCGGAGACGGTGGAGGAAGCCGTAGCAGCAGCCCAAGACATGCTCTTGGATAACAAGTTTGGCGACAGCGGTGCCCGGGTGGTCATCGAGGAGTTTCTGTCCGGTGAGGAGTTTTCCCTTTTTGCCTTTGCCAATGGCGAGCGCTACTATATCCTGCCGACCGCTCAGGACCACAAGCGGGCCTATGACGGCGACAAGGGGCCCAATACCGGCGGAATGGGCGCCTATGCACCGGTGCCCCATCTGGCTGCGGAGGTGGTTGAGACTTCTATCCAGACTATCATCAAGCCGGTCCTTGAGGGCATGATAGCAGAAGGGCGGCCCTATCTGGGCGTGCTCTATGCCGGTCTTATCCTGACAGCTGACGGCCCTAAGGTCATCGAGTTCAATTCCCGCTTTGGCGATCCGGAGACCCAGATCATCCTGCCCCGCCTGACTTCTGACTTTGCGCAGAACATCACGGACATTTTGGCTGGGAAGGAGCCTAAGATTACTTGGCTGGATGCGGGCGTGACCCTGGGCGTGGTCGTGGCATCAGAGGGCTACCCGCTGGCTTATGAGAAGGGCGTAAAGCTTCCTGCCAAGACCGAGGAGGACATCATCACCTACTATGCCGGGGCTCAGTTTGCGGAAAATGGCTCCGCCCTGCTGTCCAACGGCGGCCGGGTCTACATGCTGGTCACCACAGCCGACAGCGTTCGGGCTGCGCAGGAAAGAATTTACGACCAACTAGAAAAACAAGACACCGCAGGCCTCTTTTACCGGACCGATATCGGAAGCAAGGCCTTGTAAAGCCAACACATCAAGCTTTAAACATATAAATAATTTAAAAAATGCCAAACAGACTACTGTTCTTAGAAGGTTCCAGCCTAACCTCGCGGGAGACTCTGACGGTTTTGCTCAAATCAGGCTATAAAATTGATGTTCTGTCTCCCAGCAGATTTCCCATTGCAGCCTTCAGTCGGCTGACTCACAGAATTCCGACGGTTGATGTCAATCGTTTTCCGACAGACTACTTGAAGCAGGTGCAGCAGCTGCTGGATCAAAAAACCTACACAGCTATCCTGCCGACCCATGAAGAGGGCTGGTTGCTGGCCAATGGAAAGCCGTTTTTACCCGCATTTCTGCCGATTGCACTGGCTGATAAGGAGCAGTTTGAAAAACTGGCCGGAAAGATTGCTTTTGCCGAGACTGCAGATCGGCTGGGTCTGCCCATCCCTAAGTGGGAACAGGTCAAGGATGCAGACTCTATCCGCCTGGACTACCCCTACTGGCTGAAGGCAGACTATGGCACCGCCGGGCGTTCGGTCTATCAGATCAGCAATCAAGATGACTTGCTGCAGGCTGCCGAGCTTTTATCCGCTAATGACGAAAGATGGATGGTCCAGCAAGATATAGCTGGGGACTACGGTCAGGTGCAGGCAGTGTTTGACCATGGCCGCTTGCTGGCAGTGCATACCAGCCTAAAAGCGGGGGCAGGTGCAGGCGGTTCGGCTGCGGCCAGATTAAGCATAGCATCTGAGGAGACAAGAGAACATGCTGAAAAATTAGGCCGGTTTTTAAAATGGCACGGCAGTCTGACCTTGGATTTTATCCGCAGGGAAGGGCAGTTTTACTATATCGAGTGCAATCCCCGAATGGTGGAGCCGGCTAATGCTTACAAAGCTGGGGTTCATTTCCCCAAAATCATGATAGACCTAGCCACTCACAGCTATGCGGAGCCTGAGGTCAGACTTGGTCAGGCAGGGATACAGACACATAGTCTCATGGCCTTGATCATCGGCACTGCAGAGAGGACGAAAAGCAGGATAAAAATCCTCCAGACCATCAGGCAGTGGCTTTGGAAGAGCGATAGTCAGGAAGTGCTGATGCCTGTCTGGCAGGATTTTCCAAGCTTTATACCTCTTGCGACGGTTACGCTTCGTCTCTTGATCAATCCGAAGAGCGTGAAACATCTGGTTGATCAGACGGTCAAACATTACAGCGTGGAGCCAGCCACCGTGAAAAATATTGAGCAAAAAATTTAGTTTATTTAAAGGAGAAAGAATGAAACCACTCATTTCCATCATCATGGGTTCCAAATCCGACTGGGCCACCATGCAGAAAAGCGCTGAAATATTAGACAAGTTTGGCGTGGCCTATGAAAAGAAGGTTGTCTCTGCCCACCGGACACCGGACCTCATGTTTAAGCATGCAGAGGAAGCCCGCGGCCGTGGCATCAAGGTCATCATTGCTGGAGCCGGCGGGGCAGCCCATCTGCCGGGCATGGTGGCAGCCAAAACCACCCTGCCGGTCATCGGTGTACCGGTCAAGTCTCGGGCTCTGAGCGGTCTGGACTCGCTCTACTCCATCGTTCAGATGCCGGGCGGCGTGCCGGTTGCGACCATGGCTATCGGGGAAGCTGGTGCCACCAATGCGGCTTTGACAGCCCTGCGTATCCTCTCTATTGAGGATGCCGACCTAGCAGCAGCGCTGGAAGAATTTCACGCTGAACAAGGCAAGATTGCAGAGGAGTCGACTAATGAGCTCAACTAAAACGATTGGCATTATCGGCGGCGGCCAGCTGGGCCAGATGATGGCTATCTCGGCTATCTACATGGGCCACAAGGTCATCACCCTGGATCCGGCGGCGGACTGCCCGGCCTCCCGGGTTTCAGAGGTCATCGCAGCTCCTTACGACGATGTGGAGGCCCTGCGCCAGCTGGCAGACCGCTGTGATGTCCTGACCTATGAATTTGAAAATGTCGATGCCGACGGTTTGGATGCTGTTATCAAGGAAGGGCAACTCCCTCAGGGTACGCGTCTCCTGCGCATTTCCCAAAACCGGGTGACGGAAAAGGAATTTCTGACCAGCACCGGTGTGGCGCTGGCGCCCTACCGGGTCATCCGGTCCAGCAGCGACCTGGATAACGATGACTTTGAGACCAAGCGGGTCCTCAAGACCGCTACCGGCGGCTATGACGGCCACGGTCAGGTGGTTATCAAGGATGAGGCCAGTCTGGTGACTGCGCGTGACCTGGCCGACACGGCCCTCTGCGTGCTGGAGGATTTTGTGCCCTTCAGCATGGAAATCTCGGTCATCGTCTCCGGCAACGGCCAGGACATCACGGTCTTCCCCGTTCAGGAAAATATCCACCGCCACAATATCCTATCCAAAACCATCGTCCCAGCCCGCATTTCCCAAAGCCTAGCCGATAAGGCAGTCCAAATGGCCAAAAAAATCGCCACAGACCTGCAGCTTTCTGGTACACTATGTATAGAGATGTTTGTGGCGGGTGAGGAGATTTTGGTCAATGAAATCGCGCCGCGGCCCCACAACTCCGGCCACTACAGCATCGAGGCCTGCGACTTTTCTCAGTTTGACACCCATATCCTGGGCGTCCTGGGCCATCCCCTGCCTGAGATCAGCCTCCACGCCCCCGCTGTCATGCTCAATGTCCTGGGCCAGCACATGGGAGCCGCCCGGACCTATGTCCAGCAGCACCCCAAGGCCCACCTCCACCTCTACGGCAAGGAAGAAGCCAA
This sequence comes from Streptococcus panodentis, assembly GCF_017884005.1. Lineage (GTDB taxonomy): Bacteria > Bacillota > Bacilli > Lactobacillales > Streptococcaceae > Streptococcus > Streptococcus panodentis. The sequence continues at coordinate 31,767 of NZ_QFAY01000011.1, forward strand.
GCACAACCGCAAGATGGGGCATGTGACGGTCTTTAGTGATGAGCCGGATGAGGTGCAGGAGTTTTAAAAGTCGAACTATTAAGACAACATTATCGAGAAGTTTCCAAAAATGAAAGGTTAAGTATCAAATGAAGGAGTCAGAAGTATATACTAGACTTGGAATGAGTGGAAAAAATGAGTTTGAATCCATAGTTGGTTTTGAAACAAAGTATCACGAAGAAGGTTCTTATTTTGAGATACTAAGAGGAAAAACTGTCATACCTAGATTACCTAAATCTAAGTCGCAAGGATGGCATGTTACTTTAGATGGAGAAACATCACATAATGACACTCCGGATTTAAACTTAACACTAGATCTTCCAGAGGGAAATCCGCAAAAAGTAAATGGTCAAAACTTCTTTCATAGAGGACATATTTTAGCAAAAGAATTTTATAATTTTATACCTAATGAGGCTGAGGCCAAGAGAAAAATCAAGGATAATGCCAAAAATGGTTTTATTCAGTTTAGTGAATCTAATATGCAACAAACTAAAAAGAATATATTCTCTAGACAAAGTCAAGCATATTATGAAAATAGAATTGCTGAGTATCTTAGGGCTACTAAAAATAAGATATCATATCAAGTAAGAGTTTATTTTTATGACAAAAATGATCAGATTCCCGTTGGAACTAGAGTGTCGTTTAAAACAAAAGATATGAGCTTGGAAGCTGAACTATGTAATGATGTATTTGTTCCAAATTTTGATAAAGATTTTGATTTATCAAAATCAACTGGATATGCTGGTCAAGAAAGTTATAGAGAATTTTACGCTAACGGATATGATGAAGAATACAGAAACTGTTTTAGTAATATTGTTAGGGTAGAGAATAGCGCTTTAGTTAGTCGAACATTTGATGAGAATCATAATCAAATCTTTTATTATGTACAAGAAAATTTAACTGGTAGTTCAGGTTTGTTTTTGACATGTGACGATGCATATTGGGTTTATCATACTAATCCAGAAGATGTGCTAATTGAAAATTTCACAAAAGAAGAGTTTTTTAGTAAATATCTTCCCAGAAAATATTATTATCCAGCTCGAAATGAAACGTCAAATATTTCAGCAATATTTTTTGATTGGCCTACTGTAGAAGCATTACCTGGATTTGCGATGCCAGGTAAGAAGCAGTACACCATAGAAAAAGCAACTGAAATACTTAATTGGATAGAATAGAATAAATCAGAGAGGCTGAAGTTTATACTCGATTTAAAAATCCTTTTCACACTGAAAGGAAGGATTACTCACACCGAATGTAATAACTTGAATATAAGTTGTGGTCTTGGGTAAATATTATGATTCAAATTATCGTGAATGCTTTTGTAGAAGACGGCAAAGAAAATGCAATTGTGGAAGTCATGTTCGCTAGTAGTGACCATGAAAAAGTGCAAGAAAAATTTCAAGAACTGATAACTTAACTTCCTAATAAATATATGATAATTTGTGACTTACCACTGGATACTAACTTGAATGAACTGGGACATTATCCGTCAGTGGTGATAGGGAAAGAGGAGTTTGAGTAGGGAGGTTTTATGGGACTATTTAATTTTGGAAAACCAAGAGATGAAGTTTTAGAGGCTAAGTTAAAAAAGCTAGCTTCTGATATTGAATTAAAAAAGTCTGATTTAGCAAATTTAAAACAAGAAATAAGAATAAGTAAAGAAATTATCTCATTAAATGCTGAACTTAATCGAAAGAAAGAAGAATTAGCACATTTGAATGAGGAAATAGCTGTTGCTAATGATAATCTAAATTTACAAGAATTTGGTTTCTTTGAAAGGCACTATAAATTTTCTGATAGTGTAAAATATAAAGACAAACTAGATACTTTAAGGATGCAACAAAAATCCATGACTAAAAATGGAACTGCTGGTAGAATAATCTCTCCAATGCTTTTAGATAATAGTAAAAGCAAGGGAAGAACTATGCAAAACCAACTGATTAAAGCTGCTTTGAGAGGATTTAATGGAGAAGCCGATGCTTTGTTAGTTAAGGTTTCAGTGGTAAATGTTGACAAAAAAGTTAAGGCTCTTAGAAAAGCATTTGAACAACTGAATAAAATGTATTCACGAAATTTAGTCGAAATAACTTATCAATATCTGGAGTTAAAAATTGAGGAGTTACGCTTAGCAGCAGAGTATGAGCTTCAAAAGCAAGAAGAAAAAGAGTTGCTCCGTGAACAGCGAGAAAAAGAACGTGAGGATAAAAAACTTCAAGCGGAAATTAAAGCTCGTAGAAAACAACTTGAAAAAGACCGAGCCCATTTTAAGAACATGCTTCAAAAAGTGGAAGAATTGTTAAAAAACGCTAAGGATGAAGAAATTGAAGAATTGAAACTTCAATTAGCTGAATATCAAGACAAACTTTCAGAATTAGATGAAATTGAGGAAGACATAGATTATCGCGAAGGTCACGCTACTGCAGGGTATGTCTATGTTATTTCCAATATTGGTTCCTTTGGGGAAGGTGTCTACAAGATAGGCGTCACTCGTCGATTAGAACCATTGGAACGTATTCGGGAATTAAGCAGTGCGTCTGTACCATTCCAATTTGATGTTCATGCCTTAATTTTCAGTGAAGAAGCATTTGCGTTAGAGACGACATTGCACAATCAACTCTCAGAATATCGAGTAAATAAAGTCAATGGTCGTAAAGAATACTTTAAAGTTCCGTTTGAAAAAGTAAAAGAAATTTTGTATTCTCATAAAGAATTGACAATAGAACTGACTGAAAATGCAGAAGCATTTGAGTATAGACAAACTAAAGCTATTGAAGAAAAGCCTTAACTTTGCGACCGCAGGTTGCCTACCCGATGTTTCACGCCGTGGGGAGAGCGTGAGCGACGGAAATCTTGAGACCTTGGGCTCAAGATTTAGTCATGAGATTCCGAAGGAAGCTGCTGACGTCCGCCCCACTTAAGTGAAACATCAAAAAGAAAGGAAAAATAAAAAATGATCAACCGTTATTCACGCCCTGAGATGGCGAACATTTGGACTGAGGAAAACAAGTACCGGGCTTGGCTGGAGGTCGAGATTCTGGCTGATGAGGCTTGGGCGGAGCTGGGTGAGATTCCCAAGGAGGATGTGGCCCTGATTCGTCAGAAGGCGGATTTTGATATTGACCGCATTTTGGAGATTGAGCAGGAGACTCGCCATGATGTGGTGGCCTTCACCCGGGCGGTGTCGGAGACCCTGGGTGAGGAGCGCAAGTGGGTCCACTATGGCCTGACCTCGACCGATGTGGTGGATACGGCCTACGGCTACCTCTACAAGCAGGCCAATGACATCATCCGTGAGGACCTGCGCCGTTTCACGGACATCATTGCGGAGCGGGCGCGGGAGCACAAGTTTACCATCATGATGGGCCGGACCCATGGGGTGCATGCGGAGCCGACGACTTTCGGATTGAAACTCGCGACCTGGTACAGCGAAATGAAGCGCAATATCGAGCGGTTTGAGCTTGCGGCTGCCGGTGTGGAGGCTGGGAAAATCTCCGGTGCAGTGGGGAATTTTGCCAATATCCCGCCATTTGTGGAACAATATGTCTGCGACAAGCTGGGCATCCGGGCTCAGGAAATTTCAACTCAGGTCCTGCCGCGCGACCTCCACGCTGAATACTTCTCAACTTTGGCCCTGATTGCCACGTCCATCGAACGCATGGCAACGGAAATCCGCGGCCTGCAGAAGTCTGAGCAGCGTGAAGTAGAGGAATTTTTCGCCAAGGGTCAAAAGGGATCCTCGGCCATGCCCCACAAGCGCAATCCAATCGGCTCTGAAAATATGACCGGTCTGGCTCGCGTCATCCGCGGTCATCTGGTGACGGCTTTTGAGAATGTTTCCCTCTGGCATGAGCGCGACATTTCCCACTCATCTGCAGAGCGCATCATCGCGCCGGACACCACCATTCTGATTGACTACATGCTCAACCGCTTCGGCAATATTGTCAAAAATCTGACCGTTTTCCCAGAAAACATGAAGCGCAATATGAACTCGACCTTCGGTCTTATCTTCAGCCAGCGGGCTATGCTGACCTTGATTGAGAAAGGAATGACCCGCGAGCAGGCTTACGATCTGGTCCAGCCCAAGACCGCCCAGTCCTGGGACAATCAGGTCGATTTCAAGCCGCTGCTGGAAGCCGACCCAGAAGTCACTTCCCGCCTGACCCAGGAAGAAATCGACGAAATCTTCAACCCAGTCTACTACACCAAGCGCGTGGATGAGATCTTCAAGCGCGTGGGGTTGGACTAAGCTTCATATATGTTTACGCTTTGCAAAAATTAAAATTATAGTTGAGAGTTGGAAGATAATAGCCATGAAAAAGATTGAAGAACTGGAAAAAATTAAAGGCGATGCATATGAATATTATAATTCTAATGCAGAGGAATTTGAACTTTTTAATAAAGTTTTCTTAGCAGACAAAATAGTAGACGAAATAAAAAATCCTAGTAAATATTTCATCATTGGAGAAAAAGGATCTGGAAAAACAGCCTATTCAGTATATTTTGCCAAAAAGAACATAGACGGAATTGAGTCTAAAATTAAATTTGTTCAAAATACAGTATATGATAAATTTATAAGGATGAAGAATAATAAATCTTTAGATATGTCATCATATAAGGATGCTTGGATGAACGTGATATATCTTGTCTTAAGTGAAGAAATAAAAGATTTAATCCCTCAAAAGATGTTTCACAAAGGTCCTTTAAAAAAATTAAATGAAATAATTGATAATTTTTATAGCAATGCTTTTTCTCCTGAGTTTGTGCAGGCAATAGAATTTGTAGAAAACTCTAATAATTCAATTAATGCAATGATTGATGGGGGAATTTTTAAACCAACAGTTCAATTGGGGGTGAATGTATCTGAGAAATATACAGAAAGCAACTATCAATTAACTCTTACAAAATTATTAGAGGGATTTAAAAGTGTTTTTTCAGAAATACACCTTGATAAAAAATTCATATTATTTATTGATGGTATTGATGCTAGACCCAGCGATATAAGCCACGACGATTACATGGAATGCTTGCGAGGACTTGTAAATGCTGTCATTGAATTAAATAATTCTAATTTGAAAAATAAAGGGATAAAAGTTGCGTTGTTAATTAGACCAGATATTGTATATTCCATGTCTATACATAATATGAATCAAAAATTGAAGGATAACTCGGTGCTAATAAATTGGAGTACTGATTATGCCAATTATAGAAGTTCTAAATTATTTGAAATTGCCGATAATTTTTTCTCAAAACAACAAAGTTTAAGTCGTCAAAAGGGGCTGACTTGGGATTACTATTTCCCATATAAAGTTTCAGGAAAAGGATATGGAGAGGAAGAGGACTCATTTATAGAATTTTTACGGTATTCGTTATATAAACCACGAGATATCCTTACCATGTTGAATGATTTAGTAGATAAAAATCAAGGTGAGACATTCAGTAAAGATAATTTTTTAGATATTGTAAAGTCTGACTATTCTAAGTATTTGCTTGGAGAGCTTAAGGATTTCATGCTAATCTACATGAAAGATGAAGAGTTTAATGTGTTTCGGAAGTTTATTAAAAGTTTTAAAACGAAACGTTTTACATATTCAACCTTTGAAGACAAATATGAATCGTTTATAAAAAAACAAAAGCGCTATGGAGAAACAATCCCTGTGATGATGAAGACTCCAGAGGATACTTTACAATTACTCTATGACACAAATATTATAGGATATGCAGAAAATAGTAACGGTAAAGAATTTTGGAGTTTCAAGGAACGTAGTTATAGTGATGTTAAACCAGAAGTTAATGTTGATGCTAGCCAGTTCAAGTTCCACAAAGCTTATGCCCGAGCGTTTAAGATAGGATTTTAGAGTGTAACAATTTTATTACTTTACAGCTAATTTCAGAATAAATTGACTTCAAGCCGCTCCTCGAAGCCGACCCAGAAGTCACTTCCCGCCTGACCCAGGAAGAAATCGACGAAATCTTCAACCCAGTCTACTACACCAAGCGCGTGGATGAGATTTTCAAGCGTGTGGGGTTGGACTAAAAACACATAAAAAAATAGGCGCTTTGAGGAAAGTGTCTATTTTTGTGGCTCGCTATTAAAATATATTTGTTGGGAAAAGTATAGAGTGACTGCCAAGATTAGGATTTTGTGATTTGAGAAAAACATAGACTACTAGTTATTTTTCGCCGTGGTGAAAGCTACATAGCTGAGACTCGGCTATGTAGCACGGAATAATTGAGACTGTAGGCTCAATTATTAGTCATGGAACTCCAACGGAGTTCGCTGACGTCCGTCACCACTTAAGAAAAATAATTTTAGTAAAATTAGATAGTCCGTGCCATCTCCCCAATCTTCTTCAGCATTTCTTGACGCTGCTCGTCCGTCTTCTTTTCCACACCGCAGAGCTCAGTCAGCTTGACGGGAGTGATGCCGCAAGGTTTCAGGATTTGATTTTTCAGGACCTTGCCGTAGTCTTGGACAAAGGGCATGGCAAAGGCGGGTGTATTGTGGCTGGTGATGATCCAGGCAGATCTGCCCTGCAGGTGGCCTTCCAGACCGACTTTCTTATAAGAGTAAGCGAAATCCGCCGCAAAGACCCGATCGATAAAACCCTTGAGGATGGCCGGCATGCCGCTCCACCAGATAGGGAAAATGAAAATCAGATGGTCGGCCCAAGTGATCAAGTCCCGGTAGGGTGCCATTTGAGGGTCCTTGTGCAAGTCCCGGCGTTTATGGTCCTGGTCAAAGCGCAAAATCGGGTCGAAATTTTCGGCATACAAGTCCACAGTTTTCACCTCGTGCTTTTTAGAAAGGTTGGTTTGAACTTCTTTGAGAATAGCCGGATTAAAACCGGTGGGGCTGGGATAGCTGTAAATAATCAGAACTTTCATGATCGTTCTCCTTTGATATAAATGTCAAGCATGTGGTCGATGGTGCTTTGGATGGCTTGCGTATCCAGGTCCTGCCCAATGGGGCTGTTGGCCAGAACGGCCAGACCGGTGATAAAGCTCCAAAAGTGAAAGAGGGATTCTGCTTCGCTGTTGCTAAAACCTTCCTCCCTGCGCAGCTGCAAAACAATGGTTTTAAAGCGGTCAAATCCCGGCAGGTCCGACTCCAGCAGAATGGTTTCCGGGGTCAGTTTCATATATTTAAAAGGGAATTTGATAAAGAGGGCCTCAAAATAATGAGGATAGGCCTGGGCAAAAGAGATGAAATTGAAACCCAGCTGGGCCAGCTGGTCTCGGGCAGATGCTGCAGGGTCAATCCCCTGACTGACTTCCTGATTGAGCAAGAGCGAAAGCTGGGCCAGCACCACCCTCAGATAGCCCTCCTTGCTCTCAAAGTGGCGGTAAGGACTGCCGTGGGTCACGCCGCAGGCCTTGGCCACGGTTCTGAGTGAGAACTGCTCAATCCCGTGCTTGCGGATTTCTTCAATCCCGGTCTGAATCAGCTTTTCTTTGAGTTGGTCGGTGTTTCTTTTCATCTGGCTGCTCCTTTAAAAGTATACACTGTCTACTTATCTATCTTTAGTATACACTGTCTACTTTTTTCTGTCAAGAAATTTGAGGCTGCAGTTGGCAGAGGCGGATGAAAGGGAGCCTAGGTCCGCAGCCTGCCCTTTTGAGATCATCTTGCTTTTCCTGCCGATTCTGACTCAGGGCGGGCAGTTGCTTTCGGTAAAATAAAATGTTAAAATAACATCAAAAAATGACAGCGCTTTCTTTTCTAGAACTTTTCTGAAAGCGTCGAGAAACGGAGGACACCTATGAAGAAAATTATCAATGAGCCAGCGGCTGTGGTCGATGAGATGCTGGAGGGGCTGGCCTACATGCACAGTGATTTGGTCTATCGGGTGGAAGGTTTTGATATCATTGCCCGCAAGAGCGAGAAGACGGGAAAGGTCGGACTGATCTCGGGCGGCGGCAGCGGGCATGAGCCTTCTCATGCCGGCTTTGTCGGTGATGGTATGCTGTCGGCAGCTGTCTGCGGTGCGGTCTTTACCTCACCGACACCGGATCAGATCCTGCAGGCTATCAAGGAAGCAGACGAAGGCGCTGGGGTTTTCATGGTCATCAAGAACTACTCCGGCGACATCATGAACTTTGAAATGGCTCAGGAACTGGCTGAGATGGAGGGAATCGAGGCAGCCAGTGTCGTGGTGGACGATGACATTGCGGTAGAGGACAGCCTCTATACTCAGGGCCGGCGCGGTGTGGCAGGCACGATTTTGGTTCACAAGATTCTGGGCCATGCGGCGCGTGCAGGCAAATCTTTGGCAGAAATAAAGGCTTTGGCGGATGACTTGGTCAGCAATATCCACACGGTCGGCTTGGCTCTGAGCGGAGCCACGGTGCCGGAAGTCGGCAAGCCAGGCTTCGTGCTGGCTGACGATGAGATTGAATTTGGCATCGGCATTCACGGCGAGCCCGGCTACCGTAAGGAAAAGATGCAGCCGTCTAAGGAGCTGGCCCGGGAATTGGTGGACAAGCTTAGCCAGTCCTTTGATCTGCGGGCGGGAGACCGGATTGGCCTTCTCATCAACGGCATGGGCGCAACGCCGCTCATGGAGCAGTATGTCTTTGCGGCGGACGTGGCGCATCTTCTGGCTCAGGCTGGGGTCGAAGCGGTTTACAAGAAAGTGGGCAATTACATGACCTCTATTGATATGGCGGGGATTTCCCTGACCTTTATCAAACTGAACCATCCTGACTGGCTGGCAGCTCTCGAAAGTCCGGTCACAACTGCAGCTTGGTAAGGAGGTATTTATGGAAGCAGCACAAGCAAGAAAATGGATAGAGCTGTTCAATGATAAGATTCAGGAGCAGAAGGACTACCTGTCTGAATTGGACACACCCATCGGCGATGGAGACCACGGAGCCAATATGGCTCGGGGAATGGCGGCAGCGGCAGCAGATCTGGCTGCTAAAGACTGTGCCGGCGCGGCAGAGATTTTTCAGGCCGTTTCCATGCAGCTGATCAGCAAGGTCGGCGGCGCCTCCGGTCCTCTCTATGGCTCCGCTTTTATGGGCATGGCCAAGGCTGAAAAAGAAGGGCAGGGCTTGGCAGAAGTCATTCAGGCTGGGCTGGATATGATCCAGAAGCGGGGCAAGGCAGCAAGAGGTGAGAAGACCATGGTGGACGTTTGGGCGGAGATTCCTCCGGCCCTGCAGTCTGGAGACTTGACGCATGAAAAAATCCTCTCTCTGGTGGAAGCAACCAAGGATCTGAAAGCTGCCAAGGGGCGTGCTTCTTATGTAGGTGAGCGCTCGATTGGTCACATTGACCCGGGGGCGGCCTCTTCCGGCCTCCTCTTTGAGGCCCTCTTAGAAACGGAGGCAGGCTGATGGCAGATACAGGCATTCTCATCGTTTCTCACTCCCAAAATCTGGCTCAGGGCGTCTTTGACCTGATCTCTCAGGTGGCGGCCGATGTGGCTGTCAGCTATGTGGGCGGTCTGGAAGACGGCAGTATCGGGACCAGCTTTGACAGAATTACGGCCGCCCTGGCCGCCAATGATAAGGAACGGATTCTGGCCTTTTACGATCTGGGCTCCGCCCGCATGAATCTGGAAATGGCTGCAGACTTCTCTGACAAGGAAATCCTCATCCAGACTGTCCCTCTGGTAGAAGGGGCCTATACAGCGGCAGCCCTTCTTCAGGCTGGAGCGGATCTGCCCGCTGTTTTGCTTCAGGTCCGTGAGTTAGAAATAAAGAAATAAGGGCAGAGAGGCGGCAAACATTCGCTGCTTTCTGATTGGGCAATGTCAGCGGAAGCAGCAGCCCGCCGCCTTCTAATCAGTGCAGGACTCAGGCTTTGGTCTGGGTCTTTTATAGTCATTTATACTCTTCGAACCACGTCAGCTCCAACAGTCTGAGATGGGAGTCAGTCTCAGCCCCTGTATAAAAAATCGGTCAGGCGGAGTCTCCGATCTTGCCAGCAAGTCTTATACTCAATGAAAATCAAATTCAAACCACATCAGTGTCGCCTTGCTTTAAGAGTCCAAGTCTGACCGAAAACAAACAGATTTTCCCTTCTTTCTCCGCTGAATCAGCTTGAAAAGGTACCGTCTCTCATTATTTGTTTGTTTTTGACATTTTTTTATAAAAAATCAACTAGAGGGATTGCAAATTGGTATAGGTCAGTTTATAATAGAAGTAAGCAAACTGCAAAAAAACGACAGCTAAGATAGCTATCGTTTTCTCATCAGTGGTCCCGATTGCAGGAAATGAACTTAATCTTGAAGAAATCACCGCGTTTATAGGTTTCGCTGTATTCAAGGATTTGTCCGGTATTTTCCAGCTTGGTGATTTTGACCTGATGCACGGTCGGGAAGTTGCTGTCAATTTCTAATGTTTTGGCAACTTCTTTGGGTGTCGGAAAGACAATCTCATTGATTTCTTCAAAGTGCTCATCATTCATGTGAATGTGGTAGTCTGTTTTGAAGCGGTTGTAGATTGAGCTGTAGTAGTCCAGATCCGGATAGTTGGGATTGATATACTGCTCAGGAATATAGGTTTGGTGATAAATATAGACTTTATCGCCGGTTCTCCTGATGCGGTCAATCTTGTAGTAGAACTGTGTCGGAGCCAATTCTAGCTTATCCAGGATTTTCAGATCATTGCCGCGCTTGATGGACAGAACGGTCACCTTATCCTTTTGGATAGGGAAGGTTTCCACATCAGAAAACTCAACCAGTTTGTGCTTTCTGGCGCGTGAAACGAAGGTGCCCTTGCCCTGCTGACGGATGATATAGCCGTCATTGGCCAGTTCATTCAAAGCACGGACGACAGTGATGGAGCTGACATTAAACATCTTGATCAACTCAGCTTCGGTGTAGAATTTATCACCGTTTTCAAAGTTGCCAGAAATGATTTGCTGCTTGAGCTCATCTTTGATTTGTTGGTATTTTGGAATAGCCATTGTATTCACCTCTCTTTTAGTTATCCCTCTTTATTAAGATTTTAACATATTTTTTAAAAAAATATTGACATTTATGCAAAAATTTAGTATATTAATATTAACAAGAAATGAAAGCGGCTTCAACAAAGAGGATAGAGACATGGCAAGATTTGAAATAGGTCCTTCTTTTCGCTTAGATGGCCGGGAGTTTAAGATTTTATCAGGTGCCATTCATTACTTTCGGGTTCAGCCCCAGGATTGGTACCACTCGCTCTATAATCTAAAAGCTCTGGGATTTAATACAGTGGAGACTTATCTCCCTTGGAATATGCACGAGCCTCAAAAGGGAGTGTTTGATTTTCAAGGGATATTGGATATTGAGAGATTTTTGCAGATAGCTCAGGACTTGGGGCTTTATGCCATCGTCCGCCCTTCGCCTTTTATCTGTGCGGAGTGGGAATTTGGCGGCCTGCCTGCCTGGCTGCTGAATGAAAATCTGCGCATCCGCTCCTCAGATGAGGGCTTCCTGCAGGCTGTGGCCAGCTATTATGATGCGCTGCTGCCGCGGCTGGTGCCAAGGCTTCTGGATAATGGCGGCAATATTCTCATGATGCAGGTGGAAAATGAATACGGCTCTTACGGTGAGGACAAGGCCTATCTGCGGGCTGTCAGGCAGCTCATGGAAGAGCGCGGGGTGACCTGTCCGCTCTTCACCTCGGACGGTCCCTGGCGGGCAACGCTGCGGGCCGGCACGCTGATTGATGACGATCTCTTTGTGACCGGCAATTTTGGCTCCAAAGCCGCCTATAATTTCGCTCAGATGCAGGAATTTTTTGCAGAGCATGGCAAGAAATGGCCGCTCATGTGCATGGAGTTCTGGGATGGCTGGTTCAACCGCTGGAAAGAGCCGGTCATCCGGCGTGACCCTGAGGAATTGGCCGAGGCTGTCCGCGAGGTGCTGGAGCTGGGCTCCATCAATCTCTATATGTTTCACGGCGGCACCAACTTTGGCTTTATGAACGGCTGCTCAGCCCGGGGGACTCGCGATCTGCCGCAGGTGACTTCCTATGACTACGATGCCCTTCTGGATGAAGCAGGTAATCCGACGCCTAAATATGAGGCTGTCCGCAGGATGCTGCAGACCTACTATCCAGAATATCCGCAAATGGAGCCGCTGGTCAAAGAAAGCTGTGAGCTGAGGGATATTCCGCTCAGCCAGAAGGTCAGCCTCTTTGAGACCCTGTCGGACTTGGCAGAGCCTGAGGAAAGCCTGTATCCTCTGGAAATGGAGGAGCTGGGTCAGAATGTCGGCTACCTGCTCTATCGGACAGAAGCAGTCTGGGATGCTGACCAGGAAAAGATCAGGGTCATTGACGCTCGTGACCGCCTGCAGCTCTATGTCAACGGCCAGCTGGCCGCTAGCCAGTACCAGACAGAGATTGGTCAGGAGATTCTGGCCGCCGGTCAGAAGAAAGGCCGCCAGCGGATTGATATCCTGCTGGAAAATATGGGTCGGGTCAACTACGGCCACAAGCTGCTGGCTGAGACGCAGCGCAAGGGCATTCGGACCGGCGTCTGCAAGGACCTGCACTTTCTGCTCCACTGGCAGCACTATCCGCTGCCGCTGGATCGGACGGACAGGATTGACTTTTCCAAGGACTGGCAGCAAGACCAGCCGGCTTTCTACGCTTTTGACTTTGAAATGAAAGCGCTTCACGACACCTATCTGGATCTGACCGGCTTTGGCAAGGGGGTCGCCTTTGTCAACGGTGTCCATATCGGCCGTTTCTGGAAGGTCGGACCGACCCTGTCGCTCTATCTTCCGCATAGTCTGCTGAAAGAAGGCCGCAACCGCATCATTATCTTTGAAACCGAAGGGGAGTACAAAGATTCCATCAACTTAGTTAACCAACCTACATTTAAAACAATAAAGGGGGAAAATCTATGACAATCGTAGGTGCCCGCATCGATGGGCGTTTAATCCATGGACAGGTAGCCAATCTCTGGACTACCAAGCTCAATATCTCACGCATTATGGTCATTGACGATGATGTTGCTCAGAATGACATCGAAAAGAGCGGCCTGAAATTAGCCACTCCGGCCGGTGTCCGATTAAGTATTTTGCCGGTTGCCAAGGCGGCAGAGAATATCCTGGCCGGCAAGTATGATTCGCAGCGCCTCTTTATCGTGGCTAAGAAGCCCGACCGCTTCCTGCGTCTGGTAGAGGCTGGTGTGCCGCTGGAAACGCTGAACGTAGGCAATATGTCTCAGTCAGATGAGACCCGCTCTATCACCCGCTCCATCAATGTCCTGGATGCAGATGTGGAGGCTTTTCATAAACTGCATGAAAAGGGTGTCCAACTGACGGCTCAAATGGTTCCCAACGACCCAGTTGAAGACTTCATGAAACTATTAAAATAAAGAAAAATTTTAGGAGGTCATTGTCATGATACAATGGTGGCAAATTTTACTACTTACTTTGTACTCAGCTTATCAAATCTGTGACGAGCTGACAATCGTTTCTTCTGCAGGTTCTCCTGTCTTTGCCGGCTTTATCACCGGTCTGATCATGGGCGATGTGACCACCGGTCTCTTGATCGGTGGAAATCTGCAGCTCTTCGTACTCGGTGTCGGTACCTTTGGGGGTGCTTCCCGGATCGATGCCACTTCCGGTGCCGTTCTTGCGACAGCCTTTTCAGTAGCACAGGGCATCAAGCCAGATATCGCAATCTCTACAATTGCTGTACCTGTAGCTGCCTTGCTCGTTTATACAGATATCCTTGGACGTATGACAACTACTTACTTCGCACACCGTGTGGATTCAGCAGTTGAACGCTTTGACTATAAAGGTATTGAGCGCAACTATCTCTTAGGTGCACTTCCTTGGGCACTTTCTCGTGCACTTCCGGTCTTCCTTGCTTTGGCATTGGGCGGCAACTTTGTACAAGCGGTTGTTGACGCTGTAAACAATGTCAAATGGCTGGCAGACGGCTTGACACTTGCAGGTCGAATGCTTCCAGGACTCGGGTTTGCTATCTTACTTCGTTACCTTCCGGTTAAACGCAATCTTCACTACTTAGCTCTTGGTTTTGGCTTGACTGCGATGCTGACGGTGCTTTACTCAAACATTCAGTCACTCGGTGAAGCTGTATCCAGCGTTGTTGGAGCTCTTCCAAAAGATGCTGCCATCACATTTGCCAACAACTTCAAAGGCTTGTCTATGATTGGTGTAGCTATCTTTGGTATCTTCCTTGCAGTACAGCATTTCAAATACAGCCAAAGAACAGCAGCAGCTGCGCCAGCTGCCAGCACAAACTCAGAAAGCGGGGAAATTGAAGATGACGAATTCTAATTATAAATTAAGCAAAGAAGATTTCAAACAGATCAATAAGCGCAGCCTCTTTACTTTCCAATTAGGCTGGAACTATGAGCGGATGCAGGGTTCAGGCTATCTTTACATGCTGCTGCCTCAGCTGCGTAAAATGTACGGTGACGGCACTCCAGAATTGCAGGAAATGATGAAACTGCATACGCAGTTCTTCAATACTTCACCTTTCTTCCACACGATTATTGCAGGTTTTGACCTAGCTATGGAAGAAAAAGACGGTGTCAAATCAAAAGATGCAGTCAATGGTATTAAGACCGGTCTCATGGGACCATTTGCTCCTCTTGGAGACTCTATCTTTGGATCACTTGTACCAGCTATCATGGGATCTATTGCTGCCACTCTTGCGATTGCAGGAAACCCTGTTGGCATCTTCCTTTGGATTGCTGTAGCGGTTGCTTATGACATTTTCCGTTGGAAACAGTTGGAATTTGCCTACAAAGAAGGGGTCAATCTCATCACCAACATGCAAAGCACTCTGACAGCACTTGTTGAGGCGGCTTCTGTATTGGGGATCTTCATGGTTGGAGCTCTTGTAGCGACGATGATTAACTTCGAAGTATCATGGGTGCTGAATATCGGTGAAAAAGCCATTGATTTCCAAGATATGCTCAACCTTATCTTCCCGCGTTTGATTCCAGCTATTTTCACAGGGTTCATCTTCTGGCTTCTCGGTAAGAAAGGTATGAATTCTACAAAAGCCATTTTGATTATCATTGTGCTGGCGGTTTCTCTTGCTGCATTTGGTCATTTTGTTCTGGGAATGGAATAATGGAGCAGTCTATGAGCAAACAATTAATCTTAGTCAGTCACGGCCGTTTCTGTGAGGAGCTGAAGCAGACCGCAGAGATGATTATGGGACCTCAGGAGGACATCCATGCAGTAGCCCTGCTTCCGGAGGAAGGTCCAGAAGACTTCGCAGCTAAATTCTTGGACACAGTCCAGAATCTGGATGACTATCTGGTCTTTGCGGACCTCCTGGGCGGCACTCCTTGCAATGTAATCAGCCGTTTCATTATGGAAGGCCGGGACATTGAGCTTTACGCTGGGGTCAATCTGCCCATGGTGATTGAGTTTATCAATGCTTCTCTGACAGGTTTGGAGGTCGATTATCCAGCCAAGGCGGCAGAAAACATTGTCAAAGTCAACGATGTTTTAGCCAGCCTGCAGGATGATGAAGACGAGTAACACTCAAAGAACAGCGAAGACGGCAGGGATACCGATGCAGATCAGGCAAGGGCAGTTTGTGTCAGCCGGTCTTCATCAAAGAGGCTGTGGAGAAAGACAAGCAAAGCCTGCTGTCAAAGCAGGGGCTTGTAAATCAAACGAAAGAAATATCCGAAGCAAGGTTCTTTTGTATCAGCCACCTCTTCGATTTTTAAAGAGTATATAGTCTTTTAGTTTGCTTTTAGTAGTGAAACTGTCCGAGGGAGCTAACGACGGAATAAAAGATAAACTAACTGACGATAAAAAGGGAGAGCAGTCGTCTGGATAGTGCTGGCCGGCTGCCTGAAAAGACAATATATGATGAAAAAGGATACTCGTGGACAGCGAAATCCCGTATAGCTGTGAGCTTTTCGCAGCGCCGCTGTCAAAGCGGCAGGCGGCAGAGGATTGAGCTTCCTAGAGTGAGAAAAGGATAAGAAGGGGGTGGGAGCTGTTTCCGGCCCCCTTTTTGCAAGAGACAGAAAGGAAGATTCAAAAAATGCTAGATTATACAAAGGAAGAGCTGCTGGAGCTGGGGGCTGACATCACCAGCCGGGAAATTTACCAGCAGCCGCAGGTCTGGCAGCAGGCTTTTGAAGCTTACAAGGCTCAGGCTGCTGCCATTGCCGCTTTTCTTCACAAGATTGAGGAGAAGCACGATTATATCAAGGTGATTTTTGCCGGGGCAGGCTCTTCCGCTTATGTGGGAGACACGCTGCTGCCTTATCTGAGACAGGCTTATGATGAGCGCAAGTGGAACTTTTGCGCTGTTGCCACTACTGATATTGTAGCTACCCCCTTGGTGCATCTGCATCGAGAGGTACCGACAGTGCTGGTTTCCTTTGCCCGCAGCGGCAATTCGCCGGAGAGTGTGGCGGCGGTAGACTTGGCCAAGCAGCTGGTCGATCAGCTCTATCAGGTCACGATTACCTGTGCGGCAGAAGGGCAGCTGGCCCAGCAGGCTCAGGGAGATGAGCGTAATCTCCTCCTCCTGCAGCCCGAGGCTTCGAATGATGCCGGCTTTGCTATGACCTCCAGCTTCAGCTCCATGCTGCTGACTGCCTTGCTGGTCTTTGACAGGGAAAGTGTGGCTGTCAAAGAGAAAAAGGTGGCAGAAGTGCAGGCGCTGAGCCAAAAAGTGCTGGATCAGGCAGCAGATATACAGCGATTGGCCGCTTTGGACTACAGCCGTGTGATCTATCTGGGGGCAGGACCTTTCTTTGGCCTGGCCCATGAAGCGCAGCTGAAAATACTGGAATTGACAGCCGGTCAGATTGCGACCATGTATGAGAGCCCGGTCGGCTTCCGCCACGGTCCTAAATCGCTCATCAACTCAGAAACGCTGGTGCTGGTCTTTGGCTCTGCAGATTCCTATACCAAGGCCTATGATTTGGATTTGATTCGCGAAGTGGCTGGTGACCGCATCGCCCGCAGGCTTGTCTTGCTGACTGACTGCAGCGAAGATCTGGACCAAGTGGAGCAGGTGCTGCTGGAGAGTCCTATCTTGGACGACGGCTATCGGGTCTTCCCTTATATCGTCTATGCCCAAATCTTTGCCCTCCTGACCTCGCTTAAGGTCAAAAATCGGCCGGATACGCCATCTCCGACAGGGACCGTCAACCGTGTGGTCCAAGGAGTTCTCATCCACCCCTTGGAGCAGGTATAAAAAAGGAAATGTTATGAAAAAATTAAACATCAGCCACGGCAAGGTGGCTCATTTAAAAAAATTATCAGATGAACAGGGGATTATCGGAGCTTTAGCCATTGACCAGCGGGGTTCTCTCAAGAAAATGCTGGCCAGCGGAGAACAGGTTCTTTCAGGCGATTCAGCCCTGATTGACTTTAAGAAATTAATCTCCAGCCAGCTGACACCCTATGCGACTTCTATTTTGCTGGATCCAGAGTTTGGCCTGCCGGCTGCCGACTTGCGGGCTGCCGACTGCGGCCTCATTGTAGCCTATGAAAAGACGGGGTATGATGCGACAGCAGAAGGCCGCCTGCCTGATCTGCTGCCCAACTGGTCTGTAGGGCGTATTAGGGAAGCCGGTGCTGATGCGGTCAAAGTGCTCCTCTACTATGATGTGGACGACAAGCCGGAGATCAATGACGTCAAGCAGGCTTGGGTGGAGCGCATCGGCAGCGAATGCTTGGCTGAAGACCTTCCTTATTTTCTGGAAATTCTGACCTATGATGCCCAGAACAGCAGCGTTCTGGATGCCGACTATGCCAGGGTCAAGCCGCACAAGGTCAATGAAGCCATGAAGGTCTTTTCAGAAGATCGCTACCATGTTGATGTTCTCAAGGTAGAAGTGCCTGTCAATATGAAGTTTGCAGAAGGCTTTGCTCCGGAAGGGCTGGATCCGGTCTACAGTCTGGACCAAGTCAAAGACTATTTTCGGGAGCAGTCAGCGGCGACCCACCTTCCTTTTATCTTTCTCAGCGCGGGTGTTTCCGCTCAGCTCTTCCAAGAGACGCTGAAAATTGCCCATGAAGCTGGCTCGCTCTTTAATGGTGTTCTCTGTGGTCGGGCAACTTGGAAGCCAGCGGTCTCTGTCTTTGCAGAAGAGGGGCCTGAAGCAGCTAAGGCTTGGCTTGATGAAGCCGGCCGGCAGCATATTGAAGACTTAAATCAGGTTCTGCGCCAAACGGCCGTTTCCTGGGAGGACAAGCTTGACCTGCCTTTTGAGGACAGGAAATGGCAGGTTCGTGATTTTTGATAAGGAGCTTTGCATGAAATCTTACCAAGAGGCCGTTTTTGGAAGCTTTAAAGGGCAGGAAGTTCGGACCTATACCTTTGAGAATGATCTGGGCTACCGTCTGACTGTCATGAACTATGGGGCCACGGTGGTCCAGTATATCACTCCTGACAGAGAGCGGCGCTGGGCCAATATTGTAGTCGGTTTTGACAGGTTTGAAGACTACATTGGCAACAGTCCCAAGTATGGTGCCAGTATCGGCCCGGTAGCGGGCCGCATCGCCGGAGCGGCTTTCGAGCTCAACGGCCGAGCCTATCAGCTGGAAGCCAATAACGGCCCAAACTGCAACCACAGCGGCTCAAGCGGATGGGACAGCAGTCTTTTCGAACTGGAAGAGGTCAGCGATGACGGCCTGACCCTTTACACGGAGCGGGCCCATGGCTGCGGCGGATTTCCGGGCAATCTGAAGGTCTGGGTTTCCTACACTTTGACTGAAAAGGGAGAGCTGGAGATCTCTTATCAGGTACAGACAGACCGAGATACCTTGGTCAATCCGACCAACCACAGCTATTTCAATCTATCCGGTGATTTTCAGCAGCCCATTGACCGCCATATCCTGCAGCTTCATACCAGCGGTGTGTATCCGATTGCACCCGATGGCATACCAGCAAAAAAGGCTGACAGGGAGCCGGGCTTTGTCAAGCGCCTGCAGGAAGGTGTCAGCCTTCAGGATATTTTTGCGGATCAGGATGAGCAGATCCACATCGTTTCCGGTCTGGACCATCCCTTTGAGCTGGACAGCAGCCGGACGACGGCAGGCTCGCTCTATGATACGGACTCTGGCCGCTGGCTGACCTTTAAGACCCAGGCTCCCTGTCTGGTCCTCTATACGGCTAATGTTGTGGATGAGAAGGTTATCTTGAAGGGTCGGCCTATGGTGCAGCATAATGGCTTAGCCATAGAAAGTCAGGCTCTGCCCGATGCAATCCACAGCGACCGGCAGGCTGACGTTATTCTGAGAGCCGGCCAGATATTCACCAGCACAACAGTTTATTTTGCCGGTGTTAAAGACTAGCTTTCTTTTGCGTGGGGGATTTGGGATTGAGTTGTTCAAAGAATCGTCCGATGGCTGGACAAGTCTGCTGAAAAAGCAGAGAGCTTCAAAGAATGTCCGTCAATTTAAAAAGAGAAAAAGCTTTTATCATAAAAAGCAAAAAGAAAGCAGCTGCTTTAAGAATTTCTTAAGCTTGGACTGCTATACTTATCTTTATCAAATGAAGCCCCCTAACTTTATTTGATAATCCTAAACTTTTTCATAATAATCTCCCATAAAGGCCACCCAATCCGGTGGTCTTTTTTTGGGGCTTCAAAACGAGGAAAGTCTCTAGGACACCATTGATACTCTTTGAAAATATTCAATTCAGATGAGCTTCGCCTTGCCCGGCCCCAGTGTTGTCTGCGGCTAACGTCTCAGTCTGCTTTTGATGTTTTTTGAGCAGTGGTTCGGCAGGAGCGGACAGGATGGCAGCGGACTTGCTCGTCCTATCGCGAGAAATCCTTTCTCTAACTCCCGAGAGGAAGCAGCAAATCTGCTGTTTTGAGGCCGCGACTTGGCAAAAGCAGTCTGTCTTTCTTGATTTTTTTGGAGAAAAGACAGGATGTTTATCGAATTGTAACTCGAATGTTATATTTTAAAAGAGGTGTTATACTGAGTTAAGATTTCTTTAAGCTAAAGGCGGTATACTTATCAGTATCAAATGAAGACCTCCTAACTTTATTTGATAGAAATCCTAAACTTTTTCATAATAATCTCCCATAAAAGCCACCGAATTCGGTGGCTTTTTTTCTTGTTTGCCGAAGTCCGACTATTTTGCTCTTCAAAATGTGTGAAATTCGTCCGCCTCTTGATTTTCTGCTATAATAGTAAGCATGAGTAGAATTTTAGATAATGAATTGCTGGGCGATGAAGAGCTGGCAGAGCGCACTCTGCGTCCCCAGTATTTACAGGAATATATCGGTCAGGACAAGGTCAAAAATCAGCTGAAAATTTTTATTGAGGCTGCTAAGTTTCGGGATGAGGCTTTGGATCATGCCCTGCTTTTCGGACCGCCGGGGCTGGGGAAAACGACCATGGCCTTTGTGATTGCCAATGAGCTGGGCGTCAATATCAAGCAGACTTCGGGACCGGTCATTGAAAAGGCCGGTGATTTGGTGGCCATTCTCAATGACTTGGAGCCGGGCGATGTGCTCTTTATCGATGAAATCCACCGTCTGCCCATGGCTGTAGAGGAAGTTCTGTACAGCGCCATGGAAGATTTTTACATTGATATTATGATTGGGACAGGGGAAACCAGCCGCAGTGTGCATCTGGATCTGCCGCCTTTTACCTTGATTGGGGCGACTACCCGGGCTGGCATGCTGTCCAATCCTCTGCGGGCCCGTTTTGGTATTACCGGCCATATGGAATACTATGAGGAAGCTGACCTGACAGAGATTGTCGAGCGGACAGCTGAGATCTTTGAGATGGCTATTACCCATGAGGCGGCTCAGGAGCTGGCTCTGCGCAGCCGGGGGACGCCACGGATTGCCAACCGTCTGCTGAAGCGGGTTCGGGATTATGCTCAAATTATGGGGGATGGCCTCATTGACGGACAGATAACGGATCAGGCTCTGACCATGCTGGATGTGGATCGGGAAGGGCTGGATTATGTCGACCAGAAGATTCTCAAAACCATGATTGAAGTTTATGGCGGCGGGCCGGTCGGTCTGGGGACTCTCTCGGTTAACATCGCTGAAGAGCGCGAAACTGTTGAGGACATGTATGAACCCTATCTGATTCAGAAAGGCTTTGTCATGCGGACCCGTACCGGGCGCGTGGCGACCCGCAAGGCCTATGAGCATTTGGGTTATGAGTATATGGAGGGATGATTGCAGCAATCATTCCTTTTTGTGATTGGCTTAACTGAAATGATAGTATAATAGAAACAAAGGAGAACAAGCACGATGACAAAAACTGGGTTCACAAAAGGCCGCAAGTGGCTGCTTATCGTTTTATTATTAGCTGTTGTCACAGCAGGAGGGATTTTTATGTTCAGTATGCTTGGCAAATCTCAGGAAGAAAGACGCAATCGGGAGTATGAGATTAGCTTAGTCAATGCTCTTAAAAATTCCTATGAGGGGATTGAGGAGATTAAGATTAGCAACCCTGATTATACCTATCCGCCGGGTTCTTGGTCTTGTGATGTGGAAATTAGATTCTCAGATAAACAAAAAATTAAATATAGAATAGGGCATGCACTAAATGAAACCCAAAATTATAATGGTTCTATCACAAATGAGCAGGATGATTTTTTAAATAAGAGAAAGGGTATAACGCATTCTGTTGTTGTAGTTTACTATTCTAATGATGAAAAGGGGACAAGCTAATGTATACCTATACTGATAAGGAATTGAACAGTTTGAATCAATATCCCAATGTATATAGTGTTGATCCAGACTATGCAAAAAGAAATGGTTATTCGGTAATCACTAGTTCACCAAATCCAAATCCGTCTCCGAATGATCTTAAAGAAACTGATAAAATTAAAATAGGAGAGCAAGAATTTCAAGTTGTTGCTACTAAAAATGATGAAGAAACAGGTTTTCAAGGTCTGGCGGTTGCACCGATTGTCAATGGTCAGCCGGATTATAAAAATGTAGCCGTGATTGCTGCTGGAACGGACCCTGATAGTCCGGTGAATAAACAAGGTCCTTTTTCACGCGATTTCTATAGTGCCATAATTGCAAGGCAAACTTACTTATCTCCACAATATAAGGTTGCTGACCAATTTGTAAAAGAGATTATGGACGATCCTAGATATGAAGTCAGTCAACTATCAGGTTATTCACAAGGTTCCTACATGCTAAAAGTAGGAGCTAAATACCACATTCCTACAACCACCTTTAATGCTTGGTTTAAATACGGTGCACTCACACTGGAAGAAAAAGCATTTATTGAAAGCAACCCTTCTATGTTTATAGATTACCGTAGAAAAAATGATGATGTAGTAATTGGGAATGATTTCAACCATCCAGAATGGTATGATAGTCCGATTGATATTACAAATTCTATGCCTAGCACGATTCATTGGATTGATGGTTCGAGCCATAAAATTGAAGAGTGGGAGTTTGATCCTGTAACTGGTCAACTTGTAGATGGCAAGGGGGGCAAGCCCTTGGTCAGCGGTGTTTACAAGGCCTATGCGAACAGCCTGAGAGGTTTTTCTCATTACAAGGAATTAAAACAGAAGTGGTCGGCCAAGGGAATCAGCGGCACAGAGCAGATTTATCTGGATGCAGCGCAGGGGCAGATCCTTTCCTCCAGTATGGCCAGTGCAGCGCAGATCGGAGCAGATGAGGTCACTGCCTTGACCCAGGAAGCCAATGAAGAGATAGAGGCTCTCTGGTCCAAGATTGACTTTAGCAGCTATACAGAGCTGTCGGCCGAAGAGGTGGAGGGCATCTTTGCCAGCCAAGGAGTGACGCGGGAGCAGTATGTGGACGGCTTTAAGGCCGAGATTGCTCATGCAGCGGCCCAGATGACTGATTCGGCAGCAGCGTTTGCGCGCCTGGACCATCAGCTGCAGGCTGCGATTGAAAAGGTGCTAGCCACAGATGCACAGCTAGCGGGGGAATTTCAGCAATGGAAAGCAAAGATGTAAGCTGGGAAGATGTCAGCAAAAAAGCTCAGGAGCTGAATGATTTTGAAGACGAATACCGACTTGAAAAGATAAGCTTTGAAGCGCGCTGCGAGGAGCTCGATAACCGGGCCGGAGAGTTAAGAAGTCTGGTAGATGCGGAGACAGACCGGATGTCTTTTATATTACAGCGATTTTCAGCTTCTTCGGACGATGCGGCAGATTATTTCTCTGAAATGGAAAATCTGCTGTGGAGATCAGAGCAGGCCTATAAGCGTCGTCTAGCAGGATAAGGCTTTCCGCAGGAAGCGGGACAGGCTGGAAGAAGAGTACAGTCAGCTGAGGAGGGACTACTATGCTCATACCGATTGATGGATACTATACAGACAAAGAGCAGGAACATGCTCTGCGGGCCATGAAAAAAGCCATGGAACGTCAGCGGGCTTTGACAGAGGCTCAGACTGCGGCTGCTGCCCGCAGCAAATTAAAAGCGGGCTTTCTCACAAAAAAGAAGGAAATCGCAGCTGAAACCAAGGCAGCCATCATCAGTATCAGCAGCCAGATGGATACAGCGATTCGGGGGGAGATTCGCAAGAGCCTTGATAGGTATGTTCCCAACATGCTGACCAAGTATGACGCAGCAGAGGACTGAACCGATGGACAGAGACAGTATTCTGCGGCTTTTGGCTGCAGACCGGGACATGATGACCATCTTGCAGATCATAGCGGGGCTCGGTTTGCAGGACTGCTGGCTGACAGCTGGATCTGTGCGCAACTTCATCTGGAATGCTTTGTCCAATCGGCCGGCTTTTGATGCGGACACAGATGTGGATGTGATTTTCTTTGATCCGGCAGTCTCATATGAAGAGACGATGAACATTGAAGAAGGGGTGAAAGAACAGTTTCCCCAGTATAAATGGGAAGTCAAAAATCAGGTCTATATGCATGTTCATAGTCCCGGAACGGTACCTTACAGGGATGCAAGAGATGCTATGAGCAAATACCCTGAGCGCTGCACAGCTGTCGGTCTGCGTCTGCGGACAAATGGGGAGCTGCAGCTGTTTGCGCCCTACGGTCTGGAGGATATCTTAAACTTTCAGGTGCGGCCAACGCCGCATTTTTTGGAAAATCCAGAACGCAGAGAACTCTATACTGCGCGTCTCAGCAAGAAAAACTGGCAGGAGAAGTGGCCTCGGCTGGAAATTGAGCGCCCTTAAAATAAAAATTGGAAAAAAGAGTCAAAAACCTGAGTTGGTTTAAGGTTTCTTTAAGCTATGGATATTATACTATAAACAGTTAAGAAATTAACGACACTCCTAAAACTTTTTTCTTTTTTAAAAAATAATCTCCCTACAGAAAGCCGCCGTTAAGGTGGTTTTTTGCTTGTCCTCAGACTTGGGAAACATCTCTGGCATGAATTTTCTACGGCAGGCAGCAATCTGTAAACGATTGAGGGGCAGTTTTTGTCATTATTCTGTTATAATAGATAAGAGGTAGTTTTATGAAGAAAATTGTATTTGTATGTCTGGGCAATATCTGCCGCAGTCCCATGGCTGAGTTTGTCATGAAGAGTCTGACAGACAGCCTGAAGATTGAAAGCCGGGCGACCTCTGACTGGGAGCACGGGAACCCCATCCATCAGGGAACGCAGGCGATTTTTAGGAAATATGGCATTGCATATGACAGGGGCAAGACCTCTCAGCAGATTTCGGCTCGGGATTTTGCGGATTTTGACTGCATTATCGGTATGGATGAGGCCAATATCCGCGATCTGAAACGAATGGCCCCGGCTGAATATCAGGATAAAATCTGCCAATTTGGCGAATCTGGTGTGCCAGATCCTTGGTACACAGGAGATTTTGATGAAACGTATGAATTGGTTCTGGCGGGCTGCAGGCAGTGGCTGGAACGCTTAAATGGATAGAAAAATGGATAGAGTAAAAGAATTTTACGATAAATACAAGGTTTATCTGACCCGTCCTAATCTGGAGCTGCTGGCAGTGACGGTCATCGTCCTGTCTGCCATCCTGGTCTTTACCTCAGGGATTCCCGGAAAGGGAGTGCTGATGCTGGATCAGGGCAATATCAAGTATGACGGCACCTTGGTCCGCGGGAAAATGAACGGTCAGGGCACCGTCACTTTTAAAAACGGAGACAGCTACAGCGGCAATTTTCGCAATGGTGTCTTTGAAGGCAAGGGGACCTTTACTTCGCAGTCCGGCTGGAAATATGAAGGGGACTTCAGCGACGGTCAGGCGGACGGTCAAGGGAAGCTGACGACAGAAGGCAATGTCGTCTATGAAGGAACGTTTAAACAAGGAATTTATCAAAATGCGCATTAAATGGTTTTCCCTGGTCAGAATTACAGGGCTGATGTTGGTTCTGCTGTATCATTACTTCCAGAGTGTTTTTCCTGGCGGTTTTATCGGCGTGGACATTTTCTTTGCTTTTTCTGGCTTTTTGATTACTTCTCTGCTCATTGATGAATTTGCCAATAAAAAGAAAATTGACATCCGGGGCTTTCTCAGAAGGCGCTTCTACCGTATTGTACCGCCTTTGGTCTTTATGGTGCTGGTCATCATGCCGTTTACCCTTCTGATTCGCAAGGATTTTGTGGCTGGAATTGGGACGCAGATTGCGGCCGCCTTTGGCTTTGTGACCAATTTTTATGAAATGCTGTCAGGCGGAAGCTATGAAAGCCAGTTTGTGCAGCACCTGCTGATTCATACTTGGAGCTTGGCGCTGGAAATGCACTACTATATCCTCTGGGGACTGGCTGCTTGGGGACTGAGCAAGATGAGTAAGTCAACGGCTCAGTATCGCGGCCTGATTTCGCTGGTGTCGGCCGGTCTCTTTCTGATCAGTTTCGTATCTATGTTTGCTGGGGCTTTGACGACTAAAAATTACTCAGATATTTACTTTTCTACACTGACTCATGTCTTTCCTTTCTTTGCAGGGACTGTCCTAGCGACCCTGTCCGGAGTGGGCCATGTGGGGAATTCCTTTAAAAAATGGGAGGCCAAGGTCAGTCTGAAGCAGGCGCTGGCAGCCTTAGGCGGCAGTGTCGCCCTTCTCTTGCTGCTCAGTTTGTTCCTGAAATTTGACAGTCTCTGGACCTATCTCTTTGGCTTTTTGGCTTCGACCCTTTTGGCCTGTGTCATGATTGTGGCCAGCAGGATGCTGCATGATAAGCTGCCCAAGGTGTCAGAGCCGGGCTTTGTCACTGTCATCGCAGATACCAGCTATGGTGTCTATCTCTTTCACTGGCCTTTCTATATCATCTTTACCCAGCTGATGAGCAATGGTCTGGCGGTCCTGCTGACAACCGTTCTCTCTCTGAGTCTGGCAGCCCTGTCTTTCTATATTTTGGAGCCGACCCTGGCGGGCCGTCAGCCGGTTATTATGGGGATTCAGATGGACCTGTCTGCTATCACCAAGCCCGTTTTTTGCAGCATGATTCCTCTGTCTTTCTTTATGCTTTTCATAGCCGCAACAGCTCCGACCGTCGGGGCCTTTGATGAGAGCTTGATTGTCAATGCGCTCAATCAGGCTGACAGCAAAATGCAGACCACCCGCAGTCAGGTCGATCAGTCCAAAGCGACTGAGTACAATGTGACAGAAGGCGTTACCCTGATTGGTGATTCGGTCACGCTGCGCTCCAGAGAGTATCTGGAGCAGGTGATTCCGGGAGTGCAGCTGGATGCTCTGGTCAGCCGGACGCTGGCTTCCGGCCTGGAGGTCTTCCAAAATGATATTGCCAATCGCGTGCTGTTAAAGCAGGCAGTGCTGGCTTTGGGGACCAATCCGGTAGACAACTATGAAGACCTGCTCAACCAGTATGTAGAAGCCCTGCCTAAGGGGCATCAGCTCATCCTAATCACGCCTTATGACGGCCGCAGCGCCGGGGATGAAAACAGCCTGCCGGTCAAGGTCCGCCATTATGAGCTGGAACTGGCCAAGAAGTATGATTATGTCTATGTGGCCGACTGGTATCAGACCGCCCTGGACAATCCGCAGATTTGGGCTGGAACGGATGCCGTCCACTATGGCTCAGATGCTGACTCCATGGCCGAAGGGGGCCTCCTCTATGCCAATACTCTCAAGCAAGCCATAGACCAGGCTAACTCTGGCAATGTGAAACCATAAATACCAGCCCGGCTCGTCCGGGTTTTTTAAAGGAAACAAAAGAAAGCGCTTACACATCTCACATGAAAGCAAGAGTATGTGAAATATCAAAAAGTCAAAATATTTTTTCACAAAGATTCTAAGAATAGTCTGTAGAATCAGGGTTTTGTTAAATCATTCACAAATAAAAGCAAAAAAGTTTGTGAATGTTAGCTGAAAGTGTTTACAAAAGAAAAAGAATAGGTTATAATAAAATTGTGAAATATTTAACAAAGGCTGGGTTTCTTCGCCTAACCTTAAGCAAAACCTTTGGAGGAACAGAATGGCTGAAAAGAAGAAAACTGTAGAACAAGAAGACAAGGCTTTGGCAGCGCAAAAGCATGTCGATGAATTGGTGCAAAAAGGTCTGACAGCACTGGAAGAAATGAGAAAGCTGGATCAGGAGCAGGTAGACTACATCGTAGCCAAGGCTTCTGTAGCAGCTCTGGATGCCCACGGCGAGCTGGCCCTGCACGCTTATGAGGAAACGGGCCGCGGGGTCTTTGAAGATAAGGCGACCAAAAATCTCTTTGCCTGCGAGCATGTGGTCAACAATATGCGCCACACCAAAACCGTCGGCGTTATTTCTGAAGACGACGTGACGGGTCTGACCTTGATTGCAGAGCCGGTCGGCGTTGTCTGCGGAATCACACCAACAACCAACCCGACATCGACAGCGATTTTTAAATCTTTGATTGCTCTCAAAACGCGCAATCCAATCATCTTTGCTTTCCATCCATCTGCTCAGGAATCCTCTGCTCATGCGGCTCAGATTGTCCGCGATGCAGCTGTTGCGGCAGGTGCGCCTGAAAACTGTGTGCAGTGGATTACAGAGCCCTCTATGGAAGCGACTTCTGCCCTCATGAACCACGAAGGCATTGCGACGATTCTTGCGACTGGCGGAAATGCTATGGTGAAGGCCGCTTACTCCTGCGGCAAGCCGGCTCTGGGCGTCGGTGCAGGAAATGTGCCGGCCTATGTCGAAAAATCAGCCAATATCCGTCAGGCGGCTCACGACATTGTCATGTCCAAGTCCTTTGACAATGGGATGGTCTGTGCCTCTGAGCAGGCGGTTATCATCGATAAGGAAGTTTACGATGAGTTTGTCGAAGAATTCAAATCCTACCACACCTACTTTGTCAATAAGAAAGAAAAAGCCCTGCTGGAAGAATTCTGCTTCGGTGCTAAAGCCAACAGCAAAAACTGTGCCGGCGCCAAGCTCAATCCGAATATTGTCGGAAAATCAGCTGTCTGGATTGCGGAGCAGGCCGGCTTTACCGTGCCAGAAGATACCAACATTCTAGCGGCAGAGTGTAAGGAAGTGGGCGAGAAAGAGCCGCTGACGCGTGAAAAACTGTCACCGGTCATCGCTGTGCTCAAGTCTGAAAACCGCGAAGACGGTGTCGAAAAAGCCCGCCAGATGGTCGAATTCCACGGTCTGGGCCACTCAGCTGCCATCCATACGGCAGACGAAGCATTGACCAAAGAATTTGGGAAAGCTGTCAAAGCCATTCGTGTGATCTGCAATTCTCCTTCTACTTTTGGCGGTATCGGTGATGTTTACAATGCCTTTCTGCCGTCACTGACTCTGGGCTGCGGCTCTTACGGACGCAATTCAGTCGGTGACAATGTCAGTGCTGTCAATCTCTTGAACATCAAAAAAGTAGGAAGACGTAGAAATAATATGCAATGGATGAAACTCCCTTCAAAAACATACTTCGAGCGCGACTCTATCCAGTATTTGCAAAAATGCCGGGATGTGGAACGCGTCATGATTGTCACTGACCACGCCATGGTGGAGCTGGGCTTCTTGGACCGTGTCATTGAGCAGTTAGATCTGCGCCGCAACAAGGTGACCTATCAAATCTTTGCGGATGTGGAGCCGGATCCAGATATTACGACGGTCAATCGGGGTACGGAGCTTATGCGGGCCTTTAAGCCGGATACCATCATCGCTCTGGGCGGCGGCTCTCCTATGGATGCAGCCAAGGTGATGTGGCTCTTCTACGAGCAGCCTGAAGTGGACTTCCATGACTTGGTTCAGAAATTCATGGATATCCGCAAGCGGGCCTTCAAGTTCCCGCTGCTGGGCAAGCATACGAAGTTTATTGCCATTCCGACCACTTCCGGTACAGGTTCAGAAGTGACACCGTTTGCCGTGATTTCTGACAAGGCTAATAACCGCAAGTACCCAATCGCGGACTACTCTCTGACTCCGACAGTAGCCATTGTAGACCCGGCTTTGGTCCTGACTGTTCCGGGATTTGTCGCAGCCGATACCGGTATGGACGTGCTGACCCACGCGACAGAAGCTTATGTGTCTCAGATGGCCAGCGATTATACAGACGGTCTGGCTCTGCAGGCAATTAAGCTGGTCTTTGAAAATCTGGAAAGTTCTGTCAAGAATGCGGATTTCCACTCTCGCGAGAAGATGCACAATGCTTCTACGATTGCCGGTATGGCCTTTGCCAATGCCTTCTTGGGCATTTCCCACTCTATGGCCCATAAGATCGGTGCACAGTTCCACACCATCCATGGCCGTACCAATGCTATCTTGCTGCCGTATGTCATCCGCTACAACGGAACCCGTCCGTCTAAGACGGCAACCTGGCCTAAGTACAACTACTACCGTGCGGATGAGAAATACCAAGACATCGCCCGTATGCTGGGGCTGCCGGCTTCTACTCCAGAAGAAGCGGTTGAATCCTATGCTAAGGCAGTCTACGACTTGGGTGAACGCGTCGGTATCGAGATGAACTTCAAGGCACAAGGCATCGATGAGAAAGAATGGAAAGAACATTCCCGTGAATTGGCCTTCCTTGCCTATGAAGACCAATGTTCCCCAGCCAACCCACGCCTGCCGATGGTGGACCACATGCAGGAAATCATCGAAGATGCCTACTATGGCTACAAGGAACGCCCAGGACGCCGCAAATAAGCAGCCAGACTCCTGAATTAGCAATAAGACAGTTTGTCGGTCATCCCCTGCCATTTGACAGGGGATTTTTCTAGGTCTCTTAGCAAGGCAAGACCTTTGGTCGAAGCCGAGCTTAGAGACCTTGATGCTGAGGAACGCAGCGACGTGAGCGCTATGCTCTTAACGAAACAAGTGCTGTGCACGCAGTTGAGTCCTAGAGCAGTGGATGCAGTTTTGTCCGTTAGGACAAAAGCTGTACACCTTGAAGAAACACTTAGCAAGGCAAGACCTTTGGTCGAAGCCGAGCTTAGAGACCTTGATGCTGAGGAATCCAGTGACGTGAGTGCTGTGCTCTTAACGAAACAAGTGCTGCGCACGCAGTTGAGTCCTAGAGCAGTGGATGCAGTTTTGTCCTTTAGGACAAAAGCTGTAAGCCGTCCAGCTACTTGTGATTGACTGGGACTTTATGCTAAGATAGGAGGAGAATGAAAAAAGGAGAGCAATGTGATTTTCTTATCTTTGTGGGCAGGCTTGCTGAGTGGTCTTTGTTGGCTGCTGGGGGATATTCTGCTGGTGGGCTTTGAGGTAGATCGAGAACGCTACGGCTCCTTTGTGGCTGGCAGTCAGATTGGCAATCAGGATATGGCCCTGCTCATGCTGCCGGGCTCTGTCAAGCGGCTGCGCTTTGGGGCATTAATCGCTCATTTTTCCATTCCCCTCATGCTGGCTTCGCTCTATGGTCTCTTCCGGCTGGCTCATGAGGGCTTTTGGTCCTGGCTGGCTGTCGGGATTCTGGGTCTTGCTTTTGCCCTGTCGCCGCTGGCCCATGCAGCCTTTTACTACGTGGGCATTATCAGCAAATCGGCTTATGAGCGCAGTGCTGGCGGCCCCTGCTCGGAGGTGGACAGCCGGCTCATCAATGAAGCAGTTTTTGTGCTGGATATCACTTGGCGGACAGCGGTGGGGCTGACGGCTTTGGGCTGGCTGCTTTATTCCTGTCTGATTTTTACCGGACAGACAGCCCTGCCGGTCTATTTTGGTCTGCTGACGCCGCTCTTTGGCAGCCCCATGGCTCTCCTCATTGTTGAAAAACTGCGGATTGGCCGGCCCTATCTGAACGGTGCGGGGCTGAATATAGGTCTCAGTCTCTTCTATTTCTTGCTCCTGCTTCATCTGGCTTTCTAGTCAGTTCGTTAAATTTTAGAAAAAGATAATTTTATATATTAACCTATTGAAAAAATCTTCCTTCTATGATATGATGAAAGAGGTTTCAAGAATCGTTGGGAGGAAGAGACCTGAAAACCCTACTTTGCTTAAAGAAATGCGACACTACCGAGAAAGAGATGAAATGCCTGACGATTTTGATACCTTTTGGATAAGCATGTAGCGGGAGCAGAGGGATCTTAGGATTATCCGTTGCGGAAAAGGATTTTCAGATTGCTGATGCGACTTGCTAGGAGCTCATCTTCAAGTCTGGAAATGGCGAACAGCTCTATGCCAAGCTCGTCGTGCCTAAGTTGGCGGAGAACGTTCCGGTGCTGTTTCATTTCCATGCTAGATGGGGCAGAGCTGGGACTGGGCCGATATGCTGGGCTAGACGGCAGCAGGCTGGGGCGTGTATCGATGGATGTTCGCAGGCAGTCAGGCCACTCGCTGGACGGTGACAGGTCGGTCCGTGGCAATACTGTGAAAGGCCGTATTATTCGCGGGGTGCTGGATGGACCAGACTATCTTTTTTTCAAAGCTGTCTATCTGGATGTGTACAGCCTGGCCGAGCTCATGCTTGGTCTGGACTTTGCGGATAAAAACCGCCTGCCTATTTTGGCGGCTCACAGGGCGGAGCTTTGGCTTAGTCGGAGAAAAGGAGTACCCTCTCCTGCCTGAAGGAGCGTGAGGCTGTGAATGCCCACATCAGTGATACAGTCTATAACTGGCTCTGCGGAATGCAATAATAAGAGCTTTCTTCATTTCGGGTTTTGAATCCGACCGTTAATATTCGTTCCCCCTTTGGGGCTGGGCTAAGGCCTGGCCCCTTTTACTGTCTGGTTTTGAGAGTCTGATTTTTTTTCAACATAGCGGCTGTCCTGAAACTACTTTCAGGATTTTATTTGTTTTTTGCAAATTTGGAAACTAAAATCTAAATTTCAGAAGTTATTGAAAGCGCTTTAAAAATTGGATATAATGACATTATAAAAATCGCGGAGAATAAATAGAAAAGGAGAGATTGTCCATGTCACAGATTCTAAAAGACGACCTGATAGCCAAGATTAAAGACGGCATCATTGTCTCTTGTCAGGCCTTGCCGAAAGAGCCGCTTTATACAGAAGCTGGGGGAGTGATTCCTCTCTTGGTCAAGGCTGCTGAGCAGGGCGGTGCTGTCGGTATTCGGGCCAATAGTGTTCGCGATATTCGGGAAATCAAAGAAGTAACTTCTCTGCCCATCATCGGGATTATCAAGCGTGATTACCCGCCGCAGGAGCCTTTTATCACAGCGACGATGCGGGAAGTGGATGAGCTGGCAGCTCTGGATATCGAAGTGATTGCTCTGGACTGTACCCAGCGGGAGCGCCATGATGGCTTGACCATCGCAGAATTTATCCGGCAGGTCAAAGAAAAGTATCCGCGGCAGCTTTTGATGGCAGATATCAGTACCTATGAGGAGGCAGCTGCGGCTGTCGAAGCTGGTGTAGACTTTGTCGGCACGACCCTGTCAGGCTACACTTCCTACAGTCCCCAGGTTGACGGCCCAGACATGGAGCTTATCCGCCGCTTGTGCGAAGCAGGCTTTGATGTCATCGCCGAAGGAAAGATTCACTATCCGAGTCAAGCCAAGCAGATACACGATTTGGGGGTAAGGGGTATCGTTGTCGGCGGCGCCATTACGCGGCCTAAAGAAATTACAGAACGCTTTGTTGCAGGATTAAAATAAGTGAGGTAGATGCATGACAACCTTAACACTAAATAAACTATATAAAAAATATCCCAACAGTGATTTTTACTCCGTTGAAAATTTTGATTTGGATATTAAGGATAAGGAGTTTATCGTTTTTGTCGGGCCATCCGGCTGCGGGAAGTCAACGACCCTGCGCATGATTGCAGGGCTGGAGGATATCACGGAAGGGGAGCTCTATATCGATCAGAATCTTGTCAATGACATTGCTCCTAAGGATCGGGATATCGCCATGGTTTTTCAAAATTATGCCCTCTATCCTCACATGACTGTTTACGACAATATGGCCTTTGGCCTCAAGCTTCGCAAATATGACAAGGCTGATATTGACAAACGGGTTCAGGAAGCAGCGGAAATCCTTGGGCTGAAAGAACTGCTGGATCGAAAGCCGGCTGATCTGTCCGGCGGTCAGCGGCAGCGGGTAGCCATGGGACGGGCCATTGTCCGTGATGCCAAAGTCTTTCTCATGGATGAGCCCTTGTCGAACCTTGATGCCAAGCTGCGCGTGTCCATGCGGGCGGAAATCGCAAAAATTCACCGCCGTATCGGAGCGACGACCATCTATGTCACCCATGACCAGACCGAGGCCATGACCTTGGCCGACCGCATTGTCATCATGTCAGCGACTAAGAATGAAGCAGGAACAGGCACCATCGGCCGCATCGAGCAAATCGGTACGCCGCAGGAGCTCTATAATGAACCAGCCAATAAATTTGTGGCAGGCTTTATCGGAAGCCCGGCCATGAACTTCTTTGAAGTTACCGTTGATGGCGGCCGGCTGACAGATGGTCAGGGCTTCACTGTCGGACTCCCTCAAGGCCAGCGCAAAATCCTGAAAGAAAAAGGCTATCAAGGAAAGAAAGTAATACTGGGCATTCGGCCGGAGGATATCTCGGCTGAGCTGATAGTGGAAGATGTTTTTCCGGATAGCACCGTAGATGCTGAAGTCACTGTTTCTGAGCTACTAGGCAGCGAGTCTGTTCTCTACTGTAAGGCTGGCAAGCAAGAATTTTCAGCCAAAGTGGAAGCTTCTAACTATTTGGAGCCTGGCTCTAAGATTCGCTTTACTTTCAAAATGCCAAAGGCGCATTTGTTTGATAGCGACAGTCAGGACAGAATCAGTCTGTAAACGACGCTAAAAAAAGAAAACGCTTTCTTTTGTGTAGGCGGATAGAATAGAAAAAAGGGAGGGGCTTATTAACGGGATACAAAAGGATTAGGCTGTTGACAGCCACAGATAGTCTTTTAGTTTGCTTTTAGCAGTCAAATGGTTTGGGAGAGTAAAAAGGTTCGGAGGTGGCGGATAGAGCTTCTGCAAGGGAAGTGTCAGCTGTACTGGCCTATGGCTGATGAAAAAGTCAACAGAACCTCTCCCAACCACTGCATCTTGCAGTCAAACGATAGAAAGATACGAAGTCGGGTACTGTTGTCCCTAACCTTAAACAGCCCCCGGCCTGTTTAAGCTAACGTCGCAATAAAAGATAAACTAAAGGATGATACAATCGGGCGGGAGCGGGCAGGCCCCCGCAAGTCAGGAGGATCAAGCTCTTTTTAAAACTCTCTGAGAACAGCAAGCAGGGACAAGAACCCCGGCAGTCAGGCGAAAAAGAGCAGGAACTTCAGCAGGAACCTCATTTTAAGGAGAAAACATATGAAATTCGGGAAATTATTTGCATCAGTATTAACAGGTGCGGCAGTGCTGGCTTTGGCGGCCTGCGGAAACAGCGGAGGCTCAGATAAGGCAGCCAGCTCTGGCGATAATTCTGGCAAAACAGAAATCACTTGGTGGGCTTTCCCAGTCTTCACACAGGAAAATGCCAACGATGGTGTTGGAACTTATGAAAAATCCATCATTGAGGCTTTTGAAAAAGCTAATCCAGATATTCATGTCAATTTAGAAACCATTGACTTTAAGTCTGGCCCTGAAAAGATCACGACAGCTATCGAAGCTGGAACAGCTCCGGATGTGCTCTTTGATGCACCGGGACGGATTATTCAGTATGGAAAAAACGGGAAATTGGCAGATTTAAACGATCTCTTTACGGACGAATTTGTCAAAGATGTCAACAATGACAATATCATTCAAGCCAGCAAGGCGGGCGATACAGCCTATATGTATCCCATCAGCTCCGCTCCGTTTTACATGGCATTGAATAAAAAGATGCTGGAAGACGCCGGCGTAGCCAATCTGGTCAAGGAAGGATGGACGACTGATGACTTTGAAAAAGTGCTGAAAGCATTGAAAGACAAAGGCTACACACCAGGTTCCCTCTTTAGTAACGGTCAGGGCGGTGACCAGGGTACGCGTGCTTTTATATCCAACCTTTACGGCGGCTCTGTCACAGATGAAAAAGTAACGAAGTATACAACAGACGACCCTAAATTTGTCAAAGGCCTTGAAAAAGCGGTCGGCTGGATTAATGACGGTCTGATGATGAATGGGTCTCAATATGACGGCGGTGCGGATATTCAGAATTTTGCCAACGGTCAAACATCCTACACTATTCTTTGGGCACCTTCACAAAATGGTATTCAGGCACAGCTGCTGGAAGCCAGCAAAGTTGATGTAGTCGAAGTGCCTTTCCCATCTGATTCTGGCAAACCAGCTCTTGAGTATCTTGTAAATGGTTTTGCAGTCTTTAACAATAAAGACGACAAGAAAATCGCAGCGGCTAAGAAATTTGTCCAATTTATCGCAGATGATAAAGAATGGGGTCCTAAAGATGTTGTCCGCACAGGTGCTTTCCCAGTCCGTACGTCTTTTGGTAAGCTTTATGATGACAAACGCATGGAGACTATCAGCAGCTGGACTCAATACTACTCACCATACTATAATACCATTGATGGCTTTGCAGAAATGAGAACCCTCTGGTTCCCAATGCTGCAGTCTGTATCCAATGGAGATGAAAAAGTTGAGCCTGCTTTGAAGACCTTTACTGAAAAAGCAAATGAAACCATTACTAAGAAATAAGGAATAGTCTGTGAACATTATCGTCAGTTAGTTTATCTTTTACTACTTTGTTAGCTAACAGTCTGGGGGATTGCGAGAGGTTGGGGATGAGGAAAGCGGAGTTTTCCTCAACGCAGGAACTTTTTGGAGTCTAAAAGACGAACAAAGTTGAGACTTGCTTCGCAAGTCCTATCCGCAACCTCAAAACCTTCAGTGAAGGTTTTGAGCGGCTCGCTGCCCTATCGTCCTGTATGTTAAGCGATAGGCTGAAACTGTCTCCCGGACAGTTTCACTGCTAAAAGCAAACTAAAAGACTATAAGAGAATACTCTTTGAAAATCAAAACCAACTTTCGTTCCGTTTGAGGAACTGTTGTCAGAGGCTGTGGATAAGGCAAGCGGAGCTGGCATCGGCCGTGCTCCAGCACAGCTGACCTTTCTTATCGGAAGCTTCATCCGCCCCTCAAAATCTCTAATGGAACTTTTGAGGGCCTCGCTGCCTCGTCTGATTCCGATTTTCATTGAGTATAAGACGGCCAGCGTCTGGATTTTCGGAAAGTAACAGTTTTAAATTCGCCCCTTTTTCTGTTGTCAGTCTTCTAAAAATAGAAAAAGGGGCATTTTATACTCAATAAAATTCTTGAAAGAGAGGGTGCCTCATTGTGAAAGTCAATAAAATCAGAATGAAAGAAACCCTAGTATCATATGCATTTTTAGCACCAATACTGATATTTTTCACTGTATTTGTCTTGGCGCCTATGATAATGGGCTTTGTCACCAGTTTCTTTAATTATACAATGATTTCCTTTAGCTTTGTCGGCTTGGCCAATTATATTCGGATGTTCAAGGATCCGGTCTTTATCAAGTCATTGATTAATACAGTTATTATTGTTATCGGCTCTGTGCCGATTGTCGTGCTGTTCTCCTTGTTTGTGGCTTCGCAGACTTATGAGATGAATGCTGTTTCCCGTTCATTCTACCGTTTCGTCTTCTTTCTGCCAGTTGTGACAGGAAGCGTGGCCGTGACAGTGGTTTGGAAATGGATTTACGATCCTTTGTCTGGGATTTTAAACTTTGTTTTGAAATCCGGCCATCTAATTGAGCAAAATATCTCCTGGCTGGGAGACAAGCACTGGGCTCTTTTGGCAATCATCATTATTTTGCTGACGACCTCTGTCGGTCAGCCCATCATCCTTTATATTGCAGCTATGGGAAATATCGACAATTCTCTGGTAGAGGCAGCGCGAGTGGATGGGGCAACGGAGATGCAGGTTTTCTGGAAGATTAAATGGCCCAGCTTGTTGCCGACAACGCTTTACATTGCTATTATTACGACAATCAATTCGTTCCAGTGCTTCGCTCTGATTCAGCTCTTGACATCAGGCGGCCCCAATTATTCAACCAGTACGCTCATGTACTATCTCTATGAAAAAGCCTTTAAGCTGTCTGAATACGGCTATGCCAATACCATGGGTGTCTTTCTGGCTGTCATGATTGCTCTGATTAGCTTTGCTCAGTTCAAGATTTTGGGCAATGATGTGGAATACTAGAGAGGAGAAGGATATGAAAGCTAAAAAAATCAGGACCTTTAAAGTGGTATCCTCTATTATTCTGGCTCTCTTGACGGTGCTCTTTGTTTTTCCTTTCTATTGGATTTTGACAGGCGCCTTCAAGTCTCAGCCGGCAACGATAGTCATTCCGCCTCAATGGTGGCCGGCTGCGCCGACAGTCGATAATTTCCAGCAGCTCATGGTGCAGAATCCTGCTTTGCAATGGATGTGGAACAGTGTCTTCATCTCGTTAGCGACCATGTTTCTGGTCTGTGCGACCTCGTCTTTGGCTGGCTATGTGCTGGCCAAG
Organism: Streptococcus panodentis; assembly: GCF_017884005.1. GTDB lineage: Bacteria > Bacillota > Bacilli > Lactobacillales > Streptococcaceae > Streptococcus > Streptococcus panodentis. The sequence continues at coordinate 69,502 of NZ_QFAY01000011.1, forward strand.
AAGCGCTTTTACGGTCAGCGGATTCTCTTTGCTGTTTTTATTGCAGCGATGGCCCTGCCTAAGCAGGTTGTCCTTGTGCCGTTGGTGCGGATTGTCAATTTTATGGGAATTCACGATACACTGGCTGCGGTTATTCTGCCTTTGGTCGGCTGGCCTTTTGGGGTCTTTCTTATGAAGCAATTCAGCGAGAATATCCCGACTGAGCTCCTTGAATCTGCTAAAATTGATGGCTGCGGTGAAATTCGGACTTTCTGGAGTGTTGCTTTTCCAATTGTCAAACCGGGATTTGCGGCATTGGCTATTTTCACCTTTATCAATACTTGGAATGACTACTTTATGCAGCTGGTTATGCTGACGTCGCGGCAGAATCTGACGATTTCGCTGGGGGTAGCAACTATGCAGGCAGAAATGGCAACTAACTACGGCTTGATCATGGCTGGAGCGGCTCTGGCTGCTGTACCGATTGTCGCAGTCTTCCTCATCTTCCAAAAATCCTTTACACAAGGGATTACGATGGGGGCAGTCAAGGGGTAGTTCTATGATTTTTGACGAATTAAACCATCTGGCAGACTACAAAGGAATTCATAGAAATTCAGATGCAGCGATTGATTACCTGCTAAATCATGACATGTCGCTTCTTGATTTGGGCCGCTATGAGATTGACGGTGAACGAGCTTTCTTCTTTGTGCAGGAGAACACTCTCCATCGGGAGCCCAGCGACAGTTTTGAATTTCATAAGCGTTATTTGGACCTGCATTTTCTCTTGCGGGGGCGGGAGAAAATTGTCTATGGCTGTGGGGAAAAAGACATCAGAAAAGCCTACGATGCTGAAGCAGATATTGGCTTTGCAGTTTGTAAATCAGCTGTTCCCTTTATTTTAGATGAAAGCTGTTTTGCAGCATTTTTACCGGAAGAATCCCATCGGCCAAATGGCTTCGCAGGCCGGGGTGAGAATGTCAGAAAGTGTGTGGTAAAGGTCCAGCTGGACTGAATATTAGAAAAAAGCAAGGAGGCCGAGCAATGGAGAACAGAGGCTCTCAGCTGCTAAAGGCGGTTTTTGATACGGATAATTTCTGGATGCGGGGATGCGAAAAAATCTTGGATCTGGCAGCGGTCAATCTTCTCTTTCTGCTGTCCTGTCTGCCAGTTTTTACCATTGGCATTGCCAAGATAAGTCTCTACCAGACGCTCTTTGCAGTTAAGGGTAGCAGACGGGTCAAGCTTGCTGCGACTTACAGCAGAGCCCTTAAGGAAAATTGGAAATTAGGCCTCCAGCTGGGTCTGCTGGAAGAAGCGATAGTGGCGATCAGTGTCTTTGACCTGCTGCTGATTTGGAATCAGGAAGCTGTGCCTTTTCAGCTGCTAAAAGCAGTTTGTCTGGGTTTGCTGATTTTTACCGTTCTGATTTTCTTGTGTGCTTATCCTCTGGCCAGCCGTTTTGAGCTGACTTTTCAGGAGATTTTGCAGACCAGTCTGCTGCTGGTCAGTCTAAATTTTCCATGGTTCTTTTTGATGCTGGCGGTGCTGACTGCGGTCTGCTTTTTGTGTATCAGTTCTGGTTTGGCACTGGTGCTGGGGGCCTGCCTCTTTCTGCTGATCGGTTTTGCGGCTTTTGCTTTTGGGCAGATTGGCATGTTGGAAAAAATCTTTCATAAATATGAAATGTATAAATTGGAGAAATAAATGAAACATTTAACAAAATACCAAGGCGTCATCCCGGCTTTCTACGCCTGCTATGATGATGCAGGGGAGGTCAGTTCGGAGCGTGTGCGGGCCTTGGTGCGCTATTTTATTGACAAGGGAGTGCAGGGGCTTTATGTCAACGGCTCTTCTGGGGAATGCATCTACCAGAGTGTGGCAGACAGAAAGGCGGTTTTGGAAGCGGTCATGGCGGAGGCCAAGGACAGACTGACCATCATTGCCCATGTGGCCTGCAATAATACCAAGGACAGCGTGGAGCTGGCCCGTCATGCGGAAAGCCTAGGAGTGGATGCTATTGCGGCCATTCCGCCGATTTACTTCCGCCTGCCCGAATATGCGGTGGCCCAGTACTGGAACGACATCAGTGCGGCTGCGCCCCATACGGACTTTGTCATTTACAATATTCCTCAGCTGGCAGGGGTTGCCCTGACGCCTAGCCTTTACAGGGAAATGCTGAAAAATGAGCGCGTAATCGGGGTCAAAAATTCCTCCATGCCGGTGCAGGATATTCAGACCTTTGCGGCTCTGGGCGGGAGCGAGCATATCGTCTTTAATGGTCCGGATGAGCAGTTTCTGGGCGGCAGGCTCATGGGAGCGGCTGCTGGGATTGGCGGCACCTACGGCGCCATGCCGGAGCTTTTTCTCAAGCTCAATCAGCTGATTGCTGATAAGGAACTGGTCCGGGCTCAAGAGCTTCAGTTTGCCATCAATGACATTATCAGCAAGCTGACCAACGCAGAGGGCAATATGTATGCCGTCATCAAGGCAGTTCTGCGGATCAATGAAGGGCTGGAACTCGGCTCTGTCCGTTCGCCTCTGACACCGGTCAGTCCGGCAGACAAAGCGGTTGTTGAAGCAGCATCCCAGCTGATTCGGGAGGTCAAGGAGCGATTTTTGTAAAGACAAAGACAGACAAGGTTCTAAGAGAGAAGGTGCGCTATGAAAGCTTATATCGCTATTGATATTGGCGGGACCAATATCAAGTATGGTCTGATTGATGAAGCTGCCAACCTGCTGGAAGCCCATGAAATGCCGACAGAGGCCCATAAAGGCGGTCCGGAAATTCTGCGCAAGGTGGAGAAGATTGCTGCGGGCTATTTAGAGCAGGGAAAAGCGGCGGGGATTTGCATTTCTTCGGCCGGCATGGTGGATCCTGACAAGGGGGAGATTTTCTACTCCGGTCCGCAGATTCCCCATTATGCCGGCACCCAGTTTAAGAGAGTGCTGGAGGAAAAGTTTTCCCTGCCCTGTGAAATCGAGAATGATGTCAACTGTGCCGGTCTAGCCGAAGTTATGTCCGGCCACGGCAAGGGGGCCCGCGTTGCGGTCTGCCTGACCATTGGCACTGGGATTGGCGGCTGCCTGCTCATTGACGGTCAGATTTTCCACGGTTTTAGCTATTCGGCCTGTGAGGTGGGCTATCTGCATCTGCCGGACGGAGCCTTTCAGGATGTGGCTTCAACTACGGCCTTGGTCCGCTATGTGGCCGAGCTGCACGGTGAGGATCCAGCCCTTTGGAACGGCCGTCGGATTTTCAAGGAAGCAACCGAGGGCAACCGGCTCTGTATCAAGGGCATTGACCGTATGGTTGGCTATCTGGGCCAGGGCATTGCCAATATCTGCTATGTGGCCAATCCGGAAGTTGTCATTCTGGGCGGCGGCATCATGGGGCAGGAAGCGATTCTGCGGCCAAAAATCCAGGCTGCCCTCAAAGAGGCTCTGGTGCCCAGCATTGCCGAAAAAACCAAGCTGGCCTTTGCCTATCATCAAAACACAGCCGGCATGTTCGGCGCCTACTATCATTTTAGAAATAGACAGCAAAAAACAGGGCTCACTGAAAACATCTCATGATGGACACTTGTTTTTCCGTGAGTATGAATAAGCAAAAAAACGAATGCTGATGGCAGATCGCAAGGTTCGAGCTGCCGTTCATTCGTTTTTTACTTGTGTCTCCGGTAGTAACCGTTGAGCTTGCGGTTTTCCCAGTAGCTGTTGAAGATTTTTTCTTTTTTCTGGCGGTCAATTTCCAGAAAAAAGGCGTAGAGCAGGTCGATCATGAGCAGCATGGGAAATTGGGCAGAGATGCGCTGGATGTATTCGGATTTGTTTTGCATCGCCACGGTGAGGATTTCGGAGAAAGGCTCTTTGACTTTCTTAGGCTGGCCGGTCACGAGGACGGTCTGGGCTCCCATGTCCTGAGCGTCTATCAGGCTGTCGATAATGGACTGGGTCTGGCCGGACAGGGAAAAACCGATGACCAGACAGTTCTGGTCCAAAATACTGGTCGTCCAAGCAAAGCCGTCCGGGTCGGTCAGGGCTTCGCAGACAACGCCCAGCCGCATAAAGCGCAGCTTCATGTCGCGGGCCACCAGCCCTGAGCTGCCGGTGCCAAAGAAATAGACACGGTCGGCGGCCTCGATCAGACCGGCTACCCGCTCTAGCTTCTCCTCATCAATCAGCTCTTCGGTCTGCTGGCGGATCTGAGTATAACTGCGCAGGACGCGGCGGGACAGATCATTCTGCAGGCTGTCTTCCGCCGGTCGGCCTTTCTGCAGCTGATGCAGGTATTGGAAGTTAAACTCCCGATAGCCTTTAAAGCCGCATTTTTTGGCAAAGCGGGTCAGGGCGGCCTGGGAGATATGCAGGTTTTGGGTCACCTGAAGGGAGGACAAGTCATCCTGAATACTGGCAGGATTGAGAAAATAGCGGGCGATGTGCTGCTCCAAGTCGGTCATGCTGTCCAAATGGCTTTCGATAATGGTTAGAATATGCTCTTGCTTGTTCATAGTTTACTTTCTTTTCTTATACAGTATCTTCCAAAAGATGCATCCCTCTGTGGGTGAGGACTCAGCCATCATGGGAGTCTGTCTCATAGTCTGGGATCAGATTGGTCTGTTTCATTCAGTCTGACTGCTGTTCATAGGCTTTGACGATCATTTCCCGGCTAGCTGTTGTCAGCCTCATCTGAAACATATATCTATAGTATAACATAGACGAGAGGAAATAAACCGTTTTCAGAGCTTATGCGAAAAGAAAATCGGAAAAGGCAAGCTAAACCAACCAGCTGTCTCCAACAGTCCGAGTCCGGAAACTCAAAAGCGAGGCAGGGAGGGGCTAGCTAGAGCAAGCGCAGTTGGAGTCAGGACAGTCCGGGGAGTGGCGGCGGGACAGACTCAGCCTAGGCCTAGCCATTCGGAAGCCCGGCAGGGAGATTGTGCTCAGAGGGAAGTCCCAGCTTTCGTCCGGTTTGGAGGCTGGGGTACAGGCAAACTGTCAAAAGAACAGTTAAAACTGTGAACAGACCATGACGGATTGTTTAGAAATATGTTATAATTTACACAAGTATAAACTGATTTCAAACTGTGCAGATCGAAAAAAGACAGGGTGAGGAGCTGCCGCTCAAAGGAAAGGGGGTTTCCAAAGAGCAGGTGTTTGGCAGCTGGATTTGCCTTGAAAGAGGCCCTGCCCTGACCTTTATCCGAGCAGCCGCAGTTTGGTGTCAAGAGGTGAGAACATGGCGAATCAGACTCTCGAAAAAATGCAGGAAATAGAAGCAGCTGCAGATAAGGTGCTGGCTGGCTATGAGACAGATATAGAGCAGCTGCGCCGGCAGGCTGATGAGCAGATCAGTCAGATGGGGCAGGCTTATGATCAGGAGACCCAGCGGCTGGCAGCGGAATTAGAAGAAAGCAGCCAGAAGCAGTTAGCCGCCCTCAGGCAGGATGTGCTCATCACTGTTCGGCAGAATGAAGCCGCAGTGGAGGCTGCTCTGAACGACAAGAAGGCGGCTCTGGTCCAGTCCATCATAGATAAGGTGGTAGATGAGTATGGCCATTAGTCACATGCTCCAGCTGTCTCTCCTGCTGCCGAAGGAGCTGCTGGATGACCTGCTCTTTTACCTGCAAGGCCTGCAGTCTGTGCAGATTCATGACTTGCGGGAGCAAGAGGACTGGCAGACGGCCTTGGGCAATCAGACGGTCAGCGGTCTGACGATGCCGGCAGCCCAGCAGGAGCTGCTCAAGCGTCAGGAAAAGCTGGAAAAGATGATTGAGCGCTTAGAGTCTTATCTGCCCAAAAAGAAGCTGCTGCAGTCTCTGAAAGAAAAGCCGCTGGAGCTGTCTTTTGAGCAGCTGGAGCAGCAAGGGCAGGCCCGAGATGAAGCCCTGCTTTTGAGCAGGATTGACCAGGAACTGCGCAAGCTGGCTCAGGCCGAAGAGCGGATAAAAGCGGATCAAGCCGAGCTGGTCCGGCTTGAAAAGTGGGAGCCGCTGGAAGCGACCCCGCAGGATTTGGCGGCCTTCAGCCATCTCAAGGGCTTGGTGGGCACCATTCCCAGCAAAGACAATGATGCTCTGCGGACCAGTCTGCAGCTGCATCCGGATCTGCAGGTCGAGGTCGTTTTCAGCAGCGCTACCGAGCAGGGGCTGCTTATTTTCTACAGGGCTGGATCTTTAGAGGAAGTACAGAGCGTTCTGGCTCAGGCTGATTTTAAACCCTTTGACTATGAAGGCAGTGAGCTGCCCCGTCAGCACATCAGGCAGCTCAGGGCTGATATGGAGGAGCAGGAGACTGTGTGCTCTTTGACGAGAGCGGCATTGGCGGCTTCCAAGCAGGAGCTGGCTCAGCTGCAGCTGCAGCTGGACTATGTGCTGAATCTGTCCTCGCGCCAGCAGAGCAAGGATTTTCTGGCCGGTACGCAGAATTTAGTGGCACTTGAGGCTTGGGTGGAAAGCGAGCAGCTGGCAGAACTTCAGGACTGTCTCAACCGGCAGTTTGGGCAGGCCATTCTGGTGGAGAGCAGGGAGGCGGCAGCCGATGAAGCCGGGCAGGTGCCGACCAAGCTGAAGAACCCTGCGCTAATTGAGCCCTTTGAACTGGTGACTGAGATGTATGCTCTGCCCAAGTACGGGGAGAAGGATCCAACTCCCATCGTAGCTCTATTCTACTTTGTTTTCTTTGGGATGATGGTGGCAGATATCGGCTACGGTCTCCTGCTGTTGCTGGGGACCTGCCTTGCCCTGAGATTTTTCTCTGTCAAGCCGGGACTGGCTAAAAACCTCCGTTTCTTTCGTCTGCTCAGCTTTGCGGTTATCATCTGGGGCGTCGTTTATGGCTCTTTTCTGGGTTTTGAGCTGCCTTTTGCATTGATCCGCACCAGCTCGGATGCCATGACGATTTTGGTCCTTTCTGTCCTTTTCGGTTTTATCACGGTGGTAGCCGGCCTTTATCTCAGCGGCTTGAAAAATTTGCGCGTCCGCGATTATGCCGAGGCATACACCAGCGGTTTTGCTTGGGTGCTGATTCTCCTTGGCCTGCTGCTCTTGGTGCTTGGCCGGGTGTTGCCGTCTCTGCCTCTTTTGGGGCCGGTGGGTCAGTGGCTGGCTCTCCTCAATGCTCTGGGCATTTTGGCCGTCTCTCTGGTCAGCGCTAAAAGCTTTTCCGGTCTGGCTGCTGGTCTTTTTAACCTTTATAATGTCAGCGGCTATGTTGGAGATTTGGTCAGCTTCACCCGCCTCATGGCTCTGGGCTTGTCCGGTGCCAGTATCGGCTCGGCCTTTAATCTGATTGTCAGTCTCTTTCCTCCTTTAGCCCGCTTTACAATCGGCTTGTTTCTCTTCATTGCCCTGCATCTGATCAACATGTTTCTGTCTTTCCTGTCGGGCTATGTACACGGAGCGCGCTTGATTTTTGTAGAGTTTTTTGGGAAATTCTATGACGGCGGCGGCAAGCCTTTCAGACCGCTGAAGCCGGCTGAAAAATATGTAAAAGACAAAAAAGAAATTTGAGCAGCTTTGGCAGAAGCAGCCAGTCTGCCCAAGGATAAATAGGAGTTAATCATGGAACATTTAGCATCATATTTTGGAACTTACGGCGGCGCTTTTTTCGCAGGGCTGGGCGTGGCTTTGGCTGTCTTTCTCAGCGGCATGGGATCGGCGCTGGGTGTGGGCACGACCGGTCAGGCAGCAGCTGCTCTGCTCAAGGAGCAGCCTGAGAAATTTGCTCAGGCCTTGATTTTACAGCTTTTGCCGGGGACGCAAGGACTCTATGGCTTCGTTATTGGGATTACTATTTTCTTTAATATCAAACCTGAGCTGGCTTTGCAGTCCGGTGTGGCTTACTTTTTAGCCGCTTTGCCGGTAGCGGTTGTGGGCTATTATTCGGCCAAACACCAAGGGCGTGTCGCGACTGCCGGTATCCAGATTTTGGCCAAGCGTCCAGAAGAGGTGATGAAGGGCGTGATTCTGGCAGCTATGGTGGAAACATATGCCATCCTTGCCTTTGTCGTATCCTTTATCATGGTCTTGAATGTAAAATAAGGAGGCGTGTATGTCTGACCTATCACAGCTCAAAGCCGCAGTTCTGGAGCAGGCCCATGAAAAGGGACGGCTGCTCCTTTCAGAAAGCAAGGCAAGGCTGGCGCAGGATAGCAAAAAACAGGAAGCCCGTCTGGAGCAGGAAAAACTGCAGCAGCGCACAGCCCGTCTAAAGGACATCAGGCGCCGCAGCCAGCGGGACTTGCAGCAGCTGGAAAATCAAAAACGCCAGTCAAGCTTGGCGATTAAGCAGCGAGTGCTGGGAGAGCTCTTTGAGGAAGCCTACCAAAAGATGGCAGCTTGGTCTGACCGGCAGGAGCTGGCTTTTATCGGCAGTGTTCTGAAAAAATATTCACGAGAGCCTCTGGTCTTGGAATTCGGCTCTCTGACCTATGAAAAGCTCAGTTCAGCCCAAGTGCAGGAGCTCAGAGACAGCTGGCCGCAGCTGGAAGTAGCTGAGACCAGCCGGGCCGGTCAGGCAGGATTTGTCCTATCCAGAGGCCGGATAGATGACAGCTATCTCTACAGGGATTTGCTGGATGCTGTCAGACAGGAAGAAAGCTGCCGGCTGGCGCAGGCGATTTTCAGGGATGCTGCAGAGTAGGAGGGCGGCCATGGACGGAAAAACTTACTCACAGGTCAACACAGCCATCAGCGTGCGGGAGGCTTCCTTTCTGACTCCCCAGCAGTATGAAGAGCTGCTGCAGACGGCAGATGCAGCCAGCCGCTCTCAGCTGCTGCAGGGGACAGTCTATGCGCTGGATACAGATGCACTCAGCAATCTCAATGCCATTGAGCAGGTGCTGATGGGGCAGCTCATGGCCGAGTATGCCTGGGCCTTTGACATCAGCCCGGATGCCCAGCTGCCCTCTCTCTTTACTCTCCGCTATACTTATCACAATCTCAAGGTCCTGCTCAAGCAGAAGGCCACAGATCTATCGCTGGAGCATCTGCTGCTGCCGGCTGGCCCCTATTCTCTGGAAATTTTGGAGCATTTGACAGCAGCTTTTTCGGCGGAGCACTGCCCGGACTGGATGCTGGAGGAAGTGCTGGCTACTTGGCAGGAGTATGAGGATTATCAGGATTTGCGCGTGCTGGAAATCGGCATGGATTTAGCCTATTTCAAGCATCTCAAGCGTTTGGGCCGGTCTTTGGACAATGCGGCTCTCAAGACTTGGGTGGATGTGAGCATTGATTGCTACAATGCCGTGACGGCCAAGCGGGCTGTGGATCTGCACAAGCCTCACAGCTTTATGAAGCAGCTCCTGTCCGATGAAGGGAGCCTGACGGCTGCGGAGTGGATTGCGCTGGCCGAGCGGGGAGATTTTCTCTCTTGGTTCAGTCAGGTCAATCCCTTGGACTATGATGTGGATCTGCGGCTCTATGAGGAGAAAATGCGAACCCAAAGCCTGACAGCGGTTGAGCTGGAATATCTGGCGGACCTGCTGCAGGTCAAGCTGCTGGCTGCTGCTCAGTTTGAGACAGACGGCCCCCTGCCTCTGGCCCGCTATCTGCTGGGCCGGGAGCTGGAGGTGAAAAATCTGCGGCTGATTTTGACTGGACTGGACAATCAGCTGCCGCTCTCAGCAATCAAGGAAAGGATGCGGCCGATTTATGGACAAGACTAGCTATCAGATTGCGGTTGTCGGCAGCCGCGATGCCATTTTGCCTTTTAAACTGATTGGTTTTCAGACTTTTCCGGTCAGCCAGAGCCAAGAAGCGGTTAAGACGCTGCGCCAGCTGGCACGAGACCGCTTTGGCATCATCTATCTGACCGAGGACATAGCAGCTCAGATCCCGGAAACCCTGGCCTACTACGACAAGCAGGAGCTGCCTGCTATCACCCTGATTCCGACCCACAGAGGCAGCAGCGGTCTGGGCCGGCAGCGAATCCGGGACAATGTCGAAAAAGCCGTTGGGCAGGATATACTGTAAAGGAGCAACTATGTTTTTAAGAAAGCAAAGAAAACTGGCTCAAAAATTTCAAGAACTGCATAGGAGCAAGGAGCTGTTCGTCCTTCCCAATATCTGGAATGTTGGCTCCGCAGTGGTTTTTGAAAAAGAGGGCCATCTGGCAGTCGCTACGTCAAGCGCTGGGATTGCCTATGATATGGGCTATCCTGATGGAGAAGACATCTCCTTGGATGACTTGGTTTTTATGGTTTCAAAGATCACCAAGAGGATTTCTCTTCCTTTGTCGGTGGATTTTGAAAGAGGCTATGCCGAAACGCCTGAAGGGGTAAAGGCCAATGCCCTTCGTTTGCTTGAAGCAGGGGCGGTTGGCTTTAATCTGGAAGACGGCTGTTCGGATAAGAGTTTATCTCCCATCGAGCTTCAACAAGCAAAAATCCAGGCCCTGATGGAGCTGAAAAAAGAGACGGGACTTGATTTTGTCATTAATGCTCGCACCTGTGTCTATTGGAATCAGTTGTTTGATGAGGATACCAGATTAAAAGTGGCTTTAGAAAGAGGGTTCGCTTACGAAAAGGCAGGAGCAGACTGCTTCTTTGTTCCAGGTCCTGTCCCGCAGGCAGCCATTCAAAGATTGACGGAGTCTTTGAGCATTCCAGTTAATATCATTTTAAATCCAGCATCTGGCAGCATTTCGGATTTGCAAGAGCTCGGTGTCAAGCGGCTTAGTCTCGGTTCTGGTCCGGTACGGACTATCTATCAGCAAGTAATCGAATTGGCACAAGAAACTGCTACTCATGATTTTCATCGGATTCAGCAGGCAAGCTTTACTTATGATGATGCAAATCGTTATTTCAGATAAGATGAGGTTCTTATGAGAGTAAATGAATATGGACAAGCAGTCGGAGAAACTCTTCCTGATTTCACAGCAGGAAAATTTCCCAACATTGAAAGAATTGAAGGACGCTACGCTGTCATTGAGCGCCTATCGAAAAAACACAGCGCAGATTTGTACGAGGTTTACGGACCGGACTCACCTGCAGACATGTGGACGTATTTGTTCAAGGGACCTGTGGCAAACCAAGCAGAGTGGGAAGATTTGCTGGATGAGCTCATGACAGCTCAGGGACGCTTTTGCTATGCTATTGTAGACAAGGCGACGGGCAAGGCTCTGGGGACCTTTTCCCTCATGCGGATTGACCGTGCAAATCGTGTCATCGAAGTCGGAGCGGTTACCTATTCGCCTCGGCTCAGGCAGACCCGACTGGCAACAGAGGCCCAGTATTTGCTAGCTCGCTATGTCTTTGAGGAACTGCATTACCGCCGCTATGAGTGGAAGTGTGATGCTCTGAATCAGGCCTCACGCCGAGCGGCAGAAAGATTAGGCTTTACCTATGAGGGAACCTTCCGCCAAGCAGTGGTTTACAAGGGACGCACTCGTGACACAGACTGGCTGTCTATGATTGACAGCGACTGGCCGGCGGCCAAGAAGCGCTTGGAAACATGGCTGAAGCCAGAGAATTTCGATGAAAAGGGACGGCAAAAACAAGCCCTGTCTGATTTTTAACATAAGCATCAAAATAATACTCTTCAAAAATCAGCTTTACACTACGTCAGCGGCGAGCTGCCTAGTTTGCTGATGATTTTCATTGAGTAGCAGCAAAAATCTCCCAAGAATGGAGGAAGATTGTGAAGCAAGGAAAGATTATCAAAGTTTCCGGTCCTCTGGTGGTGGCATCAGGGATGCAGGAGGCCAATATTCAGGACATCTGCCGGGTCGGTGACTTGGGCTTGATTGGCGAGATTATAGAGATGCGGCGCGACCAGGCATCCATTCAGGTTTACGAGGAAACGTCCGGTCTTGGGCCGGGTGAGCCGGTGGAGACGACCGGCCGCCCGCTCTCAGTCGAGCTGGGGCCGGGGCTGCTTTCTCAGATGTTTGACGGCATCCAGCGGCCTCTGGAACGTTTCCAAAGTGAGACCGAGAGCGACTTTCTCATTCGCGGCGTGCAGCTGCCAAACTTAGACCGAGAAGCCAAGTGGGCGTTTGTCCCAAGTCTGTCTGTCGGCCATAGGGTTGAGGCTGGAGATATTGTCGGTACCGTTCAGGAGACACATCTGGTCGAGCACCGTATCATGGTGCCGGTCGGCATTGAGGGCCGTCTGACTAAGATCGCGGCTGGCAGCTACAGCGTGGAAGATACGGTGTATGAGGTTGAGCAGGCCGACGGCAGTGTATTCAGCGGCAGTCTCATGCAGACATGGCCGGTCCGCAAGGGGCGCCCCTTTGCTCAGAAACTGATTCCCCTTGAGCCTTTGGTGACGGGTCAGCGGGTCATTGACACCTTCTTCCCAGTGACCAAGGGCGGAGCAGCAGCCGTTCCCGGCCCTTTCGGAGCAGGTAAAACGGTCGTCCAGCATCAGGTGGCTAAGTTTGCCGATGTGGATATTGTCATTTATGTCGGCTGCGGCGAGCGGGGCAATGAAATGACCGATGTGCTCCATGAATTCCCCGAGCTGCTTGATCCGGCTACGGGTCAGTCCATCATGCAGCGGACGGTCCTGATTGCCAATACTTCCAATATGCCGGTGGCGGCCCGGGAGGCCTCGATTTACACAGGGATTACTATTGCAGAATACTTCCGTGACATGGGTTATTCCGTGGCCATTATGGCGGATTCGACCTCTCGCTGGGCTGAGGCGCTGCGGGAAATGTCCGGCCGTTTGGAGGAAATGCCGGGCGATGAAGGCTATCCAGCCTATCTGGGCAGCCGGATTGCGGAGTACTATGAGCGGGCCGGCCGGGTCAAGACGCTGGGCAGCAGCGAGCGGGAAGGCTCTATTACGGCTATCGGAGCCGTATCGCCGCCGGGCGGGGATATTTCCGAGCCGGTCACTCAGAACACCCTGCGCATTGTCAAAGTCTTTTGGGGATTGGATGCCCAGCTGGCTCAGCGCCGCCATTTTCCAGCCATCAACTGGCTGAGCTCTTACTCCCTCTATCTGGATGAGGTGGGGGCTTCTATCGACCGGCGGGAGGGGCTTGCTTGGGCAGAAAAGGTCACCAAGGCCATGACTATCCTGCAAAAGGAGAGCGAACTGCAGGAAATCGTGCGCCTGGTGGGCCTGGACTCCCTGTCTGAAAGGGACCGCCTGACCATGAATACGGCCAAGATGCTGCGGGAAGATTACCTGCAGCAGAATGCCTTTGACGAGGTTGATACCTTTACTTCCTTTAGGAAGCAGGTCGTCCTTTTGACCAATATCCTGACCTTTGATGAGGAAGCGAACAAAGCTCTGGATTTGGGGGCTTATTTGCAGGAAATCATGGAAGGAACGGTGGAGCTGCGCGACCGTCTGGCCCGCAGCAAATTTATCCATGAGGACCGCTTAGAGGAGATTGAGACCTTGCATCAGACTGTTAAGGACTGTCTGCATCACATCGTGGCACAAGGAGGACTTGATAATGAAGGTGATTAAAGAATACCGAACTGTCAGCGAGGTGGCCGGCCCTCTGATGATTGTCGATCAAGTGGCGGGTGTCCATTTTAATGAATTGGTAGAAATCCAGCTGCATGATGGCAGCAAGCGCCAGGGGCAGGTCTTGGAAGTTCAGGAAGACAAGGCTATGGTCCAGCTTTTTGAGGGTTCCAGCGGGATCAATCTGGAAAAAGCCAAGGTCCGCTTTACAGGCCATCCGCTGGAGCTGCCGGTGTCCGAAGACATGGTCGGCCGGATTTTCAACGGCATGGGCAAGCCCATTGACGGCGGACCGGACATTCTGCCTGAGAAATATCTGGATATTGACGGTCAGGCCATCAATCCAGTCGCCCGTGATTATCCGGATGAATTTATCCAGACGGGTATCTCGGCCATCGACCACCTCAATACCTTGGTTCGGGGGCAAAAATTGCCAGTATTCTCTGGCTCTGGTCTGCCTCATAAGGAGCTGGCTGCTCAGATTGCCCGTCAGGCGACGGTGCTCAATAGCGAGGAAAATTTTGCGGTGGTCTTTGCGGCCATGGGCATTACCTTTGAAGAGGCTGAGTTCTTCATGAACGACCTGCGGGAAACAGGTGCCATTGACCGCTCGGTGCTCTTCATCAACCTGGCCAATAATCCAGCCATCGAGCGGATTGCCACCCCGCGGATTGCTCTGACAGCTGCCGAATACCTGGCCTACGAGAAAGATATGCACGTCCTGGTCATCATGACCGATATGACCAATTACTGTGAGGCCCTGCGGGAAGTATCAGCTGCCCGCCGTGAAGTTCCGGGCCGCCGCGGCTATCCGGGCTATCTCTATACCAACCTGTCCACTCTTTATGAGCGGGCCGGCCGTCTGGTGGGCAAGAAAGGCTCGGTCACTCAGATTCCCATCCTGTCCATGCCGGAGGATGACATCACCCATCCGATTCCTGATTTGACAGGATATATTACCGAGGGGCAGATCATCTTATCCCGCGACCTTTATAACAGCGGCTATCGGCCGCCCATCAACGTCCTGCCTTCCCTCTCCCGGCTCAAGGACAAGGGTTCCGGCGAGGGCAAGACCAGAGGCGACCATGCGGCTACCATGAACCAGCTCTTTGCAGCTTATGCTCAGGGCAAGCAGGCCAAGGAGCTGGCGGTTGTCTTGGGAGAATCTGCCCTGTCCGACACCGACAGACTCTATGTCCAGTTTACCGATCGCTTTGAGCAGGACTACATCAATCAAGGTTTTAATACCAACCGATCCATCGAGGAAAGTCTGGATTTGGGCTGGCAGCTCCTATCTATCCTGCCGAGAACCGAGCTCAAGCGGATTAAGGATGAGATGATTGACCACTACCTGCCCCAGACCAAGGAGGAATAATCCATGACACGACTCAATGTCAAGCCGACCCGGATGGAACTGAACCAACTCAAAGACCGGCTCCAGACAGCTGTCCGTGGGCATAAACTGCTCAAAGACAAGCGGGATGAGCTGATGCGCCGCTTTATTGAGGCTGTTCGGGAAAATGACCGGCTCCGAAAAAAGGTCGAGACCGCTCTGGTCGGTCATATGCAGGACTTTGTCATGGCCAAGGCCTTAGAGAGTGACCTCATGGTTGAGGAGATTTTTGCTGTGCCTATGCGGGAGGTCAGTCTGCAGATTGAGCCAGAGAATATCATGAGTGTGCGCGTGCCCAAGATGCATGCTCGGATTGATAAGCCCTACGGTGACGATGACGGAGATTTTTCTTACAGCTATGTCGCTTCTAACAGCCAGATGGACCAGACGATTGAGGATATGAGCAGTCTATTGCCCGACCTGCTGCACCTGGCCGAAATCGAGAAAAGCTGCCAGCTCATGGCCGATGAAATCGAAAAAACCCGCCGCCGAGTCAACGGACTCGAATACGCCACCATTCCCGACCTCAAAGAAACCATTTACTATATCGAAATGAAACTGGAAGAAGCCGAACGAGCCAGCCTCGTCCGAATGATGAAGGTGAAATAAGATGCGGAGGCGTTAAAAAACGACAGAAAAATAGGAACTGGACGAAGGATTCGATGAATCCAAGTCCAGTTCTCTTTTTTCCGAGTTTTTAGCCGCAGCTCAGTTTGGCTCAGTTGCAGCAGAGATAATAGGGAGCTTCAATAGGAAAATGGACGAAGAAGCGACCGCTTCTAGGAGATTTTCTCTTTTTTGCCCAGAGCTTAGGGCGGGTTCAGTTCAGTATAGCGAAGAGTATGTCAGCTAATCTGACAAAAAATAGGAACTGGATGAGGGGTTTGATGTATCTGAGTCCAGTTCTCTTTTTTCCATGAAATCAATCCGCTCATAGACAGCTCAAAAAACGGTGATGCCAAGGAGGATATTGAGCAGCTTTTTTACTGCGGACGGCCAGCGGGTTAATAAATGCCGTCTGAATATTACTAGTTATTGATAATATATTACAAGTAAGTCTCCATGTTACAGTGGGCAGACAGTTCCGTTAAATAAAGCTCCAAGGGCTTTTTTCTTGGCAAAAATGTGGTATGATAGTTTTCATCATGAATGATTAGGAAGGTATTTTATGCAAATGAAAATGAACAAAAAAGTTTTCTTAGCCTCAACCCTTGCTTTATCGGTATTTCCTTTGATGAATGCTCAGGCTGAAGAACAGTCGGAGAACTGGACAGCCAGAACGGTTGACCAAATCAAAGCAGATATCACCAGCAATGAAAATCAGCAGACCTACACTGTCCAGTACGGTGACACCTTGGGCAATATCGCTCAAGCTATGAATATTGATGTAGCTGATTTGGCTAGGATTAACCAGATTGCCAATGCGGATTTGATTTTCCCGGGCACTGTTCTGAGCATTACCACCAACGAACACAACGAAATCACCTCGGTTGAAATCCAAAGCTATCAAGCACAAGCAGAAAATGCTGCAGGACCTGTCACACAGGATTTGACAGCTGATGAGATCTTTGGCGATGATCAAGCTGCGCCAGCTGCTCCGGCACCGGCTCAGCCTGCTGCAGCTCCTGAAGATGCCTATGTTTCAGCAGCAGCTGAGGAAAACGCTGCGCCAGCTGCTCCGGCACCAGCCGAGCCAGCTCCCGCAGCACCAAGTGATGAGGACGCTCTCGTGCCGCCAGCTCCGGTTAACGCTGATGAAGTCAGCCAAGCGGTTCCGGCCGAGCCAGCCCCGGAAGCGCCCGCACCGCAAGCTGCGGAAACTCCCGCAGCACCAGAGTTAGGTCAGGAAGAGGTCAGTCAGGCTGCCGCTCAAGCAGAACCAACCGCCTATAATGCTCCTGCTGTGACAGATGCCGCCAGCGTAGCCACAGGAAATCCGGCCAATGCCGGCCTGCAGCCGCAGACCGCTGCCTTCAAAGAAGAAGTAGCCAGCCAGTTCGGCGTGACCGAGTTCAGCCTCTATCGTGAGGGAGACAGCGGCGACCATGGCAAGGGCTTGGCTGTTGACTTTATCGTCGGCGACAATACCGAGCTGGGCAACCAAATCGCAGACTATGCGACAGCGGACATGTCCGGCAACGGCATCTCTTATGTCATCTGGCAGCAGCAGTTCTATTCTCCTTATGAAAGTATTTACGGACCGGCCAATACTTGGAACAGCATGCCAGACCGCGGCAGCGCCACCGAAAACCACTATGACCACGTTCACGTTTCTATGAATGAGTAAGGGAAACTGACAGCATTATTCCCCTGGGAATAGGAGCCTCGCTGATGCGGGGCTTTTTTGATAGCGAATTTCTTGTAAAAAAGCGAGAATTTTCTGATAAATTCTGTTATAATAGAACGGACTATATGTAAAGGAACGATTTTCATGACTTTAGCTTACCAATCAACCCGCGATGCTCAAAATACGGTGACAGCCAGTCAGGCCATCCTGCAAGGTTTGGCAACAGATGGGGGACTCTTTACCCCGACCAGCTATCCTCAGGTGACACTGGACTTTGGCCAGCTCAAGGATGCTTCCTATCAGGAAGTCGCCAAGCTGGTGCTGGCAGCCTTTTTAGATGATTTCACTTCTGAGGAGCTGGACCGCTGTATCGCCGGTGCTTATGACAGCAAGTTTGATACGCCGGCTATTGCTCCTTTGGTCAAGCTGGACGGCCAGTACAATCTGGAGCTTTTCCACGGGGCAACCATTGCCTTTAAGGATATGGCTCTGTCCATCCTGCCCCACCTGATGACAACAGCTGCCAAAAAGCACGGTCTGGAAAATAAAATCGTCATTCTGACAGCGACTTCAGGCGATACCGGCAAGGCAGCCATGGCCGGTTTTGCGGATGTTCCGGGGACCGAGATTATCGTCTTTTATCCCAAGGATGGTGTCAGCAAGGTTCAGGAGCTGCAGATGACCACTCAGACCGGGGCCAATACCCATGTGGTGGCTATTGACGGCAACTTTGACGATGCCCAGACCAATGTCAAGCATATGTTCAACGATGCTGCCCTGCGGGCACGGCTCTCAGAGCACAAACTGCAGTTTTCTTCGGCCAACTCCATGAATATCGGGCGCTTGGTGCCGCAGATTGTCTACTATGTCTATGCCTATGCCCAGCTGGTCAAGGACGGGGAAATCCAGGCCGGAGATCAGGTCAACTTCACCGTTCCTACTGGAAACTTCGGCAATATCCTGGCAGCCTACTATGCCAAGCAAATCGGCCTGCCGGTCGGCAAGCTGATCTGCGCTTCTAATGAGAACAATGTCCTGACCGACTTCTTCAGGACTCAGGTCTATGATAAGAAACGCAGCTTCAAGGTCACTTCCAGCCCGTCTATGGATATTTTGGTTTCTTCTAATTTGGAGCGTCTGATTTTTCATCTGTCTGGCAACAGTGCGGAAAAGACAGCAGAGCTGATGGCAGCCCTGACCCATCACGGCCAGTACGAACTGATCGATTTTGATCAGGCTATCTTGGACCTTTTTGCGGCTGACTATGCGACTGAGGCAGAGACAGCCGCTGAAATCCAGCGGGTCTATGAGTCGGACTCCTACATCGAGGATCCGCATACAGCAGTGGCTTCCGCTGTTTATCAAAAATACCGTCAGTCCAGCGGTGATGATAGAAAAACGGTCATTGCTTCAACGGCCAGCCTTTACAAATTCCCGGTGGTTGCAGTAGAAGCCGTAACGGGAGAAAGCGGACTCAGTGACTTTGCAGCCCTGAGCAAACTGCAGGAAATTTCCGGCGTGCCAGTGCCGCCGGCTGTTGACGGCTTGGAAACAGCACCAGTCCGCCACAAGACCACCGTCGCGGCTGACCAGATGCAGGCTGCAGTGGAGGCTTATCTGGGACTGGACAGCTGATGCCAGCTTTTCAAATATCAAAGCAGAACCGCACCGCGCAGTCTGATGTAGATCCATTTTTATGGACTATGAATACAGGTGCTTACAAAGAGCAGTCAAAGGCGGTGGGACAGACTCCCATGATGGCTGCGCCCTCACCCACAGAGGGATGGATCTTTTGGAAGATACCGTATAAGAACTAAATTTTTAAAAATTTAGTTCCCTTCACTCTTTTGTTTCTAAGCTCAGGTTGAAAAGGTTCCCAAAACCTTTTCACTCCCAGCCCGCGAGGCTCTCACAGTCCGGGGGGGACTGTGAGAGGTTGGAGATAAAACAAACGCAGTTTGTGTCAAAACAGTCCGGGGGATTGTGAGAGGTTGGAGATAAAACAAACGCAGTTTGTGTCAAAGCAGTGCTTTTGTTGCTTCCTCTCGGAAGCTCTATCTATAATCTCAAAACCTCCACTGGAGCTTTTGAGCAATCAGCTGCCGCGTCAAGAGTTTTTTACCAAAAAAAAGCGAGGCTGAAGGACTTTCGTCCCAGCCTCTTTATGATTCTTTGAGAGGGAAAACTGAAACAGGGCATTTCAGAAAACTGTCAGAAAAGTGTACAATCAAAAGAGGAGTTTTCGGATATGACAAGTTACAAAAAAATTCTAAATATTGCTCTGCCGGCTATAGCTGAGAATTTTCTGCAGATGCTCATGGGGATGGTAGACGGCTATCTGGTAGCCAGTCTGGGACTGATTGCCATTTCGGGCGTGTCGGTAGCGGGCAATATCATTACGATTTATCAGGCTGTTTTTATTGCGCTGGGAGCGGCTGTTTCCAGTCTGATGTCCAAAAGTCTGGGGCAGGGAGATGAGAAACATCTGGCCTATCATGCGACAGAAGCCATCAAAATGACCTTGCTGCTGAGCCTTGTTCTGGGCCTGCTGTCTCTTCTGTGGGGGCGGCAGCTGCTGGAGCTTCTAGGCACAGAAGCCGCTGTGGCTGAGGCTGGCGGCCTTTATCTGGCTTTGGTCGGCGGCACCATCGTTCTCTTGGGTCTGACGACGACTTTTGGAGCGCTGGTCCGGGTGACTCATAACCCACGGCTTCCCATGTATATCAGCCTTCTCAGCAATGTGCTCAATGCTCTTTTTTCTAGTCTGGGGATTTTCGTTTTCCATTTGGGCATTATCGGTGTAGCGCTGGGCACTGTTTTGGCTCGCCTTGTCGGAGTGCTCATACTCTGGCGGGAGCTGCGTCTGCCCTTTGCCCGCTGGAGCTGGAAGCTGGACGGAGAATTGCTGCGCCTGTCGCTGCCGGCTGCTGGCGAGCGGCTCATGATGCGGGCCGGGGATGTCGTGATTGTTGCGATTGTGGTCCGGTTTGGGACCGATGTGGTTGCCGGGAATGCAGTCGGTGAGGTTCTGATTCAGTTTAATCACATGCCTGCCTTTGGTGTAGCGACAGCAACGGTCATGCTGGTGGCCCATGCGGTGGGAGAAAGTGATTTTGCGGCAGTCAGGCTGCTGACCCGGCGGACTTTTGGGCTGACCTTGGCCCTCATGCTGCCGCTGGCCCTGCTGATCTTTGCATTGGGCACTCCTCTGACCCAGCTTTATACGGACAATAGCGGAGCGGTTGCAGCCAGTCTGTCTGTGATTTTCTTTTCCCTGCTGGGCGTCCCCATGGCAGCTGGGACGGTGATTTATACAGCGGTCTGGCAGGGGCTGGGCAATGCCAAACTGCCCTTTTACGCGACGACAGTAGGGATGTGGGGGATTCGGATTTTCGCTGGATATTACTTAGGAATCAGCTGCGGTCTCGGTCTGCCGGGTGTCTGGGCAGCGACCCTGCTGGATAATGGCTTTCGCTGGCTGCTCTTAGCGGCTTTGTATCACAGAAAAATGAGGAAACGGACATGACAAAAGCATTTATTTGGGATTTGGACGGCACCCTGCTGGACTCCTATGAGGCCATTTTGGCCGGCATTGAAGAAACCTATCAGCACTATGGTCTGGATTTTGACCGGGAAAGCATCCGCGCCTATATCCTGCAGCACTCCGTTCAGCAACTACTGGAAGAAGCAGCTGCAGAAAAGGGACTTGATGCCGCGGAGATGAATGCCTTTCGGGGGAAGAGCCTGCGGGAGAAGAATGCTCAGATTCATCTCATGGAGGGGGCAGAGCATATTCTGGCCTGGGCCAGGGAGCAGGGGATTGCTCAGTTTGTCTATACCCACAAGGGGCCCAATGCCTATCAGGTTTTGGAAGATTTGGGGATTTTGGATTATTTCACCGAAATCATCACGACAGCCAATGGCTTTGCCCGCAAACCCCATCCAGAGGGCGTAGTCTATCTGCTGGACAAGTACAAGCTTGATAGGGCTTCCACCTACTATATCGGCGACCGAACGCTGGATGTGGAGGTGGCTGCTAACAGCGGCATCCAGAGTATCAACTTCTGTGACTGCAGACCAGAGCTCAACCAGAAAATTGACCGGCTGCAGGATATTCAGGATATTTTCCTTTTAGCACCTTGAAAATTCTGGATTTTTCCACTTGTTTCTCTGTTAAATAACGTAGTTTCATCAACTATAAGCTCCGCAGATAATCTAGCAGGGACTGCCGCTAATAGTATTGGAAGTGTAGTCCAATTAGGAAATGGAGATACAAAATTAATGATAGTAAGTCGGTTTCCGATTTATGAAAACGAGGGTCAAATTGGTTATTTTGAATACAGTTCATGTATATATCCCACAGGGATAGACGGATCACAGTTTTATTTCTTCAATTCTGAGGATATAGCTGAGGTCTATTTTGAAGGTTATATAGATATCGCAGAGGAAGAGGCGCAGAAAACTTTTGCGAAAGAGCGAGAAAATATTACTTATCCACAATTTAAAGTAGAAAAACCAAATGAAGAATAGTTTTTATGAAATTCAGATGGATGGCGAGGATATGAAATGAAAGAAAAACTATCGAATTTAATCGAATTTGGAGCAGACCAGGGAAATGTAAAAAGGACAGTATTCTATAATATTGAGAAAAATAAACTTTTTGTCGGTGATAGTGTGCCTTTTCCGATAATCTACCTTCCGAGTGCAGGTTTATCCTACGCTGTCTATGTGTTTTCAGAGATGTTAGTTATACAGGGTTTGTTTCCCTTGCTTCTTTCCTTTCTTTTGATGCTTTTGCTGGCTCTTTATCAGTTTAAAAGCCGGAGAGAGAAAACAGTCGTAGAAATAGAGCCCTACGAGATTCCTCAAGATTATTTTGCCGTCCAGAGGTCCAATGGAATAAAAACATATGCTATTATTCTTCTCTTT
The DNA here is from genome assembly GCF_017884005.1 of Streptococcus panodentis. Lineage (GTDB taxonomy): Bacteria > Bacillota > Bacilli > Lactobacillales > Streptococcaceae > Streptococcus > Streptococcus panodentis. The sequence continues at coordinate 91,517 of NZ_QFAY01000011.1, forward strand.
GCGCTTTTGACAGCAGGTTTTTGCTGGCTTTATTTCCTATTTAGTCATTTTATGACTTTATTTCTGGCATTTTCTATGTGGTATTTTTTCTTACTCTTACTGCTGACTGGCCAATTTAAAAAAACGAAGTATTTGAAAGTACTAGAAGGAAGGTAACATCGACAATGAAAGAAACGATTGCGATATATTCAAGAAAGGGAATCTACCTGATTACTCTGTTCGGCTTAATGATTATTATAAGTTTTTTAAATATCTTTTTAGAAGAAAATTTGTTGATGAATCTTTTTTATTTCCTGGGTTCAATAGGTTTAATGGCTACAATAGGCTGGCTGGTCTTTGCTTTTATGGGAAAAATCGAGCTTGATGGCCAGTATTTACTTGTTTTCAGAAACTTTAAACTCCATCGTTTTGTCCTATCTTCAGTTACCTTTTACTATGGAAAAAGCAATCATGCCGCCCGTGGCAGCTATGAATATCCCCTCTTCATAGTTGGTGATGTAGAAAATGAAAAGGGTGAAGTCAGCCCCCTTACTTTAAAGTTAATTAGCAGTAAGAGGAAAAACCGCCAATTTCATCAGTTTTATAATCAGTATTTAGCTGGTCAAGCTAAGCCCCTGCCACAGGATAGCGATTGGGAAATTAACTATTTGAAACAATTGGAAATTATTTCTGAATCAGAAAAAAATAAAATGGGAGTTGCTACATAACCTTCACCAGAGAGCTATCAGTTTCTTAATGGCAGTGGCTTTGTTAAGCTGCCGCCAAAAATTAGACAATCTCCCAGCCTTCAGTGCAGAGTCACCCAGTGCCTGTGCAGCAGCGGATGCTTATCAAGGGGCAGTCAGCCAAGCACGAGGAG
>NZ_QFAY01000012.1:0-55802 GCF_017884005.1 Streptococcus panodentis
CTCAAAACCTCCACTGGAGCTTTTGAGCAATCAGCTACCGCGTCAAGAGTTTTTTACCAAAACAAAGCGAGACTGAAAGACTTTTATACGGTATCTCCCAAAAGATCCATCCCTCTGTGGGTGAGGACACAGCCATCATGGGAGTCTTATACGGTATCTTCCCGAAGATAGCTCCCTCTGTGGGTGAGGACGCAGCCATCATGGGAGTCTGTCTCAGCCTCTTCCTGTATTCTATTATTTGATGGGAGTCTGGTCCAGTCTCCTCTTTTATACTCGATTCACATACTGTTTCTCAAGTGGCATACGGCCCCCAGCAGGTTGGCTTCGTTTTTAAAGGCACAGCTGTCAATTTCCACATCAGAAAGCATGCTGTCTAAGACTGGAGAAGACTTCTTGATTGTGCTGTAAGCTGAGCGGATACCATCCAAAAGAACCGGCTGGCTGCTGATACCGCCGCCGATTAACACCTTCTCCAAATCCAAAATTGTATGCAGATTATAGACAATCAAAGCCAAATCCTGACAGTATTGCTCAAACAGACGGTTCAGCTGAGGGTGCTGGCCGCCGGCAATCGCCTCAAAAACAGCCTTGCCGTCCTGCCTGTCCGGCAAATCCAGTACTTGGGCCGCTCTTTCGACAAAGGAAACGCCAGATGCCTGACTGGCCCACCAGTTTTCAGAGAGAGAGCCGTCGGGATGATTCAAAACAAAACTCAGCTCCCCGGCCTGAAAATGCTGCCCCTGCAGAGGGCGGCCATTTAGCAGTATAGCGCCGCCAAGCCCTGTACCCAGCGTCAAAATCAGTGCATTGCGGCTGTTTTGCAGATGCCCTTTCCAAACCTCAGCCAGAAGGGCGGCCTTGGCATCATTCATGACAGCGCAGGGAAGCTGTGTCTTGTCTTTCAGATAATCCTTTAAAGGCAGTTCCTTTACATACTCCAGAGAACCGCCGACAAAAACATAACCGCTGGCTGGATCGATTTTCCCCGGACAGGAAAGAGCCACACCGGCAATCTGCCCTCTTTTTTTCGCAGTCAGCTCTTCCAGCAGCTGCAGAAAATCCTCTAAAGCTTCTGGTGTCGGAGTTTTCTCTACCTGCCCAATCTCTCCCTGCTCTGATACAAGAGCAGATTTGACAAAGGTTCCGCCGATATCAATTGCCAAATAATCTGTCATCGTCCCACCTCCGTTCAGTCTTTTACAGGGATTTCTCTGATGATCCGGGCTGGGTTGCCCGCTAAGACAACATTGTCGCCGAAAGATTTGGTCACGACCGAACCGGCTCCGACCACAACATTGTCTCCCAGCGTCACGCCTGGCAGGATCGTCACCCCGCCGCCTGCCCAGAAATTATCCCCGATAGTAATAGGTGCACCATATTCGATACCTGAATTGCGCTCGGCTGGATCCAAAGGGTGCAGGGGAGTTAAGAGCTGACAGTTGGGACCAAAGAGGGCATTGTCTCCGATTCTGATAGGGCAAACATCCAGCATGGTCATATTCCAGTTGGAATAAAAATTCTCTCCCAGATGAATGTTGAGGCCGTAGTCACAGACCAAGTTCGGCTTCATAGACACCTTGTGTCCGGTGCTGCCAAACCACTCTTTGATGATTGCTTTGCGCTTAGCACTGTCCTTTTCCTCGTTAAAGCGATACTGAAATTCTTTAGAGCGAAGAGCCAATTGCTCCAGTTCAGGGTCCTGCGGCCGGTATCTCTCCCCGGCAGTCATCTTTTCGTACTCTGTTCTCATGGCATTCTCCTTTTCATTCGTGATAGGTGGATGGTCAGATAAAGCTGTTCATCATCTGAGGTATCATAATCTCGGGTCTGTTTGAGAAATTCTGCAATCCTTCTGGTCGTTTCATAGGCCAAGGGATACTTGATTTTCATCATCTCAAACATCTCATTGTCTCCCAGATCGCGGTGGCCGCTGTCGGTCAGCACCCGCTCACAGAAAAATTTAAGATGGGTCATAAAGCGCTCAACATAGATATTCTCCTCATCCAAGGATATTTCCAGACTGTACTTGACAATCGTCAGGATTTCTTCCATCAGCATAGTCAAATCACGCGCCGCTCCAGCACCGCTGTCCAGCTCAGCATTGACCAGAGTCAGGGCCATAAAGGCCGCTTCATCGTCCGGCAGCTCCCTGCCCAAGTAATTGCTGAGCAGACCGCTGGCATACCTGCTAACCTCAAACTCAGCTGGAAAAAAGCGTTTAATATCCCATGTAAGGAAATTTTTCAGATACAGTTCATCTTCCAAGCGCAGCACGACTCCGTGCATGTGATCAGCCATCGACAGAAAGGCACTGTCCTTCATCCTTTTCTGAAGCTTTTCCCGCGCAAAAGAAATGACCTCATCTGCCATTTCCATGATTTCCGGCGGCAGTTCCAGCAATAACTGGCGCTTGCTTTGACTTAAGACATACTTTTTCTCAATCAGCTGGTCTGGGATTTCATCACCGGCCTTGCGGCCAAATGCCAGCCCCCGCCCCATGAGAATCACTTCTTCCTGCTCTTCTTCTGAAATCACAACATTATTATTTAAGACTTTACTTATCAGCATTTCTCACCTCTTGCGGCTGACTGTTTTTCAGCATGGATTTGACAGGCTCAAATGTCCTGCGGTGGATGGGGCTCACCCCTAGTTTTTTGAGCCCCTGCAAGTGAAGCTTGGTCCCATAGCCGGCATTGTGAGCAAAGTCGTAGCCGGGAAATTGTTGATCGCAGTCTGCCATCAGGCGATCCCGAGTGACCTTGGCCACAATCGATGCGGCCGCAATAGACAGGGAATTGGCATCCCCTTTGATGATGGACTGCTGGGGCAAATCAAGCTCCAGCCTCATGGCATCAATGAGCAGATAATCAGGCCGGACCGCCAGCTTTCCGACAGCCTTCATCATCGCCAGCTTGGTCGCTTCGTAGATGTTGACTTTGTCAATCATCTCGTTATCCACACAGCCGATACCAACGGCCACAGCCTGATCCATAACCGCCTGATAGAGTTCCTCATGCTTCTTTTTGGGAATTTTCTTGCTGTCGTTCAGTCCTTTTATTTTGCAGTTTTGGGGAAGAATGACCGCTGCTGCTAAGACCGGTCCGGCCAGCGGACCGCGGCCGACCTCATCAATCCCGGCAACCGCCTGAAAACCCTGCGCATACAGTTCTTTCTCACAGCGCAGCATCTTCTCCAAACGCGCTTCTTCATCGAGCGCAGCCTGAATTTCCCGCTGCCGCTTGGCAACCGCCTTCTGTACGCCTGCCCGCTGGTCCTGAGCTAACTCCGCAAGTTTAGGGTCCTTGATGTTCCTAATGTTGGCTAAGACTTCCTGAATCTCCTTAATTGTTGTCATGTGATTCTCCCAGCCTGTCCAGTGAATAGCGCCCCAGCTTGCCGTCCCGTACTTCCTTGACAAAAAGGCTGTAAAAACGGTCATAATCATCACGGAAGCCTAATGTTTGCGTCATGGCCATGATGATTTCAGGTGCTGCTTCCTCTAAGTTCATCTGCCGAAAGCGGGCCTGCAGCTCCTCAGGATAATACTCCTTAAAATAATTGAGCCCGAAAATCGTCACCTCATCCATGGGCAGGAGATTGTCCTTGATGGCGCCGGTCAGAGCCAGTTTGAGCGCTACTGTCTCGTCTTCAAACTTAGGCCAGAGAATGCCGGGCGTATCCAGAATTTCCAGATCTTTATTGGACTTAAGCCACTGCTGGCCTTTTGTCACACCGGGTTTATTGCCCACAACAGCGATTTTCCTACCGGCCAGCCGGTTCATGAGTGTGGATTTGCCGGCATTGGGAATGCCGATAATCATCGTTCGCAGGGTTTCCAGCTGAATTCCCCGCTCCCGCTGACGGGCCAGCTTATCAGCCATCAGACTCTTAGCAGCCTCTGTCACTTTTTTGACCGCAGCCTGCTCCTTGGAGTTAATGGCCAAGGTTTTGAGGCCCCTGCTTTCAAAATACTGCTGCCATTCTTTGGTGATCGTTGGATCAGCCAAGTCAGCCTTATTTAAAATCAGCAGTTTGGGCTTGTCCCCCACAATCTTAGTCAGCATAGGATTCTGACTGGACAAAGGCAGACGGGCGTCCACCAAAATCGTCACAAAATCCACAAACTTGATATTTTCCTGAACCTGCCGCCTTGCCTTGGACATGTGGCCTGGAAACCATTGAATCGTTGCCATAATTTTCCTTTCAACCGGTGCTTTATTTGCAAAACACCCTATCTCTAAACTATTTTACCATATTTCTGGGATTTGGGCCGGCCAATTATCAAAACAAGGATACCGCCATTACCAGAGCAAATGAAAAAGCCCAGCTTGGACTTTTTCAGCATTTAAATCAAAATCAGAATAAGCGCTGTCACTCCCGCTAAGAGGAGAGCAACAAAGCTCATTGCCAGACAGCCCTTGAAGAATCCTTTCAGATGAAAAAGATAGTCTTTATGCCCCTGACAGTGCTCCGTTCCCGGAAAGATAAAAAGCGGCGATGTCAGGCAGCAGATCAGCAGCCAGTCTACAAGAAAAAGATCAACCGCATTCCAAACCATGCCCATTAGCCAATAATGCGCAAATAAGGTCAGAAACGGCGTCTCCTTCCAGCCGTAAGTCCAAAGAGCACCGGCCAGAGCTGTCAGGATTAAGACAGTAAAACTAATCAGGCCGAAAAGGATATTTTTCTTTTTCTGCTCCCTATCAGCTGCCGGAATACCGGCAGCTTCCTGCACATCTTTGGGATAATCATGAAGGATGGTCTGGGGAAATCTTGTCACAGACAGATGCACCATCAGCATCCACAGAGCTGACCACAGCAAACCCTGAATAAGCGCTGCTGTTACTGGAAACATGAGCCACCTCCTGTCTCATCGCCGCTTGCTTAGCGGACTTGCTCGAAATGCAGATGCACCGCAATATGATCGCCGTAGCCACTGCGCTCCAAATCACGCTGCAGGCGGTAAGAGATGTAATGCTCGGCAATCGTGATGTAGCCAGCACCCAAGAGACGGCTTTCCACCATGGACTGAATCATGCTAATGGTCGCACGCTCAACTTTGGCCTCTTCCAAATCCAGTACCACCTTTTTAGTGACTTGGGCCAGATTCTGGCGGAGATCATCCGTCAGTACATAGACAGTCTGAGCTGCCTTCAAAACCGCTTGGTAAATCTTATCCGGGTCAAAGTCTACAACTTCACCGCTTCTTTTAATAACTTGCATAAAAACTCCTTTAGATTTTATTTATTATAGATAGAGTCAGCAGCACGCGTCTCTCGGCTGCCCATCCGCTTCCTCTGCGAACAGGACCGTAGCAGACTCCCCTTGATGCAGCTTATAGAACTATTATACCTTCTTTTATCCATTTTTTCAAAAAAATTTTCACCAGCTCCCTTCTTACAAAAATGTAAGAAAAGAAGTGAAAATGTAAGCTAAAGTTATGGAAGCGCAGATACATTTGCGGTAAGATGGGAGGATAAAAAACGGAACTCATACTCAGTGAAAATCATCAACAAAGCAAACAGTTCCTGTCGTCCTGACAGTTCCTGCCTAGTTTGCTGCTCTTTGAACATAATCGGTTCAATGCAGACAGTGCTAGAGCAAGCTCTTTCGACAGGAGGACCAGCAAAATCACTGCTTCGGGGTTATGGGCAGTGCTTGGTCAGCCTTGATTTTCGCAGAGCATCAGAATGTTCCCTGTATCTGTCAAAGGAGGAAACCATGACTTCAAAATCAATAAGCAGCAGCACTCTAAAACTGATTGCTATGTTCGCCATGCTGATCGACCATATTGCTTGGGTGCTCTTCCCGCTGGAAATCAACATGAATATCCTATCTGACAACTGGATTGCTAATAGTATGCATATGATCGGCCGGCTGGCCTTTCCTGTCTTTGCCTTTTGTATTGCTGAAGGCTATCTGCACAGCCATGACCTCAAAAACTACCTGAAGCGCCTCGGCATGCTGGCCTTTATCAGCATCCTCCCCTTTTCGCTCATCGGCTGGGTAACCGGTATCGGATTTATCACGCAAAATACTGTCTTTACGCTCTTTTTAGGTCTCTGCGCTCTCTATTTCAGCGACCGGCAGCAGAAAACCTGGAAGAAAGTGCTGATTGTTCTTTTCTGTTTTGCCTTGTCAGTTTTAGCTGATGGCGGCCTCGGAGGCGGTGTGTTTGGTATTTATGCTTTTGCAAAGATACAGAACCCCACAGCCAGAAGAATTGCCGGCTTTGCTGCTCTGATCAGCATTCAGCTTCTCTTGCTTGCAGTCAATTTTTCTATCAGCGGCTTGGCCGAGCCAGCCATCGCCTTTGCCGGCTTTCTTTTGGTCACTGCCTTTTACAACGGCCGGAAGGGACCCAGCATCGGCAAGCTCTTTTATTACTTTTATCCCCTGCATTTGCTGGTCTTAGCTCTGCTGCGAATAGGCTATTTGCTGCTGACACACTAAAACGGACTGTCACCCAGTCCGTTTTTCTCGCGCCTGAACAATCTCAATAATCGGGTCTCAGCACTCCCTTGACCGTTTCCTTGGTTGCTTGATAGTCGCCGTCCACCACAACCTTAATAATGCGCTTGGCATCCTCTTCAGGCGCTGGAACCAAGGGCAGACGGGTCGGCCCGGCTTCAAAGCCCAGATAATTCAGCACCGCCTTAACCGGGGCAGGACTCGGATAAGAGAACAGAGCATTCACTTTGGGGATGAATTTCCGCTGAATAGCCGCTGCCTTTTTGATGTCATTGTGCGCAATCGCATCCAGCATCTCAAACATTTCGTCGCCATTTGTATGAGAAGCAACAGAAATAACCCCATCGGCACCGAGATTCACAGCATGGAAGGCATCGCCATCTTCACCAGTATAGACAAGAAATTCCTCCGGCCGATGTTCAATCAGATAGGCCATATTAGCCAGACTGGTGCATTCCTTGACGCCGATGATATTAGGATGCTCCGCCAGCCGCAGCATGGTTTCAGGCGTCATCTCGACCACAACCCGCCCTGGGATATTGTAGATAATGATGGGCAGGTTGGAAGCATCCGCAATCGCTTTAAAGTGCTGATACATTCCTTCCTGAGAAGGTTTGTTGTAGTAAGGAACGATGGCCAGACCGGCCGCAAAACCGCCAAATTCATCAACTTCTTTGACAAATTCAATTGAGTCGCGCGTTTCATTGGTACCGACTCCAGCAATCAAGGGAACCCGGCCATTGACAACTTTTTGAACAGCCGCAAATAATTCCAGCTCTTCATCGTGAGTCAGAGTCGGACTCTCTGCTGTCGTACCGGCCAGCAAGATGCCATCCGTATGGTGAGCCAAAAGATGCTCAATCAAATCCGGGATAGCTTCAAAATTAATCGAACCATCTTCATGAAATGGAGTAATGAAAGCCGTGATGATTTTACAGTTTTTCAAGTCGTTATAGGCCATAGGCGCACCTTTCTTTGTATGAAAAGAGGGGCGAAAAATCTACTCTTTCTCCCCTAAGTTATCGTGAACAGTAGTTAGACTGTTATTTCAGCTCGTAAACAAGTTCTTCTGCCGGACGGACCAAACCGCGCTCATGAAGAGTTTCTGCGATTTGGACAGAATTCCAGGCAGCTCCTTTGAGCAGATTGTCAGACACGATCCACATATGAATGCCGTTTTCAACATCCAGATCCTTGCGTATCCGGCCGACAAAAGTTTCTTTTCTGCCGACGGCATTGACGGCCTGCGGATAGACTTGATGGGCAGTATCGTCTTCTAAAACAGCGCCCGGAAAGGCTGCAATAGCTGCTTTGACCTCCTCAATCGGTGCGTTTTCCTTGGTTTCGATATAAACAGACTCAGAGTGAGCTGACAGGACTGGGATGCGGACGCAGGTCGCAGAAACCTTGACAGAGTCGTCTTCCAGAATCTTCTTGGTTTCTTTGGTCATTTTCATCTCTTCGTATGTATAGTCATTGTCCGTAAAAACATCAATTTGCGGCAGAGCATTGAAGGCAATCGGATAATGCTTCTTGTCGCCGCCAGAAGGCAAGATGGCCGCAGTCACGTCCTTGGGATCCACACCGTCGTTGAGTACTTGGCGCAGCTGATCCTGCGTTTCCAAAATGGCCCCCATACCTGCGCCGGAGACGGCCTGATAGGTCGATACAATCACGCGCTCAATCCCCCACTTATCTGCGATAGCCTTCAGCGGCAGCATCATTTGGATAGTAGAGCAGTTTGGACAGGAGATAATCCCCTTGTGGCGATCCAGCGCATGCGCATTGACTTCAGGAACAACCAAGGGAGTCTGGCTGTCTTGGCGGAAATAAGAGGTATTGTCCACTACCACTGCTCCTGCTTTGACCGCATAGGGAGCATATTTAGCTGAGGTTGAGCCGCCGGCTGAGAAGAGGGCAATATCAACGCCTGCAAAAGCATCTTCTGTCGTCTCCTCAATAGCAATGTCCTGACCTCTAAAAGGCAAAACCTTGCCTGCAGAACGGGCAGACGCCAGATAGCGGACCTTATCAATCGGAAGAGATGATTCTTCCAGCATTTTTATCATCTGAGCGCCAACGGCACCAGTAGCACCGACCACGGCAACTGTATATCCCATAGCTTACCTCGCGATTTTTAAAGAATTTTATATTTTTGCTATTATACCATTTTTGCTGAAAATTGCAACTCTTTCTAAAGCAGCTGCAGCACTTTACAGCTGGAAACTCTCTGCCGATATTCAGTGTTTTCCGGCAGTCTCTTATCTGCCGTATCAAAGTCTTCAAATAAACGCAGACCCAGCTTTCACTCTGCCTGCATCAATATCTCTAAACTCGTCTGCATGCTGCGAATTTGACTCGTCAAGAGCAATAGCACTCACGACGCTGCTCGTCTCAGTATCCATGTCTCTAAGCTCACCTTCGACCATTGGTCTTGCCTCACTAAGAGAACTTGTTTGGTTTACAGCTTTTGTCCTCACGGACAAAACTGCATCCATTGCTCTATGACTCAACCTCGCCCTAGGGGCTTGTTTCGTCAAGAGCAACAGCACTCACGACGCCAACCGTCTCAGTATCCATGTCTCTAAGCTCACCTTCGACCATTGGTCTTGCCTCACTAAGAGACATAGAAAAATCCCCAATCCGTAGACTGGGGATAAGGGCACTTTCGTGTGATGAGCAGGTTCACACAACTCATCAAGGTCCGCTCCTGCGTTATGACCTCCCATGCTTCAATTTGCAGAAAAACTGCATATCGACTCATCGCACAAGAAACAGTTTACCGCAAGAAGTCCGGGCTGTCAAGTCTTACCCCTCAATCCAAACATAAACTTCCCTGTCCTGCCACTCCTGCCCCTCTTTTTGGAAATTCTTCCGGATTCCCTCCAAATAAAAACCGGATTTTTTCAGAAGGTTTTGTGAGGGGATATTAAGCGGATGGACATGGGCTTCCAAGCGGTGGAAACCGAGGACTTCAGCTGCTTCTTTGAGCTGAAGCAGCATAGAGCTGGCGTAGCCCTGCCGCCAATATTGATTGTGAATGGAATAGCCGATTTCGGCCCATTGAAAATCCGCCCGAGCCAGCACGGCCAAATTGACTACCGACATGTTGATTGCTTTGCAGGTCGTAAATCGCCCAAATATACTGCTGGTCCTGTTGGCGCAGCTGGCGGTGCCGGTCTACCAACTCTGCGAACCAGTCCTCTGTACAGACGGTCATGTCCAAAAGCCCGTCGTCAAAGGGATTCTGAGAGGGCAGACGCTTGGAAAATCCCTCCATCCATGCAGGATAGTCGGCTTCTTCAAGATATTTCAAATAAATTTCCTTCATAAATATTTACTCCCCTCTCGGATACTTAGCGCAGCCATTTCTTTCCCGTGTTTCTGGATAAAATCCCTGACCCAGTCTGGGTTGGTTTTGGAATAATCTCTTAGAGCCCAGCCGATGGCTTTGTTAATAAAAAATTCTGTTTGCCCTAGATTATTGAGCAAAATCTGCTCCAACAGCTCTGTATTGGTCTCTTCCTTTCGCAGCAGCTGGTGGTCAATGGCCAAGCGCCGCAGCCAAAAATTTTCATCCTGACTCCAATCCAGAATGATCTTCTGCGTTTCTGGAAAGCGGTAAATGACTGAACCAACCAAACGGTCCAGAAAATCAATGGTATCCCACCAGGATTTGCTTTGAGCCAGCCTTTTCAGACGAGGTAAATCCTCAGGCTGCAGGAGTTTTTTCTTGCTGTCCAAATAGTCCAAGGCCGCATACTGGAGTTCTCTGTAGGGGACTTTCCAAGCCTGCCGGACAAAATCCCAGTCCAAATCAGGACCGGTCTGGCTCTTAAAGAAAGCCTTGGCAATCTTGCGCCTGACCGGAGTTTTGACTCCCAGAAATTCAAACTGGTTTTTCATATAGGCCTTCATAGCCTTGGCATCGTCAGGATTCGCCACAGCCTGCAGCTGGGCGGTTAATTGATTAAGTTCCATAGCTACTCCAATAACTCCCGGTCATAGATAGTATAGTCACAGCGGTAGATAATCAGCCGTTTACCGTCAATCAAAAGCTCGGATGTCTTTGGCGCATCGGATTTATTGAGCGAAACCCGATTGCCGGCATAGGTGGCTAGGGGAGTTCCATTCTGAGAACGAATCAGGATAACCTTTTCCTTGCCGGTAAATTCGTTTTTCAGCTTGGAAACCATCCGGTTGAGGACCGGAACAGAGCTGCTGTTTTCTTCCCTATCAACATTCTTTTGATACTGGGCAAAGACATCCGTCAGCCCTTTTTCCTCAGCAATCAGAGAAGAGCCCACGTGGTCGATTTCATATTTGCCAAGAGTCACTTTAAGGACGGACGAATCTTCCTTGGAATTGCCTTCGGCATCCACCGAATCAAATTCTTTATTGCGGGAAATGGACAGGGATTTGCCGGACATTCGATCAATGAGCTGGGAATTTTCGTCATAAGTCCGAACAGTCATCTCTAATCCCAGCCAGTCTTCCTGAGCATTTTTAAACCAATTTTCAACAGCCTGACAGCCGGACAGGGTCAGCAGAGCCAGACTTAAAAGACTGACAGCAAGGTATTTCTTTTTCATCATTCAAACTCTCTTTCTGATAAGGATTTCAGAGGCTGAGCCGGACCGTCCAGGGTCTTCTGCAGCCAGACGATGTCATGCCAGCGGTCAAATTTATAGCCGATTTTGGGAAAATGGGCCACTTGCTGGTAACCGCGTTTTCTGTGCAGGGCCAGACTGGCCTCATTCGGCAGGGCAATGCAGGCCAGAAAACGCAGATAGCCCTGCTTTTGCAGCAAATCTTCCAAGACAGCATAGAGCCGACTGCCAACCCCTCGGCCACGGACATCTTGAGCCAGATAGACCGAGAGTTCCGCTGCCCAATCATAAGCCGTCCGGCCGTAGTAGGCTGAAGCGTAGGCATAGCCAAGGATTCGGCCCTCTTCTTCTGCAAGCAGATAGGGATATTTCACCAGCGTTTTCTCAATCCGGCCGGCAAACTCCTCCACCGATGGCACATCATATTCAAAGGTGATGGCTGTTTCCTCGACATAGGGAGCATAGATAGCCACCAGTGCTGCTGCGTCTTCTTTCCTAGCAAGTCTGATTTTCATTTCATCTCCTCATCTGCTATAAATTTTCAGAGTCCAAGCCCAGGGCGGTGTAACCTTCGGGTCGCATTCTCTTTTGGCTCTCTAATTTTTCAACAAGCTTTAAATTGCGCTCAGATTGTGTTTTACTGCCCTTTCTTGGGGTAAATTTCTGCAAATAAGATAAGTCGTCATAAGAACGTCTCATGCTTTCACTCCAGCCGAAGCACAGACCTTCTTCCAAGACCTCATGAAAACTAACAGATTTTGCCTTACTTTTCGTCTTGAAAATTCTCACCCAAATATCGGCAGAGCTTTGGCCGTTTTCCAGCAACCAGTCATGTAGCTCATCCCTTGTCTCAAAAGAGATAATCGCTAGATTTTCCCGTAATTGGTCTAATTTTATCATTTTCTATATTCCTCATATTTAGTATTATAGCAGAAAGAGATTATCAGAAGTTTTTTCGACAAGAAAACTTTTACCCTGAGTCATTTCCTATACTTCTTTTTGTATAGGAGAATTTCTTTGGCAATCTGCGATTTGGCAGCCTTCCCGGTAAAGAGTAACCTGAACGGCCGGATAATCTGCAAGCTGAGGCCGCCCATGGCATAGTAAGACAGGCGATAGTAAAAGTAATTAATGAATTCAATGATGGCAAAGAGCCAGAGCAGGATTCCTATAACAGCATTATTGATAGTGTTTTCTCTGAAAGTCAAAAACCAAATGGGAATATAGGAAGCCAGCAAAATTAAATCCAGCACTTTCAATCTCTTATAGATGGGGGCAATTCGCTGAGTTTTCAGGGCTTTCTTCTGCCGGACCCGCCATAAACAGTTGAGCCAATAGAAAGAACCTTGAACTAAGATCAGATTGACAATGCCCAGAGGAAAATAAAGAATGGCACTGGAGGCAGCGAACCGCGTGTCTGGTCTTGTATACATTGCATACACAATACAAAATAAGACCATACTTATTAATTCCCCTGAGACTAAATAGGCTAATTCTCGTTCAAGACTTCTTCTTTTCAACAATCTTCCTCCTTTAAATAGACATATGTCTTTATTATACCAGAAAAAGGCTCATAACAAGCCTTTTTTCTGTATTTCTATTCAATTTAGAAGAGTCCAATCGCCGTGCCGTCTGCGGCCACATCCATATTAAGGGCAGCCGGACGTTTTGGCAGACCCGGCATGGTCATGACGTCACCGGTCAGGGCTACGATGAAGCCGGCACCCAGTTTTGGTACCAGTTCCCGGATGGTGATGTCAAAGTTTTCCGGTGCTCCCAAGGCAGCAGGATTGTCAGAAAAGCTGTACTGGGTCTTGGCCATACAGATGGGCAGCTTGTCCCAGCCGTTCTTGACAATGTCGCGAATTTGAGTCTGTGCTTTCTTTTCAAAAGTAACCTTAGAACCGCGGTAGATTTCTTTGACAATTTTTTCAATCTTTTCTTCAATACTGAGGTCATTGTCATAAAGACGGACATAGTCAGCCGGCTGCTCATCAATGGTCTTGGCCACTGTCTCAGCCAAGGCCACACCGCCCTCTGCTCCGTCTGCCCAGACGCTGGCCAGTTCGACAGGAACCCCGCTTTCTGCGCAGAGTTCCTTGAGAGCAGCGATTTCAGCTGCAGTGTCGGAGACGAACTCATTGATAGCCACTACTGCCGGAATGCCGAATTTGCGGATATTTTCCACATGGCGTTTGAGATTGGCAAAGCCAGACCGCACAGCAGCAACATTTTCCCCTGTCAGGGCATCCTTGGCCACACCGCCATTCATCTTAAGGGCGCGAAGGGTTGCTACGATAACGACTGCATCCGGACTGGTTGGTAGGTTGGGCGTCTTAATGTCCAAAAATTTCTCAGCTCCCAAGTCAGCTCCGAAGCCGGCTTCCGTTACCGTATAATCGGCCAAGCGCAGGGCGGTGCTGGTGGCCAGGACAGAGTTGCAGCCATGGGCGATATTGGCAAAGGGTCCGCCGTGGACAAAGGCCGGCGTTCCGTAAATGGTCTGCACCAAGTTGGGTTTGATGGCATCTTTCAGCACCAAAGCCAGTGCGCCTTCCACTTCCAAATCACGGACATAGACAGGTGAGCGGTCATAGCGGTAGCCGATGACAATTTGAGCCAATCGCTGCTTCAGATCCTCAATATCTGTTGCCAGACAGAGAATGGCCATGATTTCAGAAGCTACGGTGATGTCAAAGCCATCCTCGCGCGGAATGCCATTGACCGGGCTGCCCAAGCCAACCGTTACATGGCGCAGGGCCCGATCATTGAGGTCCACGACCCGCTTCCAGATAATCCGGCGCTGGTCGATTCCCAGACTGTTTCCCTGATGCAGATGGTTGTCAATCAGCGCAGAGAGGGCATTATTGGCCGTTGTAATGGCATGCATATCGCCAGTAAAATGCAGATTGATGTCCTCCATCGGCAGGACCTGAGCATGACCGCCGCCTGCAGCTCCGCCCTTGATGCCCATGACCGGTCCCAGAGATGGTTCGCGGATGGCAATCATGGTTTTCTTGCCGATTTTATTGAGGGCATCTGCTAGGCCGATGGTAATGGTAGACTTGCCTTCTCCTGCTGGAGTTGGATTGATTGCTGTTACCAAAATCAGCTTGCCGACAGGATTTTTCTCCACTTCGCGGATCTTATCAAAGCTGAGCTTAGCCTTGTATTTGCCGTAGAGCTCCAGGTCATCGTAGCTGATGCCAATCTTCTCCACTACATCTACAATCGGCTGCAATTCAACGCTCTGAGCAATTTCAATATCTGTTTTCATCAGGAACTCCTCTAATTTGATAGATTGATTATAGCAAAAAAGAGTAAAAACTGCACGATTAAACTCTGTATTGTTTTTAATGTTCGGGAAAAAGTAAATATCAGAGCAAGATAGGCTCGATGAAAACACAGGATATTAGAGGGAATGCTCTTCAATCTTCCGCTGTAACACTTTGTAACTAGAATTATTTTACTAAATTTCTTTTTTCTTGTAAAATAGGGCTATGAACATATTGATTACCTCTGGCGGTACCAGCGAGAAAATCGACCGGGTCCGCTCCATTACCAATCATTCGACCGGACGGCTGGGTGCAGCCATTGCGGAAAAGTTCTTAGCCAAGGGCGACCAAGTAACCTTGGTCACCACCCGCAAGGCGCTCAAGCCTGCTGCTCATGAGCACCTAAGGATTGAAATTGTCGAAAATGTCGCAGAACTCCTTGCGGTGCTGGAGCCGCTGGTCAAGACCCATGATGCCCTCATTCATTCCATGGCCGTATCGGACTACACACCAGTCTATATGACAGGCCTGGAAGAAGTCGCTGCCAGCTCAGATGTGGCAGAGTTTTTGGACAGGAGCAACTCAGAAAGCAAGATTTCTTCTCAGGAGGAAAGTCAGGTCCTCTTTCTCAAGAAAACGCCGAAAATTATCAGCAAGGTCAAAGAATGGAATCCCCACATCCGCCTGATCGGCTTTAAACTTCTGGTAGATGTTTCCAAGGAAAAGCTCATAGAAACGGCGCGTGCCAGTCTGGATAAGAATCAGGCCGACATCATTGTCGCCAATGACTTGCTGGACATTTCAGAAGACCGCCATCAGGCCTATCTGGTCCGCAAAGATTCTCTGGAAGAAGCTCAGTCCAAGGAAGAAATTGCTCAGCTGCTTGTCCATTATCTCCATGCAAAGGAACTTTAACTTATGACTACGATTACTCTTGCCGTTACCGGCAGCATCTCAGCTTACAAGGCAGCCGATATAACCAGCAGCCTGAAAAAAGAAGGCTTTGAAGTGGCTGTTCTCATGACAGAGGCAGCTGCTGAGTTTATCACGCCTCTGACCCTGCAGGTCTTGTCCCAAAGACCAGTCGCACTGGACATCATGCAAGAGCCTGATCCCAGCAAGGTCAACCATATCGATATCGCCAAAAAGACCGATGTCTTTGCCCTAGCGCCTGCCACAGCCAATACCATTGCCAAATTGGCCAACGGTCTGGCGGACAATATGGTTACTGCCGCAGCGCTGGCTCTGCCTCTCCATGTCAAAAAGGTGATTGCGCCGGCCATGAATACCAAAATGTATGAAAACCCGCTGACCCAGCACAATCTAAAAAAATTGGAACAGTTTGGCTGGCAGATTATCCAGCCGCGGGAAGCTGTCCTGGCCTGCGGCGACAGAGGGCTCGGTGCTCTGGCAGATGTCGCTGTTATTATTGAAAAAGTAAAGGAACTCGTCTATGAGAAAACAGTCTAACATTGCTCAAATCGCGATTTTTTTCGCTGTGATGCTGGTTCTGCACCTCCTCAGTTCAGTAATTTTTAACCTGCTGCCCGTCCCCATCAAACCGACCATTATCCATATCCCTGTCATCATTGCCAGCATCCTCTATGGACCAAAGGTTGGGGCGGTGCTTGGTTTTCTGATGGGAATCATCAGCCTTGTTACAAATACCGTCGTACTCCTGCCGACCAGCTATCTCTTCTCTCCCTTTGTGCCCAACGGAAACTTTTCTTCGCTCCTGATTGCCCTAGTGCCCCGCATCCTTATCGGTCTAGCCCCTTATTATGTCTATACATTCATGAAAAATAAATTAGGCCTGATTCTGGCCGGAGCAGCCGGATCTGCTGCCAATACCGTCTTTGTTCTGGGCGGCATCTTTTTCCTCTTTTCCAATGTTTATCAGGGCAATATCCAAGCCTTATTAGCAGTTGTTCTTTCTGCAAATTCAATCGCAGAGCTGATTATTTCAGCCATTCTTACAGTAAGCATTGTTCCCTCTCTTGAAAAAATCAAAAAATAATCACTTCCGGTGATTTATTTTTTCTTCGCTAATCAGCTCAATTTTCTAGAATATTTCATTCTTTTTCGGGCCGGTGCTTTCAAAAACTATGAAAATATGTTACAATGAAAGCGATTAAATAATCAAAGAGAAGTAATTGCTGAGAGACTATTTCTCACTTCCTGCTCTTGCATTTTAAAAATAAAGGAGACTTCACCTATGACTTATCAAGATAACTTCCAAAAATGGCTTGACTATGCGGATCTTCCTGACTACCTCCGCCAAGAGCTGCAGCAGATGGATGAAAAGACCAAAGAAGATGCTTTTTATACCAATCTTGAGTTTGGTACTGCCGGCATGCGCGGTCTGATCGGTGCCGGTACCAACCGTATCAATATCTATGTCGTTCGGCAGGCGACCGAAGGTTTGGCCCGCTTGATTGATGAAAAAGGTGAAGCTTTCAAGAAACGCGGCGTTGCCATTGCCTACGATTCCCGCCATTTTTCACCGGAATTCGCCTTTGAGTCAGCAGCTGTTCTGGCCAAGCATGGCATCAAATCCTATGTCTTTGAAAGCCTGCGGCCGACTCCTGAATTGTCATTTGCCGTTCGGCATTTGGGAACCTTTGCCGGTATCATGATTACAGCCAGCCACAACCCTGCTCCTTTCAACGGCTACAAGGTTTACGGTGAAGACGGCGGGCAGATGCCGCCGCATGACGCTGATGCTCTGACTGGCTACATTCGGGCCATCGAAAATCCATTTGCCATTGAAGTGGCGGATGTTGATGCTGAAAAAGCTTCCGGCCTGATTGAAGTTATTGGCGACGCCGTTGATACTGAATACCTCAAAGAAGTCAAGGATGTCAATATCAATCAGCAGCTGATTGATGAATACGGCAAGGACATGAAGATTGTCTACACTCCTCTTCATGGTACTGGAGAAATGCTGGCCCGCCGTGCTTTGGCGCAGGCTGGATTTGACTCCGTTCAGGTGGTTGAAGCGCAGGCCGTGCCAGATCCTGACTTTTCAACGGTCAAATCTCCTAATCCAGAAAGTCAGGCAGCCTTTGCTCTGGCAGAGGAACTGGGCCGCGAGGTAGGCGCTGACGTGCTGGTGGCAACAGACCCTGACGCAGACCGGGTCGGCGTTGAAGTCCTCCAAAAAGACGGCAGCTACCTCAATCTCTCCGGCAACCAAATCGGGGCCATTATGGCTAAGTATATCCTGGAAGCACATAAAAATGCCGGTACCCTGCCTGCCAATGCGGCTCTCTGCAAGTCAATTGTATCCAGCGATTTGGTCAGCAAAATTGCCGAAAGCTATGGCGCAACGATGTTTAACGTCCTGACCGGCTTTAAGTTTATCGCTGAAAAAATTCAGGAGTTTGAAGAAAAACACAACCACACTTACATGATGGGCTTTGAGGAAAGCTTTGGCTACCTGATTAAGCCATTTGTCCGTGATAAGGATGCGATTCAGGCCGTTCTGGTGGTTGCTGAGCTGGCAGCCTACTACCGTTCCCGCGGCCTGACCTTGGCAGACGGCATCGAAGAAATCTACAAAGAATACGGCTACTTTGCAGAAAAGACTATTTCTGTAACCCTGTCCGGTGTTGACGGCGCTGAGCAAATCAAGGCTATTATGGGCAAATTCCGCGACAGTGCTCCTAAAGCATTCAACGCTGCAGCTGTTTCTGTGACAGAAGACTTTAAAGCCCAAACCTCCACGGCTGCAGACGGTACCGTGACGGCTCTGACAACGCCGCCGAGCGATGTGCTCAAGTACACATTGGCTGACGGCTCTTGGATTGCGGTCCGCCCTTCCGGCACCGAGCCAAAAATAAAGTTTTACATTGCTGTTGTCGGCAGCAGCAGCGAAGATGCTCAGGCAAAAATTGCTGCTATCGAAGCAGAAATCCAGGCTTTTATCAAATAAAAGCCATCCTATAGAGCAAGCAGCCAGAGATTGGATTTTCCATTCTCTGGTTTTTCCGTTTCCAAATCAAGCATTTTTCTAAAATTTATGGCATACTAGTCTTATCAAAAGAAATGAGGATCATTATGGAACAATTTGCTCAAAACATTAAGGACCTAGAAGTGACAACTGTCGACCGCGCTCGCCAGGCAATTGCTGACAAGGAAACCGCAACCTTCTTCATCGGCCGCAAGACCTGTCCCTACTGCCGCAAATTTGCTGCAACCCTCGCCGGTGTTGTCGCAGAAACTAAAGCGCATGTTTTCTTCATCAACAGTGAAGAAGCCAGCGAGCTGGACAAGCTGCAGGCCTTCCGCTCCGAGTACGGCATTCCCACTGTGCCGGGCTTTGTTCATGTCAAGAACGGACAAGTCGCTGTTCGCTGCGATTCTTCTATGTCAGCAGATGAGATTAAAGCATTTGCTGCTTTGTAAAAACCGATGCAGTCAAAAATCTGAGAACCATTCGGTCTCAGATTTTTTGCTATTTTCTGGCTTGCTGGAAAGCTTCCCACATCTTCTGCTGCGGTTTTGCAAGAGGATAGGAAGCAAACTCCTCCGGAGTCAGCCACAAGACTTGAGCTGCTGCGCCGTGCTCTCTGTCCTCTGTCCTGCCGTAAGTCAGCTGAATCTGCCACTTACGGTGGCTGAAAACATGCTGAACTCTGGGAAAAATCAACTCCTGCCAGTCGACTGCCAACTGATAATCCTGCTCAAAACTCTCCTGCGGTGAGAGTTCCAAAGCAGCTTCAGGCTCGGCCGCTTCAAAGAGGTCCATTTGCTCTTCTCTGAATTCATCCACCTCGATCAGCGGAAAGTGCCAAAAACCCGACAAAAGCCCCGCAGCTTCATTTTTTTCCAGTAAGAACTGCCCCTGGGCATTTTCAACAATCAAGCCCTGCAGGTAGACTGGAACCGGTTTTTTCTTCGCTGCCTTTATTGGATACTTATCCATGGTCCCATGCAGATAGGCTGCACTGAATTCCCTGACCGGGCTGGCCTCTGGACGAGGATTGACCGGCGCCTCAATATCTGAGCCCAAGTCCATCAGCGCCTGATTGAAGTCCCCAGGCCGGTCCGGATCAATCAAAAGCTCCATCATGGCCTGAAACACCTTGCGATTGCTGGGAACCCCGATATCTAAGTCCACCTCAAACAGCCGGCTCAGCACCCGCATGACATTGCCATCCACCGCCGGCTCAGGCAGCCCGAAGGCAATGCTGGCAATAGCCCCAGCTGTATAAGGGCCGATGCCTTTGAGACTGGCAATCGCTTCGTAGCTATCAGGGAATTCCCCATCGAAATCCGCCATCATCTGCTGGGCCGCCTTTTGCATATTGCGGACCCGGGAATAATACCCCAGCCCCTCCCAAGCCTTGAGCAGTTTTTCTTCCGGCGCTGCAGCCAAGTCGGCCGCAGTCGGAAACCAGTCCAGAAAGCGCTCATAGTAAGGGATAACGGTGTCTACCCGAGTCTGCTGCAGCATAATCTCCGAAATCCAGATATGATAGGGATTGCTGGTTCTGCGCCAAGGCAGGTCACGCTTGTCTTCATCATACCAGGCCAAGAGCTTCCGGCGGAAGGCGCCAATCTTCTCCTCCTCCCACATGACAATTCCATATTTCTTCAAATCTAACATAACTCTAGTATAGCATAAGAAAGCAAGGGCCACAAAAAGGAGAGCTCAGCCCTCCTCATTTTAATAATGCCCTACAGCCTGGCTGGCCGTAATCAATGTTAATTTATAGACATCATCCGCATTGCAGCCGCGGGACAGGTCGTTGACCGGATGGTTGAGTCCCTGCAGGATTGGCCCTACAGCTGAAAATCCGCCTAAGCGCTCTGCCATTTTATAACTGATATTCCCTGCTTCAATGCTGGGGAAGACAAAGACAGTCGCCTGACCGGCAACAGGGCTGCCCGGCGCTTTCAGCTCAGCTGTGGCTGGAACGAAAGCTGCATCAAACTGAAGCTCACCGTCAATTGCTAAATCCGGCCGCATTTCCTGAGCAATCTTGGTCGCCTCTACCACCTTGTCCACTTTCTCACCAAATCCAGACCCCTTGGTCGAATAGCTGAGCATGGCCACTTTAGGATCAATCCCAAAAATCTGTGCTGTCAAAGCCGAATTGATGGCAATTTCTGCCAGACTGGCAGCATCTGGATCAATATTGATAGCACAGTCACTGAAAATATAGCGCTCATCGCCGCGCACCATGAGAAAGGCTCCGGAAGTCCGAGAAACCCAAGGCAGGGTCTTAATGATTTGGAGAGCCGGCCGAACCGTTGCAGCAGTCGAATGAATAGCACCGGACACCATGCCTTGCACCTTGCCCAAATAAACCAGCATAACCCCAAAGTAGTTGACATCTTCCTTCAGCAGCTGACGGGCTTCATCAGCAGTGATTTTTCCCTTGCGGCGCTCAACAAAAGCTGCCACCATTTCTTCAAAGCAGGAACAGTTGGACGGATCAATCACCTGATAACCTTCGGTAACCCCCTCGATTTCCAGATAGATACGGATTTTCTCTGGGTTGCCCAAAAGCACTGGGGTTACATTCGTTTCTTTGACCAAGCGTTTGGTCGCCTGCAAAATCCGCGGCTCTTCTCCCTCGGGCAGGACAATTTTAACTTCCTTGCCTTTCAGGGCTTCCCGGATAGAATCAAAAATTTTCATCGTTTTTTAAACTCCTTTGTTTCTTAAAATCTATATTCATGAAAGTGACACTGCCAGTCCAGCCGGAGGACTGGCTTACCGTCCTTCTGCTAGACGCAGCTTTACAGAAATACCGAACCTACGCTATGTTTGCTATTTGTTTTTCATTGAGCAGCAGACTGCTGCTTCAAACACAGAACGCAGGACAGCGAGCAGTTCAAAGCAAGGCTTTTAATGAAAGAATCATTTAGAGCTGCTGAAGTTATCCATGAATAGAGGTTCCTAATTTTTAAATTTCTCAATCATGCGCTTAAAATCTTCCGGCAGGGGGCTGCCGCGCTCAATTTCCCGGCCGCTGAAGGCATTGTAAAATTTCAGGGAATGGCAATGCAGGGCCTGCCGGGCAATCCCCTCCTGCAGACTGCCCCCATAAAGATCATCGCCCAAAAGCGGAAAACCAATATGGGAAAAGTGAACACGGATCTGGTGTGTCCGCCCGGTGTGCAGGCGAATGTCCAGCAGATAGACATCACCGAAACGCTCCACTACCCGATAGCTGGTATGAGCATATTTACCATCCTTGACCACGCGCCGCGTGATGATACTCTCAGGATTGCGCCCAATCGGCGCGATAATCTCACCCCGCTCCTCTAGGTCGCCTTCCCCCTTGACTAGAGCATAATAACGCTTTTCTATCACTTTTTTCTGCAGCTGCTGATCCAGCCGGGCATGGGCATACCCATGCTTGGCAAAGAGCATGAGCCCGCTGGTATCCTTATCCAGCCGCGTCGCAATATGCACCCGCTGATTTTCATACTCCCGGTCTATGTAGTATGCTTTGACAAAATTGGCCATCGTATTGGAATGATTGACACTGGGAATACTGGCCACACCGGCAGGCTTATCCAAGATCAAGAAATGCTGGTCTTCATATACCACCGATAAGTCCCGCCGAACCGCCTGCAGGGACTCAAACCCTCTCTCTGCCGGAATATCCACCGTAACCCTGTCACCGACATCCAGCAGATAAACCGCATTCTGCGGCTGATTGTTAACCAAAATGCTGCCGCCCTGAAACTTAATCTTAGCCAGCAGCCCCTTGGAAATTTCCTGCTTTTTCAGAAAGGTTTTCACCTTGATATGCTCATCTGCAACAAATTCAAACCTCATTCCTGGCACTCTCCGATAAAGGAATCTCTGACCCGATTCCAAAAACTGGTGTGACTGGGCGAAGCAACAAAGTGAATCTTATGATTATCAATCTGATACTCAATGCGAACGATGTTTTTAAAAGAAAAAGTCTGATTGTCTACAGCGATGGTATGGTAGTCATTGCGGGTCGGCACCAGCTCAATCTTGTCCTTTTTGGGCACAATCACCGAGGAGCCTAGCGTTCGATAGACACGGTTGTTAAGGCTGGCAATTTCCGTCACCTGCAAGGCCTCGATGGTCGGATGCAAAACAGCTCCGCCCAGAGATTTATTGTAGGCAGTGCTGCCGGTCGGTGTGGAGACAGAGATTCCGTCACCTCTGAAACGCTCAAAGTGGACATGATTGATGATGACATCCGCCACCATGGTCCGGTCTGAACGCTTAATCGTCGCTTCATTAAGAGCTCGGATAACTCGGTTTTCCCCGTTTTCGAAGGTAATTTTGACATTTAAAATCGGATAGGAGACCTTGGCCCCTGTGTCCAGTTTCAGATTTTCAACCAGCTTATCCAGCTCAAAATCGCGATAATCCGTATAAAAGCCCAAATGGCCGGTATGGACACCGACAAAACGGACCTTATCCAGCTGCTGCTCATACTTGTGAAAGGCCGAAAGCAGCATGCCGTCACCGCCCACAGAAATCACGATATCGGGATTTTTGGGTGTCAGGATAAAGCCGCTGGTTCGGATTTTCTGCTTTAACTGCTGATAGACTTCTTCACTCTGTCTTTTCCGATTGCGAATGATCGCTATTTTTTTATCTGTATTCTTCATCTGTATCGTCACTGTTTCCGACACCGTCATTGAGCTTGCGGTGCAGCGGATCAAAGAGAGCCTGCGCCTCCTGAATGGCGTCGCGGATAGCTCCCATTTCCTCATCAAGCTGGTAGGCCAGATTGGCCGTCGTTTCCAAACGTCGCTTGATTTCCTCCGGAAATTCTCCTTTATACTTGTAATTCAAAGAATGCTCAATGGTTGCCCAAAAGTTCATGGACAGGGTCCGTATCTGAATTTCAGCCAGAATCAGCTTGCTGCCATTAATGGTATCCACCGGATATTCAATGATGACATGATAGCTCCGATAGCCGCTGGCTTTTTTATTCTTAATGTAGTCCCGCTCCTGAATGATGCGCATATCTGTCCGCCGGCGCAGCACTTCCAGTACCTCATCGACATCATCAACAAATTGGACCATTACCCGCAGACCGGCAATATCCTGCATTTCCTGAGCGATGGTTTCCTCGCGGATTCCTCGCAGTGCCATCTTTTCTTTGATACTTTCAATCGGTTTGACCCGTCCGGTGACAAACTCGATAGGAGAATGGCGCTGCTGCTTGCGGTACTGCTTGCGAATCCCGCGGAGTTTGATCTTTAATTCTCCGACTGCCTGAATATAAGGGTCTAGGAATTCTTCCCATTCTATCGTCATACACTTACCTTGTCATATTGGATTTTTTTGTATAAAATAAACACAACTGTTATTATAACATAAATCGCTTTCAAAAAAAAGAAAAGGACCTGAAAATGAAGCATTTAGAAATTGAACTAAAAAGCATGCTGACTCAGCAGGAGCACGCGCAGCTCCTCCCCCTGTTTAAAAATCTTGACCCCGTCACTCAGACCAACTATTACATCGATTCGCCCAGCCGCTCCATTCGGCAGGCACACTTAACCCTGCGGCTGCGGACTTTTGAAAATGCAGCTGAGCTGACCCTGAAAATCCCTCAGAAAATCGGCCTGCTGGAGCACAATCAGGCACTGACTTTGAAAGAAACTGAAACTATTTTGCAAAACAACAGCCTTCCTCCGGGAAGAGTCCGTCAGCTGCTCCAAGAAAAGCAGATTCCTATAGAAGAGTTAACTGTTCTGGGCTCTCTTAAAACCATTCGCTATGAAAAGAAGACTGCTATCGGCCTGCTGGCTCTGGACCAAAGCCATTATTTCGGCAAGACAGACTATGAGCTGGAAGTTGAGGTCGAAAACCTTGAGCAGGGCAAAGAAAACTTTCAGCAATTCCTGCGGCAGCACAAGATCCACTACAAGCCCGCCAAAAGCAAGATAGCAAGATTTGCTGAAAACTTGTAAAAAAGCTGAAATAATCTTATTTTTCTGGTAAAATAAGAGATAGAAATCTAAGAGCCTGTCTTGATAAAGGTTGTGTTCATCCTTATAATCTGGGCTCCTAAAGAGACAAAAAGAGGACGGTCCATCTCATGTCAGATAAAAAAAATATGAAACTTTTCTCTCTCAACTCCAATCATGCCATTGCTGAAAAGATTGCTGCGGCTGCCGGAGTTCCTTTGGGCAAGCTTGCTTCCCGCCAGTTCTCAGACGGCGAGATTCAGATCAATATTGAAGAAAGCGTCCGCGGCTACGACATCTACATCATCCAGTCCACCAGTTTTCCGGTCAATAACCACCTGATGGAACTCCTGATCATGGTTGATGCCTGCAATCGGGCCAGCGCTAACACTGTCAATGTCGTTATGCCTTATTTTGGCTATGCCCGTCAAGACAGGACTGCTGCTCCCCGCGAGCCAATCACTGCCAAGCTGGTAGCCAATATGCTGGTGGGCGCAGGCGTTGACCGCGTGATTTCTCTGGATCTCCACGCTGTGCAGGTGCAGGGCTTCTTTGATATTCCGGTAGACAACCTCTTTACCATTCCTCTCTTTGCCAAGCACTACTGCGACATGGGCCTTACCGGCGAGGATGTAGTGGTGGTCAGCCCTAAAAATTCCGGAGTCAAGCGTGCCCGCAGTCTGGCTGAATATCTGGATGCTCCTATCGCTATTATTGACTACGGCGAGGATGAAGCCGGACGCTCAGAAGGCTATATCATCGGCGATGTAGCAGGCAAGAAAGCCATTCTCATTGACGATATTCTCAATACCGGCCGGACTTTCTCAGAAGCTGCCAAAATCGTTGACCGTGAGGGAGCAGTTGAGATTTATGCTGTTTCCAGCCACGGACTTTTTGTCGAAGGGGCCGCAGAACTGCTGGATCAAGTCCCTATCAAGGAAATTCTGGTGACTGACTCTGTGGCTACCAAGGAAAAAATTCCCCAAAACATCCACTACATTACAGCCAGCGAATTGATTGGCGATGCCATTGTCCGTATTCAGGAGAGAAAGCCAGTCAGCCCGCTTTTTGCCTATCAAAAGAAACAAAGGACAAATTCGTGATTTATTTAGATAACGCTGCTACGACTCCCTTGTCAGCTGCAGCCATTAAAGCAATGACAGAAGCTTTGACTGTCTTTGGGAATCCGTCCAGTATTCACGGCCACGGACGGGAAGCCAGCAAGCTGCTCAGGCAGGCACGTGCAGAAATTGCTCAGATTCTCCATACTGAGAGCAGGCATATCCTCTTTACCTCGGGCGGCACAGAAAGCAATAATACTGCTATCAAAGGCTATGCTCTTCGCCATCAGGACAGGGGAAAACATATCATCACAACGGCTATTGAGCATCACGCTGTCTTAGAGACAGTTGAGTATTTAGTAGAAAAATTCGGCTTTGAAGCGACGGTTATTCAGCCAGTTGACGGACAGATTCGGGCGATAGACATCCAGCAGGCTCTCAGGCCGGATACCATTCTTGTATCAGTCATGGCTGTTAATAATGAGACCGGCGATTTGCTTCCGATTAAGGAAATCGGCCAGCTCTTAAAAGACCACCCGGCAGCCTTCCATGTAGATGCTGTGCAGGCCATTGGCAAAGTCCCTCTTTACCCAAAGGAGCTGGGAATCGACTTTCTCAGTGCTTCTGCTCATAAATTCCACGGTCCAAAGGGAGTCGGCTTCCTCTATGCCGACAGGATGGACTTTGACCGCTTTCTGCATGGCGGCGACCAAGAAGAAAAACACCGGGCCGGCACCGAGAACTTACTGTCTATTCTGGGAATGACGGCTGCACTGTCAGAAAGCGCTGAACATCTGGAAGAAAATCTGGCCCACGCTCAGCTCCTAAAGGACAGACTCCTGACAGATTTAGCCGGTCTGGACTTCTATGTAAACGAAAGTCCGTCCAGCCTGCCCTATGTCATCAATCTGGGCTTTCCCCAGCAGAAAAACGATCTGCTCCTGCTCCAACTAGACCTAAAGGGATTTTCTGTCTCTACCGGTTCCGCCTGTACAGCGGGGACTGTTCAGCCCAGCCATGTCCTGCAGGCTCTCTATGGAGACGATTCTGAGCGTCTGGGAGAATCCATCCGTATCAGTACCTCAGACCAAAACACCATCGAAGAAATAGACTATTTCAGCAAAACTTTAAAAGAAATTTTAGGAGGATAAGATGGCCTTTCAAACATCTGTTAGCTTAGCAAACTGTGAGTTTACCTACTCACTTCACTCCAATGTTAAAAAATTCACCCTGCGCGACAATACTTTTGCCCAAACCAAAGTCGGCAATTACGAACTGTCCCGCCTGCTGGAAGCCGTTCCCAACAGCGGCAATGGCTTTCTGCTGAAAATCATCATCAACAAAGACCTGACAGGCTTCAAGATTAATATCACCGATAAATCCGGACTGCGCCTGGTCAATATTTTCAAGTCGGCTGACAATGACATTCTTCAGCAAAAATTCTACTTCCTTATGGACAGTCTGGTAGAAAGACATATCTTTGAAAAAACACCCCAATAAGCAAAGTTCCTGCAATTTTGCTTTTTTCTTATCAGAACGGCCTGCAGGCGTCCGGAAACTTGAAAGCACAGCAGACAGACAGGAGAATACAGCACAATGATTGAGCTCATCTACTTAGACTCTTACAAGGTCCAACGGACCTTGACCTATCAAGACTTTGACGAGTTTTTACTGGCCTTTTCGGGCTGCGTCACTGTCCCTGATGACCGGCCGGTCATCTCAATCAGCTATAAAGGACAGGCGCTCCCTTTTGAAGGCAAAATCGGCGATTTATACCGGCAGATGACAAAATTGGACTTAGATACCTATCGGGATTGAGTTATAGCTGCCGGTAAGACCTGCCCGAAGATTTTTCCTATATAAAACTAGTTGATTTTTTCACAAACTTTCTATAAAATAGAGTTAGAAAGGTCGTGATTTTGTGAAATCTGAAAAAAACACTGCAATTCCCCGCGCAACTGCCAAGAGACTTTCGCTCTATTACCGTATTTTTAAGCGCTTCAATGCCGAAAAAATCGAGAAAGCCAATTCCAAGCAGATTGCAGAGGCTATTGGGATTGACTCAGCTACTGTCAGGCGGGATTTTTCTTATTTTGGTGAATTAGGCCGCCGTGGCTTTGGCTACGATGTCAAAAAACTGATGAACTTTTTTGCCGATCTGCTCAATGACAACTCCATCACCAATGTCATGATTGTCGGCGTCGGCAATATGGGCCGCGCTCTTCTGCACTATCGTTTTCATGAGCGCAATAAAATGAAGGTCGTCATGGCCTTTGATACGGATGACCACCCCGATGTCGGCACCATCACCAAAGACGGAATCCCTATTTACGGAATTTCCCAAATCAAACAAAAGGTACAGTCTGGAAATGTGCAGACAGCCATTCTGACTGTTCCCAGTATAAAGGCTCAGGAAGTCGCTTCTGTTCTGGTCGAAGCGGGTATCAAGGGAATTCTCTGCTTCTCACCGGTCCACCTGTCCCTGCCCAAGGATGTTGTTGCCCAATATGTCGATCTGACCAGTGAGCTGCAGACCTTGCTCTACTTCATGAGAAAGAATGAAAATTAAGATAAGAGAGGTAGCCATTACTCTATGAGTAAACCAATTATTGGAATAACCGGAAATGAAAGAACACTTCCCGATGATCAATTCGTCCATATGAGCTATACTGCCACCGGATTTGTCGAGGGGGTCAAAGAAGTTGGCGGAATTCCAATGATTCTGCCAATCGGCGATAAGGAATCAGCCCAGCAGTATATTTCTGTCATTGACAAATTGATTATCACCGGCGGCCAAAATGTTTCCCCGCAATTTTACGGGGAAGAAAAGACGATTGACAGCGATGACTATCTGCTGAAAAGGGATGTTTTTGAATTGGCTTTGATTCAGGAAGCCCGCCGGCAAAAGAAGCCTATCTTTACAGTCTGCCGCGGTACCCAGCTCTATAATGTCGCTCTGGGCGGCACCCTGCATCAGGATATTGAAGACCACTGGCAGGACCGCTCTGCAGAGTATACTACTCAAAGCATGGTAACCAAAAACGGCTCTGTGCTGCATGAAATTTACGGTCCGGCTTCTGAGATTAATTCATTCCACCACCAAAGCATCAAGGATTTGGCAGCTAATCTGGAGGTAATCGCTTATGACCCGCGCGACAAGGTCGTTGAAGCGGTTACTTCCACTGACGGCAGCCCCTTTCTCGGTGTCCAGTGGCATCCGGAATTTCTTTTTGGCTCCCATGAAGGCGATTTAGCTCTCTTTGACTATGTCGTCAATAGGCTTTAGATGATATCCGTCTCTTCACGATAGCTGTAATAATTGGTCTTCGCCACAATCAAATGATCCAAGAGAACCAACCCCATCATCTCGCAGGCTTCCTTCATATGCTGGGTCACCTCGTCATCATTTTTGCTGGGAACGACAGACCCCGACGGATGATTGTGGACCAATATAATGGAAGTCGCCAGATGTTTGAGGGCATAATGGAGAATTTCCCGCGGTTCTGCAATGCTTCTGGTCACCGTTCCTATGAAGATCGTCTGCTGATGAAGGATCTGATTCTGACTGTTGAGATAGATGGCTACCAAGCATTCCTGCCTCATATCCCCCAGCTCCTGCTGCATCTTCTGAGCCAGCTTTTGACTGCCCATGATTTGCTCCATCTGCAGCACCTCAGCCCGATTGATACGCCGGCCCAGTTCAATGACGGCTTGCAGCTCGACAGCTTTTATGGGGCCAATCCCTGAAATGGTCTGCAATTCCTGCAGAGTCAGATACTTCAGATCGTTCAAATGGGAAATAGAAGATAAGATTTTTTGAGAAACTTGGAAGACAGTTTCTTTTTTGTTGCCTGTTCTAAGAAAAATGGACAGCAGCTCCTGATTGCTGAGCTTCTCTGCTCCCTCCCTCATCAAACGCTCCCGCGGCATCATGCTCCGATCGTCCTGAAATGAAATACTATACATAGAAACCTCCTTACCTTACTATTCGAAAAAGGCTGCAAAAAAACACCCCAGATGCTAGAATCTCTCTTACTCTTGGGGTGAATTTTATTAATTTCTGATTTCTGGCATTAAATCTGCATCTGATTATAGGACTTACTGAAGGATTCCAGAACTTCCTTAGGAGCCTTTTCGTACTCAATAGAGCCTTCCAGCGTTCCCTTGACAATCGTCCGATTGGTGGCAGCTGCATCCTCACAGGTCACTAGAGTAATCTCGGCAACGCCTTCGGTGTCATCAATCACATCAATCCGATCCGGTGTCACCGTTTCTACACTGGTGATAACATAGGTATAAACCTTTTCCTTATCGGTGATATAGATTTTCATGCCTGCTTTGGCACGGTCCAGCGGGGAAAAGAGCATATCGCTGGCACCCGTAATGCCAAAGACATGATGGCTGGCAAGAGCATAATTGCCTTGACCCATCTGCTGGCTTTCTTTCATCGTGCCGGCACCGTAATAGAGACCGGCATTGTCCAAGCCCTTGAAAATCGGCAGGTTCATGGACACCTCCGGAATGGAGATACCGCCGATGACCGGCAGCTGCTGCGCTTTCCACTGGGCATTGATGACTGCTTCTGTGGAAAGCGATTCTACCTTATTAAAATCAAAACTGGTCTCAGCATTTTTATTTTTATCAATCGAATCTTTGGAAACCTTGCTGACCTGATATTGGTTGGTATGCCAGACCATGATCATATTTCGGATTTGCGCATTAAAGATTAGGGCAAGGGCCACAATAATCAATAGCGTCGCAATGATATTGATAAAAATATTTCTTTTGCTGCGTTTTTGTCTTCTTTGACTTCTTTTACCTTGTACCATATAGGCCCTCTTTTATGATTCGTTTTCTTCCTCTGCTGCATCATCTTTTTCGTCTGCTTCAACCGTCGTAAAGGTAACAATCTGCGCATCCTGATCTAAACGCATGACCTTAACCCCCATAGTAGAGCGGCCTGTCTGTGAAATATTGGCTACACCGGTACGAATAATCACCCCGGTATTGGTAATAATCATCAGATCTTCCTCACCGGAAACCGTCATCAGACCTGCCAGAGAACCGTTCTTTTCAGTGATATTGGCTGTCTTGATTCCTTTTCCGCCGCGTCCCTTGGTCGGGTATTCGCTGGCTAAAGTCCGCTTGCCGTATCCCTTCTCAGTAATAATCAGCACTTCATCTCCGTCTGAAACAACGCTGGCGCCGACGACACAGTCTCCTTCGCGCAGGCTGACCCCGCGGACACCTGTCGCAAGACGGCTCATATTCCGCACGGCCGTTTCATTAAAGCGGACAGAATAGCCGAATTTCGTCCCGATAATGACATCAGCTGCACCATCCGTCAGAAAGACATTGATCAGCTCATCCTCTTCCTTAAGGTTTAAGGCTTTCAGACCATTCTGGCGGATATTGGCAAACTCTGTCACACTGGTCCGTTTGACTACGCCATGACGGGTAGTAAAGAAAAGATAGGAATCATCGCTGTGATCTTGCTCCACATTGATAATGGTCTGAATTGTTTCTCCCTCATCTAACTTCAGGAGATTGACGATTGGCAGCCCTTTGGCAGTCCGGCCGTATTCAGGAATTTCATAGCCTTTGAGGCGGTAAACCCGGCCCTTATTCGTAAAGAAGAGCAGGCGGTCATGAGTGCTGGTGGAGACCAGCTCTTTGACGAAATCATCATCTTTGACACCTGTCCCCTGAACTCCGCGGCCTCCGCGTTTCTGAGCTGTAAACTCAGTCTGATTGAGTCGTTTGATATAGCCCTTGTTTGAAAGAGTAATCAGAACGTCTGCTTCTTCAATCAAATCCTCATCTTCCAGAGAAAGAACCTCACCGACCATAAGCTCTGTCCGGCGGTCGTCCGCAAACTTCCGCTTCACTTCGTCCAGCTCTTCCTTGATAATCGCCACAACCCGCTCAGGCTTGGCCAAAATATCTGCCAAATCTGCAATCAGAGCAATCAATTCATCGTACTCAGACTGAATCTTATCGCGTTCCAAGCCGGTCAGACGGCGCAGACGCATATCCAGAATAGCCTGACTCTGACGCTCTGACAGCTCAAATTTGGCCATCAATTCAGCCTGAGCCTCCGCATCTGTCTCGCTGTTGCGGATAATACGGATGACTTCGTCAATATGGTCCAGCGCAATCAGGAGACCGGCTAAAATGTGAGCCCGGGCCTCAGCTTTTTCCTTGTCAAAAACGGTCCGGCGGGTCACCACTTCCTTCTGATGCTCAATGTAAGCAGAAAGAATTTCACGCAGGGAAAGAATCTTCGGCACGCCGTTTTGAATCGCCAGCATATTAAAGCTGAAGTTAGTCTGCATCTGGGTCAGCTTGAAAAGATTGTTCAAGATGACATGGGCAGAAGCATCGCGTCTGACCTCAATCACAAAGCGAACTCCCTCGCGGTTGGATTCATCGCGAACAGCAGTAATACCGTCAATCCGCTTTTCCTGCACCAGACGGACAATATGCTCATGAACCTTGGTTTTATTCACCATATAAGGAAATTCTGTCACCACGATCCGCTCCCGGCCTGTCTTGGTCTCCTCAATCTCTGTCCGCGAGCGCAGAACAATGGAGCCCTTACCAGTCTCATAGGCCCGGTGGATGCCAGATTTGCCCATAACCAGAGCACCGGTCGGGAAGTCCGGTCCTGGCAGCACTTCCATTATGTCCCGTGTCGTCGCCTCCGGATTGTCCATGACCAGTTTCACAGCATCAATGGCTTCTCCTAGATTGTGAGGCGGGATATTGGTGGCCATTCCGACAGCAATCCCGGTCGCTCCGTTAACCAGCAGATTCGGAAAACGGGCCGGCAGAACAACCGGCTCTTTTTCGCTGGCATCATAGTTATCGCTGAAATCAACAGTGTTTTTATTAATGTCCCGCAGCATTTCCAGAGCAATTTTGCTCATCCGGGCTTCTGTATAACGCTGAGCAGCGGCGCCGTCTCCGTCCATGGAGCCAAAGTTTCCATGGCCGTCTACCAGCATATAGCGATAGCTCCACCACTGAGCCATCCGCACCATCGCCTCATAGATGGAAGAGTCCCCGTGCGGGTGGTATTTACCCATGACATCCCCTGTGATACGGGCTGACTTCTTATGAGGCTTATCAGGAGTAACCCCCAGCTCATTCATTCCATAGAGAATCCGGCGGTGAACCGGCTTGAGACCGTCGCGAACATCCGGAAGCGCCCGTGCTACGATAACGCTCATGGCATAATCGATGAAACTGGTCTTCATTTCGCTGGTCAGATTCACATTTACTAAGTTTCTGTCTTGCATTAAAAAAATGCCTTTCTGTTCTTTTCAATCACCCTACAATTATACCACATTTTCTTGAATTTTTCAGCATTTTGAAGCTCTTGTAAAAACGTTTACATCGCCTAAAGACCAAAGTTGTCCGTGACAAAATATAGCAAAAGTGGTAGAATGAATATGTATGGGGAATACTTCCCTAAAAAAATTAAGGAGATGTTTAGAATGACTGCTACTAAACAACACAAAAAAGTTATCCTTGTGGGTGACGGTGCCGTAGGTTCATCCTACGCTTTCGCTCTTGTTAACCAAGGAATCGCTCAGGAACTTGGTATTATTGAAATCCCTCAATTATTCGACAAGGCTGTCGGTGATGCCGAAGACCTCAGCCACGCCCTTGCTTTCACTTCGCCAAAGAAAATCTACGCAGCGACCTATGCAGACTGTGCCGACGCTGATTTGGTTGTCATTACTGCCGGTGCTCCGCAAAAACCAGGCGAAACCCGTCTTGACTTGGTCGGAAAAAATCTGGCCATCAACAAATCAATCGTGACACAAGTCGTTGAATCAGGCTTCAACGGTATCTTCCTTGTGGCAGCCAACCCAGTTGACGTTTTGACTTACTCAACTTGGAAATTCTCAGGCTTCCCTAAAGAGCGTGTTATCGGTTCTGGTACTTCCCTTGACTCCGCTCGTTTCCGTCAGGCCCTTGCTGCTAAAATCGGCATTGATGCCCGTTCAGTCCACGCCTACATCATGGGTGAGCACGGTGATTCTGAGTTTGCTGTCTGGTCACATGCCAATGTTGCCGGAGTAAAATTGGAGCAATGGCTGCAGGACAACCGCGACCTCAACGAAGAAGACCTTGTTGAACTCTTCATCTCCGTCCGTGACGCTGCTTACTCTATCATCAATAAGAAAGGGGCTACTTACTACGGTATCGCAGTTGCTTTGGCTCGTATCACCAAAGCTATCCTTGACGATGAAAATGCTGTATTGCCATTGTCAGTCTTCCAGGAAGGCCAATATGGCGTTGAGAATGTCTTCATTGGTCAACCAGCTATCGTCGGCGCTCACGGGATCGTCCGTCCAGTAAATATCCCTCTCAACGACGCAGAAACTCAAAAAATGCAAGCTTCTGCTAAAGAACTGCAGGCAATC
The DNA here is from genome assembly GCF_017884005.1 of Streptococcus panodentis. Lineage (GTDB taxonomy): Bacteria > Bacillota > Bacilli > Lactobacillales > Streptococcaceae > Streptococcus > Streptococcus panodentis. Next base: position 33,774 of record NZ_QFAY01000012.1, read on the forward strand.
ATTGATGAAGCATGGCAAAATCCTGAATTCCAAGCAGCATCTAAAAACTAGGCATTCAAAAACAGCTCTCCTTAATCCAGGAGGCTGTTTTTTTTGATCACTCATTTCTCCGATACAAACCGTTCTGACAGATAGGGAACCAGCAGCTGCCCCTCCATCTCGTCTAAAGAGGAAACCCAGCGATAGGTGCTGTGCTCTTCGGAATCTAGGATAAGAGGCCCTTTTCTCCTGCAGCACCCCGCTGTAGATTAAACGCGCAAAAACCGCCTGATTCTCACTGTCACAAACTGGCTGCCATCATGAATGATATCGTCAGTTAGTTTATCTTTTATTCCGTCGTTAACTCGCCTTGCCGTATCTAAGTACAGCCTGCGGCTCGTTGCCTAGTACTAAAAGCAAACTAAAGGACTATATCCCCATAATCTCTACCAGCTGGCTGGACTTCTTCCAATTATTCTCAGAATGCTGCCTAATGCGGCAGCTCACTTTCTTCGAACCCGCAGCCAGGAATATCCCGCTAACAAGGATAGACATTAGGAAGCCCACGCTTTATTTTCGAGCATTTGAAAAGCAAATACTTTCCGTCTTTCTCTATTCTTTCTCAATCAAGAGATGAGCGATTCATTTCACTGTCACGACATTTCCCCAAAAAATAAACAAAAAAAGGACTCTGACGAGTCCAAGCTTCAGTCATCCACCCTGAGAGAATCGAACTCCCATCTCAAGAACCGGAATCTTACGTGATATCCATTACACTAAGGGTGGCAACTAATACATTATAACCGATTTTCACCAAAAATACAAGTCAAAATAAGAAAAGAAGTCGAGAAATCTCAACTTCTTTTAATTTTTTACAGTTCAATGTCGCCAAAGAGATCAGCCATTGAGAATCCAGTTTGAGTTTCTGGAAGTTCAAAGTCACGTTTTTCCTGACGTTTTGGACGGCGTGGGCGTGATTGACGCTTCTCATCTTTTTGGCCTTCTTCTTGGGCTGGACGCTCTTCAAGAGCCTTGATAGAGAGAGACACACGCTCGTCAGCAGCATTCACTTCAAGAACTTTCACAGTGACTTCCTGACCGACTTTCAGAGCGTCTTTAGGGCTTTCCACACGCTTGTGGGAAATTTGTGAAATGTGAACCAAGCCATCAATACCTGGCAGCACTTCCACGAAAGCACCGAAATCAGTCAGACGCTTAACTGTTCCCTCAATCACATCGCCAGCAGCAAGCTTTTGCTCAACGCCATCCCATGGTCCAGGGGTTGTTGCCTTCAGAGACAGTGATACACGGCCTTCTTCTTCGTTCAGATCCAGAACTTTCACTTCGATTTCGTCGCCAACTGTAACAACAGACTTAGGTGAAACATTGCGCTCATGAGACAGCTCAGTCAAGTGAACCAAACCGTCAACGCCGCCAAGGTCAATGAAAGCACCGAAGCTGGTGATACGGGCAACTTTACCAGTCACAACATCGCCAACATTCAATTTACCAAATACTTCAGCACGGGCTGCAGCAGCTTCTGCTTCTACAACTTCACGGCGTGAAAGGATAAAGCGGTTTTCTTTTGGATCTACTTCTTTAATTTTTGCGTCAAATTCTTGACCTACAAAACGCTCAGTATTGCGAACGAAACGAGTATCGAGCATAGAAGCCGGAATAAATCCGCGCAGTCCTTCAAACTCTACCGAAAGTCCGCCTTTAACAGCACGAGTGCCCTTAACAGTGACAATTTCTTCTTCACGGCCAACCAATTTGTCCCAAGCTTTGCGAGCTTCTAAACGTTTTTTAGATACCAGGTAAGTCACTGTATCAGTATCTTTACCTACTACTTGACGAAGAACAAGCAATTCAAGTGTTTCGCCTGGTTTTACAAGGTCGTTGATGTCAGCGTCACGCTCATTTGTCAGCTCACGAAGAGTCAAGACACCTTCAACACCAGTTCCAGCGATTGCAACATTAGCTTGGTTAGCGTCAACCGTCAAAACTTCAGCAGTAACGACGTCACCTGGCTCAACTTGGCTAACACTGTTTAGCAAATCTTCAAATTCATTCATCTAAAAAAATCCTCCAACAATCAAGTATAAAACTTGACATACAATTTAATTATTTTCCTAAGCACCCGCAAACGACATTTGATTTATCTTTAACGTTCCTACCCTTATAAAGAAATAAAATACCAAAAGATATTTTATTATTTTATATGATACACCACCTAAGAACTGGGGTAGCTGGATTCGAACCAACGCATGAGGGAGTCAAAGTCCCTTGCCTTACCGCTTGGCGATACCCCATTATTACAAGCATAAACTTTCCCATTCATTGGCTCTAAGCAAGGAACTCTCACTCAAGGTTTTGATGCAGCCTTTTGAGAGTCTTGTATCTCAGATATGGAGAGGGAGGGATTCGAACCCCCGAACCCGAAGGAGCGGATTTACAGTCCGCCGCGTTTAGCCTCTTCGCTACCTCTCCAACAACCAACGATACCCATTATAACATTAATACAATGAAAATGCAAGCCCTTATTTGCCTAAATTATAGGTTTCAATCAAACTTTCAACGGCTTTTTCAAGCTTTTTATAAAAACTCTCCACACTGCCATTTTTTATAATAGCAAATTGACCGTCCAGTTCTGCAATCTCACCGATGACCTTCTTGCCGATAGACAGGCTGCAGCCGTCAAACTGCTCTGCCCCGACCTGAACCTTGCTGTCCGTAATCTGAATTTCGATTTTTTTATCTTTTTTGCTCATTTTCTACCTCTCTCAAAGCTCTATTTTACAAAAAAATAGCGGAGCTGGCAAGTCTTACCCTGCTATTTTGCATATTAAAAGAGCCGCAAGGGCTCCTGTAATTAATCGACTTTCACAATCCAGCCTTCCGGCGCTTCAACATCGCCAAACTGGATACCGGTCAGCTCATCATAGAGCTGGCGGGTAACAGGTCCGACTTCTGTCTCACTATAGAAGACGTGGAAATGATTGCCGTGCTGAATGCCTCCGATAGGAGAGATGACTGCAGCCGTACCGCAGGCACCCGCTTCGGTAAATCTATCCAGTTCTGCAAGAGGAACATCGCCTTCGACTGGCTTAAGCCCCAGTCTGTGCTCTGCCAGATAGAGCAGGGAATACTTGGTAATAGAGGGCAGGATAGATGGGCTGAGCGGAGTGACAAACTCTCTGTCCTTAGTAATACCGAAGAAATTGGCCGAACCGACTTCCTCAATCTTGGTATGGGTCGCCGGGTCAAGGTAAATCACATCTGAGAACTGCTTGTCCTTGGCAATCTTACCTGGCAAAAGACTGGCCGCATAATTCCCGCCGACCTTGGCTGCCCCCGTTCCGTGAGGAGCGGCACGGTCATAATCAGCAGAAACGATAAAGTTAGTCGGCGTCAGACCGCCCTTGAAATAATTACCAACCGGCATGGCAAAGATGGTAAAGATGTACTCATCTGCCGGCTTGACTCCGATAATATCGCCAACCCCAATCAAGAGCGGGCGGATATAGAGAGTACCGCCCGTTCCGTATGGCGGAACATAGTCTTCATTGGCCCGTACGACCTGCTTGACTGCATCCACAAACATCTCTGTAGAGACCTGCGGCATGAGCAGGCGGTCAGCTGTCCGCTGCAGCCGCTCTGCATTTTTGTCCGGCCGGAAAAGCTGAACGCTGCCATCCTTGGTACGGTAGGCTTTCAGTCCCTCAAAAGCCTGCTGGCCATAGTGCAGACAGGGAGAAGATTCGTGCAGATGCAAGGTCGCATCTTCTGTCAGCTGTCCCTCTTCCCACTGACCGTTTCGGTAATAGGCGATGTAGCGATAAGGCAATTTCATATAGGAAAAGCCGAGATTTTCCCAGTCAAGATTTGCAGTCATAGTCATGTCCTCATTTCTAAGATACTGTATCATAATGGCACCTCATCTGGTCAAGCTGGTTAGAAGAACAGGCTCTGAACTGTTCCTTTTAACGACTCTCCAGCAGATTGGTGCTTTCTGTCATACTCCCTATTTTACACCTTTTTTAGATATTTTCAAGTGTTATTTTCAATTTTCAGAAAATTTTTATTTTTTCAGACTTTCTCTTTAATCCCAGACTTGTTTGGAAACTTCTGGCTGGATTCCTTGAGAGTTTCAGAGAACGTAGACTTCGCTATCGCTCTGTCTATGAGTCAATGGCTCTAAACTCAGCCGCGTCTCGTTAAGAGCCGTAGAAAAACCAGCTCGTTTGAACTGGTTCTGAATCTATTTGATATGGGCAGCAAAGACTTCCTCATCGGAAATGCTATCCGAGATAAAGCTGCCGTTGCTGGTCCGTTCAGACAGGCTGAGATTGGCCAGATTGATGTCGTAAGCTGTGCCTTTATTGGATGTAATTTGCAGAATCTGCTCCTCGCTGACTTCTGCCTCTGTGGTAAAGAGGTCAAAGTCCGCCTGTCCGGCATAGACAGGTCCGGATGCAAAGACACGGTGGGGCTTGGATTTGAGCTCCCTCAGGACCTGCAGGCCGCGATTGGCCCGGCTGGTAACAGGAATATCTGCGACCGCCATGCGCTTAAGAGAACCGCGCTGGGTCAGGATGTAAAGTGAGTCTGTATTAGCGATAAAGGCTGCGGCTAGGACGTCATCCTTTTTGAGGTTGATAGCCTTAACTCCAGCTGCCTTGGCTCCGATAACCGGCACTTCCTCAATATTGAAGCGCAGGGCATAGCCATTCTTCGTCACGAGCATAACATCATCCAGCTTAATCGGTGCCAGAGCAAGGACTTGGTCTTCTTCATTTTTCAGCTTGGCAAACTTGAGTGCCTTAGACTTATAGGTCCGCCAAGGGCTGAATTCCTTACGCTCCACGCGCTTGATCTGCCCCAGCTTGGTAGCTGCAAAGTAAGTCCCCTCGTCAAAGCTGTCCACGATTTCCGTGTAAATCACTTCTTCCTGGGTATCAAAATTGCTAATCGTCTGACTGAGATGCTCGCCGATTTCTTTCCAGCGAATGTCTGCCAGCTCATGGACCGGACGATAGATGACATTGCCCAGACTGGTGAAGATCAGCAGATGCTGGGTTGTCTTGGCAGGACTGACAAAGATCAGACGGTCATCGTCCCGCTTGCCGATTTCCTCCAGTGTCGAAGCAGAGAAGGAACGCGGGCTGGTCCGTTTGATATAGCCGGAACGGGTCACGCTGACATAGGTCTCCTCCTCGACAATGAGGCTGGCTGTGTCAATCTCAATGGCATTTGCTCGATCCTGCAGCTCGCTGAGACGCGGGTTGCCAAACTTCTTCTTAACATCACGCAGCTCCCGCTTCATGAGATTGTACAGGGTGCGCTCATCGCCGATGATAGCAGAAAGCATAGCAATCTTCTCGCGCAGCTCTGCTTCTTCCTCCTCAAGCACCACCACGTCGGTATTGGTCAGGCGGTAGAGCTGGAGGGTGACGATGGCTTCAGCCTGCTCCTCGGTAAAATCATAGCTGACCTTAAGATTTTCCTTGGCGTCTGCTTTATTTTCCGACGCCCGAATGAGGGCAATCACCTCATCCAAGATCGAAATGACCCGAATCAGTCCTTCCACGATATGGAGGCGTTTCTCGGCTTTGGCCTTGTCAAAGCGGCTGCGGGCCAGGATAATCTCCTTGCGGTGGGCGATATAGCTGGTCAGAATGGGCACAATCCCAACTAAACGCGGCGTGAAATTGTCAATAGCCACCATGTTGAAATTGTAGTTAATCTGCAGGTCGGTGTATTTGAAAAGGTAGTTGAGAATCAGCTCAGTATTGGCATCTTTCTTAAGCTCGATAGCAATGCGCAGGCCATCCCGGTCGGACTCGTCCCGCACTTCGGCAATGCCGGCCACCTTGTTATTGACCCGCACATCGTCAATCCGCTTGACCAAGACCGCCTTATTAATCTCATAAGGAATCTCGGTGATGACGATTTGCTCCTTGCCGCCCTTGAGCTTCTCAATCTCGGTCCGCGACCGCACCACGACCCGGCCCTTGCCGGTTTCATAGGCTTTCTTAATCTCGTCTCGGCCTTGGACAATAGCTCCTGTCGGGAAGTCCGGCCCTGGCAGAAAGTCCATGAGCTTGTCCACCTTGGCAGACGGATGGTCAATCATATAGACCACGGCGTCAATGACCTCGGCCAGATTGTGGGGCGGAATATCGGTCGCATAACCAGCGGAAATCCCGGTTGCTCCATTGACCAAAAGATTGGGAAAGGCTGCCGGCAGAACAGTAGGCTCCTTCTCGGTATCATCAAAGTTCCAGGCAAAAGGCACCGTGTCCTTCTCAATATCCTGCAGGAGATAGCCGGCCATCTCAGACAGGCGCGCCTCAGTATAACGCATAGCCGCCGGCGGATCGCCGTCCATGGATCCGTTGTTTCCGTGCATCTCAACGAGAATCTCACGGTTTTTCCAGTCCTGAGACATGCGGACCATGGCGTCATAGATGGAGCTGTCCCCGTGAGGGTGGAAATTCCCCATGATGTTCCCGACCGACTTGGCCGACTTGCGGTAGCCCTTGTCAAAGGTGTTGCCGTCCTTATTCATGGAATAAAGAATGCGGCGCTGTACAGGCTTGAGGCCGTCGCGGATGTCGGGCAGGGCCCGCTCTTGAATGATGTATTTGGAGTAGCGGCCGAAGCGCTCTCCCATGATGTCCTCAAGGGACATGTTTTGAATATTACTCATATAGGATACAGAGCCCGTAAAATACAAAGTGAAAATAGGAAATTCTTGCAGTGAGCGATGCTCACAAGAGAATTTATCTTTTTCACACAGTATTTAGGGCGTGTTCAACTCCTTTCAAAGAATGTAGAGTATTTTTTATAAAATAAAGGATAGTTTACGGAAATTAGTCCCGTGTTCAGTTACCATAAGTAACCAAACTATCCTTTCTGTAGTTTAATGTTTTAAATTACGTTCTTTATTTAGTCAGTGATTGGGAAGTCTAGCTTCAGCATACTCAATCATCTTCTCTGCAATTGCTTTGTCATAGGGGAAGCCGGTTTTGAGAGAGAAAGCTTGGGCTTCTTTGTGGAAAAAGTCCATGGTAGCTAAGAGAGACTTGGAGAGGCTTTTCTGGTCAGAAAAGTCAAGCAAGGACTTAAATTCTTTCTCTTTCTCGGTAGGCAGATACTGAAAGAGGTACTTGTAGTTCTTGCCAACATCGACCGTCCCCTTATCTGCTGCCACTTGCCAAGCTAAAAGCCTGAGCAATTCTTGCTGGCAGATTCCATACAGATGATCCGTCGCATAGACAAGGTGGTTTCGATGAATGCCCTTGACTACATAAGCTGATACCCACCAGAATTCATTGCAGGATTTGTCAAAGTCAGTCGCACTGGCTGATGCCGTCCAATAGCGCTTGGGTGTCGGTGCATAAGGAGCAAACAGTCCCTGCACATCATCCAGCACCGTAAAATCCGCTTCGCTATCCACCCACTCTTTGATGTGCTCCTTGGGGCAAAGGGTCAAATCTATCCGATTGCCATCTTCAAAGAGCATGAGATAGAGGCGGCGATGGTCTACTAGGACATGCTGCTCAATCATGCGCTTGCCAAACTTTTCCAACCAAGCAAGGTCAGCCACCAGGCCATCCAAATCCTCCACAATGTAGACCACATCATAGTCTTGGAATTCGTCCTTGAGAGCATTTGGATTTGTCCGCGAGCCGGACATGGCGACAGCCTCGACTTGTAGCGCTTTTGCGGTTTGCAAAATCACATCAAACATCTCAGTTTCAGTTCTCATGGGAATACCTGCCTTTTTAGTTGAAACTCTTGATTCTGTAGAGGACGTGTCTATAAAGCGGACTGTCTGCTGGAACTTTTTCGTTATCAAACTCTTTGACAAATTCCATGCCTAGTTTTTGCATGACTTTTTGCGAAGGGAGATTGAGTAAGGAAGTAAAAGAGTAAACTTCTGATAAGCCAGCTTGCTGAAAAGCAAAGTCTAGACAGGCTTGGGCAGCCTCCGTTGCATAACCACGATTCCAAAACTCTTTTCGCAGACGCCAGCCGATTTCTACAGCTTCTTTTCCAGCAAAAATCTGTAAATCCGAATGGTGCAGACCTACCAAGCCGATAAACTCCTGACCGGACTTTTCTTCAACAACCCAAAGACTGTAGCCATAAGCCTTAACTTCATCTTGAATGCCCTGATAAAGCCGCAAGGACTCCGCTTGACTATATGGCTTTGGGAAATACTGCATGACCTCTGGATCCCGATTCAGAGCAATCAAAGCTGGCAAATCAGATTCCTGCAAGTCCCGTAAAATGAGACGGTCTGTTTCAAGAATAGTCATCTAATCACTCCTCTACAAACTTTCTTATCTCACAACTCCTCAGCTTTATATAGGCTATAACCTTCATAGTAGTAACTATGGTCAACGCCCTTCATGTAGAGGTTGCGGTTATGAATGTCCTTTGTGAGGGCTTGCTTGAGGACATGCTTAATCTCTGTGTCTCGAATGGGGCTGCGTTCCATGGCTAGGAGGTAGTCTTCCTTGTCGACTTGGGACCAGTCGATGACCTGCTCCAGCTCAGCCTTGAGCAGATGGTCCAGCCACAGCCTCATACTTCTGCCATTCCCCTCGCGGAAAGGGTGGGCGATATTTAGCTCAACATACTTTTCGATGATTTGGTCAAAGGTCTGCTGAGGCATGCAGTCGATATTTTCCAAAGAAGCTGCCAGATACATGACAGGCGCAAAGCGGAAAGACCCTTTGGCGAGATTGACTGTCCGAATCTGGCCAGCGAAGTCATAGATTTCTTCAAACAAGAATCCATGAATGAAGGCCAGAGTGGCATAGGTGCCAGCTGCTTTATCGACCAGAAGCTGCTCTTCAAAAAGCTCTTTAGCTCGGGTCTTACTGATTTTTTCTTCCATCTTGGCTAGTTCAAGCGAATCCGTCAGACCCAGTTTATTGTCAAGCGTCATTGGCTGTCTCCTTTCGTCAGAAGTTGCTAGTTCGTCTCCGCCACTTCTTCTTTCACCTTCTTAGCTGGTTTGCGTTTTTTGTAGCGGCTGCGGATGGTGTTGAGGTGGTCGCGGAGATTGACCACGTGAGTTCTTTCGGGATAAGCGTAGGCAATGATTGCAGTGAAATCCACCAGAAAATCATAGATCTCTTGCAGCTTGAGGCGGACATTCTTATTCTGGCTCGGTGTCTTACCCTTGAGCTCAGTCAGGAGCTCCTTGTAGACCTTTTCAAAGGCCTTCTGAGCGGCAGCAAGACTGTCGACATGGGCTTCTAGATGAAGCTTAGCCAGTGCTGTCTGGTAGGCCGGCTTTTTCAGCTCTTGGAGTAGGTGGTTGATGCCCTCGGTCTCCTTTTCCAAGCTAGTTGCAGCTAGACCAGTGTAGTTTTTCAGGAGTTGAGACAGGGTCTCATAAGCTTCCTTGGTCGCTGCATCCTTGACCAGTGCAAAGGCCCGAACCAAAGACTGGAGAGTGCCCAAGGCATCATCGCGCTCGCGGTCAGCCTGATCCAAACTAGCCACCAGCTTGCTGGACTTGGTCTGATGAAGACCACCCTGCAGCTGTTCCAGAAGTTTGTCCATCTCATCCAGCTTGGTCGTGTAAATGCCATCCACCTTATTTTCCTTGATAAAAGCCGCAACCTCGCTCCGACTCTCGAACATGAGCTGGAAAAATTCGTTGTTTTCTAAAGTCTGAACATCTACACTAGTAATTCCATAAATTTTTTTCATTTTTATAATCTCCTAAATTTTTTATTTATTTTAATTTTAATTCCCTTTTTACCTTTTCTGATTTTCAGAAAAGGTTTTTTGCTTTAAAACTGCTCGCCAGAAAAGCAAACGTTCGTCTTTTACTCAAAAAATACTCACCAGATTTTCTGCCAAACAGAATTTGCCAAAAAATGCCTTATCAGAAAATCTGACGGCCTCTTTCACGACCTGAAGAAGCTTGTCAGAATTTCTGACGATGTGTTTTTTTGCGGGGAATGAGGCAAGTTTTTCTTGTTGGTAAATAATCCTTAAACTTGAAAAATTCTAATTTCTGAATGTCCAATCATAGCATGTTAAACAAATCTTGTTGTCCCGACTTCAGCATTTTATGACCATATTTTTTATTTACTTCATTCATGAAATTACTTATTGCATCTGGATGATAATTCAAAAACCATTCAATGTGGTTCTTTATATAATCTTCCCGAATATCAGGATTATTTAAATCATTAGGAACACGTTCCATCCTCACATCAATACTATCAAAACCTGAAAACGGAGTATCCAAACGCTCCTTAGTCATTTCAATATATTCAGGATTAATATCAATACCTATTCCAAGGCGGCCTGTTTGTTGACAGACACGCAGGGCTGTACCACTTCCGACAAATGGATCTAGTACCAAATCATCAGGACTAGATGATGCTAAAATCATTCTTTCAAACAAGGCCTCCGGCTTCTGAGTAGGATGATTTTGTCTGTTTTTGTTACTGTAATGCATATGAGAAAATTCCCAAACATTACCAGGATTTGCTCCGCGCATATTATTAACTGAACGATAATACTTTTGAGGAACACGTATTTCATCTAAATGAAAAACAAATTTTTTGGGATGCTTTGTAAACATCAAAATATCATCATGACGAGGAGAATATCCCCTAGTTTTTCCAATCCCTTGCGTATAAAACCATGTTATCCATGAATTAAAATGCATACCTAATTCTTGTTCCAAAATATTATATATGTAAGATATATAACGCATTCCCATAAAAACATAGATAGTCCCATCATCTGTCAATACCCTTTTCGCTTCGATAAGCCATTGCCGTGAAAATTCAATATAATCATCAAAATCAAGCTTATCTTTAGTATTTCCATAATCCTTGTTCAAATTATATGGAGGGTCTGTTACTATTAAACGTACACTTTTAGAAGGTAGTTTTTTTAGTTCTTCAATTGCGTCTCCATGAATCGTTGTTAATCTTTGTCTTTTATCCATTTGTTTTTCCGAGCTTCCTTATAAAAATCTTCTAGCGTTCTCTTAGAACTCTTTAAATATTTTTGATCTAACAATTGACACATTTCCCATGTAGTACGATATTGATATGTGACATAATGAATATCTTTTATTTGAATTTGCCCTGTACCTAATGCAGGATTATAATTAATATCCGAATCACTAATATATTTTAAATCATAAGCATTGTAGTCAATTACTTCCATGATTCCATCAACCAAACCTGTTTCCTTATTTCTCTCAGAGTAAACTTTATGCTTAATTGATAAAATAATAAACATAAAATCTGCATTTTTTACATATGCTGTTCTAATTCTTGAAAAAGAAGTTATGTTGGGTCCTTTTCCACTATTAGGGATGTCATTTGCTGTAGCCTTAACATCAATATTTCCAGTCAAAACTTCATCTTCCTTCCGAAATTGAAGGATAATATCAGCCATACCTAGTCTTTCCTGAGCTTCTACATTAATCAAATTATATTTATTATCTAAATCATCTCTGATGCCAGAAAATACTTCTACTGCCCAAGCTTCAATCATCGGGCCAGCTATTTTATTTATATTTTCTAAAGGGAGTCCCAATTTTAAATTTGTATTTAAGATAATCTTATTATCACCCAATAATTTTCGTTCATTTAGTATTGCTTCCATTTGACTTACAATAAATTCAGAATCCTTTTGGTACGTTGATGATTCCACTGGGATTTTAAAGTCTAGATTTTTATATTCCATTATATTCTCCTTGTATAGGTGCTTTCAAAATATTCCACTCTCCTCAAGGGTAAACTTGACATTATCCTCAATCCACTTGCGGCGTGGTTCGACCTTGTCGCCCATGAGGACGGAAACGCGGCGTTCGGCGCGGGCCAGGTCTTCGATGGTGACACGGATGAGGGTGCGGGTGTCGGGATTCATAGTCGTCTCCCAGAGCTGGTCGGCGTTCATTTCACCGAGACCCTTGTAGCGCTGAAGCATGGCTCCCTTGCCAAACTTGCGACGCAGGTCATCCAGCTCGCCATCGGTCCAGGCATACTCGACAACTTCGCTCTTGCCCTTGCCCTTGGACATCTTATAGAGAGGCGGCAGGGCAATATAGACGCGGCCGGCCTCGACCAACGGGCGCATATAGCGATAGAAAAAGGTCAGCAGCAAGGTCTGGATATGGGCACCGTCCGTGTCCGCATCGGTCATGATGATAATTTTGTCATAGTTGGCATCCTCAAGAGTAAAGTCTGTCCCAACACCTGCTCCAATCGTGTAAATCATGGTGTTGATTTCTTCGTTCTTGAGAATGTCAGCCATCTTAGCCTTGGCGGTATTGATAACCTTACCGCGCAGGGGCAGGATGGCTTGGAACTTACGGTCACGGCCTTGCTTGGCAGAGCCACCGGCAGAGTCACCTTCGACCAGATAGAGTTCGTTCTTGGCTGGGTTTTTGGACTGGGCCGGAGTCAGCTTGCCAGACAGGAGGCCCTTGTCTTTCTTGTTTTTCTTGCCATTGCGGCTTTCATCACGCGCCTTGCGGGCCGCTTCTCTGGCATCTCTGGCCTTGATAGCCTTGCGGATGAGATTAGAGGCCAGCTCGCCATTTTCCAAGAGGAAGAAGGTCAGCTTGTCGGACACAATGGAGTCCACCGCAGGACGGGCCAGCGGACTGCCCAGCTTGTCCTTGGTCTGGCCTTCAAACTGCAGGTGCGCCTCAGGTACCAAGATGGACAGGACAGCAGCCAGACCTTCGCGGTAGTCCGAGCCTTCCAGATTTTTGTCCTTTTCCTTGAGCAGACCGGTCTTTCTGGCATAGTCGTTCATGGCCTTGGTAATTGCGGTCTTGAGCCCCGTCTCATGGGTACCGCCGTCCTTGGTGCGGACGTTATTGACAAAGGACAGGATATTATCGGCGTAGCCGTCGTTGTACTGCAGGGCCACCTGGACCTGAAAGCCGCTCTCCTCCCCCTCAAAATAGAGGACCGGAGTCAGGGTTTCCTTGTCTTCATTGAGGTAGCTGACAAAGTCTTCAACACCATTCTCATAGTGGAACTCTACTTCTTCGCCAGTCCGCGCATCGGTCAGCGACAGACGGACATTCTTGAGCAGGAAGGCTGATTCCTTAAGCCGCTCAGCAATAGTGTTGTACTTGAAGTCCGTCGTTGAAAAAATCGTATCGTCCGGCATGAAGGTCACTTTGGTCCCAGACTTGGACTTAGGTGCCGTGCCGATTTTCTTGAGCGTAGTGACTGGTTTTCCGCCATTTTCAAAGCGCTGCTTGTAGACAGTCCCATCGCGTGTGATTTCCACTTCCAGCCAGCTAGATAGGGCATTGACAACAGAGGAACCTACACCGTGGAGACCGCCCGAGGTCTTATAGCCACCTTGGCCGAACTTACCTCCGGCGTGGAGAACGGTGAAGATGACCTCAACCGTAGGAATCCCCATAGCGTGCTTGCCGACTGGCATCCCGCGTCCGTGGTCTGCGACAGTCAGACTTCCGTCTTTGTTTATCGTCACATCGATTCGGTCACCGAAGCCTGACAGGGCCTCATCGACAGCATTGTCCACAATCTCCCAGACCAGATGGTGGAGTCCAGCTCCGTCGGTTGAACCGATATACATCCCTGGACGTTTGCGGACTGCATCCAACCCTTCTAATACCTGAATGGCATCGTCATTGTAGTTATTAATGGTAATTTCTTTCTTTGCCAAAATAGACCTCCTAGTCAATTCATCTTTTCTATCTTACAAGTTTTTGGCGAATTTTGCAAAGATTTTTTTGAAAAAAATGCTGGTTACAGCTGATTTTATAGGAACAGCAGCCTTCCTCCCCGATATCCAAAAGTCCGACTAGACAAAAGCTGTCAAATATTCTCGCAGGCTGCTCTTGTCTCCGCTGAAATTCATGATATAATAAAATCATGATGAATACGATGATTGGTTTGATACTAGCATATTTACTGGGCTCCATTCCGACTGGACTGTGGATTGGGCTGATTTTCTTTAAAAAAAACCTGCGGGACTACGGCAGCGGCAATACCGGAACGACCAATACCTTCCGCATTCTGGGCAGGACGGCAGGAACGGCCACCTTTGCCATTGATTTTCTCAAAGGCACCTTGGCGACCCTGCTGCCTTTCTTTTTGCAGATTGAGGGGATTTCGCCGCTGGTCTTTGGGCTGCTGGCCGTTATCGGCCACACCTTTCCTGTTTTTGCCGGCTTTAAGGGCGGAAAAGCAGTCGCTACCAGCGCAGGGGTTGTTCTGGGCTTTTCACCGGCTTTCTTTGTCTACCTAATCGCTGTTTTTGTGAGCACGCTCTATCTGGGCAGCATGATTTCACTGGCCAGCGTGGTATCAGCTGTCTTGGCTATTTTATCTGCCTTGATTTTCCCCGCTTTTGGCTTTCTTCTGCCAGGCTATGATCCTTTCTTTACTTTGATTATTATAACGCTGGCTCTGATTATCATCGTCCGGCATAGGGACAATATCCAGCGGATCAAGCAAAAAAAGGAAAATCTTATCCCCTGGGGTTTGAATCTCACCCACCAAGAACCTGAAAAGAAATAAAACGGAAGCGGCGCTTCCGTTTTATAGTGTCTTCAGACTAGTTATCTTTGTGAATCTTCTTGATTCCTGCCAATCCAAAGAAAGCTAAAACCATACCAGCCAAACTCAAGGCTGCTGCTGATTCGCTGCCGGTCTGCGGCAGTTCTTTGGCTGCGGGGTCCTTGGTAAAGGTCTTGGCCACATGGACTGCTACTGGCTTGGTCTGTCCTGAAGCTGCACTGGCAGGATCGGCCAAGGATGCTGCTGGTTTTGCAGGAGCAGCTGGGTCACCTGGCTTGGCGATGACAGGATAGGAAGCCGCATCTGCTGGATTGGTGCCTGCCTTGATTTCAGCAATATCCGTATAGCCGTCGCCGTCACTGTCCTTGGCAGACGAAAGGGAAATGGTCCGTGAGTTAGGATTGATAACCGCATAGGCTGTCAGATCTGCTGTCGCCAGATAGTCCGCAAAGGCAACGTCCATAGACGGCCCTTCTTCGCGGGCGCCGCCCAGCATGGTGTAGCCGTCTCCGCCGGCAGCTAGGAAGTCATTGGTGGTCAGATAATAGGTCTTTGCAGGATCCAGCGGCTCGTAAACACCGCTTTCCTTGTTCAGAATCTCAATGTAGAGGACCCGCTGATCGGCCGGCAGATTAGTGTCATAGTAAACCTTGGCACCCGATACCTGCAGAAAGCCGCCGCTGGCTTCCAAGAGGGGCTGGCCGTTTTCATCAAGCACAGGCTGGCCGTCCTTTTCCTGCAGGGTAGAGCCCAGTGATTTAGTAAACATATCTGCGATATTCTGGCCAGTCACCTTGATCTGGGAAATGGTATTGCCAAAGGGCAGGACCGCAATGATATTGCCCTTAGTAATCGGCTTGTCCTTGGCGATGGTTTCGCGGAGACCGCCGCCGTTGGTGACAGCCAAATCAGTCTTATTGGCAAAGCCGGTCTGACCGTATTGGTAAAGAGCGTCCGCCACGACATTGCCCAGATTGGTTTCGCGCACGCGGACATTTTCCCGGTCGCCGTTCAGCTCAACCGGGCTCTTGTCTACGACGACTGCTGCACTTTCGGCATCGTATTTTTCCTTAATCTTGCTGACCATAGCTGCGACGGTGGGGTCCGGAGTCACTGCTTTAGCTGTTTCCGCACTGATCTGCTGAGGATTTCCCAGAAGCTGGTTGGCTTGGAAAGTCACCTTGCCGATATTGTGCAGGTAGCTGCCGGTCTGATTGTAGGTCACATTGTCGCCATAGGTGGTAGACTGCACCGTATGGGAGTGGCCGTCAATAACGGTTACGCGCTTGCCCTTGAGGGCTTCATTGTGAGACAGGGCTTCTGCTAAGGTTGAGCCGCGCCATTCGACCGGTGTCGTCGTATCGACACCCAAATGGGCCAGAATAACATAGTTATTGTAAGTCTTCCCTTCTGCCGCTGCCCGGGCTTCAACTTCGGCGATGACTCGGTTCACTTCTGTGATTGGGTCCGTAAAGGTCACTCCCGGAATATTCTTAGGATGGGTCTTGGTCGCTGTTTCCGGAGTCGTCACCCCAATCACGACAAACTCATCGCCCTCTGCAGCTGGATCTTTGTCAACAATGGTGGAAGCTTGGAAAACCCGGGCATTATTAGCATAGGTATTGGAGCTGAGGAGAGGAAACTTGAGGATTTCCTTGTATTTCCTAGCCTCATCCAAACCAAAGTCAAACTCATGATTGCCGACCGCCATGGCATCATAGCCGATTTCGTTGAGAATCTTGGCCCGCTCTTCTCCCTTGGAGCTGTTAGAAATAGGCAGTCCTTGAAAGGCGTCGCCGGCATCAACCACCAGAACATTTGGATTTTTGGCCCGCTCTTCTTTGATAACCGTTGCCAGCTTGGCATCGCCGATTACGCCTTTTTCTTCGACAATACGGCCATGCACATCGTTGGTATGAAGAATAGTGGCCTCTGGCAGGCTGTTGGTCTGTGCAGCAGCAGGATCTGCGGCACTGGCCGGAGCGGCAGCAGCAACAGGATCAGCGGCAGCGGCTGGCGCATTTGCGCTATCGGCAGGTTCTGTACCGCTGTTAGCTTCGCTTGTGCTTGCTTCAGAGGCTGCCGGAGCACTTGCAGTATCGGCAGATCCTGTATCAGAAGCAGTCACAGCCGGGGAGCTTGGCTCCGCTGCATTTTCTTCTGCAAAGACTTGACTAGCCAGAAAAGCCGGCGCCAACAGCACCGTTGACAAAACAGGTAAGATGAAATGTTTCTTCTTCATAAAAAGAACTCCTGTAAGTATTTTTTTATATTATTATACCGCTTTTGGGGCTGAATGTGAACTATTTATCAGTTTTTCCTGATGAAGATTCGTTATTTCTGAAAAGGCAAACGAAAACACTCTGAAATTTTCATCAGAATGTTTCTCTTTTGTTGCTGTCGGCTAATTTTGATAGACAATTTTTCCGCCGCAGATGGTGTATTTGACCTGCCCTTTGAGCTGCTCGCCGACAAAGGGGGAGTTGGCCGCTTTGGAGACAAAGTGTTCAGACACCAGGCGGTCGGCCTGCGGGTCAAAAACAGTCAGATCAGCCGGTCCGCCCTCCGCCAAGTAGCCGGCATCAAAGCCATAGAGCTGGGCAGGGTTGAGCGTCATCTTTTCCAAGAGCTGCATCAGGGTCAGGTGCCCGGCTTCTACCAGATAGGTCAGCCCCAGAGACAGCGAGGTTTCCAGCCCAGTCATGCCGGACGGTGCCTGCGTGATGTCGGCTGCATTTTTCTCATCCGCATGGTGGGGCGCGTGGTCCGTCGCAATGATAGAAATGACACCCGACTTGAGCCCTTCAATGACTGCCAGCCGGTCGGACTCTAAGCGCAGGGGCGGATTCATCTTTGCGTTGCTGCCCTTGGTCAAGAGCAGGGCTTCGGTCTTAGAAAAGTGCTGAGGCGCTGCTTCTGCTGTCACCTGAGCCCCCAAATTCTGGGCAAATTCGACCACTTTGACGCTCTCCGCCTTGGACAGGTGCTGGATATGGACATGAGCCTTCGTATCATAGGCAATCATCACATCGCGGGCAATCATGCTGTATTCAGCCACTCCGGTCGCCCCGCAGATATGAAAATGCTCCTTGGCAATCTGCTCATTGAAACCTAAAATGCCGTTAAGACCGGGATCCTCCTCATGCAGACTGATAAAGGTGCCGTTTTTCTTGGCTTCCTCCATGGCCTGACGGACGACACGGGAGCTGGTCAGAGGAATGCCGTCATCTGAGAAACCCGCTGCACCAGCAGCCAGCAGACCCTTGAAGTCGGTCAGATGCTGACCGTCAAAATTCTCCGTAATCGTGGCCACAGACTTGACATGAATCTTTTCCCGAGCAGCTGACTCCAGCACTTCCTGCAGGATGTCCACAGTGGAAATGGTCGGGCTGGTATTGGCCATCATGACAACGGTCGTAAAGCCTCCTGCCGCTGCTGCCAGAGAGCCGGTATGGATATCTTCCTTGTGGGTCTGGCCCGGCTCCCGAAAGTGCACATGGATATCTACCAAGCCCGGAGCAACCACCAGACCGGCAGCATCCAAAATCTGAGCACCCGCCGCCTCCAGCTGCTGGCCGATTTTTACGATTTTCCCGTCCTCTACCAGCAGGTCAGCCGATTGATCGAAGCCAGTTTTAGGGTCCATGACCCGGCCGTTTTTAATTAAGAGCATATGCTTCCTCCGCTTCATTCATAAAAGTCAACCTGCGTCTCCAGCAGGCTGTCGCCATCATAGACGAACTTGGCTGAAAAGAAAGGTTTGTCCTCCAGCAGCCATTCGACAAAGGTGTGGTCCCCCTCCCAAGTCGGCTTGGACAGGACCTGATCATAGGGCACCCATTCCAGGGTTCCTTCATTGCAGTCGATGAGCTGTCCTTCAAACTCGGTCACCTTAAATACATACGTGTACCAGTCATTGTCCGGTGTAAATTCCGGAAAGGTGATAATGCCTTTGAGGACAGGCTTGGCTCTGAGACCCGTTTCTTCCAGAATTTCCCGGGCAGCGCATTCCTGCGGTGTTTCTCCCCGCTCCAGCTTGCCCCCGACGCCAATCCACTTGCCGGCATGGACGTCATTGGGCTTTTTATTGCGGTGCAGCATGAGAAATTCTTTTCCATTATCGATGTAGCAAATCGTTGCCAGCTTGACCATAATCCCTCCTATGCTAACCAGTTGATGGGCTTGAGGCCCTTAGCACTTAAAAATTCATTGGCTCTGGAAAAAGGCCGGCTGCCGAAAAATCCGCGGTAGGCCGAGAGCGGACTGGGGTGGCTGGACTCGATGACCAAGTGCTGGGGATTGGAAATCAGAGCTTTCTTCTTGCGGGCGTAAGATCCCCAGAGGATGAAGACAACCGGCTCTGTCTTGTCATTGACCACCTTGATGACGGCATCTGTGAACGGCTCCCAAATAAGGCCGGCATGGGCATTGGCCTGACCGGCCGGAACCGTCAGACCGGCATTGAGCAAAAGCACTCCCTGTCTGGCCCAGGATGTCAGGTCATGAGACTGTCTGACACCAATATCGTCCGCCAGCTCCTTGAGAATATTCTGCAGAGAAGGCGGAGCAGGGATGTCATCAGGTACCGAAAAGCTCAATCCCTGAGCCTGTCTCGGTCCGTGGTAGGGATCCTGGCCCAGAATCACCACCTTCACATCGGCCAGCGCTGTAGTCTGAATAGCATTAAAAACCTTGTCCCGCGGCGGGTAAATGGTTCCCGATGTATACACTTCATCCAAAAAATGATTGATCTTGGTAAAATAACCTTCCGGCAGCTGCTCTTTGATCAGAGCGTGCCAAGCTGAGTGTTGCATATATGCCTCCTTATATCTCGATTTCATGAGCCTCTTCGTCTAGCTCAATGGATGGATAATGGTCGGTTAGATAAAAACAAAAGAAAGACGATTTTATAGATAAAATTTAACACTAAACTTCTTTTTATCGTCATTTTTTTGACTCGAACTTCTGTGTTCTAAAGAATATCGCTTTCTTCTCCTATCTTATCCAGCGCAATGCCCTTCTCAACTCTGCAGAGCCATTTTCCAGAAAGCAGCGGCCATGGGCTAAGATGATTTTCTCCGATTGCCAAGCCAGCAGCTTCTCCAAGCATTCTTTGGCCTGCCTTTGGTGACCGATAAAAGTCATGCGGTAGTCAATGGGCGTTTGGCCATCGGGCGCTGCAATGCGGGCTAGTTTGTAAGCCTTTCTGCGCAGCCAGCTTGGAAAATGCTCGGTCTCGAAATTCTCAATCAGGTCTGTCAAAATCAGAGTTTGGCTGGCCTTGTGAAAAAAGACAGCCTCCTCGATAAAAGCACTCCCCTTGAAAATCAGCTGGTCAATCTGGCCTGCCCAAGCTTCTGGCGTCTTGTCCGTCAGCTGGTCATCAAAGGCTACTGGGATTTTCTGCTTGGCTGCCCGCTGCTCAACTCCTGGACTGGACCAGGCAATGGCCTCTGGATAGCGCTTCTTCCAGTCGGCTATGTAGGCATAGTGAATCTTATTGGGTGAGATCAGATGAGCGACTGGTCCCAAAGCATCCAGCTGATTATACAGCACTTCATTGGGCGCAATCGGCGAATGGCACCAGAGCTGACTATTTGCCAGCTTGATAACGGTCATGCGGGTGGAAAATGGCAGAACGGTCACCACCGCATCCATCTCAATCAGATCGCCATCCACGATCCAGATATTCTCAGCAATAGGCTTCAGCTTATAAAGCGGTTCATAGACAGGAATAGGTCTTTTCATCTCAGCAGCTCCTTTCTGAGCGTTTTTTTCCAGACCAAAAGCGAAATTTCCCCAGAGCTTGCGGGTACTGGGTCAAGCCTACAGCAGACAAAATCAAAATCTGCGGCAGAAACTGGATGAGATAGCGGGTCTTGCCCCCCTCGAAAATCTGCAGGAAAAGCAGCCCGCCAAAGACGGCTAGGATGAGAAAGTTCAAATGGTCATTCGGCCGGTATTTCCAAAGGGAAAAGACTAGGCCCAAGGCCATGACAATCCAGACAGCCTGCTTCAGCAAGGAATAATAGACATAGCTGCCCTTGTCCGTATTGAGAAAGAAGTCTCGGACAAACTGAGCGAAAACATTGTCCTTGGTTGCCGGGTACAGCGGCGAAATATAGGGGGTCTTCTCATTTTCGACACTGCGGTAGAGCCAGCCCAAATTGCCTTCTGCCACGGTTAAAGACTGCTTGTAGTAAAGATGATAAAGAAAGGTCAGCGGTGTATACTCCTTGAGTCGGCGCTTGATTTCTTTGACAACATTCTCCGTCGCAAACATGCCGTTATTGTAGTCATCGCGCTTATCCGGCTCGATATACTGCAGGAGTCCTTCCTTCATGTCCTCCTGATTGTGACCGATAAAGGTCAGGCCAAGATTGATAAAAAGCAAGGGTCCCTTTGCCAAGCCCTTTCCTTCCACCAGCGGCACTTCTGTCTGATGGCTGACACCATAGGACAGAGGAGCATAGCTGACAGCGAAACTCAGGGAAAAAGCAGCCAAGACCAGCAAGAATTTCTTCCAATTTCTTTTAAAAAAGAGAATACCGAAGGCGGCAAGAACCAGAATAATCACCGTCGGCCGCAGCAAGAAGGCCAGGCTGGTCACCATGCCCAGCAGGAGGATTCTGACAAGCAGCCGGCGGGGAGATTCATCTTCCTTCAGCAGCCCCAGCACCAGAAAAATCTGTAAAGCAATCAGGGGCAAGGGCGGAATATCCGTATACATGGATAGGTAATATGGGGAAAAGCCCACCAAGAGAATATAGAGGGCAAAGACCGCATCGGCCGTCTGCTGAGAGAAATACTTCTGACTGCCCTTGTAGAGGATGAGAGCCGTAATATTGGCATAAAAAAGATTGAGCCCCTGCATGATCCAGAGAGCGGTATCGCCGAAAAGATTGAAAAACAAGCGCTCGTAGAGAAAGAGCGGGATGTTGTTAGGATTGCGGGTCAGATAGCTGGAGATGGAGGATTCTTTCAGATACTTGAAAGCTCCGGTGAACACAACAGCCGCATCCCGGCGAATCAGCAGCTCAGCCGACAGCAAGACGATAATCTGAAAGATCAGAACCGCCGCCATCAGAAGAAATTTATGCCGTATGACCTCCCGGTAGCACCTTTGCAGATGAAGCCGACAGCGATAGGCCAGATAAGCCAGACCGGCAAAGAGCAGCAAAGCCAGACTGCTCAGGCTGTTCATATGCCAAACAGCCATCAAAAACCAATGGATGGCAATGACCAGCATGAACTTTTGCAGGATCGAAAAGGACAGATGATAAAACTTAGACATAGCCCTATTATACCAAAAAGAAGGCTATTTATCTATTTCCAAAAGCAAAAGCCACAGTCTCCGTAACTGTCTTCAAGCACATCAGCTCCAGCAGCCTGAGGGAGTAAAAAGGTTCGGGGAACCTTTTTAGCCCGAGCCTGGAAATGCGTAAGCGAGGAAGGTTCGGGGAACCTTTTTAGCCCGAGCCTG
>NZ_QFAY01000012.1:55896-81957 GCF_017884005.1 Streptococcus panodentis
GAAGGTTCGGGGAACCTTTTTAGCCCGAGCCTGGAAATGCGTAAGCGAGGAAGGTTCGGGGAACCTTTTTAGCCCGAGCCTGAAAATGCGTAAGCGAGGAAGGTTCGGGGAACCTTTTTAGCCCGAGCCTGAAAACGAGATAGCGAGCCAAGAAGGCTGCAGCCCGCTTTCTGGTTTGCTGATGATGTTCCTTGACTAGGATTGATTTATGGAAAAAAGGCTGAAGCGAATCAAGCCTTTCCTTCCTATGCCTGCCAATTTTCTTGGTCCTCTTTGAATCTCTGCAGCAGAGCCAGTCCTTCGGCATTGATATAGCCTTCTTCTTCTGCCAGATGGATCAGCTCGGTGTAATTGGACAGGGTCACCAGCCTGACGCCAGCATCCGCAAAGTTCTTGTCTGCTTTTGGCAGCTCATAGCTAAAGATGGCTGCTGCACCAATGACATCTGCTCCTTCGCGCCTGGCTGCTGCAACCGCGTCCAGCACAGAACCCCCGGTTGAAATCAGGTCTTCGATGACCACCATTTTCTGACCCGGAGCGACACGGCCTTCAATCTGATTGCCGGCGCCGTGGTCTTTGGGCTTGCTGCGGATGTAAGCAAAGGGGAGGTTCATCTTATCAGCAATGATAGCGCCATGCGGGATGCCGGCTGTCGCCGTTCCGGCAATCACTTCTGCATCCGGAAAGGCCTGCCTGATGGTTTCCACAAAGCCATTCTCAATCAGGGTGCGGGTTTCTGGATAGGCCAGTGTCACCCGGTTGTCGGTATAAATAGGGGATTTGATACCGGAAGCCCATGTAAAAGGCTCCTCAGGCTTCAGGTAAACAGCCTCAATCTTCAGTAAATCACGCGCAATATCTTTGGCTAAAGTCATAACTTCTCCTTTTTTAATAAAAGTAAATATCAAAATACGATTTAATTCAAACCAATTCCCACAAGCAAATTCTCGTTCCGACAGAATCACTGAATCCAGAAGCCGCCATCAAGGTTTCATTTGCGGGTTCTAATGAATCATCTGGCAAGCAATCAAGGCAGCCTATACAGCTGCAGCATCAGCGTTTCCTCATAAAACAGAGGCCTTCGGCGGTTAAACGAAAGCAGTGCATAAGCTTTGACAGGCAAAGAATGCAGGCCGAATTAGCACTCAGCAATGAGCTTTAACACAGTCAAAAAGCAGATTTTCTAGGAGGAATTAGCTGTTCCACTGCTTCTTAATCTCGTGGTAAGCATCCCATGGATTTGCAGCTTGGATAATCGGCCGTCCGACTACGATGTAGTCACTCCCGATTTGATGAGCTTCCTGCGGTGTCATGACCCGCTTTTGGTCGCCAATGGCAGAGCCTGCCGGGCGAATCCCCGGTGTCACACAGAGGAAGTCAGCTGCTGTCGCAGCCTTGATCAGCTCTACTTCCTGAGCCGAGCAGACCACGCCATCCAAACCGGCTTCTTTGGCTTTGCGGGCATAATTCACCACCGACTCCTGAACCGTCGTCTGGATATTCTGGCAGTCGCGCATGTCTTCCTCGCTGGTCGATGTCAGCTGAGTGACTGCCACCAGCTTCGCCTGATTCCCCAGAACCTTCTTGGCCTCGCTCATCATCTCCACACCACCTGCCGCATGGACTGTCACCATATCAATGCCGAAAGTGCCCAAGACAGACATCGCTGAGCGCACGGTATTGGGAATATCATGCAGCTTCAGATCCAGGAAAATACTGTGGCCAAGCCCTTTCAGATAATGCACGATTTCTGGACCAATGGCATAGAAGAATTCCATGCCGATTTTGACATAGAGTTTTTCATCTTCTGGAAAATGCTCCAAAAAATCTTTGACATCATCAAAAGAAGGGAAGTCAAGGGCGATAATCGGACGTTCTTCACGCATGAGGGGATAATCTCCTTATTTATTATTCGCTTTAAATACTAGTCTAGCACGGCTGTTCTGGATAAAATAGAAAAACCCTGCTCGAGGCAAGGTTACACGAAAGCATGGCAAAAACTGCCATTGAACACGTATAGACCTTAGCAGCCTCTCTGGACTTCTTTAAAGGTTTCATCTACTCCATTCTATAATTTACCGGCATGATTGTCAAGAGAAAAATTAAGTTTGAAGGTCATTTTCTGACCCTCGTGACTTTTCAAAGTAAGTTCCGATTTGCTCTCTGAGCTGGAACTTAGTCTGAGGCGCATTCCCGCTGGATTTATGCATTTTTAGCAGACTAACTTCCGCTAACGGCGGCAGTGGAACTTACTTTAACATTTTAGCATTTTCTAACCCTTATCTCCAATATTGTCATTTCCAGTCCACTGCATCACCCCTGATTGCAGAAAAAGATTTCTCGTCCTTCAGCTTCATTTCATATGTCAAACCTTAAAGAATATGATAAAATAGACCTATGAGAATTCAACAGTTACACTATATTATCAAAATCGTCGAAACCGGCAGCATGAACGAAGCTGCCAAGCAGCTCTTCATCACCCAGCCCAGCCTGTCCAACGCGGTGCGGGATCTGGAAAACGAGATGGGCATTGAGATTTTTATCCGCAATCCCAAGGGCATTACCCTGACCAAGGACGGCATGGAGTTTCTGTCCTATGCCCGTCAGGTGGTCGAGCAGACCCAGCTCTTGGAAGAACGCTATAAAAACCCGGTAGCCAACCGCGAGCTCTTCAGCGTCTCCTCCCAGCACTATGCCTTTGTGGTCAATGCCTTTGTCTCCCTGCTCAAGAAAAGCGACATGGAAAAATACGAGCTCTTTCTGCGGGAGACCCGGACCTGGGAAATCATCGATGATGTCAAAAACTTCCGCAGCGAGATTGGCGTCCTCTTTCTCAACAGCTACAACCGCGATGTCCTGTCCAAGATGCTGGACGACAATCACCTGATTGCCACCCATCTCTTCACAGCCCAGCCCCATATCTTTGTCAGCAAGTCCAATCCGCTGGCTAAGAAAAAACTGGTCCAGCTGGCGGATTTGGAGAATTTCCCCTATCTCAGCTATGACCAAGGGACTCACAACTCCTTCTACTTTTCTGAGGAAATTCTCTCTCAGGAGCACCATAAAAAATCTATCGTAGTCAGCGACCGGGCAACGCTCTTTAATCTCTTGATCGGTCTGGACGGCTACACCATTGCCACCGGCATCCTCAACAGCAACCTCAATGGCGACAACATCGTCTCCATCCCTCTGGACATCGACGACCCGATCGAGCTGGTCTATATCCAGCACGAAAAAGCCAGCCTATCCAAAATGGGAGAAAAATTTATCGAGTACCTGATTGAGGAAGTGCAGTTTGATAAGTGATGCTTTTAAAAATTTAAATTACTCTTCACTATCTCCAACAGTCTAGTCTCAATTTTTATTGAGTATGAAGCCGAAAGATTGATATTTCCCCATAAAAACAAGAAAACCGCGTTGAAATGCGGTTTTTTTCTTATGGAGCAGAAAGCTGAGAGAACACCTCCCCAATCCTGCCCTCGATGACTAGGTCGGCTTGGCTGTCCTGCGGGATGCTGGTTTTATTGATGACGACCAGGTGCCGGCCGGCAATGTACTGGATGAGACTGGCTGCTGGATAGACGACCAAGGAGGTGCCGCCGATGATCAGCAGGTCGGCTTTGTGAATGGCCTGAGCTGCCTGGCGGAAAACCTCCATATCCAGCGGCTCTTCGTAGAGGGTCACATCTGGCTTGACTATGCTGCCGCAGTCCAGACAGTGAGGCACGGTGCCCGGCAGAGCCAGAAAGGCCTGCAGGTCGTAAAAGCGCTGGCAGCCCAGACAGAAATTCCGATCCGCGCTGCCGTGCAGTTTGAGCACTTTTTGAGAACCAGCCATTTCATGCAGGCTATCGATGTTTTGGGTCACTACTGCCTTGAGCTTCCCTGCCTTCTCCAGAGCTGCCAGATAGGTATGAGCAGCATTGGGCCTGGCATCTGGATAGAGCAGGTATTGCTTGTAAAAGTCAAAAAACTCCTGCGGATAGCGCTCAAACATGGTGTGAGAGACCAGCTGCTCTGCTGTGAAATGCCGCCCCAGCTCCACACTGTAAATGCCGTCTGAACTGCGAAAGTCCGGGATATTGGACTCGGTCGAAACGCCCGCTCCGCCAAAAAAGACGATGTGCCGGCTTTGGTCGATCAGCTGCTGCAGCTGTGCAATCTTATCCATCCTGCACCTCCTTATAAAAGGGATTCAATAACCGCATTGGCACGGTCAAAGTAAAAGGGCTCCCGCTGGTAAACGATACCGGTCTCCTGGGCCAGCTCGACCAGCAAGTCCATAAAATGCTGCGACGAGAAGCCGGTCGTCCGGTGCAATTCTGCCTCATCAAAGGGTTTGATCAGGTGGGCCAGCGGATTGCGGACTGACTTTTCCAACTCCCTCAGCTCACGAGCCCCTTCCTTGACAGACTCAGACAGGTCCAGCTGGCAGATCAGCTCTGTCAGGCTGGAAGAGCTGACGGTGCTTTCCGAGCGGAAAGTCTGCAGGACAGGATAGGCCGAGCCTCTCATCTGCTCAAACTTCCAGCGGTCATAGCTGGCCTCTCGTGCATTGTGAATATAGCGGTCAATATCCGGTATTTCCAGTCGAATCAGCCGCATAAAAATCCGGTAAATAGCAGGACTGACGGCCCGGATAAAGTCAATCAGCTGCTCATTGCGCAGCTTGGCTTCCAGATCATAGAGGTAGTTGGCCAGCTGCTCGTCTGCTTCATCCTCATGGCAAAAAAGCTGAAAATTAGCAGGGACAGGCCCTGCGATTTCCAACTCTAGCTGCATCATCGAATGAATATTGAGCTCCCTGCGCTCTGCCAGAGCCGCGAGGAGCCGGACTAGCTCAGACTGAACGCTGCTCCCTCCTTGCTCAGCCAGCTGACAGGCGTAAGCATAGTCATAGCGGGAGGCAGCAAAGCGGATAGCCTCTTTTATATCCAGCTTCATGCGTCTGCGACCAGCGTTTCCAAGCCGACCTTCATCATGTCGGTAAAGGTCGTTTGCCGCTCTTCGGCGGTCGTGTCCTCGTCTGGATTGACCAAGCTATCAGAAATGGTCATAATCGCCAGCGCCTGCACTTGGTGCTGGGCAGCCAGATAGTAAAGCGCTGCGGCTTCCATCTCGACCGCCTTGACACCCCATTTGCCCAGCTCGATATTTTTTTCACCGTAGTTTGAGTAAAATACGTCCGAAGACAGTACACTGCCGACATGGGTCGTCATGCCAAGATTCTTGGCAATGTGATAAGCCTTGTCCAGCAGGTCAAAGTCTGCAATCTGCGGAAAATCATACTGGGGCCAGTCGTTGCGGATGATATTGGAATTGGTCGCTGCTGCCTGTGCCAAGACCAGCTCGCGCACATGAACATCTGCATTCAGCGAGCCGGCTGTCCCGACACGGATCAGCTTCTTGACACCGTAGTCCACGATCAGCTCACGGGCATAGATGGAGATAGAGGGCATGCCCATCCCGGTCCCCATGACAGAAACCCGGTGGCCCTTGTAAGTTCCGGTGTAGCCGAACATATTGCGGACTTCATTGAAGCAGACCGTATCTTCTAGGAAGTTTTCTGCGATGAATTTTGCCCGAAGCGGATCGCCCGGCAGGAGGATTTTGTCAGCAATTTCGCCTTGCTGAGCAGCGATATGGATAGACATAATCATGATTACAGGCCTAAGCCTGCCCTTTCTTTTTATTCTGCTGATGTGGAGGAGGTGCTTTCGGTCAGGGAGTCAAGAAAAGCACCTAGTTTTTCATTCATCTCTGCGTAATGGTAATGCAGGATTTCTTCAGGAGTTTGGATAAAAGGATGACACTGGCTCTGGGCAAGCAGGGCTTCTCTGCCTTCTGCGGCGATTAACAGCTCAACCAGCTCATGAGTCAGCTCTAGGTGCGCCTGAAAAGCGTAGTGCTTGGGAGAAAAGCGGACAATCTGGCGCGGACATCCTTGGCTGGCCGCAAGCACCTGAGCCCCTTGGACCAAGCCCGGCATATCCCCATGCCAGTGACCGACGACAAGCTGCTCACCAAGATGCTGAAGGTGCTGGTCTTTCAGCCCTTCAGCTGTCAGCTCAATCGGATAATTGCCAATCTCCCGCTCCGGACTAGGCTCGTACTGAGCACCATAGGCCTGCGAGAGCAGCTGGGCCCCCAGACAGATGCCTAAGATATACCTGTCCTTAGACAGGGCAGAGCGGATGAGCTTGATTTCTTCCTCAGGATGATAGTAAGGGAAGGCTTCCAAGTCTGGATCCGGAGACTGCGGACCACCCATGACAATCAGAAAATCAATAGCATCAGCCGTTTGCGGGAGCTGCTCAGATTGGTAAACTTTTGTCATGGAAATCTCATGTCCCCGCGTCTGGGCCCAATCCAGATAAGCACCCGGCGCCTCAAAGGACTCATGTAAAACAAAATGAACACGCATCCCAAGCTCCTTTCTGCGGACTTTTACAGCTCAGTCAGCACAGCCTTGACAAAGCCTTTGAAGTTTTCCTTGATCCGCTCGGTCACTTCTACAACTTCTGCATGGTTGAGCTCGCTTTGGAAGCCTGCCGCAAAGTTGGTAATGGCGGAAATCCCCAGCACTTTGAGGCCGGAGTGAGCGGCCACGATGACTTCCGGCACCGTTGACATACCGACCGCACTGGCCCCCAAGGTCTGGAAGGCGCGGATTTCGGCCGGTGTCTCATAGGTCGGACCGGTCACACCCAGATAGACTCCTTCCTGCAGGTCAATGCCCAGCTTTTCAGCCACGGCGTGTGCTTTCTCACGGTAGGCCTTGGTGTAAGCATCTGACATATCAGGAAAGCGCGGGCCAAACTCGTCCAGATTAGCGCCAATCAGCGGATTTTGACCGGTCATATTGATATGGTCTGAAATGGCCATGAGCGTTCCGGGACCGTAGCCGATGCCGCCCGCTGCGTTGGTGACAATCACACCGGCTGCACCCAGTGCCTTCATGACACGGACAGGGAAGGTCACGACTTCCATCGGATTGCCCTCGTAAAAGTGGAAACGTCCCTGCAGAGCCAGAACCTTACGGCCAGCCAAGTCGCCATAGACCAGCTTGCCCGCATGGCCGACCACCGTTGAACGGCCCCAGTTGGGAATATCCGCATAGTCTAGGCTGATGGCATTCTCAATCTCATCAGCCAGCTCTCCCAAGCCGGATCCTAAGATAAGACCAAACGCAGGTGCTGTCATGCCCTTTTCCTGTAAAAAAGCAGCTGTTTCTTTGATTTTTTCAGATAAAGTTGTCATCCCTTTTCCTTTCGCTTAGACCAATTCATTGAGGAAGCTTTGGCCGATCATAGCCTTGTCCACGCCAAAGTTCTCCGCAACCGTCGCTGAAATATCCGCAAAATGACCGATGGGCAGATGGCCGTGGCCTTTGAGTGATTTGCCAAAGACCAAAAGCGGGATATACTCACGCGTATGGTCTGTTCCCGCATAGGTCGGGTCATTGCCATGATCCGCTGTAATCATCAGCAGATCATCCTCGCGCATGCTGTCGATGATTTCCGGCAGCCGGCTGTCAAACTCCTGCAGGCAGTCACGGTAGCCCTGCGGGTCGCGGCGGTGTCCGTAGAGGGCGTCAAAGTCTACCAGATTCGTGAACGAGAAGCCCTGCTTAAACTCTTCGGATTGAATGGTTTTGATTAGATTGTCCACACCGTGGCTGTTCGACTTGTTGTGCCCTACATCGTGATTGATACCAGCACCGTTAAAAATGTCATTAATCTTGCCCACCGCATAGGTCGCAATACCGGCCTCATTGAGCTTATCCAAGACCGTCGGCTCAAAAGGCGATACTGCATAGTCGTGCCGGTTGGCTGTCCGTGTGAAATGACCGGGCTCACCAACATAAGGCCGGGCGATAATCCGCCCCAAGAGAGCCGGACGCTCCAGCGTAATCGAGCGGGCGTATTCGCAGATACGGTAGAGCTCATCCAGCGGAATGACCTCTTCGTGCGCCGCAATCTGGAGAACTGGATCAGCTGAAGTATAGATAATCAGCTCGCCGGTTTCCATCTGGCGGGGACCAAAGTCATCGATAACCGCTGTGCCTGAGTAGGGTTTGTTGGCTTCACGAATCACCTTGCGCCCTGAAAATTCTTCGATTTTAGTGATGATTTCTTCGGGAAAGCCATTCCAGAAAGTGTCAAATGGCTCGGTGATGTTGAGGCCCATAATCTCCCAGTGGCCGGTCATGGTGTCCTTGCCCAGCGAAACTTCTTCTAATTTTGTATAGTAGCCGCTGGGCTTTTCCTCTCTGGCGACTGTCTTGAGCGGCCTTTCCCGCTCGATATTGCCCAGACCGATCTGAGCCATATGGGGCACTTCCAGGCCGACTGTTTTGGAAATGTGTCCCAGCGTATCGGAAGCACCGTCTGGCACTCCGGCATTGACAAAGTTATTGGCATCAGGAGCTGCTCCGATACCGACTGAGTCCAGCACAACCAAGTGAATGCGACTAAATTTTGACATAAAAACCTCTTTCTATTTCTTAGCTTCTAAAACTTGCAGACCAGCCTGACCCGCCACGATGACCTTGTCCACCATTTGGTTGAAAAGGCCATGCTCTACTAAGCCGACCATATGGTCCAGCTCCTGACCGAAGGCAACCGGATTCTCAATCACACCAAGGTCCAGATCGATGATAAAATTCTGCATATCGGTGATATAGCGCCGGCCGTCTTTCTGACGGAAACTTGGCTTGTAACCTGCAATTTCAAACCGGCGGAAAAGCTGCTCCGCACCATATTGGACCACTTCTACCGGCAGTTTGAAAGCGCCCAGTTTTTCTACCATTTTGCTTTCATCCACGACCCAGATATAGTGCTTGGTGATTGCAGCGACCACCTTCTCCATCAGGAGAGCGCCGCCGCCGCCCTTGATACCGTTAAAGGCCGCATCGACCTCATCTGCACCGTCTACCGTCACATCTACCTGATCCACTTCATCAATAGATTTCAGCGGAATCCCCAGGCCTTCTGCTTGGCGGCTGGTCACACTGGAAGTTGTCACAGCTACGATAGACAGCCCTTCTTCCTTGATGCGGCGGCCGATTTCCTCGACAAAATAATAGGCAGTTGAACCCGTTCCCAGTCCAACAACCATACCGTCCTGCACAAATTCAGCAGCCTTGACGCCTGCCATTTTTTTCAGATTGTTCATCCAATTCTCCTAAAATCAAGCTGATTCCATTATACCATGATTATTTGCAACATGAAAGTGTTTTCGGCACAAGAAAATGAATTGATTGAACAAGGAAACCCTTAAAACCAGTCCGCTTTTCACTCCGCAGTATCTGCGCTAGACCAGCAAGTCCTGTGACTGATCGAAAAGATTGCAAGTCAAACCCTTGCTCCAGCTCTTTTTTTGCGTTACAATGAGAGTATTGTATACAGACGGAGAAGGAAAAACAGACATGATTACACGTGAATTTGATACCATCGCTGCGATTTCGACGCCCCTTGGAGAAAGCGCCATCGGCATCGTCAGACTGAGCGGGACGGACAGCTTTGCCATTGCCCAAAAGATCTTCAAAGGAAAAAATCTGGAAAAGGCGGCGAGCCACACGCTCAACTACGGCCACATCGTCGACCCTCAAAACCAGGAGGTGCTGGATGAGGTCATGGTCGGTGCCATGCGCTCGCCTAAGACTTTCACGCGCGAGGACATCATTGAGATCAACACCCACGGCGGGATTGCCGTGACCAATGAGATCCTGCAGCTGGCTATCCGCGAGGGGGCCAGAATGGCGGAGCCCGGAGAGTTCACCAAGCGGGCCTTTCTCAATGGCCGGGTAGATCTGACTCAGGCCGAGGCCGTCATGGACATTATCCGGGCCAAGACTGACAAGGCGATGAACAACGCCGTTAAGCAGCTGGACGGCTCTCTGTCTGACCTCATCAACAGCACCCGCCAGGAAATCCTCAACACGCTGGCTCAGGTGGAGGTCAATATCGACTATCCAGAGTATGATGATGTGGAGGAGATGACCACTCAGCTCCTGCGGGAAAAAACAGCAGAATTTGAAAAATTGCTGAGCGATTTGCTGCAGACTGCCCGCCGGGGCAAGATCCTGCGTGAAGGCATCTCCACCGCTATCATCGGCCGGCCCAATGTCGGCAAGTCCAGCCTGCTCAACAATCTCCTGCGGGAGGACAAGGCTATTGTGACAGACATTGCGGGGACAACCCGGGATGTCATCGAGGAGTATGTCAATATCAAAGGTGTACCGCTGAAACTCATCGATACTGCGGGCATCCGTGATACAGACGATTTGGTCGAGCAGATTGGGGTTGAACGCTCCAAAAAAGCCCTGCAGGAAGCCGATCTGGTGCTCTTAGTCCTCAATGCCAGCGAACCGCTGACAGCGCAAGACCGGCAATTGCTTGAGCTCAGCCAAGACAGCAACCGCATCGTTCTGCTGAATAAGACTGATCTGGATGAAAAGATCGAAGCCAATCAGCTGCCGGCAGATTGCATCAAGATTTCCGTGCTCCACAATCAAAATATTGACAAAATCGAAGACCGCATCAACCAGCTCTTCTTTGACAATGCCGGCATCGTGGAGCAGGACGCTACCTATCTGTCCAATGCCCGCCACATTTCCCTGATTGAAAAAGCTCTGGAAAGCCTGCAAGCCGTCAACCAAGGACTGGAACTAGGCATGCCAGTAGACCTCCTCCAAGTCGACATGACCCGCACTTGGGAAATCCTAGGCGAAATCACCGGCGACGCTGCCCCCGACGAACTGATCACCCAGCTCTTCAGCCAGTTTTGCCTGGGGAAATAGAGAAGAAAGGCGGTGGGACAGAACTAAATTTTGAAAAAATTTAGTTCGTCGTCCCAGCCCCGCGAGGATGATTAGGAGCTTTTTGGAGTCTAAAAGACGAACAAAAAGTCCAATCAGCTACCGCGTCAAGAGTTTTTTTCCAAAACAAAGCGAGACTGAAGGACTTTTTATACGGTATCTTCCCAAAGATAGCTCCCTCTGTGGGTGAGGGCGCAGCCATCATGGGAGTCTGTCTCAGCCTCTTTTATGATAAATAAAAACGAAACAACACAGCTCTAAAACGGACAGTAGCCTTTACTTTCGGCGAGGTCTGTTTTGGAACCATTCGAAACAACACAGCTCTAAAACTTAATATGCTTTTTGTAATCTGGCTACCTTGTTTTGGAACCATTCGAAACAACACAGCTCTAAAACAGATTGGCTGGAAAATGCTCAAGCGCAACAGTTTTGGAACCATTCGAAACAACACAGCTCTAAAACTAATCTCAAAGAGATTGCTAGTAAAGTTGAGTTTTGGAACCATTCGAAACAACACAGCTCTAAAACACGGTAGCCGTCATTATCAGACCAGCTATCGTTTTGGAACCATTCGAAACAACACAGCTCTAAAACCGTGTTACAGACACGGGGATTTTTAGCGCAGTTTTGGAACCATTCGAAACAACACAGCTCTAAAACATCACAAGATGGCATACGTAAAATCTCCATGTTTTGGAACCATTCGAAACAACACAGCTCTAAAACAGCTAGCACTTTTGCCGTCATACTATTAGAGTTTTGGAACCATTCGAAACAACACAGCTCTAAAACTCGAAAAACACAACTATCGTAAAGAAAGTAGTTTTGGAACCATTCGAAACAACACAGCTCTAAAACATCAGCGCGGCCTGGGGGCTTGGAAAGACGGTTTTGGAACCATTCGAAACAACACAGCTCTAAAACGAAGAGTCACGTCGTGAGCGCGAAGAAGCTGTTTTGGAACCATTCGAAACAACACAGCTCTAAAACGTGCATTTGTTTTTAGCTGCTTTTATTTTGGTTTTGGAACCATTCGAAACAACACAGCTCTAAAACGGGGTCTGGCTCGTGCTACAGGCGCTGTAGGTTTTGGAACCATTCGAAACAACACAGCTCTAAAACATTTGAGAGAAAAGGCTCACATCTACCTTTGTTTTGGAACCATTCGAAACAACACAGCTCTAAAACTGACAGGGCTTGAGCAGCGTCTTGATATTGGTTTTGGAACCATTCGAAACAACACAGCTCTAAAACTACAACGTACTGAAAGGCGGACGGAACAGCGTTTTGGAACCATTCGAAACAACACAGCTCTAAAACTTCCCATGATGGTGGTGAGGATATTGAAAAGTTTTGGAACCATTCGAAACAACACAGCTCTAAAACAGTGATTGTTGAAGAGTATGATGTACGAGAGTTTTGGAACCATTCGAAACAACACAGCTCTAAAACCTCGTAGAATATTTTTTCTTACGAAATTTCGTAATCGCGCTGCTCGTCTCAGCCAGACTTCAGCTCGTTTGGTTCCATTCATTACTATGATTATACCATATTTTCCCTGTTTAAGAAATAATCGTTATCCAATATATACTGTGGGAAATCGAAAACTTTTCTAGGTTCGATAAATAAGACATTCACATTATTTAATTGGATGTATTCAACTAGTTCCTTTAATTCACTCTTTGATAAATAGGCTGCTGTATTGATAAAAATCAGCAATTTCTTTTTTGACAAGTATTTAAAAACTTGAACAATTTCTAAACACTTGTTAAAAATTGTGTCACTCATCGTCTCAATTTTGACATCACAAACATCCATTAAGTCCAATACACTGGCCTCATGACATCCCAGATCCAGTTCATGCTCCAAACACTCAGATGCGATTAAATCGGTGATAGTCAATACCAACTGCTCTATCATTGATTTCACTTCCGGCTTCTCATTTAATTGATTCTCCAAATCAGCATGTATCAGCTTTAGTATAGCAGAAGAATTTAGATTATAGCCCAAAATGTCTGTAATGATTAATAACTCAGATTCTTTCAGCGCTTTCAGCTTGGAGTCAAACATTTGCAGTTTATCTTCTTCCGAATACTGATAAAGATGTTTTACAAGATTTGAAAAAACGGTTTGCTCTTCCAGAACTAAAAAGGTTGCCTTATCAATCGCCAGCGCTTCATCCAAAATCGGAAAATTAATCTTCATCTGCAAACTCCTCACCTAAAAATATCAATCGAGAATCTGTATTAGCAAGACTCATATCTTTTTCCCCACTCAGATAAAGCATTCTGGAAAACTGCTTCTCTGTCACTGTGAGAAGGGTTATATTCCCCTTTTTAGGGTTGTTTGCTTTCAGTCTTTCGACCATAGCAGTATTGGCCGAATGATTCAAAAGCAGTTTGCTGTATATGGAAAACTGATGCATAATAAAACCTTCTTCAATCAGAAACTTCCTAAATTTACGATAAGCCTTTCGCTCTTCGGCAGTATCTACCGGCATATCAAACATTAACATCATCCGCATATAACGATAACTCATATCCTAAATTCAGGAACTCCTTTCCCACTTTGATTTAAAGCTTTAATTATTTTTTTCGTGTAATCACTGACAATATTTGATAAATACATTTCTTTACCATTATAAATAAATGTATCAGAAAAGATAGCAAACAATTCTTTTTTGATTTTTACAAAACTGCTGTCTCTATTTTCATAAACAATTTGATCAATAATTGGACGAAAGGGTTCCATAATATCGCTAGCCAAATTAAATTGATTAAATTGATTTGCATGTTTCAAGCCGAACTGCGTCATACAGCCTGATAAAACAATCTCACGCGCAAACATACTTAAAATCAAAGTATAACCATAATCAAGAGCGGCATTAATATCATTGTCCTGCTCACGGCTAAAGTCATTGCCAAATAAGGTATTGAAATAAATACGAGCCGCATGCCCCTCACGATTGCTTGGGTCGAACAACTCTAAACCATTGTATAAATCTATTATGGATTGAGATTTTTCCAAAAAATTGCAATCACCGAGATAAATAGCTTGATTCAAAATTTTTTGCGCAATAATGTTTGTCCATACCTCTGCTTTAACTTCTTCGCTCCAGGACACTTGTTTTGATAATTGCAAACTAGAATCATGCCGTGCATAATAAGGCATCAGAAAAGCTGTCGGCAAGCGTTTATCATCACAAAAAATAACCAACACATTCTCGTCCACCAAACGTTTTATCAGCATCGTTGATAGGACAATATCGGTTGTTTCCAGCAGCAAGATATCCACCTCGGACAGATGAATCAACTCTGTCCGAGAGGCATCTTTGAAAATCAAATGATTATTTTTGTAGGAAAGCTTAGAATGTGTATTAACGACTACTGTTCGCCATCCCATGAGTCTTCTCCTAACTTACTCAGATCAATACGGGTTTCGTAGAGACCGGTGATAGATTGATGGATGAGAGTGGCATCAAGAATTTCCGTAGTTGAGGTATACCGCTTCCTATCAATATCTTTGCCAAAAAATTGGAAAGTCGCTGGAGCTCCCATGGCGGTAAAAGTTAATAAATTGATAAATGAACTTGCTAACTCTTCAATAGAAGCTTGTTCATTTTGAGTAAATAACTCGCTAATTTTTTCTAAACTTGCTTCTGCCAAGATATATTTCTTAGAAAAGGCAGATAAGAAATCTAGCAATTCATAAAACTCACTCCTATGCTGTACGACATACTGCATATGTTCAGGTTCATCAAGTTTATGAATATTTTTAGCATGATAAAGCAAGGTTACTAGCTGATTCCGC
Source organism: Streptococcus panodentis (assembly GCF_017884005.1). Classification (GTDB taxonomy): domain Bacteria; phylum Bacillota; class Bacilli; order Lactobacillales; family Streptococcaceae; genus Streptococcus; species Streptococcus panodentis. Next base: position 70,529 of record NZ_QFAY01000012.1, read on the forward strand.
AAGACTATTTCATTCCCTTTTTGAAGTTCTCTAGCGCTGGCTAATAATCGACGTCGCCCATTTTCTAGTTCAAATAGACTATATTTGGGTAGCTTGATAATATTCTCTTTCCTGATGTTTTGGTATCCTTTATTTTCAAGGAAAGCAATCGGATCCTTTTCAAAAGATGGTCTCTCCATGATGGTAACACCAATCAATGTTTTGATAGTTTTAAATTTTTTAGCTTTCCCTTTTTCAATATCAGCAATCACTAAAACAGAGTAAGCGACAATCGGGCTATCAAATCCTCCATATTTGCTAGTATCCCAGTGAATCTTCTTAGTCTTTCGGGGAATAAGTTTATCAGAATTTCCTTTCGGCAAGATAGATTCTTTAGAAAAGCCTCCCGTCTGCTCTTCTGTTTTTTTCACGATATTTACTTGTGGATAAGCTAGCACTTTACGGACTATTTCAAAGTGTTTTGTTTTATCCCAAACGATTTCACCAGTTTCCTCATTCGTTTCTATTTGAGGTCTCTCTTTCTCAGAACCATCTGCTAATTTGATGGTCGTTTTGAAAAAGTTCATAATATTGGAATAAAAATAAACTTTTGCTGTAGCAGATTTTCGTTCTCGGAAGCTATTATATTTTGGATACTCCCCATAGACAAATTCTGGTTCCAACTTAGGATATTTCGTCAAAATAGCCTTAGCCACTACTGCATTCAAATAGGCATCGTGTGCATGATGATAGTCGTTCATTTCCCGTACTTTATAAAATCCAAATTCTTTACGGAAATTGGAGACCAAATTGGATTTAAGCGTTACGATTTTAACTTTGCGAATCTTCTTTCCTTGTTCATTGATTTCCTCATTAAACCGGCTATCCAAAATCTGAGCCACATGCTTAGTGATTTGCCGTGTTTCGACTAATTGACGTTTGATAAATCCAGCTTTATCGTCCTCTGTGAGACCATTGCGTTCAACCTTGGTCAAATTATTGAATTTACGCTCTGAAATCAATTTGGAATCCAACAATTGTTGCCAAAAGCCTTTCATCTTTTGAACAACTTCGGCACTTGGAACATCGTCCGATTTTCCACGGTTTTTAGCAGAGGAAACCAGAACACGATTATCCAAAGAATCGTCTTTGATAAAGGCTTGTGGAATAATGTGATCAATATCATACGAACTAAGCTTATCCATATCCAAAGCTTCTCCCGTATACATATCCTTACCATTTTGCAGATAGTATAAAAATAATCGATCGTTTTGTAACTGCGAATTATCAACCGGATGCTCTTTCAGAATAGAACTTCCTAACTCTTTGATAGAATCTGTCAACTTCTTTAAACGCTGCTGTGAATTGCGTCGTCCTTGATTTGTAAACTGGTTCTCACGCGCCATTTCTACAACGATACTTTCAGGATTGTAGCCCATTATTTCGACGAGTTCGTCAACAATCTTTAGGCTTTGCAAAATTCCTTTTTTTATAGCGGGGCTGCCTGCAAGTTCTTGAACAATTTGCTTCAGATTATCATTTTCCCCTGTTACTTGTGCATTTTGAATACTTTCTTTAAAAGAAAGTCCATCGTCATTAATGAGTTGCATAAAATTACGATTGCTGCAATCATCAATCAGATAATCCAAAATAGACTTACCAGTTTGACTATCGCGAATACCATTGATTAACTTAGCGGATAAACGGCCCCAGCCAGTATAATGCCGACGAGACAAATTGTTTAAAGCCTTTTTATCAAATAGATTTTCATATTTAGATAACCGTTGCTTTATCATATCTTTATCTTCAAAAATCGTTAAAGTATGTACGATATCTTCAAGGATTTCTTCATTCTCAGCATCGTCCATAAATTCCTTATTGTTGATAATTTTCAACAAATCATGGTAAGTCGATAGACCAGCATTAAATTTCTGTTCAATCCCTTTTAATTCAATGCCATCATATCCATCAACATGATGCAGATGCTCTTTTAGATCTCGTTCTGTTACTTTGCGCTTTGTCTTAAACAAGTTAGTAACGATTTGTTTTTTCTGACCATTATCCAGAAACTCATATTCTTTCATTCCTTCTGCGATAAATCGAACTTTCGTCAATTCATTATACACAGCAAACTTTTCATACAATAAGCTGTGTTTTGGAAGGACTTTTTCGTCTGGCAAGTATAGATCATAATTCGTCATTTTATTTATAAAGGCTTCTGCTGAAGCTTCTTTATCAATCATCTGTTCAAAGTTCCAGGGGGTGATTTTCTCATCAGATATTCTGCTAAACCAAGCAAAATCACTCTTACCGCGTGCCAGTGGGCCGACATAGTATGGAATACGAAAAGTCAATATTTGCTCAATCTTCTCTTTGTTATCTGCTAAAAACGGATAAAATTCAGCTTGTTTTTGGATAATAGCCCGCAATTCCTGCAAGTGAATTTGATGCGGAATAGAACCATTGTCAAAGGTCCGTTGTTTTCTCAGGAAATCTTCACGCTCAATTTTTTCGAGAAAATCCTTTGTTTCATCAGTTACTGGAAGTAATTTTTTAATGTATTTATAAAAGGCTTCTTGAGTCGTTTTTCCATCAATATAGCCAGCATAACCATCTTTAGATTTATCGTAAAAAAACTCCTTATAGCTAGCGGACAGTTTCTTGCGGATATAATGTTTCAGTTTTGCCAAATCTTCCTCGTGCTCCGTATATCGCTGCTTCATAGATGCCGAAAGAGGAGCTTTCGTAGCAGTGTCTGATACCGTTAAAATCCCTGACAAAAGGATACTGTCGTATAATTTTTTAGCTGCTACAAAAAGATCTGCATACTCATCTCCGATTTGTCCCAATAGTGTTTCCAAATCCTCGTCATAGCTATCTTTAGAAAATTGCAATGGTGCCTTTTCTTCCAATTCAAAAAACTTTTTAAAATCAGCTTGGTTTCCGACGATTAATTTTAAAAATTCTGCAAACTGACCATTCGATTTTTCGTTTGGAAAAAGTTTTAGGATTCTATCCTTCTTTGCAGTTTTGCTAATTTTATCTGTTAAAATCTCTTCTGCTTGAGCATTTTCGTCCTGAAGGGCGCTTCTTTCAAAAGTATTATCGTAAATCTTTAAAAACTCCTGAAACAGTTGTTGGACATTATTATTCCGTGTATCTAATTCTCCTTCTATAAGAAAATGTCCTCTATATTTGATGATATGAGCTAAAGCAAGATAGACTAGACGTAAGTCGGCCTTTTGGGGGCTATCAGCTAGGCGTTTCCTTAAATGGTAGATTGTCGGAAACTCTTCATGGTATTTTGTTTCTGCAGCAATATCTCCAAAAACAGGATGGCGTTCTCCTCTTTTATCTTCCGCAACAAGAAAAGAATCGTCCAAACGCTGGAAAAAGCTATCATCTATCTCCCTCATTGCTTCCGCAAAAATTTCTTGCAAGTAAAGAATCCGGTTGCGACGTCGAGTATAACGCCGACGAGCCGTTCGTTTCAGGCGTCTGCTCTCAGCAGTATTTCCATCATCGAATAATAAAGCTCCCAATAAATTTTTCTTGATATGGCTTCTATCTGTATTTCCCAAAACTTTCATTTTCTTAGCAGGAACTTTATAGTCATCTGTTACCACAGCCCAACCAACGCTATTCGTTCCTATATCAAGTCCTATTGAATATGGTTTCTTCATAACAATCCCCTTTTATAAAGTTGTTTTTTATGTCAATATTTTAACACAAAAACGTTTACATTTAAAGAGAAATATTGTATAATTATTTTGTTGGAACTATTCGAAACAACACAGCAAGTTAAAATAAGGCAGTGATTTTTGATCCAGTCCGTACCCAACTTGAAAAAGTGAGCGCCGATTCGGCGCTATTTTTATACGTTAGTTCCTCCAAACTCATATACAATATTACTTTCCCACCTCTAAGGAGCTTCATTATGAAAAAAATTATCAGACAATCTTGCTAGCTGCTAGCCTGCTTACTCTGGTAGCTTGTTCTCAGCATCAGTCAAAGACTTCGTTCCAGTCCAGCGACAAAGCCAAGACTTCTCGTAAAGCCACATCAAGCGGCAAATCCAGCTCTACATCATCAAAGAAATCGGAAATCTCGCCCTCTTCCAGCTCATCTTCTGCCTCCAGCAGCATTCCAAGCACTAACAGTAGTTCAAATGCTTCTATAGTAGATGGCAAGGAAGTTTCCTTTACTTCCGAAGCCACTTTTATCACTTTCCCTGAAATCGGTAAGGTCGAAAAGAAATAGGATGGCTATCTATTCGCTTCACAAGGACTTTGGGTCATGATTAGAACTGATGGACGGTATGTCTCTATCACATCAGAAGGCAGAAATATCAATAGCATTGATGTTGACCCTAGTCCAGTTAATGACGTCTATGCCAAATTCGGAATCACCGGAACAGCTGATATTGATGCGATTATAGAACAGGCTAAATCACAATAAATGCTGACGCTTACAAACCTTTTGTTCTATCGTCATTTAGTTTATCTTTTATTACTTTGTTAGCTCGCCTTGCTTTAACAGCCTGAACCTAGAAACAAGATAGTGAGATAGAAAGGTTGTGGGTAAGTGAGTCTGCCCCACCGCCATCAGCCATACCTCAGTACCAGCTGACACTTACTTCCTAGCGGAAGCTTTATCTGCCACCTAAAAACTCCATCTGAGCTTTTGAGCGGCTCGCTGCCCTATCGTCCTATATTTTAAGCGACAGGCCGAAACTGTCCCCTAGACAGTTTCACTTCTAAAAGACTATAAAAGAGAACCCTGCCTATTTTAAGTAGGGTTCTCTTTTGGTTGCTATTTATACTGACTGGTGACCTGTCCTAGTGACAGGAATTGTTTGTATTGACAATATTCGTTTCAATACAAACAATGCCGAAGCTAACCGCAGACTGCTCAAATAGATTAGGGAGCTATTTGAGGCTAATTTTCCAACCTAAAATATTTTCGACGATTTTGGGCGAATCAGAGCAGATTTGAGTCAGACAAAATAAAAACCCTTGAAAATACTGAATTTCCAAGGGTTGTTTGAATAGAATCTATGTCCCCTGCCGGAATCGAACCAGCAACTACTCCTTAGGAGGGAGTTGTTATATCCATTGAACTAAGGGGACTTAGAGAAAAACTCTGCCGAGTGACAGAGTTATTTCTAAATGCTTAACGGCGGATTTCTTTGATACGCGCTGCCTTACCTTGCAATGCACGCAGGTAGTACAATTTAGCACGACGGACTTTACCGTAACGAACAACTTCAATCTTGTCAACACGCGGAGTGTGGATTGGGAAAGTCCGTTCAACACCGATACCGTTAGAGATTTTACGTACGGTGTAAGTTTCTGAAATACCAGCACCTTTACGGGCGATAACCACACCTTCAAAGATCTGGATCCGCTCGCGGGTTCCTTCGACGACTTTGGCGTGAACGCGCACGGTGTCACCGGGACGGAATGCAGGGATGTCAGTACGCAGTTGACCTTCAGTCAAACTTTGGATTAATGGATTCATTTTTTCTTCTCCTATCTTACTAATCTTACAATTCAGGACCGCAGCGGATTAGCCGTTTTCTGTGCTTCCATTAGGCACAAAGTATATTATATCAGAATTTTGGAAAATGTAAAGTCATATTTTGATAATCCATGACTTTTTGCGCCCCGTAAATAGAGCGGTCGTGTTTCAAGACAAAGGCGGTCAGGCAGACCAGAGAAAAGTAAGGCAGATAGGCAAAGCCAAAGACTTCACAGCCAATCAAAATCGGGCCTAGCAAGGTAGAGGTTGCGCTGCCAAATACAGCCGCATAACCCAGAGCAGCCGTAAAGGCAAGCGGAAAGCCCATCAGAGGAGCAAGCACCGTTCCCAGACTGGCCCCAATAGCAAAGAGCGGGGTCACTTCTCCGCCTTGATAGCCAGCGGCCAAAGTAAGAACGGTCAAGGCCAGCTTCAATAGCCAATCGTAAGGGTAAATCCTTCCCTGATGGAGGCTTGCAGATATGAGATTGGTCCCCAGCCCGGCATATCTGCCCCTGTCCAAGAACAGGAGCAACCCTGTCAACAGCAGCCCCAGCATCAGTATTCTGATATAGGGATTTTTAAAGCGAAGTGCAGCTTTTTTCTTAGCCCAAGACAGAGCGAGCGCAAAGGCTTTTCCTGCTAAGCCAAATAGGAGGCCCAGAAGCAGGAGTTTGAGGATATTTCCGATACTCCAGTCCACTCTCTGCTCCAAGGGGAAAGTGAACTTTTCTAATACCAGAGTATGAGAGGTCCAGGATGCTGTCAGTGCTGCAATGACAGCCGGAAGGAAAGCCGATAGCTCTAACCTCCCCACCACTAAGACTTCCATCGCGAAGAAAGCAGCCGCCAAAGGGGTCTGGAAAAGACCGGCAAAGCCAGCCGACATGCCAGTGATCAAAAAGATTTTTGATACATCTTTTATCCTGAACCGAGAAGAAAACCAATTCGATACAGCCGCTCCCAACTGCACGGCTACTCCTTCTCGGCCAGCCGATCCGCCGAAAAGATGGGTCAGCCAAGTAGACACAATGATGAGAGGAATCAGCCGTTTGGGGATTTCATCTTCCTCTCCATGACCGACAGCAAAGACCAGCGTCATCCCCTTTCGACTGCTCCCCCCACAGCGCTGGTAAAGAAAGTCGATTAAAAGTCCGGCAAAAGGTAAAATAGGAAGAAGAAAGATGATATGCTCTCCTCTAAAATCAGACAAGTAGAGTAACACTCGTCCAAAAACAGTGTCTACCATTCCAACAATCCCTCCAATCACAACGGCCAAAACAGCTAGCAGGGGATAGGCTTTAATCTTCTTCATTCTTCTCTGTCTCCTTTATTATGAATAAGCAGCAAAAAGCGCCTGTTAGAAATAAAAGCTCAGTAAAAACAATAAGCTCTTATTTCTAACAGGCGCCATCAGCTATCACTAGCGGTTATAGGGGTGCACCATCCCTTTGACTCTTATTCTACACATTTTTCATAAAAAATACAACTATTGACTGTTCTTCGTTTCCGCACCCAAGTGTTTGTCTTGATAAGCACGCGATCGTTTGAGAATATCTGAAAAGGTCGCAACGATTGTATCTTGGTAGGCTTTGTTGACCACCTTATCGGCCGCTTTGGCGAAAATAACTGCTTCCCGCTTGGTATCCAAGACCGCTTTGCCGGTTGATTTCTTAACAGCCACTACTTGTCCGACCAGATTCATCCGCTTCTCCAGCAGAGCCACCAAGGCATCATCCACCTGATCAATTTCCTGTCTGATTTCTTCTAACTTCATCTGCCGCCTCCTTATTTTTCTCTTTATCATACCAAAATATCGGCAAACTTTCTAGCTTGGATTGAAAAGGAAAAAACAGAAGGCAATGAAAAACAGGCCGGCTTCGCTCCGTCAGATGGCCATCCTGATAGAAACAAGACCGCAGCCTGCCAGAATGAAAGAAAACTCGCAAAGGCGAGTTTTTATCCACAACCTAAAACAGTCTCCCAGACTGTTTTAGCCAACTGAGCCTTCCATGCTCATGTTGATGAGCTGGTTGAGTTCGACGGCGTATTCCATAGGCAGCTCCTTGGTGATGGGCTCCATAAAGCCATTGATAATCATGGCCGTTGCTTCTTCTTCACTGATGCCGCGGCTCATGATGTAGTAGAGCTGATCTTCTGAAACCTTGGAAACCTTGGCCTCATGTTCCAAGGCTACGTTGGAATTATGGATTTCATTGAAAGGAATGGTGTCAGAGCTGGATTCTCCGTCCATGAGAATAGTATCGCACTCAATATGGGACTTGGAGCCAGCACTGTTCTTGCCAAAGCGAACCTGACCGCGGTAATCCGTTTTACCGCCGTCCTTGGCCACTGACTTGGAAATCAGTGTACTGGAGGTTTTAGGAGCATTGTGAAAGACCTTGCAGCCGGCATCCAGATGCTGGCCGTAGTTGGCAAAGGACATGGACAAGACCGAAGTCCTGGCGTTGCGGCCGTTGAGAATGCTGCAGGGGTATTTCATATTGACCTTGCTGCCCAGATTGCCGTCAATCCACTCCAGCGTGCCGCCTTCTTCGACCGTCCCCCGCTCTGTCACCAGATTGTAAACATTGTCCGACCAGTTCTGGATGGTGGTGTAGCGGAAAAAGGCATCTTTTTTGACAATAATCTCCACATTGGCAGCATGGAGGCTGTTAGCTGTATAAGTCGGCGCTGTGCAGCCTTCGATATACTGGATCGAGCCCCCCTCCTCAATGATCATCAGCGAGCGCTCAAACTGACCGGCATTTTCACCGTTAATCCGAAAATAGGTCTGCACCGGCACCTGGCATTGGACATTTTTAGGCACATAGATAAAGGTCCCGCCTGACCATACGGCACTGTTGAGGGCTGAAAATTTATGCTCTGCATTGGAAATGACCGTGCCGAAATACTGCCTGACCAAGTCGGGATATTCCTGAACTGCCGTATCCGTATCGGTAAAGATGATGCCCATCTTGGCAAATTCTTCCTTCATATTGTGGTAAACAACTTCGGACTCATACTGGGCCACCGCTCCAGACAGAAATTGCTTCTCCGCTTCAGGAATGCCCAGCCGATCAAAGGTTTTCTTGATCTCGTCCGGCACTTCATCCCAGCTTCTGGCCCGCTCTCCGCTCAGCTTTTGATAGTAGATAATATCATCGAAGCGAATGCCGGATAGGTCCGGACCAAAGTCCGGCATGGGCAGCTTATGAAAGAGCTCCAGCGAACGAAGCCGGTAATCCAGCATCCACTGGGGCTCGTTCTTGATTTCAGAAATTTCCCGAACCACTTCTTCTGTCAGCCCCTTTCCTGTAGAGAAAAGTGGCTTGACATCGTCATGGAAGCCAAAAGCATAGTCGCGTTCTTTCATAGGAGCTCCTCCTTTTCATTATAGATAGCGCTTACCTATATTATACCGTTTATCATAAGAATTGTCAGAAAATAAGCTCCCTATAAAGAAAAAACGGCCGCAGCCGTTTCCTATCTTTTATCATTTTAAACTTTATTAACCAAGTCTTCTGCAAATGCTTCTAAGCGCTCAATATCATCGTCTTCAGCAGACAGGTCTACCTTGACATTTTCAGAACCTTTTTCAGCACCAGTCCCTGCAAAAACCGCGTCAAAATCATCCACTGCCTTGCAGAATTCATCATAGAAGGTATCGCCTGACCCCACTACTCCGTAAATCTTACCGGATAAGTCCAGACCAGACAGATCTTCATAGAAGTCCAGGATTTCATCCGGCAGCTCACCGTCGCCGTAAGTGTAGGTAGCTACGACAGCAATATCGGCTTCCAGAAAATCTTCTGCATCAACAGTGGTGCATTCATCCACATCTACTTCCACGTCCAAGTCTCTCAGCTTATCAGCTACAATATCTGCAATTTCCTCGGTATTTCCGGTCATACTAGCAAATACAATTTTCGCTAAGGTCATATTGTCCTCCAAATTATAATCTTCTCTCATTATATCACATCTTTTTTATTTTAAAAATAAAAACTCTTGTGCTACAATGGGGAGAGAAAGTTGATGAGGCTATTTATGAATCTTTACCATGATATTTTAAGAAAAATCAAAGAACACGACACGATTATCATTCACCGCCATATGCGCCCGGATCCTGACGCACTGGGCAGTCAGGTCGGGCTGCAAAAGCTGCTGCAGTACCATTTCCCTCAAAAGACGGTTAAAGTGACTGGCTACGACGAGCCCAGTCTCACTTGGCTGGCCCAGATGGACCAAGTGGCGGATGCAGATTATGAGCAGGCTCTGGTCATCGTCTGCGATACGGCCAATACAGCCCGCATCGACGACTCGCGCTATGCAACGGGTGCCTTTCTGATAAAGATTGACCACCATCCTGACGATGATGTTTATGGCGATCTTTCCTTGGTAGATACGACGGCCAGCAGCACCAGCGAGATGATTGCTCTCTTGGCCTTTGAAAATCAATTAGACTTAGGAGAGGAGGCGGCCAGACTGCTCTATGCCGGCATAATCGGCGATACCGGCCGCTTTCTTTATCCCTCTACCAGCGTACGGACTTTTGAGGTAGCAGCCAGACTGCGCCAGTATCCTTTCGACTTTTCCGGTCTGGCCCGCAAAATGGACGCCATCACTTGGCCGATTGCCAGACTGCAGGGCTATGTCTATGACAGCTTGGAAATGGATCAGAATGGCGCAGCGCGGATTATCCTGAGCCAGCAGCTGCTGCAGGAGCTCCGCTTAAGCGATGCGGATACCTCTGCTATCGTCGGCGCTCCCGGCCGTATCGAAGATGTCCAGCTTTGGGCTATCTTTGTAGAGCAGCCTGACGGCCACTACCGCGTTCGTATGCGCAGCAAGTCCATTCCCATCAATGAGATTGCCAAAAAACACCACGGCGGCGGACACCCGCTGGCCAGCGGCGCCAACGCTTTTTCCAAAGAGGAAGTGGATCAAATTTATGCAGAACTGCAGGACTTGGCAAAAAAGGAAGAAAATCAGCTAAAAGGCTTGTCAAATCAGATATAATTTGATAAACTATCAAAGTAAGTAATCTATGGCTCGCAGAGAGACCATGGCAGAAAGGAAATTTTTGTAAAATGAGAAAAGATATTCATCCAGAATACCGCCCAGTTGTCTTCATGGACACTTCTACCGGCTACCAGTTCCTCAGCGGTTCAACCAAGCGTTCAAACGAAACTGTTGAATTCGAAGGAGAAACTTACCCATTGATCCGTGTGGAAATTTCATCAGACTCACACCCATTCTATACTGGACGTCAAAAGTTCACTCAAGCAGATGGACGTGTGGATCGTTTCAACAAAAAATACGGTCTCAAATAAGCAATGCAAAGCACCAGCCGGTGCTTTTTCTTATGCTTCCATCCGCCCCGCCCGCCTGTCACACTCTTTCTGCTTCAGACTTCGTTCATCCCCTTGTAGTCCTTTCCTTTGCTTATAGTAATTGAAATAAGAAAATGATAGGCAGCGAGCTGCTCAAAAGCTCCAGTGGAGGTTTTGAGGTGGTGGATGAAGCTTCCACTTGGAAGTGTCAGCCTTCCAGACTGTTAAAGCAAGGCGAGCTAACAAAGTAATAAAAGATAAACAAAATGACGATATGGCTGCGCTTCACCTGTCTCGTGTGAATACACTTAGTTTAAAGTGTCCGCAGCCACACTCATTTCATTTCAAGTCTATAAAGCATGTAATTCGATTTATTTCAACATTTTTTACATTTAAGGCAGGGAGGCCTTATAGCCTTCTTTATCATCATCAAGACTTCCTAAGGCTCGCCCAGACTCTGTCAGCATCAATCCCTTTAACCTCACGGCGCCCTGCAGGCTGAATCGCTAAGAGACATAGAAAATGAGGCTGAGACAAAAAGTTTCAACTCATGAAAAAGGGATAAGGTCGGTTTAAGATCTTATCCTTTTTCTAGTT
>NZ_QFAY01000013.1 GCF_017884005.1 Streptococcus panodentis
GGGACTGGGAGAGGTTGGGGATAAAACAAACGCAGTTTGTGTCAAAACAGTCCGGGGGACTGTGAGAGGTTGGGGATGGGGGAAAACAGAGTTTTCCTCAATGTAGGAGCTTTTTGGAGTCTAAAAGACGAACAAAGTTGAGACTTGCTTTGCAAGTCCTATCCGAACCTCAAAGCAGTGATTTGAGCTGCCTGCGGCTCGTTTTCTAGTCTGTTCTTTGATTTTCATTGAGCAGCAATGAGACTATTATAGCATTTTTCTGAGCTGAAAACTATGATTTCCTCCTGCCTCATCTTCAAAAATTCTCTAGCCTTAAAATTGAAAAATCAGTCAGAATCTGCTATAATAAGCGTATTTTAAAAGCTCACTGCCGGTTCTTATTGCAGCGAAGGAGGAGCCATGAACAATCACCCATCTAAGAATCTCAAACTGGCTGAGCGGGGAGCCATCTTGGCTATCCTGACCTATCTGATCCTCTCCTCTGCCAAGCTGATTGCCGGAGCCAGCCTCCAGTCCTCCAGTTTGACAGCCGACGGTTTTAACAACATCTCGGACATCGTAGCCAATATTGCCGTCCTCATCGGCCTGCGTATGGCCCGCAAACCGGCCGACAGGGACCACCGATTCGGCCATTGGAAAATGGAAGATTTGGCCAGTCTGATCACTTCTTTCATTATGTTTTTTGTTGGTTTTGATGTTTTGATGGAGACTATCCAGAAGATTATTTCCAATCAGGAAACGCGGATTGACCCCCTCGGTGCCATCGTTGGACTCCTTTCTGCTATCGTCATGTTTGGGGTTTATTTTTACAATAAAGCTCTGGCCAAACGAGCCCATTCCAAGGCTCTGGATGCCGCTGCCAAGGACAATCTGTCCGATGCCCTGACCTCACTGGGGACCTCAGTCGCCATCATCGCCAGCGCCCTTAATTTCCCTCTGGTTGATAAGATTGTCGCTATCATTATCACCTTCTTTATCCTCAAGACCGCCTATGATATTTTCATGGAATCCTCCTTCAGCCTGTCCGATGGCTTTGATGAAAACCTGCTGGAAGACTATAAAAAGGCCATTCTGCAAATCCCTAAGATTACTTCTGTCAAATCCCAGCGGGGCCGAACCTACGGCAGCAATATCTATCTGGATCTGATTCTGGAAATGAATCCCGACCTGTCCGTCTATGAAAGCCACGAAATCTGCGACCAGGTCGAAGAAATGCTGCAGGAACGCTTCGGCGTCTTTGACACCGATATTCACATCGAGCCAGCCCCCCTGCCAGAGGAAGAGAGGCTGGACAATGTCGCCCAAAACCTGCTCATGCGTGAGCAGCTGGTAGATCAAGGCAGCCAGCTGGATAGCCTGCTCGCTTCGGAATTTATCTACATTTCCCAAGACGGCCGTGAGCTGGACAAGGCAGAGTTTCAGGCAGAAAGAACCGAGCAGACGCCTATCCAGAACTTCGAGCTCCTCTCAATCAGCCAAAAAACCAAGCTGATACGCTATGAAATGGACGGTATCATCCATACCAGTCTCTGGCGCCGCCACGAAAGCTGGAAAAATATCTTTCATCAGGAAACAAAAAAAGACAACTAGTCACAAAAAGGACCTGTTGTCTTTTTATTTGTCAGATTTTATTATATTTATTACTTGACTCTGTAATAGCCTCTCTAACCGCCGTTGACCATTGACCTTTTATGGCACTATCCAAAGTATCATTCACTCCTTGCAGGGCGGACTCCCCTTCTTTTGCAATTTTACTAATTTCTTGCTTTGATTTAGATTTAATAGAGTCACGCTTTTGAAGAGCATGCGGAGCATAGACATTTGTAATTAAAGTTTTCTCGATCTGTCTTTTGATGTCATTCAGACGAGCACCTAAATCATCTAATCCTCCGTTTGTAAAAACATCCGTAATATTTTCAAGCATTGTCTTTACCATTTTATATCACTTCCTTAATCTACCGCTCTTGATTTTCTTGATCAGCTGCTAAACGTCTGCGTCTAAATGCTTCATCCAAATCCTGATCCAGCTGCTTTCTTTTCTTTCGAAAAACTTTCTCCTCTTCTGAAACTTCTATCTCTAAGTCTCTTCGTGCCTGTACCAATGCCTCTTCCGACATCATTTGATAAGCTCCTATTTCTCTATTAAGAACTTCGTAAAAGCTCTGATCAGCATCCGTAGCCCTCAAATAGTACAACGTTTCCTCATATTTTTCATCAAGAAGTCCTTGTATTGACTGCCAAGCAGTTTGAAAATAGTCACTTTTAGCATCAAATTCTTTCAGTTTGGCTTGATGATAGTCTTCCAAGTCATCTAATTCTCTACTCTTCTTTTCAATTTCCCGCTGTGCTAATTCAAATTTGTCCATTGATTAAATTCTCCTGCTAAAGCCGCATCTTCCTCAAGTCGCTTATTAATACCAGCTACTATTTGTTCTTTCAATCGAGTTATTTCGTCTAAAATTTGACTAGCTTCATGACGCTTCTTTTCCAAAGAGTTTTCAACATTTTTCACGATAGTTTCATAACTCACTCCTCCCGCCAAAAAAGCTTCCTCAATCTCATAAGGACTAAGGGTGTTAATCATAAGCGGAGATTTAGTCGTTTCAAAAAGAGCTTCCGCTTCTTCCACCCCTCTTTGTTTTTCAATCTTAATCTGATCAAGAGTTTGCTGAGCCGCTTTGATTAATGCTTCTGCTCCAATTGCAGCCTGCTCGCTATCCAAAAAGATTTTCTCATTGCTATTTAGACCTCCACCGCTTTCTGTAAGCAGCGTTTTTAGACTATAATAGCGCAACATTTTGACTTTCGTTTCTGAGATTAGAGTATTGGCATTTCCTTTTGCAGTATTAATCACAACATTGCCATTTTCATCAATGAGCTGACCTATTTTATTGAATTGCCACGTATTATAACTATGATATTTATCTCCTAAGCTATAAATTCTATCCATCTTTTCTTGCCGCGAGAGCTTATCGTCTTGTAAAATTTGCAAAACTTCATCAACAAAACTCGCATCTGTCATATTTACATAGATGGCTACTCCCGTTTTATTTCCTAATATATTTCCTAAAATCATATCATTGGGATTTCTAAAATTTCGAAACTGCTCTGAATGCTCTTGCATATAAGCTATTTCCTCATCTGAAATAATATTATGAATATCCGGGCCATTAAACCCAACATTATTCCACCCCATTTTTAGAGCTGTATAAAGAGCCATAGATTCACCCAAAGAATGACCGTTCGTCGTTATAACAGCATTTGGATTTTCTTTACGAACTTTTTTTCCACCCTCTGGGCAAACTCTACCGCTGTCTTAGATTGGACATCAACTGTATTTTTAATTGTTTCTTTGCCAGTACTCTCTGCTACTCCTTCCCCGCTCAATATTCTTTTCCCAATATCCCACATTGATGGAAAATCCGTAAACATCTTATCCTGGAAACCGAAGCCAAGATTTTCAATATCATTCAGAACATCCAGCTTATCGCTAAAATTGGTCCCTACATAAGAAACCACAACCTGACTATAGTCCACATTCCCATTCGCATCAAGAGGAGCAACAGCCATAGCCTGCATACTGTTGTCCGTTGGCTCAGCAGAATTGCCAGTAGCATCGATAACTTGGAATTGACGGCCATCAATTTTAAAGATATCACCGACAACTCGTTGGTCATTTATGTCAAGATTCTCTTTGGGATCAAGTTTATAAGCCTCTACTGCTAATTTATTATATTCTTTATCAGTTATAACCGTCATTCATTCCCCTCTATAGTATTTTACTTCAACATTTTCAAGATTCTCAACTTTGGTTGGAATTTCTTTTTCCAATAAATGAAATTTATCAGGATCATAACCTATGACATACTCCCCATTTTGAGCACCAAATGTAATAGGCTTTATATAGGTCGTCGAATTAACTCTGACTGATATGGAACTCTCTGTCCCAAATCCACCTTTATAGAAATTTACAAACTCAATCTTTTTAACATCCTCATAGTGATTGAGTAGAAAAAGGGCTATTTTCTCTTCCTCTTTTCGTAAGACTTTCTTTTCCTCTGTCGTCAAGGTCACTTCCCTCTTCTGTTCTGTTTTTTTCTGCAGATTACAAGCACTAAGAATCCCTATAGCCAGAAATCCAATAAATGCTGCCAACAGCAACTTAGAAATTTTCATAAATACTCCTTTCTTTTATAGAGCATAAAGTTTCTGAATGAACTAACATGAGTATAGCATATTTTAGCAAAAGTTTTTACTTTTTACAATTTCATTATAGTCTTTTCATTTGCCTTTAGCAGTGAAACTGTCCGAGGGACCGTTTCAGTCTATCGCTTAAAATATAGGATGATAGGGCAGCGAGCTGCTCAAAGCACTGCTTTGAGGTTGCGGATAAAAGACCGTTAGGAAGTCTCAAAAGTAGGTCTGATGCAAGCTTCGCTTGCCTTATCTACAATCTCCAACAGCCTCCCAAGCTGTTGGAGCAAAGCTGATGAGGTGGGACAGACTCCCATCCACAACCTGAAATAAATAAGAATCTCGACTGCTGAACTAACAAAGTAATAAAAGTTAAACCAAATGACGATACCATAAGCGAAACTAAATCATTCATACTGCTATCCATTAACTCATCAATAGACTTGTTCGAAAACTAAAAATGATATCATAGAGGTCTGATAAGAATTTATAAAAAAACCAAGGCACTTTCACCTTGGCTGCAAATCAATCTTGGGTTTATTTATTTTTAATAAAGCCGAATTTGCTCAGCGGAGAGAGACGGAACTCAACGACTCCCTTAATCTGGTCAGCCTTAATCAGTCCAAACTCCCGGCTGTCCTTATTGTTCTCCCGCCGGTCATTGAGGACCAGATAAGAAGCCCGAGCTACCCTGTCTCCGTCTGCACCTTTGAGCTCCTGAACTGAAAAGTCGTGAGTATAATAGCCGGTGCTGGCGGCTGAAGCCAGGTATTTTTCCCGCATTTCTTCGATATACTCTTCCGACATGACCTGACCGTTCAGATAGAGCAGGTTGTCCATATAGGTTACCTGATCCTTTTCCAGAGCAATGACCCGGCCGACGTAGTCCTTGTCGTCCACCTCGTAGAGAACAAAATCTCCGCGCTTGATGTCTTGCTTTCTGGTCGCCAAGACTAGGTCGTTTTCTGCCAAGTAAGAATTGCTGTCTTGCTCCGTCACCCGATAAGGGGTATAAATGAAGATTCTCAAGCCTATAACAATAGCTGCAATAATTGAAAAAATAATAATATTTCTTAGTAAATCCCTTTTTACCATTCGCCTCTCCCACTTCTTTTGTTTTATTATACCATGTTTAGGAAAAATACACAAAGTCAGTTTTCTATCATTCTGATTGCAAAAAAATGAAATGCCGCAGCAAACAGCTCTAAGACAAAAAAACCTGCTGCCAGTCTTTAGCGACTGCCAGCAAGGTTTTCATCAGCAAATTAACGAATGGTGCGGATACGACGAACATCGAGCGAATGACTAACAGAACGGACAAAACCCCGTAAAATAAGGATTCAATAGAATAAAACCTTGTTCAAATTTTAGGATTAATTTACAAAAGTTTTAAACTTATGCCCCTTTTTTGCCCCTCTCAAAACACGCAAAAAAGCCCCAGCCATTTGGCCGGGGCAATGTATCAATCTTAAGAAAGAGCCTTTCTATTGTATTTTTTTTCTGTTTTATTTAAGGTTCAGACCTTTTGCGATTTCCTGCAGTTTGGCAGTGTCAAGGTTGACCGCGGCGATAACGCGTTCAAAGTCGGCATCTGGCAAGCTAGCATGTCCAGCCCCTGCTTTTTGCAGCTCCTGCACTGTCTCAATACTGCCAATGCCAAAAGCACTGTCACCAATAATTCCCACGTAACCTTGTTTACCTGATTTACTACGCATAACTAACATATCTTTTTGTCCTACTTTCTTTTGTTCTTCTTGTTGTCTCGGAGCGTTTGCTGGTGTCGCTCCTCCACCGTTTGCGATTTGCTGGGCCATACGAACCAGCCGGTCAATATCAATGCCGCCAGGGCAAGCCGTCGCGCTTACCTCGCCGTGCTTGATGATATGCTGCCGGTCAATCGGGATACCATAACGCTGGCAGATGTCTGCAATTAATGCCGCCGACCTCTGATAGGTTGCTTCTGCAATCGTCCAAGTCGGTGCGCCTGTCTCGTTTAGATGCTCAATTCCGATCGACCGCTGGTTCATCGGATAATTCCCAGCATGGTATGCGACCATATTTTCGCCCACGCAGCCCCAGAGCCTGTCAGGCGTTACCTGATAGTGCGCAGAAGTACCAGCCGCACCGCCCACATACCATGTACCACGAGCTACGGCATCATTAGTCGTAGCGTTGTGGTGGATAACGATATAGTCCACGCTAACCCGATTGCCATCCGCATTCATCACGTTAGGGTCTACATCGGTTATTAAGCCGCTGAAAATATCGCCATTGATATTCTTAGTTGGTAATGCCATGTTTACCTCCTATTCGTCAGATTCTGCGCCGTCATTGTAGTTTTTGCTGGAAATACCCAGCACTGTCCCGGAAAAGGTCGTAAACAGCGCGATAGTGCCTGTGATGGCTGTTGTATCGAACTTATACAGCGCACCAAGGCCAGTAATTAATGTGATTGCTGCTGGAGCAATAACGGTGACAGCTGTTTTGGCAATATCATATTGCCTGTTTGACAATTTCATTTCTTGTCCTCCTGATTATTAGTTTTGGAAAATTTTTCGATGAACTCTTTAAAAAGCAAAGTGTTAATACCGAGCTTATCAAAATTCTCCAGAATGGATTTGAGCTCAAAGAAAAGATAACCTAAATATAAAATCTGCAACGCTCCCAGCCCAATGCCTTCGGGCAGCAGGATAGAAAGCGGGATACAGAACGACAGCAAGGCAATACTGGCAATCTTACGAATAATACCGTTAATACCAGCTTTGCTCTTAAATTCGATGTTTGGATTGATTTTCGCTGCCAATGTCCCAGTCAGAAAATCAATGACCATAGCCCCCATGATGAGAGTCAAAGTAAAGAAAATCAGCTTATCTTGTGTGTCAACCATAGACCGCATAATCTGCGACCATTCAAAAAAAACGCTTTTTGGCATTATGTTCTCCTTTTTTAATTTAATTTCGGTACGATAACGGACAGCACACCGTCCTGTACCATTTTTTCAACTGTTTGTGATTTGTAGGTGTATCCGTCGCCTGCAGCCATAGCAAAGCGATAAATCGTCGGTGTACCTTTCGGCCACTTCGCATTGCCGTCTGCGTGGTATGGCATAGCAATCAAATCACCATTGCCATACCGCTTGTTAGTTACCAACGCGGGCAGCACTTTGGCAATTTCTGTATAAGTCGTCTGCGGAACATCACCATTAGCCACCAGATAGCCAATAACAAGCTCTGACAGCCGGTCCACCCTGTTGGCAACGGCCTGCACATCTTCCAGATTAGCAGCGTTGCTCTGGACTTTTTTTTCAAGCTCTTTGTGGGCATATGCCGTGTACTGCTCTTTAAAAAACTCTGCTTTTACCAGCGCCAGCAGGTCGTCTTTGTCTTTGCTGGTATGATCGCCGTCCAAGGGATAGGACGCAGTCGCAAAGTACGGCGTGGCCTGATAGATGTTGACAATCGTCTGTGTGACTTCGCCATTTTCGCCGTAGCGCCGCGACACATCTTTTACTTCAAAAGTCATTCATTGCCTCCTTGATTGATTTTAGCTTCTGTTTCGTCAAACAGTGTCTTCAGCTCCTCGCTGGAATCCAGCACTGATTGGATTTTCTGCAGTGTATCGGTCAGCTCTGCTTTTTGAGCCTCGGTCTGTTTCAGCAATGCCTGGTACTGTGCCGATACCATTTCGGCCGTGGCTAATTTGGTAGCCAGCAGCTGCAACGATTCCTGATAGGTTTGTTCATTCATATAGGTTCTCCTAACTAGATTCTATGTTTCGTCCATTCTGTGTGGATCGAGAGTTGTAAATTGCTGTCCGAAAGGTTATATTTAACATTTTTTGCGTGTTCCCAGATTGCCCACAATCCTTTTAAGGAAGCTATTAGCTGGGTAAGGGTATAGTTTTTGTCTAATTCTGTCACATTGATCGCAAAATTCCTATTCTCTGACATGTTTTGGGCTGATAATTGTGCATGCCTGAACACGGTTTTATCACCATAAATTTCAGTGTAGTCATGATTATCATCTGAACGGAAAGTTTTGATTCCTGCAAATTTAGACGATCCGGAATCCTGCCCGGCGTTGTGTGATGTAGTTCCTAACGCTGCATAAATGCTGCTTCCGTAATCGTTGAAATGGAGAAACGCTGTCACATCGTCTTTTTTGCGATATAAGGAATTTCGCGACTTTGTAAATTCTATTGCCGCTTCCTTATTGTAGGTTGTCTTGGCTGTGTTCAAATTAATCGACATGGCGTCGTTTAAAGCTTTGATCTCCCCGCCAATATAGGTCAGACCAGTGAAGGTGCCCGATGTTACGCTTTTGGCATCCATGTTGACGATATTAACAGTCTTAGCGTTCAGCGTCCCAGTCGTGATTTTATCTGCTGACAAATCCTTAATTTTCGCACTGGTAATCGCCGCGTCGTCAATCAAGGTCTGGCCAGTGATATGCACCAGCTTACCAGCAATCTTGACATTGCCGTCTGTCATATTGATTTGTGACACAATATCTCCAGCCCCGTTCAAAGATTTAACAGCCCAAGAGTTGTTCATTTGTGTTTGGACAGTGCTTGCGATTGATTGGATCCTTTCCGCGAATGAAGGTGCATAGTTCTCTGGCAAAGGCGTTATCCCCGCCGTAACAGATGGTTGAGCAAACGTGACACTGCCTGTGCCTTTGAAACCGATACAAAGATAAAGTTCTGTAATATTCACATCATTTTTTACTCGTGAGTAAGGTATCGTGACTGACAATTTCTTTTTTGTACTACTTCCTGTCTCATGTAGTAAAACGGCGCTGGTGGAAAAATAAGGATGGATATTAGAGATTTTTCTGTATAGATTTGCTGCAAATTCAAGTTCGCCTGTAAATATTACAGTAAAAGACAGAGTGACGCCCTTTTCGGCATTTTTTTCATCGATTGGATAAAGAGGCAGCAGGATCGCTTGATATTCGTCTGGTGTTTTTACGTCAACGAGAATGCCGCTGTACAACCCTGTCTTGTATTTCGAATCCAAAAATTTTGTTTCTGTGGTTTTGGAAGGTGACCAAAATTCGTAATCCCCCATCGTATACGGGTCCTGAACGTAGTTAGTCACTGCCAAACTTCTATCCACGACCTTGCTGACCTCCGTCTGAAAGAGACTGTCCGTCATGGTCATCCGGGCCAGATTAGACTTAATCTTATCCTCGGTCGTGCCAATGACCCGGTCATAAAGCTTGACTGTCTCAGACACGTTTTGAAACTCCGTCTTATTCGTGTAGACGTTGGCTAGCTCCGCAAAACGTCCGTCAATACCGGTGCGATATTCGGCTAATTGTGCACTGAGACGGTGCCCAGTATCTTCTGGAGCTTCAGAGTTTGCAGTCGCAAATGTACCATCTTCTAGTTGCGGAGCTAACACATCGAGATAGTCTCCTTTTTTACTTTGTACTAGATAGATATATCCAATCGAGATGTTGCCTGTGGTTTCTGTTTTGCTAGTAAATGTTAATCTGGTCCAGTCATTACTTTTTAAAGTGACAATCGGGCCAATACCAGTATTATCATTTGCCGACCAGTATCCTTGCAGCTTCACTTTTTGACCAGCAGTGCCTTTGACCCAGACTGACATAGTATAAGTCCCCGGCTTCATAGCGAAATTATCTTGGCAGATACCGATTTGCGATTTCGCGTCACTTGAGGTTACGCGAATGGCTTTTGCATACCCCACAACTGGCGAGGAGGCTATATCTACCGAAGCGATAGCCCCCGCCCCGCTTGCCCGAAAAGTAGCTGTAGACCATGCACCAGTTCCGATTGTCATTTCTTTCGAACCGCGAATATAATTCCGCCCACCTACACCGAAGTTATCAAACCTCTGCTTCACCCCCTGCAGGTCTTCGACATACTGGCTTTTGGCGACGAATTTATCATTCATCTGTGCCCGTACGATTTCCAGCTGCGAAGCTGTCTCGGTTCGGCTGTAAGCTTCAAGCTGACTGGTTAGTGCCGCTCGCAGCTCCCCGATTTTGCTCGAAGCAGTATGATTGATCTTCCGTGTCAGCTCTGCACTATCCACTATAGCGCCAGCCTTTTGCAGGGCTTCGGCAGCTTTTGCTTCATTCGACTTGATACTGTCTTCGATAGCCGTTACCTTGCTGTTGTATTCTTCCTTGAATTTTTCGAGGTCAAACCCCAGCGGTTCAAGCTGCCACTCCGACCCATTCCAAAAGTGCATCTCGGTCTTATCACCAACCTGCAAATAAAGCTTGTCGCCTTTGTTGAAGCGTCCCTTTGGCTTAGTGTCGCTGAAAAAGACCTTGCTTTTACCATCGGCAGACACAAGAGCCTGTGTAGCGATAGCGACTGCCTTTTCACTTTCTGCGGTAATGCCATTCATTCGCTTTGAAAGGCCGTTCATGGTGCTGGTGTGACGCTGTACGCTCCCGATGTCGTTACAGGTGACTTTGCGGTTGACTAACTGTCCTTTGATGTCATACTCGCTGACAAAGGACACGATGCGCACCCGTTGCTTAAATCCCAGTGTTTCGTTAATGGCCATGATGTAGTCACCCGCCACTGGCAAATCATAACGATAGCCTGCCTGGGCCAAATCTTCCATATCAATCTCTACTGAGATTTTATAAGATTCATCAACGTTTTTCTTTAGCCGTGCCAGCAGTTCGCCTGTTTCTTTGTAACGTTCGTCCACTACAGGCTCGCCCTCAATTTTACCGTATACCCGAGCCAGCGAGCTGGTGTATTCGGCAGTGTAACGCCCCTTGCTGTGGTCATTTTCGTCTTTCCAAGCCCCCAGACCGCGCTGACAAGTAATGAAATCATTGATATTCTTTTCAATCTTCAGCTCGTTCATATTGAAGTTCTTACGAACTACAGTAGACAAATCAGTACCAACTCGCTTCAGGATACGGACCACACGGCCGTGAACTGAAAACTCTAACCCCGCAGCTGTGATGATGTCGTTGAACAGCGAAAGCCGGGTTTTGTTATTAAAACCCTCTTTGCGGATAGCGTTGACATCTACTTCGAGAGCATATGAATATCCACTATCTTTGAAAATTGTCTCGAGGTAGGTTTTGTAAGTATGCGAGCCGTCTTCAAGACCTTCATAGACATTCGACTTGCCAAAGTCGTAGAAAAATTGATGCACTGCGTCAAATTCTACTTCAATTTGTCGTCCGGTATCGTTCGGCTTGGCATAAGTGACCCGGTAGATTTCATCATCCAGCTGAAAACGCCAGCCGCGATCAAGCCCCTGCAAGACTTTGTCGTTGGTGTAAATCGTACCGGAAACGGACCGCTCACCATTCACTGCATTGGTAACTGAGTAAGTAGCTAACGCGCTGTACTCTGCCCCTGATTCATCAATAAAAATAATCAAGCTATCACCTCCTTACTTATACAATTCTTTAAAGCCTAAAACTTTGACAGTCCCACGGAAATTCGTAGAATAGCGAACTTGCTTCAGCGGATTTGGCTTGATGACGAAGTACTCGTAATTTGTCCGAGCGTTGATATTCAGATCCGGCAGAGCAATACCTTTATAAATCCGACTTTCAACTCCAGTCAAGAGCAGCTTCTCACCCTCTTGGATCGGCGTTGCTGAGTGATTATAAGTCCATCGTCTGCCGTCGATTTCCAGAAAGAAACTGGTTTGGCTGGCGCTGGATGTCAGCTCGACCGTATAAGGTACTTCTAATTGACTGAAAGCAGCCGTGCCAGCATAAGGAATCATGCCGCCGGACAAAACAATGTCTTTGGGAATCGTTTCACCAAAGGGCATTTCAGCCGTTACTAGCTCGAAAGCAAGATTATACTTCAATCCTTGTTCGGACTTACCAATAAACGAAAACTCAATTTCATTGTTAAGATTAACCTTGTATCGGTATTTCCAAGCTGTGTGCGGAATAGTCAGCAAGTTCAAATCCCCTGTTTTCGTTCCAGGAAGCTCGAAACTGTACAGGTCGTCTTGGTCAGGATACATCTTAGTGACATAGTAGGGTGCATCACCACAGAGCAAACCAATCAAGTCGTCTTTCTTTTCCATAAAAGCCTGCAGGCCAGCGACCGCCAGCCTGCCTGTTACTTTTATCTTTTTCTGGCGCAGGGTCACACCATCGTGGATATATCCGCTGCGCCCCTTGACGGTTCGCCTGTCTATCTCGATAGAGGGCGAGCTATCGTCAATATTGATGTTGTAAATCCCTAGCTGTGATAATTTCACTTCATAGGAATCTTGTTTAATTAATAAATCCATAGTCCGCCTTTCTAAGTATTATAGACAAAGTAATCATCTTTGATTTTGTCGCGCGATTCTTTTTCTTTGACCGTCGTGTAAATTTTATCACCCACAATCTCGTTGTGGATTTCGAAAGTAGTATCTGACAGCTGAGAGTTTTGCACATCGTTGCTCAAGTCTTCCAGAGATGACCGAATGCCGCCGTTATTGACGCTTGCAGATGTCGTGACTACACTGTCTACACCGTAGTGTTGGTCAGTGATAGCCATAGCGTATTGCTTAGCTATGCCGTTTATCTGATTGACCCAATCAGCCATACCGTTGTACATTCCTTCGCCGGTGAAGCTACCGATAGCTGTTGTTACCCGTGAAGGCGAATGGATCCGTAACGCACTGCGCATAGTTGCTGCGATACCTCGAGCCATGCTTGCAGCTAAAGCGAACAGCGAACCTGCCATGCTGGCCAGCCCTTGATACATCCCCATACCTGCATACATACCGACAGCATACATCTGTCTAGCCATAGCGCTGAAAATACTAACGATTCGATTGCTGGCAGCGTGAGCCACGTTTGCTGCTCGATTCATGCCGTTGTTGAAATTAGTAGCAACAGCATTCATTGCTTGCTGTGTCAAAGACTTGACTTTGTTCATAGCGTTGGTTATCGTGCTGTTCAGCTTATTTCCGCTGGCATTTGCGGCTTGAGCAACCTTATTCATGCCGTCCGTAACGGCCTTGGCAACACCGTTCATGGCGTTCTGGGCGTTCATTTCGGCTTTCTTAAAGTTGTTGGTTACGCTGTTAGCTACTGCGGCAGAACTGTTCTGAGCGTCTGACTGCATAGTGTTGAGTGCTGCCGATGTACCGTTTTGCATGCCATTT
The DNA here is from genome assembly GCF_017884005.1 of Streptococcus panodentis. Lineage (GTDB taxonomy): Bacteria > Bacillota > Bacilli > Lactobacillales > Streptococcaceae > Streptococcus > Streptococcus panodentis. The sequence continues at coordinate 13,319 of NZ_QFAY01000013.1, forward strand.
GCTGAGTTGACTGCACTATTACTCATGGTGTTGTAGTTTGTAGCCACACCTGTAGCAGCCTGACTAGATGCCATAGTCGCTTGGCTTTGGACAGTCTGAAAGGCCGTGTTTGAAGTGTTCTGCAGATTGCTCATTGTTGCGCTGGTATTAGCGTCCAGGTTATTCAGATTCGCCGACACATTCGTGTTCATTGTCTGAGCCTGTGCGGTCGCATTCGTTTGCGCCTGCTGCATGTTGCTAGATACATTGGTATTTACCGCCTGCATATTAACACCAGTAGTTGTGACAAGCCCTTGCATGCTGGCGTCTACGTTAGTATTCATGGTGTTGAGCTTGTTCAGCGTATCAGTTCCCATCAAGGTCATGGAATTGCCAACACCCTGCTGCATTGTGTTCATATTCATCTGAACACCTGCAGCCATATCGCTGGTATTGGTCTTTGCGGCCGTGGACATTTCAGCCGTCTTGTTAGTGACAGACGCTGACAAGTCGTTCATAGTCGCCTTGGTCTTGCTGGCGCCTTCGTCGCTCTTGCCAGTCATCCAGTCCCAGATACCGCCAAAGAAGTCCTTGACACCGTCAGCAATCCCCTTGATACCTCCCAACAAAGCATTCCACAAAGCTTCAATCAGCTTGCCTGCTGCTTCGATAATTTTAGGAATACCTTGAATCAAACCTACCACTAATTGGACGATGAGCTGAATACCACCCATGACAAGCTGAGGTCCAGCCTTCATGATGCCTTCTATCAGAGAAACAATGATTTGTCCTGCTGCTTCAATGATTTTAGGCAAGTTGTTAATCAGCCCCATTACCAGAGACATAATCATCTGGATACCGCCTTGGATAAGCTGCGGTAAATTATCAACAATCCCTTGAATGAAGGAAGTGATAATCTGCACTGCAATATCAAGCAAGGTTGGCAATGATTGAATGATACCGTCAATCAGGTTTTGAAGGATCTGGATGCCGTTCTGTATGATACTTGGCATTTGCTGACCAAGGCCCTGAATGAAGGTCGTCACGGCCTGCTGTGCCGATTGCAGAATCTGTGGCAGGTTGTTTAGGACGCCCTGCACTAAGTCCGCGATTAACTGCACACCCATGCCCAGCAACTGCGGCAGCGCGCTAGCGATAGATTGGACAAATGTACCAATCACAGTCACAGCCGAACTAATCAGCGATGTGGCATTCTGCCCGACGCCTTGGACTAGGCTGCCGATTAAGTCCACCCCAGCCTGTACCAGTACCGGAAACATAGTTGCAAACGCATTGGCAAGCTTAGCAATTAACTGCGCTCCTGATGTAATCAGCTGTGGTATTTGGCTAGTAATGCCCTGTACCAGATTCTGGATAATCTGCGGGCCTTTGGTTGTGACTGTATTTAGCAGCTGGTCAATCTGACCACCAAACTGATTGTTGATGATTCCCAGACCTGCAACGACAAGTCCAAGGATAGCAGCCGGACCGATGGCAGCCAGGGCGACAGACATGACAGAGCTGATGCCCTGTGTCATCATACCCATGACTGACAATCCTTGGGAAGCTGCACCGCCCAGCACACCCGGAAGACCGCCAATCCTTGAAGAAAACGCTCCTACATAACCGGCAGCTGAACTAAAACCACTACCTAACATTGAACCGAATGAACTGATTTTAGGCCCCAGCCCGCCAATCACACCCCCCATTTTGCCGAAAGTTGATACTAACGGCATGATGGTTTTAATGGCGCTCTTGGGATTCATCAAAGCCCACGCTGCTACTGCTTTCATTCCCAAATTTGCTACAGTGCCCAAGAGACTATTCAGCGTCCCTTTGGTGACTGTACCTGTTTGCGAAAACTCTTGCAGCGCTTGATTGATTCTGTCAAATGTTGTCTTTATGATATTCAATCCGGAAGTATCGAAATGAAACATCGTTTTCAGCCGCGCCAGCGAACCGACGATATTAGGGACCATGGCAGTGATGTAAGCAAAGACTTTATTCACGCCTTCTTTTACTTTATCCAACATCTGGACAATCGTAGGCAAACCTTTAGCTTTGGCAGCTTCGTCCCAAGCTTGTATGATGTTAGCCACGCCTTTTGTGACAGCTGTACCAATATTTACAAATGAAGTCCGGATGCCAATTGAGTTAATGCGAGCCAATTCAGCGAAACCATTTACACCGTCGTTCAATTCAATCAGCTTATCGCTAAACTGATCGAAGGTAATGTTTCCTTCTTTCAAGGCTTGGTATAATTGACTTTTAGCAGCTCCACCTGCAAAACCAAACGCCTCAGCGGTCTTTTGCAGACCTACCGGCATCGTCTCTTGTAGAGTTCGCCAAGATTGCATGTCAACTTTACCATTTGACAGCATTTGGCTAAACTGGATAAGTCCACGGCTTGCGTCAGCCGCAGATGATCCAGAAGCCAAAAAGGCGTTGTTAAGAGCCAAGGTTAAATCTGTAGACTTGCCGAGGTCACCCGTCAGTAGGGTTAGTTGCTGAGTAGTCTTTGCAACTTCGTCCAGCGCTGTAGGCAGTCCGTCAATACCTTTTGACAACTTATCAATAGCACCTTTTGACTGTTCTGCCGAATAACCCCAGCTCTGCATCATCTTCGGAAATTTGTTCAGGGTATCGACCCGGTCAACTGCTCCGCCGATGGCATTCTTAATCGTATCCAACACTTTGCTGGCAATTGCAACCAGACCAAAGGCTGAAGCGATATTCCGGATTGCTCCAGTCAGCTTTTCGCCGGCACTGGCCGTGCTGGCAAATTTATTACTGATGTTGTTTAGCGCATTTGTCGCCCTGCTGCCTAAGTTGCTAAAAGCGTTCCCTAGACTGCTGGACACTTTGCTGGCAAGGTTGCTGACTTGACTGACAATCTTACCGCCAAAAGAATTGCTGACACGGTTCGTAAAATCAGTTGCGCTGCTGAACGCCCTGCTAAAAGCACTGGACAGTTTTTCAGTGATTGCAGATGAAACACTCGAAACCTTTGAAGTAATCGGTGACAGCGCGCTTGAAATTTTAGCGCTCAAGCTTTGGAATCCTGACAGAATTCTGGCTAGTCCCTGCTGAATAGGTTCAGGCAGACGCTGTCCGATGTTCGACGCAATCCGTTGTATTTCACCCAGAGCGATTCGCAGACCGCCGCTGAATCCTTGGCCAATTTTCTGGCCGAGTGTTCCGCTGTTCTGGGCTAGCTGGTTCATAAGCTGACCAATCTTCTGAATCATCTGATTAGAACTATTAACTGCCGCTTTTTGAGCGTCGTCAAAAGCTTTCTTCGTTGACGCTATAATCTGATTCATGGCTTTCTCGTAGTCCTTGGTATCCGCCCCAATCATGGCAAAGATAGAACCATCAAAACTCATGCGCACACCTCCTTTTCTATCTTTTTATCTGTTTGCAAACATCTCGCTTGCTTGTTGTAGCTTAGCGACAAAATCGCTGGCGTTCTTGATTTCCTGTTTGGTCTTCTTGTGAAAAAATCTCCTGACTTTCTCGCGGTCCTTGCGTTTGCTGAGCTTGTTGTTATCCACCTTTTTGCTGTTGAGGGTGTAGCGCATTTCCAAGGCAAGAGCTGATAAGTTTTCACGTTCATCGATCTGTCTGTAATGCAGCCCCTCAAGAATTGCGTCTAACTCCCACTTGTTGCAGCCAAGGATAGTATCTAAGTCAGTCAGACCAAGCCGGGCGCACTCGGTTAAGAGAGCGCGTTTTCCATCTTGCCAATAATTTCGGAAAGTGCTTTGGTTTGCATTTCTGCTGTCACATCGTTTTCCTTGGCTTGAGTTTTCGCTAATTCCAGCCCAAGTTTTAAGTTGTCGATATGTTTGAAAATCTTTTTCCTGAAAAAAGCAGACGCCACCATTTCATCTTGTACAGCTTCAAACAGTTCCTCTTGCGGATCGTCAGCGTCAGACTTTTCAAAATAGTCTTCAATAGCTTTCAGCGCTTCGTCTTCTGTCACCGCCTTGCCTTTCTTAGACCCGCAGTATTGAATTAAATCAACCAGCCCTTGATCATCGCGATTAACAATCTTGTAAAACAGAGTGCCGATGCCATTATTTGACGGTTGGCCGTTTTCGTCCTTGGTTGCCATTTCTTTGTCGATTTTGAACATCAAATGGTAATCAAACTTAATTTCAATGATTTTGTTTCCGATTTTAAATTCCATGTGTGGTTCGTTCTCCTTCATGCAAAATAAAAGGGCGACCCGCGACGGCCACCCCTCTAAAAGTTATGTTCCAGATTATTTCTGGATGTTGTCGTAGTCTCCGGTAGTTTCCCCCGGGTTTTGGTATTCGTAGATGTCGTTGAGTAAAGCCAGTTCTTCAGCAGAAAGCGGGAATTTGCCATCTTGCAGGCGGCCGACGATACCAGCGGTGTATGACAATTCGACAAATTCTTCTACACCGTCGTTGAACTCAACATCGTCAGTGATTTTGGCATAGCCAAACTTCGCAGGGTAAGCATCCTTTTTATTTGGGTCTTCGCCAATTTGAGATTTGACACTTTCATCAACAACGACACGCCAGATCTTAATAGAGTCACCTTTTGCTTGCGCATCTAAGATGACATTAACTGACGGATCCATTGGCGCGAAGTACTGAGTCAGTTCGATTGAATGCTCGTCACTTGATTTCTCAAGCAAGCGCCCTTGTTGCGTTTGCTCGTCCTGATACTCGCCGCCAAGGGTCATGCTGCCGTCTGTACGATATGCAGGCAGCAAAGCACCAGTTCCTTTTTCGGCGTGGATTGATTGAATGAAATAGAATACTTTTTTACCGACAATTGGCTTTGCGGTAGTAATCTTCACTTTTCCTTTTTCTTCAGTCATTTAAGACCTCCTTGATTAAAGTATTGTTTCGGTCATTCTGATTACGATATGATAGACTTCCCGACCGATAGAGTTGTCCATCAATATGCTTGATGTTGTCCGTGTGCTGCGGCCCAGCAATCGGATAGCCTGCGATTTGACATTTTCGGCATATACCCGGCTTTTACTTCCGGACAAGTAAATATCAATCTGCACCGTGCTATCCTCGATTATAAGACCCGTCTGCGCCGTTTTTGATGTGTCCGATGTAATTGCACCGACCACCGCGAAAGGCTCGGCTACGGACGCGCTAGGCAGCTTAAAATGGACTGGAAACCCTAACGGACCCAGCCGCTCTTTTAAACTTTTAAGTAATTTAGTTGTTGGTGAATCCATGACCACCTACTTTCTAAACATTTTATTGAGGTTTCTCATCAGTTTCGGTTCTTCTTCGCGCACTGCAGGCTCTAGAAACGGTTGGGCGTTCATCTTCCGCGTCCCTAGCTCAACATAAATTGAATAATAGACTGGAGAGATGACCTTATACCCCAGAGCGCTGGCCTGCATGCTGTAGATGCTTTCACTTAGCCAGCCTGTATCCCAAGGAGCATATAACTTGGCTGCTCGTTCAACGCGCAGACTGGAGCGATTCAGCTCCTGATTTACAGCAATTCGAGCTTTTCGGCCTTTTTGCTGCGTCGAACGGATGAATTTGTCAAGACCTTTCATTTTGTATGTCAAGCTCATAGGTAAATCACCGTGCTGTTCCTGTGGTATTTCTTTCCTTGGATATTGCGACGATGACCTTGGTAAATGACGCTGTGAAAATCTCGATGAATACCCTGTAAATGCAACTTAAAACTGTCAAGATTGTATTTTCCAAAGATTCCCAGCTGTTCATTGTTCGTCAAGGCTGCCCGCATGCAAGGCAAAGGGCCAATCTCTGCAGTCGTAATATCATCTTCCAGTTCATCCGCTGGAGCTGTTTCTTTGATTAAGATGACCCGGTCATTATAAATCATGTCGCACCTCCTAGATGAATCGAGCAATACCGCGAGCCCGCCGTTTAGTGGCCAGCGACATGAGGACCTGCCTATCATCTTCAGTCAGATAATCACCTTCCCAAGTGAAAGACCGCCCCTCTTCACTGTCTGCCTTGGCTCCCTCGGAATTGAGCTTATTAAACCGCTTGATGGCCACATCACGGACGATGTAGCCTGCGGTATTAGGAATTTCCGTCACTGATGTATCAGAGTAGCGATTGACAAAGGCAAGGATGCGCTCTGTGCTTTCTTTGATAGTCAAATTCAGCAAGTCATCCTGCGCTGTATCGCTTACCCCTTTCAGAAGCTTGATTTCTTTCAAAATCTCGCTTGTATCAATCGCTGCCATCTATTACCCTCCCGGTGTTGCTTTTGGTTTTTCGATAGTCGCTTCTACGACACCTTCAGGGATTTCCGCAAAGAGGACATTAGCACCGAAGAACACTGATTCGTAGGTCAGGTTTTTAAGTGCACGATCACGCGCAACGGCAATCAGTCCGGTTTCATCTGTAAAGTCAGCAAACAGTCCGCCCAAATCGCCAGTAGCAACGTTCAGATTGGCAAATACAAGATTTTCAATCGCAGTTGAGTAAATCTTGCCTTGCGGCACGGACGGCATAACGATGACATTCTGCATGCCCAGGAAGTTCTTGAGCAGGGTCAAACCGAATACATTAGAAGCGTCTGCGCCGACCCCAGCGCCGCCGAGATAGTCAGCTACATCAAGCGGAGAAACAAAAGAAACAATCGGAGAACCTTCGAACTCATTGAATGTAGCCAACTTAGACCAAGACTGTGCAAGTGCAGCCTGCAGCCCTGTACCTTTCACTTTGGTAGGGTTTGCTTTCAGGAAAGTAAAGAATGATTCCTTGATGCCATTTTGGATTTCGCGCAGCAGGCGATTGTCTGCTTCAGTGATAGCGATAGACGCACCGTGACGTGCAATCGCTTCAGCAGAAACAGAACGGCGCTTCTTAAACCACGCCACTTGATGCGCTTGGTCTTTGGCGCGTACCATTTGAGAAAGCGGAATGTCTTCACCTTCACCCGGATTAGTCGCATTTACATCTGCAGTCCATTTGTAGGTTTGAATTTTAAGGTCATTTGACAGCTCCTGGCGGCGGGTCACGCCAAGCAGCGCCAAAAGGTCGTTGATGTTTTTAGAAAACTTATTGACAAAATCAATGGATTTGATTTCGCCCAAGTTGTCCATAGTCGTTAATTTTTGTTCAGCCATATTTTAGCCCTTTCTAAAAAGTTGGATATTTTCAGCAATCGCACGTTCGCGTTCTGCATCGTCTTTGATTGCCATGATTTCTGCCTTGGTCACACCTGAAGAAGTGCCAAGACGCGGCGTCTTCTGAACCAATCGCTCATTGACGCGTTTTTCAACTTCATCATCAAATACACCGCGCAAAGCCGTAATCTTCGCTTGCACTTCTTCTGCAGTTGGTGCCAGCACATGATCCAGAAATTCCTGTGGCAGCCCTTCGTCAGCAAGCAGGGTTTGAGTAGCCAGTCGCATTTCACGCTGGGCAATGGCTTGCTCACGTTTTTCGAGTTCGGCCATACGCTTAGCCTGTTCTTCTTTGGTGCGTTCGTCCTTGGTCAGCTTAGCCAAACGTTCACCCTCGCTTCTTGCTTCATCAAGCGCCGTTGCTTGTTCAGCTTCCCACTTGCCTCGCTCAGCAGCTATCATCTTGCTGAGCTCAGCCCGAGTGAAAGTTCGCTCGTGCTTTTCGCTGTCTGCATTTGATTCTGTACCTGCTGCCTTATCGTTTTGAGTGTCGACAGTCTCAGCCTGATTCCCAGCCGATACAGTTCCGTTGATTTCTTCTGACATAAGGTTGTCCTCCAGCGATTACGTCGCCACTCGATAGTCTCGCTTTACGCCCGGCGGCGAAACAGTGCAGCTTTTAACGCCATCCGCAAAGTCTGGGCAAGATAAAAAGCCGTAAAATTACGACTTGTGTTTGTATATGACATTTCTAATACCTTCGATTAGACCGGCTATAACTATATAGCCTAAAATCAGCAAAATAAGCAGTACGATAACGCCTGCTGTGATAGATACTAAATTCCAAATAAACATTCTTTCTCCTTTCAGGACAACAAAAAAGCGCCTAGATAATTATCTAAGCGCAAACAAGATAGGCGGGACCGCCGAATGTCGCCCGCATTTCTCGACCCACTAGCTAAGTGGCGCGTTGGAGGCGGATACTTTTCAACCTCTATCTTTACCCTAAGTATATCACATATTGTCTTTAGAGTAAAGTATTTTTTGCTCACGCTTTAATTTATTCAGTTTTTGTTTCTTGATTTTGTGGTAATGGATGATGTAGCTGCCGTCGTCTTTTGGAATCAATGCTGCTTCCATTAGGTATTTCAAGCGTTCAGGCACTTCTTTGTATAACAAAATCGAATTATTGTGATGTTTTGTATTGTCCGCGATGTAATCAGGACTGCTGACTAATTCTTCAAGCAATAGCATTTGATCCAAGGGGAACTCGCTGCCGTGTTTTTCTAACGATTTAGCCAAGTCGCTGTTCGTCATTACAACGCGCTTTATCATTTCCCTCGTGCCTGCAACGTTGGGCAGCTGGCCAATGACGTATTTATCGGCAAGATTGCGCTTAATATCATCATAACCCATGCTGCTACCCGAGACGTCATCCCAGATTTTTGATAAATCATTGCTCAGCTCGCTGAAATCACTATCAGATTCTGCGATGTCACCATTCAATTCCTCTTCGTCCGGTATCACTCCAGACCGGCAGTTGAAATGAAACGGCGGCGCTGTGATACCCGGTTCTATCTCGTCAATCAGATACCGTTTGTCATCCGCAGCTATCTTCCGGCATATTTCAGTAGTCCGGTTGTCTAAGTGCACCAGTATGCGGTAGTATTTCAGCCCTGCGTCCTTGTAACGCTGGACAGCCGCCCGATTGACAATCATAGTGCCGTCGGTCCGGACTAACGTTTCTGCCCTGCTGTTAGCCACCTTGTACTTTCGTGCTAAGTCCCGCGCCATTGTCCGCGGGTGATCCCCGCGAACAAAGCCAGACTTCAGAACCTTTTTCAAATCCTTTATCAGATTGTCTGTATTGCCCCATAGCTGCTGACTGTAGTTGTAGCCATTAAATGGCGTTTTGACAAGCTCCTTGAGTGCTGGAGCGTTGATAGTACCAGACCGGCCGCCCATAGCCTTTTTGTAGCCCATAAGCGCCATTTTCTGCAAATAGCTATCAAACTTATCAGCAATGATTCCTCTGGCCACTCCCATACGGAAAAGTATATCCAACTGAAGACTTTCAAGACGGCTGGCTTGTGCTGACGCGTACTGTTCATTCAGTCTTTTAAGCAGTTCTGGGTCTTTCTCGGCCTGCTCGCGGTACTTTTGAGCGTTTGCCTGATAATCAGACAGGTCGGTGCCTTTCAAACGCTGCAGGGCCTCTTGATAGCCTATCGATCCATCTTCGGAATACTTGCTGACAAAATCAAAAAGAGCCTTCTGCATTTCCACAGCCTGCTCTTGATAAATCTGATTCAGCTCCTTGAAAAAATCTACATCCTTGCGGTCCAAGTAACGAAAGATGTCATCTGACCGGGCTGACCAGTAATCAAGATGATTCTGATTCTGTTTCTTCTTCATCATCTATCACCTCGGCTCCCTGAACTGGTTCCAGCCGTGGCTGTGGCTGTTCTTCCGTTGTTTCTTTTTTCAATCGCTCCAGCTCCATTTCTGCATCCACACCAGTGACTTGATCCAACAATTCAAAAACCGTCTGATCGCTGACAATGCCATATAGAGATTTAGCAATGTTTGCGAGGTCGTTTTCGTTCTGCGGAATATTCGGAGTGAATACAACAGCCGTATCATTGATTAAGTCATAAGCAGTGTTTTCATTCCCTTTGATTCTCCAAATGTTGACAGCTAGACGCAGCCGACGCATAAGGCCCGCCTCAAATAAATCTTGCTGTTGTTCGCGGTAGTTGTCACTGGCCATCAGCTTGTATTTCATCGATTCGCCGGACTGCGTACCAGAGAAGTTGTTATCCAGCGTGTCAGGCGTAAACGTAAACCGCAGAATATCATTGACCAGACGCTGCTTGTAAGCTTCTGCGCCTGTGCTGTCGTACTGCTTGACTAAATAAGACGCGTCCGGATTAGCCCCGCCGGGGTTAGGGTTATCATCTAAAATAAGGACCTGTGCTTTTTTATAAGCCTGTGACACATACAGCCGACCATTCGGATTGATACGGCCGTCGTCGAAGAAATCCTTTTCGTCTGCTCCAGTATACGGATTGCCCTTAATCATCAAGATGGCGTCATTGCTATTCTGCTGAAAATTGGCCAGTTCGGACTGCGAAAGGTCGTAAGCGTCAATATTGTCCAATACGGATTCAAACGACCCCAGCTGCTCCTCGTTGTTGCTGTATTCGTTCACTGGCACACCGTTGAAATAGTGCTCCAGTTCGTCAACTAGCTTCATGCTGTCCGGCTTCATGCTATACCATTCGTATGTATAGATGCGGTTCGCAGTATAGACCTTGATGATTGTTTTGCGTTTGCCGTCGCCGTAGTCAATATCGTAGTAATTGACGGCCATTAGCGAGTTTTGCTCGTAGGTATCATCGTAGATAACAAATGTCTGCTCTGGCCGCAGCTTATACAGCTTAACAAAAGCACTGCCGGATCGTTCTGCGACGACTAGCAGTTCATAGGCCCGGCCGTAGACGCAAAGGTCTTTCTTGATAGAGCTGTTATGTTTCTTCTCGTTATTCTTGGCTGAAAAATCCTTAATCAGTTCAAGTATAGCAGTGTTTTCGTTTTTATACTCAACCGGATTCCCCAGCATGTAACCTTGCTCAAAAATGGTGATGTACTTAGCAAAATCGCTGGAAATGCGATTGTCTGCTGCTGTATCATCAGTCTTCGCGGCTCGGTACTTAATGTTGTTATCGCCTTTGTAGTACCGAGCCAGCTCTTTCAGCCGGGGCAGCTGTTCCGCTTTGTGCCGATTGACATAGCGTTTTAGCTGCTCGATCCAATTATCCGAGCCATATTCGATAGCGTCAAAGTCTTCCTGCAGCATGACGAACTGCTCATTTGACTTGTCACCAAATCGAAAACCTTTCAAAAATTCTACTGACATTCTGTCTCCTTACCTGAAATAATAAGACGCATTCTTCATGCGTTCTTGTGTTGATTTATTCTGCAGTATTCTGTCCTGCAGTGCATAGCGTATCGCGTCAATACAATGATTGTAGCTGTCTACCGGCTCGTTGATGTACTCGTTTGTCTTCTTGTCTTTCTTCCAAGTGTAGTTTTCAAGTTCCTCAATCAGCTTGACACAGCGCTCATCCACCACCCAATCATACTGCAGCAGGTACTGAATTCCTTGCATGACAGATCCAGGGTCTTTCTGTGCGTCGATGACATAACGGATACCAGAATTGCGCAGCTCCTGGTTTGATTTCTTTTCAGCAGAATCGGCGCGTATCTGCTCTTTCGCATAGCCAAGGTCTTTGATAGCTCCAGCTATTTTATCGTTAGTCAGGCCTTTTCTGACATATTCCTCGACAACGTACAGCTTTCTATTTGCGTCGTCTATCCTGATGTGCATAAATGCCGACGGGTCATTGATAAAACCGTAGTCAAGCCCAAAATAGGCCGGCAGGTGTGCCAGCTGCTGCTTATTCAACAGCTTCTTTTCGTACTTCGGAAATACCAGCTTGTCCAGTGTGGCAAACTCACCAAGAGCATATATCTTGTAATAAGCTTCGTTCCGATTTGCTAACTCCTCAATGTTTTCTCTAGTCAGTTCGTCCAGAAAACGATTATCTTTGTAGGTCGTTTGGTAGACTGCTGTATTTTTCGGCGACTTGACAAAGAATGCATTATATACCCAGTTGGCCTTGCTGACCGGGTTGAACATTAAAAATATCTGCTTGAACTTATGCTTCTTTTCCCGCAGACGCAAAGTCAGCTGCGTATAGTCGTCAAGCGTGAACTCTGACGCTTCTTCCATGACCACATCAGCCACACCCTTGATTGACTTGATTTTTTCCGGGTTGTCCATGCCCTTAAAGACAAATTCTGCGCCGTTCGGCAACTCAATGCGATAATCAGAATTGTTGATTTTGCAGAGGTCAAGAACTTTCCAAGCCGACAGACACTGCTTGACGTCCTCGAAAATAGAATCCCGCAGCGTGGCCCCGACCTTCCGCAGAAAGAGAACCTTACGGGGATATTTCCAATCTGACAGAGCCTTGAAGACGACCTTTTGAATAACGCCGTGGGATTTGCCGCTAGAAGCACCGCCATAGTGCACTTCGGTAAAGTTGGTATAATCAGTCAGCCGGTCATAGATGTGTTTATTAAAGACCCTGCTAGGCCTGTCAAATGTGATTTTAATGCGAGGTCTAGTCTTCGTCGTCGTCATCCCAATCACCTACCTTGATTTCAATTGTCTGATTCACATTGACCTCAAGTGGCAGCGGATAACGTTTCATGATTTCAGACCCAGCTCGAATGACTGTAGTATTATCAGCTTTCTTCGTAGTTCGTACTACTCCGCCGCCTGCCGGATCCACAAACACAACTTCTTCAGGCCGTTCGCCACGCAAAATAGATGTCCAGACTCTCATGACTTCTTTTTGGTCTGCGATGGCCGCTTCGTCAAGCTTTTTCAAACGTTCGTCTAAGTAATGCTTGATGGCTGGTTTTGTTAAGTTCTCCTGTCCGATGTTTCGCGCAGTCTTCTTCGAATACCCGGCTTTTATTGCCGATTGTGTCGCGTTTCCGCTGATGATGTACTCGTCAGCGAATTTCTTTTGCTTGATAGTCAATTTCATGATTTTCCATCACCTCGGTTCTATTTTTACGCAAGCAAAGAGGACGCGATTTGCGTCCTCGTTTCGGGGAATAAAAGAGTTTTCGAAAAAGGGGCGAGTTGTGCGGTTTCAGCAAGGGAGATTAAAAAAACGAAGAAGGTTTTCACTATGGCTCCTCGCCTCTATTTCGACACTACCATAATATCACTTTTAAAGTGCAGGGGGGTGCAAAGTGTGCGAGATTTTTTCTTCCGCACTTTCTTTTGTGTAAAAAATCGCCCTGCGGCTTAACGGCAGCTCTCTTTCAATTTCCTTGATGGAATGTCCGTTGATGTAATAGAGCCTCATGATGAGATTTTCCACTGGGTCGTCCAGCGCTTCGATAGCTTTGACTAATTCATCGCGCTCTTTGTAGAGCTGCTGGATTTCCCTGTAGATTTTTTCGGACTTATCGATAATCAGCACATTCAATTCTTCGGACCGATTGACTGGACTTTCAGCTTTTGGCATGTCGTTATATTGCTGGCTGCGCAGGATACCGGATTTGAGGCTGATTATTTCCTGATGTTTTGACTTGGCTTTGATGTCGATGTATTTGAGTGCCTTTAGCCTGCGTCTGATGTCGATAGTCATATCACACCACCTTGCCGTCGAATACCAGCGTAATAGTCCCTGTACCGTCCTTATGGTCGCTGACAAGTGCTTTACAGTCTTCGCTGTAATCAAAACCGTTAATTGTCACTTTTCCATTCTGGACGTGAATAATAGCATTTTCAGTAATTACTCGCATTGATCTCCCTCCAGTCTTCTGATTTGTTCGTCGCAGTTCTTGATGCGTTCTCTCAGCCAGCGTCTGCGTTGTGCCATGGCACCGAGGCCGAAAGCACCCTTTATTTTTTTCAGGCTGTCTTCGCTTCCCTGGTCTTGGTACCAGTCTCTTACATGTTTCCAGTGCGATAGTTCATTCAGTTTATTCATCTTCGAACTCCTTGATTAGCCAATCTAAGTTCTTGCGGGCCTTTTTTAAATCTTCAAGGCCGTTCTTTTTCTGGAAGCGCAGCATATACTTCATAGCGTTGCCCCAATAGAAGCCTTGTACTGCGGTTAGGTCACCGGCAAAGTTCCGGACCACATCGATTGCCTCAAGGCCGAACTCGCCTTGGTAGTGGCTTGGTTTGTTCACGACATCAGCCACGCTGAAATCAATTCCTAGATTGCGTTTGCTGTCGTGTTTTTCAGCTTGTTCTAACACCATTAGTTATTACCTCCTGCTTGTTTCTCCAGCCAGCTGAATAGCAGACTGAACTGCTCGGTTACCAGCTTATCGTCGTTGTATTGTTTGCATACCTGCCCCATGGATTCGACTGCCCACATCCAGTAGGCATCTGAACCAAAACCGACTTCTTGGCTTTTTTGGTTGCTGGCCTGCATCCACTCCGGGATGACCCGGCTGAAAAAATCGATATAATCAATTCTCATGGCAGCTCCTCGATTTTGATATAAATCCCCACAGTATACGCCCAGAACTTTTCTGCGATTTCACTTGCTACTTGCGCATCGTCTTGCCAATAGCCTAGCTGCGTCATGCAGTCCTTGAGCAGTTTTTGCAGATTGTCCGTATCTGGCTTAGTGGTCTTGTACTGGCCATCGTAGCTTTTATTGATACGAGGAAAGCACCACTTAACTGTGAGACGGACTGCGCCGGTATACTTTTCAGGCGGCACATGCTGGGCCAGTAGTGCGAGAAATTTCTCTCTGGCAGCTTTCAGGCTTTCGGGCTCGTAGAACCGTGGTTTGCCATTTACCACGGCTACCTTTTTTTGTTGGTGCGTGGTTGTCGGTATTTTTTGCATTGGTAGAAAAAATTCAGTCATAGTCCTGCCTCCGCTCAGCAACTTCCCAATCATACATGTCTTGTAGACTTGGCATTTTGTCTTCTTCGTTTTCGTCTAATATTCCAAGACTTCTGTGTATTTTACCTAAAATACTTGCATGGGATAAAGAAATCAGAATAGGAGCACTTTGATAACTCAAAAAAATTTTAGAGCATTTTTCATTTACCTTTTCAACCATAACTATATGATTGACGTTTATAAATTTCCCCTGCACTGTAATAAACATTTTTATTTTACCTTTCTTTTTTTACTTTATTTTTTCGCGCTTAGTCCATGGGCCATGTATATGACAGGGTGCGTATTTAGCAACCCTGTCAATACAGGCATGGACATGATGGCCGACAGGACATTATCTATATATATAATATATAGTTGTCTGTCGCACGACACCACCACGATTTTATGGTGTTGTCGCACTTACGACACGACCATAATTTTATGGTGTTGTCGTCGGTTTGACGATAGGGATGATATTCCCTGTGTTTTTATCTATTTGGTATTTTTTAGATGTTTTCATTCGTCTTTCAACCGTTCTAACACTTATACCCAAGTAATCTGCCACATCTTCTTTTGAGGGTAGTTCACCATAATTCGCATTTTCGATCGCTTCGTCAAACTCTATAAGTTTTTGTTTTTTGTCTTCCTTTGCGTTCTTTTTGCGAGTTTCTTTGGCTCTTTGCCAGTTGGACTTATTTTCTTCAAGTTCAATATCCGCCAGTACACCGCTGTCATCAAGCGCATGTACTGGATAGCTGAACCACATATTGACTGGCTTGAACTTGGCGAACTCTCGGAGTGTGCCTTCCACACGCCATGCGGTGGCTATCTGGATTTTGTTACGGACTTCTTCGAGCTTGTCAGTGTAGACTGCCCGGTCCATTACGCCGGGGATGCCTTTTTCAAAGTGCGTCCGCATTTGTGCTGCACTCAAGAGGTCATCCAGTCCGACATGCTGCTGGTAGTAGGCCTTGTTGCGTTCTTGCAGCGCTTCTTGGTAAACCTTGCAGGCTGCTTGATTGAGACGCTGCGTCAGCAGTTCTTCCGTCACATCCAGTTCTACTAAGTCGATAAGCGCATCAGGATCCCGAGCGAATACACCGGACCCGCTGGCACGGTCCATGGACTTCTTACCACCCTGCGCACCTTTCGAGTGGTGGTGACAGTAGATAACGCTAGAGCCTAGCTCTGTGGCTACTTTGTCGAATTGATTGGTAAAGTGGGCCATCTGGTCTGCGCTATTCTCGTCACCCGTCAGAACCTTGTAAATAGGGTCGATGATGACTGCGATGTAATTCTTCTTCAAAGCTCGACGGATGAGCTTAGGCGCCAGCTTGTCCATTGGTACGGTTTTGCCCCGCAGGTTCCAGATGTCGATGTTGTGGATATTCTGCGGCTGCAGCCCCATAGCTTGGTAAACATCTCGAAAACGATGTAGAGCTGACGGCCTGTCCAGCTCCAGATTAACGTAGAGGACTCGGCCTTGTGTACATTCCCAGCCTAGCCATTTCTCACCCTCAGCAATCGCAATCGACATCTCAATCAAAGCGAATGACTTACCTGCTTTAGACGGTCCAGCAATCAGCATCTTGTGACCTTGACGCAGAACGCCGTGAATCAACTCAGGAGCCAGCTCTGGCAGGTTGTCCCAGCTGTCGGCCAACCCTTCAGGATCCGGCAGGTCATCGTTCAAGTCTTCGATGTACTGGTACCATTCGTCCCAGTCAGCCTTACCGATGTTAGTATCTACTAGGAATTGCTTCTGACCGTTTCGGACAAAGCCCGGCATGCGTGATAAACGGCTTGGATTGCGGTTTTGCGTGTCCACGATGATACCGTTTTTTTGGCAGATTTTATAGAGATAATCCACCCGCTTGCGGTACTCGTCGTAGTTGCCGGCGTCTACTTTTACGATAGCGTGCAGGGATTTGTTGCCACTGTGGACCAGCGCAGCGATTGGCAGCTCCAGTTCCTTGTAGATGGCATTCTGTTTGTCTATCGGCATGCTGTCTGATTCGACCAGTGCATAGCGAAAATCTGTCACATTTTCATTTTTTGCGCCTCGTCCGTCCATCGGATTGAAGCGAATCCATGCTCCGGCTTCTTCCTTGTAGTCACCGAGAACAGCTCCGATGTCGCCATCACATTGGCTTAGCTCTTTAATCAACTGGCCAGCTGTGCGGTCATAAGCCCCCTTAGTGGGCAGCCATTTCTCAATCTCGCCGGTTTCCTCGTCCACCTTTGGCCATGTTTCTGTTACGTAGCCGACATTTTCGCTGGCTTCAAAAAGCGTTTCTAGGTATTTGATGATTTCCTGTACCGGATTCCAGACAGTCGGTTCGTGGATTTCCTTGCCTTCTATCCAGTTCTTATCAATGACCTTGTAATCACGGTCGATGGTATCGTTCCAGTCCAATTCATGCGCATTCTCGCTGTCGTGGCTGTATTGCGATACCCAGCCGCCTTCTTTTGCCAGCTGCGTGATAGTCGCTCCTGTGACGACTGTGCCTGCCTCTTCGTTAAAGGTGTCCCACTTCTTGAAGCATTCAAATTTCTTGTACCGGCTGTCAGCCTGCGACCAACTGTCCCAGTCTGCTGCCGTGTAGCCCTCGTGTTTTAAGGCCATGCCCACATTTACCCATGTCTGGTAGTCTACCGTGGCAGGATTGATATAATCCAGCAACGGTAACAAATTAAAATCATTCTCTGCCACTTGTTATCTCCTTTGTGTTTATTTTAACTCCTTCGCTATCGCCTCAATCACATTGACTGTGACGCTGTTTCCAGCCTGCTTGTATAGCTGGCTGTTACTGTCGCCAGTTACAAGGGTATTGGCCATATTCTTGCCAATCCGCCCCCTGCGAGTGGCAGAATTTGGGTGCGATAGATTGACACTATCTCCCGCCTCTGCCTCTGCATAGCCTACGGATGTCGCTTCTTTGATTTTGATTTTCGGCTCTTGGCCACCACCTTGCATTGTGGATAGAGTAGGCGCTAGGCTTTCGGTATCGTATACTCTTGAACTCTGGCCATAGCTGCCTTGCAGGTTGCCAGCAATTCTTATCTTTGGCCCTTCTCCCTTGTTCGTCGTCAAAGTCGGCGACAGTCCGTCGGATTGATATACTTCTCCGTTCATCCCACGGCCAGAAGGATTGACATTCCCGATACTGGTCACTTTCTGATCGTTAATTTCCGCAGAGCTACTTCCGAGAGGAAATACTCCTCTGGTACCTGCTCCTCTAAGATGTCCGATAATGAACACTCGCTCCCTGTTTTGGGGGACACCAAAGTTTTTGCTGTTAAGCACTTGCCATTCAGCGTCATACCCCAGCTCTGCCAAGGTTGCGAGTATGGTTTCGAAGGTATCCCCCCCCCGTTGTGGTTGAGTAATCCTTTGACGTTCTCAAGGAATAGCATGCGAGGTCTGAGAATAGATGCGAACCGTGCGATTTCAAAAAATAAAGTTCCTCGAGTATCCTCGAATCCTCGCCGCTTTCCCGCAATGCTGAAAGCCTGACACGGAAATCCACCGCAGATAATATCGACGTGTCCGATGGATCGAACAGCGTCATCTGGTACGGCTGTGATGTCATGCAGTTCTATCTCTCCTTTCGTGTCGTGTATAGCTTTGTAGGACTTACGAGCGAACTTGTCAATCTCGCAGAAACCTACGCACTCATGGCCGGCTGCTTCCATGCCTAGACGGAAACCGCCGATACCGGCAAATAGGTCTAAAAATTTCATTTTATTCCCTCAAAATAATAGTGTTTGAACTGTGTGTTTATCAATCCTGTCTAGAGCTTTCTCGTAATACTCTTGACTGGTCTCAAAGCCGAAGAAGTTCCGGTTAGTGTTAAGGCAAGCAATCGCAGTTGTGCCGCTTCCCATGCAGTTATCCAACACCAGCCCCCCCTCATTTGTATATGTTTTAATGAGATATTCAAATAAGGCGACTGGTTTCTGCGTGGGGTGGAAATTATCTTTTTCGTTTTCAAAAAACAACACGCTTCTAGGATAACGATAGCCGTCGTTTACGGTTTCGATATTATCCCTTTGATTCCCGTAGTTGCTGCTATGTGTGCTATATGTAGCTTTGTACGGTTTTCCGTAAGTAAACTGCGGATTGTATGTCGGCAGTTCCTTGTAGAACACTAAAATATTTTCGTGTGATTTTAACGGCATTCGGTTAGCGTTAAGGTGTCCTGTTGCGTTCGATTTCTCCCAAATCCATTCATAACGCAGAAGTTTGGGGTTGCTTGCGCCAAGGATTTTGTCAAAAGGCGTCTGTGCAGTGAGTACAATCGCGCTATTATCCTTGATAATTCGTTCGTACTGTTTCCAAAGCTCATCAAATGGCAGCACACTGTCCCAAGCGTTTCGGGTTGTTCCGTAAGGCAAATCGCATAATATCATGTCAATAGACTTGTCAGGTATTCGTTGCATACCAATTAAGCAATCCTCGTTGTAAATCGTATTCAATTCCATACATCACCCCGGCACATATTCTTTCGGTCGTACGCCAGCAGGCAATCGCCAGCCGTTCGCTGCGATACGATCAATCATATTTCTAGCTTGGTCAAATTGCCACATGCCCACATCTTTGAAGCCACGACCTTCCAAAAACCGAATCTGTTTTGGCGTGGTCAGTCCTTCTGATTGACGCTTGTGCAGTCTGTCCAGTAAGAGGTTGGCCTTCCCTGCGTTGCCTATTTCGTCGGTAAAAATGCCGTATTTCTCAAGTGCTTTCAGCTGCTTATCACTGGCAGGTGCTTGCTCCCATCCGAAATTAGGCACATAGTTCGACAAATCTTCAGCATGGATAGACATTTCAAACTGCAGCGGATCCACTAGCTTGCGCTTGCGTTTGCGCATTTCTTCCAGCTGCTTGGCTAGGGCTTCCTCACGTTGCGCAACTACATCCTCGGCAGCCTTGACTTCCATATCTTCCAAGTCCAGCAGGACGCCGGTTTCTTCTTCCATGTTCTCGACCATCTTCTGCGTTACTTCTGGAGATTCACAGATGAGGTGAGCTGGCCGGCATAATTCATGGCGTTCTGTGTGCCAGAGGAAGTCTAGTAAAAGCAGTTCTTCCTTTCCTGGATGCAGGCGAGTACCCCGGCCGACCATTTGACTGTAGAGCGCCCGCACCTTAGTCGGCCGCAGGACCACCACACAGTCAACTGATGGACAGTCCCAGCCTTCGGTTAAGAGCATAGAGTTGCATAGGACATTATACTTATCATCTTCAAAGTCTTGTAGCACCTCCGCCCGATCCTTAGATTCACCGTTGACTTCAGCAGCTCGGAAACCTTTCTGATTGAGAATGTCCCGAAACTTCTGCGAGGTCTTGACCAGCGGTAGGAATACGACTGTTTTGCGGTTTGCGCATTGCTTGACCATTTCATCAGCTATCTGCTCCAGATATGGATCTAGGGCAGTGCCTACATCGCTGGCTTTGAAGTCGCCGGCTGACATGCTGACATTGGATAGGTCCAGCGTCAGCGGGATAGTGATAGCTTTTATCTTGGATAGGTAGCCTTCTTTGATGGCCTGTACTAGCGAGTATTCATAGGCCAAGCTGTCGAAGTATGTGCCAAGGTTACGCATATCGCCACGGTCTGGCGTTGCTGTTACCCCGAGGACATCTGACTGTTCAAAGTAGCCAAGGACACGCTGGTAACCGTCTGATATAGCGTGATGAGCTTCATCGACTACGATGGTATCGAACCAGTTAGGTGGGAATTGACTCAGTCGTTTTTCTCGCTGCATGGTCTGGACTGACCCGACGACAACCCGATACCAGGACCCTAGAGAGGTATTTTCTGCCTTTTCCAGCGCAGTACCTAATCCAGTAGCGGTCTTGAGTTTGTCGCTGGCCTGTTCCAGCAGCTCGGACCTGTGAGCAAGGACAAGCACCCGCTTGCCCTCCTTCACTTGGTCTTCGATGATTTTTGAAAAGACGATTGTTTTTCCGCATCCTGTTGGCAGAACTAAGAGCGTGCGCTTGCGACCTTGAGACCATTCGGCTTGTACGGCTTCTCTGGCTTCCTGTTGATAAGGTCTTAATTGCATCCCTTACCTCCTAAAATTGCCCGGCTTGGTATCCACCTTGCGCAGGTTGCTGCGGTTGTTGCGGCTGTTGATAGCCAGCTTGACTTGATTGTGGCTGACTGTTCAATACTTTGGTGTAATCCACATCTTCAGGGTAGAGCATGGATTTTACTTCGTTGTAGTTATTGCCATTGTATTGACGCGTACCAATCTTACATACACCAGTCGCGCCGATGATAGCGTTCCAGTTCATGCGCAGCGGCTCGCCCTTCTTCTTCTGGCCAATTGCAGCGAAGAAAGCGGACAGCATTCCTTCAGTTGTGCTATGCAAGAATAGATTGTGGCGCAATTCTGTTTCGCCTTCGTTCGCTACAATCTTGATGCTGACGATAGCCTTGTTACAAGCTGGCAATTTGCCGGGATTTTGTGGATTTGGTGTGTGTCGTGCACGTTCCATGCCAACGACCGTAAAGTGGTACAGTCCGTCTGGCAGTAGGATAAACTCTGAATCTTTTTCGATTGTATCGTCCCAGCCAAGTTCACGCTCAAAATTATTGTATTGTTGTGTCATGTGTTTTTCTCCTTTGTTTCTTATGCTAAAATTGTGATTTTGTCATTGCCAACAAGTTCTTTTGTCAAGTAGCTTGCGATGTTGCTGATAGCTTCCAGTTGCCACTTGCCTCCATCTGCTTCAAAGAGGGCCAAGTCTGCCAGTTTGTTGATCCGGAAGATAAACTGACTGGCTGGCTGTTCTACTTCGTTAAAGGTCCGATATGGACGTAGGGTCACTGGGTTCGGTGTCTTCGCTTTAGAAAGACTCGCCACACCATCTCGGACGGTTGCCATCTGGCTAACACCATTGTCTTGGACTTCTGCACCTTTTTCGATTTTTAGATGACTAGCAAAATCAAGCACGATACTACGGTCTGCATCGTCAATGAACATAGATTGTAGCATGATATTAAATTCTTCTTGATCGTGCCAGTTATCAAACGGAATGCGTGGCACAGCAGCTTGTACATAGACAAGCTGATTGCGTCGGCCGTAGTCGAAATCTACTTGGTCATATACAGATACCTTCTGCGGACTTTCCACTACGACAAGGACACGTTTTGAATTGATGATGTCGTTGTCAGACTTGAGGTAGTCTACCAGACTGCGCAGCGTGTGCAGATTGAGCACCGGCGCATATTGGCGAGGATTCAGCTCACACAGACTGTGACGGTTGCTGTCGTAGTATTCCTTACCTGTTTCGGACTTAATGATTTTACTTTCCTGATCTGCCAATTCAACTGCATAGGATAGTGCGTCTTTGATGTTTTCTGCCATGTTTAGTTACCTGCTTTCTTTTGGTTGTAATCAATGATTTTAGAGTTTTCCTGTTGTTCCACTTTTTCGATAAGCTCACCGGTGTCAGTTCGCATGTCGCCGTTGTCGTCAAAGTACGTTTGACCCGGTATGCCGCTTTTAAGCTCGTTGGCGTGGATTTTTCCTGCTTCATCACGACCGACAATGACAGTTGTTGCGACGCCTTTTTGCGGCGCCAAAGTGGACTTGACTTCCATTCCTGTCTTGACGACAGTTCGCTCATCGTCTGTTGACATAGTTAGCGTAATAGTGACTTTACGGGTCGCCTTCGCTTCTGTGTTGAGGTCTAGGATATTATCTAGGACCTTTTCGAGTTCCTTGTCTACCTTTTCCTGCAAGGCAGTATTTGCGATTTTTGATAAATCGATTTTGATTGTTTTGTCTGTCATGTGTACTCCTTGTTATATTTTGCAATTAGTTCCAATTCCCAGAATCTACGACATCGTAAAGGGTAGTTCTGGATCTGTGCGTACTTGATTTTTGATAACGTCCAGCGTTTCGCGCCAGTGGGCTACAATCATATCCCAATAATCAGGCGGGAAGTTTTCAATAGGCGTTCCCAGCGGGAAATGTCCCCGGATATAAGCTACTTGCTTCAGCTCGTCTTCAGTTGCATTTTCCTGCTTCATCAGGTCCGTCAGGCTATTTGGTAAGCTGGCGCTGTATTGCTGCTGTGTGGGCTGTGTCTGTTGCGCTGGTACCTCTGCTTGTGGTTTATCTGCAACCTGTGACATGTCGATTGGCAGTTCTGTTTGTGCTGGTTCTGGGTCTTTCTGAGGGGTTTGCTGAGGTGTTGGTGTTGGTTGCGGTGTTGCTCGTGGTTCTGCTTGCGGTGTAGGCTGCACAGTGGCTGGCGGACTTACAAAGATATGAGCGATGCCGCTGTAGTTAAATGGCAGTTCATCTGGTAAGCCGTGACGATTCTTTGCGTCCCATGCCGGCCGGTGATTGGTGTACATGACCCGCTCGCCGCCTTGAGCCTTTTTCTTGCCGTTTTCGGCCGTCATGACTAGGGTCTTGTAGTTGGCAAACAGGACCATATCCGCCCATTCCTTGACTAGCGGCGCTGTCTTAGAGCCGGTTTTCTGGCCAAGTTTTAGCTCATAACGGTCGTATGACCCTAGTTCGTCTGGCTGTTCAAACTTCTTGATTTGAGCGTGCGCAGTCAATACCACATTGATCCCCATATCCACCAAATCAGACAAGCTGTTTAAGAAACGTCCGATTTCTTC
This sequence comes from Streptococcus panodentis, assembly GCF_017884005.1. Classification (GTDB taxonomy): domain Bacteria; phylum Bacillota; class Bacilli; order Lactobacillales; family Streptococcaceae; genus Streptococcus; species Streptococcus panodentis. The sequence continues at coordinate 36,555 of NZ_QFAY01000013.1, forward strand.
TTGGACATAAGTGTAGCCCTTTCCCCAGCCGAAATCTTCAATCCCTTTCTTGCCATGCTGAGCGCAGACATCAGCGACCGCCATAGATTCCGCCCAGTCGATCGTATCAATGACGAGTGTTCCACACTCGGTCGGATTGGCCTTGATAAAGGCTACTTCATTGTTTAGCATGGTCCAGCTAGTCGGTTTGTCCAGCCGTGCCACGTCCATGTTGTCCGTTGACCCCTCCGTGTCGATAAAGACCGGGTTCGGGAATTCTGCTGCAAAGGTAGATTTGCCGATACCCTCAGGGCCATAGATAACTACTTTTTGAGCTCGTGCCCGTTTTCCTCTTGTAATTTGCATTCTTTTATTCCTTTCTAAAATCCTCCTTGCCAGCCTGACGGTTGACTGACTTCTGGCTTCACGCTATAGCCATCTTCTATCAAAATGCTGCACTCCCCGCCAGTTGATACTCTGGTCGCAATCGCCTGCAGTTTTTCACGTTCCAGCCATTGGCCGAACTCTTGCAAGGTCACTTGGTCCATCTGCTCCAGCTTGTCAATCAGGACAAAGCCGCATTCCGGCTTGAGCTTGCGGACAATAGCCGTGGCCACTTGCAGTTGTTGGCTGCCTGACATGTTATCCCAGCGTTGACCAAGGTAGAGCAATTCACCATCATCGACTGACAAACCTTCCAATGGCAAGTCTGCATTTGTCAGCAAGTCTGTTTTCTTGCGACGGATTTCGCTGATAACATTATCCAATTCTTTGTACTGCGCACGGTAGCCCTTGGCATCGTCCTCCGCTTTGTCCTTGTCCAGATTAGCCCGGACCTTGCGATTAATCTCGTCAATTTCCGCGATGTTCTTCTCAATTTCTTCAGTAGATTCATCTTGCAGATCCATGGCATCTGTTTGAGCAATTTCTAGATCTTTGGCAAATTCGGCCTGTTTTGCTCTTGCGTCATTCAGCAGCTGCTCCAGCCGTTCAACTTCAGCATTGGCGGCGTTGTATTGATTTTGGATGGCTGCAGCGTTTTGACGCTTGCGGGCATTTTCGCCGTTTCTGGCTAAAATTTCCTGTTGTTGCTGGATTAGCTCGGCAATGCTGACAAGTTCTTTTGGAGCGTCAGGATAGTAAGGCTGTTCTTTGGCAAACTTTTCTTTCTGGTCAGCAATCACACCGATTGCGTGGCGTTCGTCATATTTTGCCTTTTCTTCCATCTCCAGCTCTGCCAGCTGCGGGCCTACGCCGATAATCTGCAGGAGCGTAGTCGCCTTATCCTTGCTAGATGATTCCATAAATTTTGGCAGGTCGATAGCCAACTCTTCCACAAAGCTGTCCAGCAGTTTTTGACCGGCCTTGTTGCCTTCTGGGTCAATGACCTTGAGGGCGCTGTTTTTGCCAGTGCGCTCTACTACAAGGCCGTTTGACATGGTAATTTTTAGTGTCGGCGGGATTGTGCTGCCTTCGCGTTGCGCTTGGCTGGGTTTGTACTTGTTACCGCCCAGTGCCCAGGCAATTGCATCTAATACACTAGTTTTACCTTGGTTGTTGTTGCCGCCTACGATAGTCAGACCTGTTGCAGACGGCTCTAGTTTAACCGCTTTAACCCGCTTGACATTTTCGATTTCAAGTTTATTGATTGTTACCATTATTTTTTCTTACCTTTCTTCTTGTTTTCGAAAATCACACCTAAGCAAATCAAACCGCTGATACCCAAGATTGACAGAAATGTATTGCTTACTGTACCGGTCTTTGGTAATTCGTCCGTATTAGCGGTTTTTTCAGCTGTCACAGCAGTTGTTTTTGCTTCTGGTACAATCTTACCGCCGGAGTGTTCAGGGACGTTTTCAGGCGTTTTAGGCGTGTCTGGTGTGGTCGGTTTTTCTGGTTCTTCCGGCTTTTCCGGTTCAATTGGAATATCCAACTCTGGAAGATTCAAAATCGGTGGATCGTTTGGAACAACCCCGCCTTGCCATTCAGGTTTGTCATGAACCGGCGGGTCTAATGGAACGGCGCCTCCTGTGTACTCAGGGATTTCGTGAACTGGAGCTGGTGGAACTTCCCACACAAATGGACGTACGTTACCTTTAGCACTTCCTGTAGCGTTTGCTACTTGGATTTCCCGTTCGAATGAATATTCCTGTCCCATCGCGGTGAAACTCAGCACGTTTACTGGGTTCTGCAGCTTATTCTTCAGCCGGGTTTTATATTCCAGACTGAGAATATTCTTCAGGTAAGGCATATACAGCTTGAACCCGTTTTTGTAGAACTGTACCCCAGCTTCTGACAGAGGGATTTCACGAATACCCACCCAAGGTTCTGCTGATGACAATTCAAACAAGCGCATAGAACCCTCTACATACTCATTATTATCGTCCCAAGTGTCGGATACATTGACATCAGTGAGCTCATGCTTCACAAAGTTCACCCGGCCTCCCCATTGCACAAGAGATGGATCATCTTTGTCTTGCCAGCCCCACTTGGCGACAATTTCGGTAGGATTGGCACTGCCCTGCTGCTTCACTTCAACGTTTTGCACAATAGTACCGTTAAAGTTAAGGTCATACTTTTGATTTTCTGTGACCACCTCTTTTTTCCACATTGTCTTCAGCGTCATGTCAAATTGCTTGTTCAACGGGTTGCGCTGGAAGTAGTCGTTAAAGGTAGTAGTAACAGCCTGTGTCTCATTCGAGGCTACAGCGTTGCCGACTACCTCCCCCTCAGGGCTTGTTACATCAAACTCCTGTGTAGTTGTCCATTGCAATTGTTCAGGGAGGTTATAAGTCAGCGTATCCCCGGGGTTGATTTCAACCCCATCTGGAATCTCTGTGTGATAAGTCAGATCCTTATTCACGTAGGTTTCAGCAGCCTCTTGGCTATATGCAACCTCTGGCTCTGTGACTACAATTTCAGTCCCCTGTTTTTCAACTTCAGCAGCTAATACTGCTTGCGAGATTGCAACAGTAGACAGCAGCGTAACACCTAACATCATTAATTTTGTTTTAGTCATTTCTTCAAATCCCCCTCTTTCACGAAAACCCCATCAACCATCTTTCCTTTTCGGTCTTGGATTTCATTCCAAGCAGCTTCTAGACAGTCTTCAAAGATTGTATTTTTGTCAACTAATCTCAATCCAGCGATAATCATTTCGATTTCGTTGGCTACAAGGTGCGGGTCATATCCGTTTAAAATCGCTTTTGAAATGAAGCTGATACAGATTGCAACATTGTGCATCATGTCATCGCCATGAATTTGATAGCGAATATCATTCAGCTCAGTGATCCCTTGCTGCTGCGCTAGGATAATCAGCACAACAACCACATCGCCGATACTATCTTCGATGACTTCCTGATTCCCTTTGGCAATTCCGGCGGCCAATTCCCCAAATTCCTCATAGAGTTTCAGCAGCTGCTTCTTACTGTCCGCCTTGTCCAGTCCCCGGTCCTTAGACCATTGCTGAACGTTTTCAATTAGTTCTTGTAGTTTCATTTTTTCCTCCTTCGTATATCACTTTCAAGCTCCATAGGTACTTGATAAATTTCACTTTGTCATGCTTCTTGTACCAGGCAAGTTTCTTTTTTTCGTTGACTGACGCATAGTAAAGTATGGCAGTCTCTAATTCCGGGATCGTCATACCAACTCCCCTAGCGGCTCATGATACCGGCTGATTGTCTTCCGAGCTTCAGCCATCTTGGCAGCTTGCTCCGCTGCATAGTGTTCTTGAGCCATGATGATATAGTGTGCTTCTTCGTCGATTTCCTGAACTTTCCGACGCTCAGCTAATTCGTTTCTATGCCGCTTGATGTCATCAGACAGATTGGAAACAAAGCCGGCGATGATAAAGACACCTACCAGTGTTACTGCTCCGAAAAACTCACTCATGGCTATCACCTTCCTGCATTACTTTTGCGACCAATTCCCGCAGTTCCTGCTTGTCGATGGCTTGGTCCTGCATGTACTTCTGGTTAAATTTGTCAATCATACGCTCATGCCGTTCATTGACAAATTCTAAGCGGCTGACTTGGCTCTCTAAGCCCCAGATGCCGATAGCGGTAGTAATAACCAGGATAACCAATGTAGCGCAGGTGTACTGCAGCACTAATACTTTTTCTTTTAAACTTAACCTCATTTTTTAAACCCCTTTTTTAAAAGTAAATTTCTTGTTGTGGTCGATGATTTGCGACCCTTTGTTTTCGATTCTGAAAGTCACGTCTTCATATTCTTTGGACAGTTTATCAAGCTCTGCCTGCACAACCTCTGTTGACTTTTTAGCCAGTGCGTTTTTGTATTGGCTGCCCAGCATAAAGTGCTTTCGCTGCCAGTCCATGATCAGGCGCATATTTTCAGTTTTGTTTGCCATAAGCACCTCCTTTGTGCTATACTTGAGATGGTTTAGAAGCCTAACTGCTTCGCCATGGCCTCGTCAGCTTCGATTTTTGCGAGGCTTATTTTTTTGGCCCGGTAGCGATTAGCCTGTTTCCATTTCCAAAACTTGCGGAAACCTTCGTAGTCTACAAACATCAGTTTATGCGTCGGGTTGAACACATATTGTTCAAACTCTGGATTGTCTCGCATTTCCTTGATGAACTGCTTAGCCGTTGGTATGGTCAGACCTTCCCAGCGTTGGCACAGGTGTTTATAGTCCCCTCCGGTCGGTTGTTCCGTTCCGTCAGCTGGTGTATAGATGACTTCCTTGATTTTGACCTGTGGCACGATTGTCAAACCTACCTTTCTTCGAATTTTACCCAGCTTTCGCTGATGTTGAGCTTCTTCTTGATTTCAAGCTTCAGCTCGTCACTGCCGTGTCCGGTCTTCATTAGCTTGGTAATCATTGCCGGACTGACCCCGATGACAAACGCCAAATCAGACCGCGACCAACCCTTTTCATCAAGTCGCTGCTCAACCAGTTCAAGCCATTTTTTGTGTTGTTGGCTCATACGCTCTACCCCTTTCAGTTAATTTATAAGTTAAAGAATTAGTTAAATTTTATAATAACGCTTGACAACTATTACACTAAGGTGTAAAATTAAAACGTAATTAAAAAACTTGATAAAACGATATATCTATCAACTTTCTTGCTCGCCAAAGCTATTGTTTTTTAGATAAGTTTTAACTAGTTTTTTGACTAACTCTTTAACTTACAAAAACTATTTTACACTTAAGTATTATTTTTGTCAACAGAAAATAACACTTTTTTATAAAATATTTTTTGTCATGCCTTAGAAAGGTTGATATGACAATGTTTTCAACGCTTGAAAAAATAAAGGAACTTGCTCTAAAACGGGGGATAAATCTTCAAAAAGTTGCTGAAGATTTAGGCTATAGTGTAAATTATCTCTACACTTTGAAAGAAAAAACTCCTAAATCTGACCGTCTGCAAGAAATCGCTGACTACTTTCACGTTTCCACCGATTATCTACTAGGTCGAACTAATAACCCGGTAATAGCTGGCGAACCTGCTTCAGAGCAAGAAATAGACATCGACGATTTGGACGGCCGTATCATGGTATTCGACGGTAAACCTCTATCTGATGATGACAAGCGAGCTATCAAAGGTATTATCGAAGGTTACCTTAATAGTAAAAAGTAAAAGAGGTGGGAGATTATGAATGAAAAGGAATTGCTGGAGCACTATCAAGTATCACTTCAAACTTTTGACCCTGACCAGTGGTCAAGGAATGGCTTCTACGATGCAGGGACACGGACTATTTTTATTAATAGTGCTTTGTCCCCAGAGAAACGGCATCAGGTTCTTTTACACGAACTTGGGCATTTAGGACATACTAGTACGGCCTACAATTATGCTGCCACACGCTGCGAAAACGAGGCTAACCGCTTTATGATTAGGCGGCTTGTGCAGGAAGAACTAGCCAAGTATGACGACTCTGCAACATTCAACTGGTTTAATTTTGCTAAAAAATATAATTTAAAAACGACCACTGACGAGCTGATGATACAAGATGAGTATCTGAAATTCGCCGAAGGTCTTTAGGAGGTTTATTATGGACTTTGAAAAGCTCAAAGGGTTCGCAAAGACAGCGGTAGATAAAACTGCCGAAGGCATTGGCGCAGCTAATAAAAAAAGAAAAAAAGCAGCTGCTGAAACAAAAATCACACTGCCAGCAAGCAATCAATTTGCCAGCTCTACTACTGTTAGAAAAACTGTAGATGGTCAGTATTACATTGGATTTTATACCGAGGATCCAGTGTTATATGAATTTGTTGGTTTTGAGTTTGCAGGATCTACAATAAAAGAACGGACAAAAACGACCGGAAAAACTAAGCAGCAAGGCCGAAGCGGCAGTGTTGTAGGCGGTGCCGCTATCGGTACCGTGTTAGCTCCCGGGGTAGGTACGATTATAGGCGGCATGGCCGGCGGCGCACGAAAGAAAAAGGGTACTATCAACTCTACTTCTGTCACTACGCAAGAAGAAAAACCGGGGACTGCAAAGGTCATGCTGCGTAACGCAGTTACTGGTGAATTGAAAACCATAAAGACTAAGCTGACCAATGCTGAAGCAGGAAATATAGATCGATTCTTTAGATAAAATAAAAAATCCCCCACGCTCGCCGTCGCCAAACTTAGAGCATGAGGGTGTTGTTAGGATTCGGAAAACAAGCCATTCAACGGGCCGTTTTCTTGTACCTATTTTACCAGAATATAGGAGATTTTACAATGTGGTCAGAGCAATTAGATAACGGAAAATATAAATTTTTTGAGCGATACAAAGACCCTTATACTGAGAAATGGCGCAGGGTATCTGTTACCTTGGCCAGTGGCTCAAATCGCGCAAAAAAAGAAGCGCAAAAGCTGCTGAATAAAAAGATAGAAAAGGTTATCCAAAAGTTATCATCATCAGATAGATTTTTCAATGACATCTTAGATGAATGGTGGGGGTGCTATCAAAAAACTGTCAGAAGATCCAGTGTCCGGGCACGCACTCCAGCCTATAAAAGACTGTCGGAAAATTTCGCTCCTGGTGTCCCGATTCGCAACATCGATGTCGCTTATATCAAAAAATACATAACTGATACCAATTACACAAAATCACAGTTGGACCATATCAAAGTGATTCTGAATGGTACTTTTGATTATGCCCAGGAGTTGAAAATCATAACAGACAATCCTGCAAGATCCACCACATTGCCTAAACGCCCTCTCACGATTGATGAAATGCAATCTGCCGCCGATAAGTATCTGGAAACCGATGAACTTAATCCACTTTTAAAAGAACTATATCGAATACCTCGGACTTACAGAGCCGGGCTGCTTGCAGAGTTTATGTCATTAAACGGCTGTCGTATTGGTGAAGCGGTAGCTATTCAAAAGCATAATTACCGTAAAGAAAGCAGAGAGCTGGATATTCACGGCTCTTTGGACAGTGTTGATAAAAACGCTAGAAAAGAATTGACTAAGACGGCATCTAGTTACAGAACTACCTACTTAACCTACCGTGAAATAGAAATCATAGACGAGCTTCTGGAGCTGAATGAATTGGCTGCTAGCTCTGACCCGGATTGGTCAAAGACAGATTATATCTTTCTTAATAACCGAGGTAAGCCAGTCCAAAGAAATTCTTTTAACATAACTTTGCAGAAGGCTAATTCCAGGTTAAAAAATCCAATTCAAAAAACACTTAGCTCCCACATCTTCCGCCACACCTTGGTCAGTATGCTTGCCGAAAAAAATGTCCCCCTAAAAGCAATCATGGCCAGAGTAGGTCATAAAGATTCACGGACTACGATGCAGATTTATACCCACGTCACTAGGAACATGAAAACGAATGTCGCAGATATTTTAGACGCAATCGCCAAGGATAGAAAATAGATTTTTGCCCCTTCCATGCCCCTTTTGATAAAAAAAGACCTTGCCAACAACTGCGAAACGTTGATTTAGCAAGGTTTTTATTTTGATATTAACGAACGGTGCGGATACGCATTGTGTTGGTACGGACTGCTTCACCAAGCGGCACACCGGCAACGATAACGATGTTGTCGCCAGATTCTACCAGACCTTGCTCAACCGCAATCTTTTCAGCGATTTCAAACATGTCATCTGTATTAGAAGGACGCTCAGTCGTCACAGGAATCACACCCCAGTTCAGCATGAGACCGCGCTGTGTCAGCTCGTCGAAAGTGATGGCCAGGATATCAGCATCCGGACGGTATTTAGAAATCAAGCGAGCAGTATGACCGGTCTTGGTCAGGGTCACAACCAGTTTAATATCCATTGAAGTGGTTGCATCCTTGACCGCTGAAGCCATAACTTCTGTCTTAGAGTTGCGGGCAAATGTCGTAGAAGACAGACGGCCGTACTCATTGAGCAGTGTCTGAGCGTTCTTGTCAATGGTTGCCATTGTGCGAACAGACTCAAGCGGGTACTTCCCGTTGGCAGACTCGCCTGACAGCATGGTTGCATCAGTACCGTCAATAACGGCATTGAAAACGTCAGATACTTCAGATCGGGTTGCACGCGGCTTTTCAGTCATGGTTTCCAGCATGTTGGTTGCAGTGATGACTACTTTACCAGCAGCATTGACCTTGGTGATGATCATCTTTTGGTAAACTGGAACCATCTCGAACGGTACTTCAATCCCCATGTCACCACGCGCAATCATGATACCGTCTGCAGCTTCGATGATTTCATCCAAGTTGTCAATCCCTTGTTGGTTTTCGATTTTGGCAAAAAGCTGAACATGGCCGTTGCCTGTTTCTTCGCAGATGGCGCGCACTTCATTGACGTCCTTTGCAGTACGGACAAATGAAATCGCGATGAAGTTGATGCCCTGCTCCAGACCAAAGCGAATGTCGTCGTTGTCACGTTCCGCCAGTGCCGGGAAAGGAATTTTGGTATTTGGAATGTTGACACCTTTTTGCTTAGCAATGATGCCGTCGTTTTCAACTTCCACTTCAAATTCGCGAGTCGCATCGTCTTTGGCAACCACGCGAAGACCCAATTTACCATCGTCAACCAGCACCTGACGGCCCACTTCAACATCATCATAGATGTCCAGCCCGCCGGCAACATTGAGGGCAATTACTTCGCGGGTAGACTGGATACCTTGCTTAGTTGCAACGCGGATCTTTTCACCCGTTTTGTAAGCATACTCTTTGGCATCGCCTTCAAAGAGCTCTGTACGGATTTCCGGACCTTTCGTATCAAGAAGGAAACCTACTTTTTGACCGGCAATTTCTTCTGCACGCTTAACAGTTGCCATGCGCTCTCCCTGCTCAGCATGGTCACCGTGTGAGAAGTTGAAACGGAAGGTATTGGCGCCGGCTTCAATCAATTTAGCGATATTCTGTGCAGATGCTTCAACATCAAGTTTTTCGCCCCAGTATCCGTCATCGCCGAATTTTTTACCGCCACGGATCTCTACCGCAGGACCTAATGTTGCAACAATTTTTACACGTTTGTTCATGATTTTTATGAAACTCCTTCTTCTATTTTGGCCTTGAGGCCTGTAATAACAAATAAATAATAATTAAATAGTAATGCTGCGGTTGAGCTCAGCCAGCTCCAAGTCGGCCTTGTGCGGATTATTGACCACAATCTTGCCGTCAGCTGTCAGGCTGAAGAGTGCACCTTCTTCTGCTGTTCCCAGAATCGGGCTTTCTACCATCTGCTCATTGCGGATGCCGACAGCAACACCGCCGATTCCCTGCTTGAGCAGAGAAACGGCATGGGCTCCCATGCGGGAAGCCAGCACACGGTCACGCGCAGTCGGTGAGCCTCCGCGCTGAATATGGCCCAGCTCAGTGACACGTAGATCGCTCATATCGCCCGCTTCTTTCAGCAGCTTGGCAAATTCATCCGCTGACATCACCCCTTCTGCCAGAACGATGATATTATGCTTCTTGCCTTTTTCATAGCCGCCCTTGATGCTGGAAACAATGTCCTCAATCTCGAAGCCTTCCTCAGGAACGATGATCTCATCTGCACCAGAAGCAATACCGGCCCAAAGAGCAATATCACCGGCATTGCGGCCCATTACCTCAATCACGAAAGTCCGGCGGTGGCTGGATGAGGTATCGCGAATCTTGTCAATAGCGTCCATCGCCGTCGTAACGGCTGTATCAAAGCCAATGGTAAAGTCTGTCCCGACAATATCATTGTCAATGGTGCCCGGCACACCGACAGCTGGGAAGCCGTGCTCTGTCAGACGCATAGCACCGTGGTAAGAACCATCGCCGCCGATAACGACCACGCCTTCAATACCGTGCTTTTTCAGTTGCTCAATCCCCTTTAACTGGCCTTCAAGCTGGGCAAACTCAGGGTAACGAGCGGAATGAAGGAAGGTCCCGCCACGAGAAATAATGTCGCCGACTGAGGTTGCGTCCAAGGGATAGATTTCCCCGGCAACCATTCCAGCGTAGCCATCATAAATTCCGTAAACTTCCATTCCTTCGGAAATTGCTTTACGAACGACTGCACGGATAGCAGCATTCATACCAGGGGCATCACCGCCGCTGGTCAAAACAGCAATACGTTTCATTTCGCTTTTTGCTCCTTCTTCTTTTTAACATTCTTATAGATTATACCACAATCGGCAGGAAAATTCTCTTATTTTTCCATATTTTTTAGCGAAAAATCGTTTTCATGCTGTATTTTTTCAATTCCTCCTGCAGGTGGTCAGATTTTTCTACCCGAAAATGCGGTGTTGCGACCGTCTGCTTCTCCTCTTCATAGCGCAGGACCACGGGAATGCTGCCCGGATAGCGCTGCAATATCTGAGAAATGGCTACATCATGGTCGTGATTGGCAGTCTGGATCCAGAAGCGCTCGGAGCTGGCTTCCTGTAGGTCTGACAGGATCATCTGCAGTCGGCCGTCCCGCTCCTGTACCCTGCCGGTCAGATAGTAATAGCCTTTCTCTCGGATACAGTCCGCTAACTGGCGGTAAGTCTCTGGAAAGAGGGTCACATCCAGCTTTTTCTTGGTATCAGAGACCTGCAGAAAGGCCATGTTTTCGCCTTTCTTGGTGCGAATGACCTTGATGCTCTGCACCTCTGCCAAAATCGTCGCTCTGCTATTTTCCGTCAGCTCACCAATCCAGCTGAAAGGCTGAGCGGACTGCTTGGCCAGACGGATCAAAGGATGGTCGCTGAGGCCGGCCCCGATAATGCTCTGCTCCAGCTCAAACTTCTCGGCCTCGCTGAAATCTTCTGCCTCAGTCCAGGAATAGCTGCTATCTGCAAAGAGGCTGCCCAGTTCGTCAGCAAAGACAAAGAGATTGGGCAGATTGGCCAGAATCTTCTGGCGGTTGGGCTCAAAGCTGTCAAAGAGGCCCAGCTGTACCAAGGGAGTCAGAAGCTGCACCTTGTGATAGTTCTGCGGCAGACGCAGGATAAAGTCTTCCACGCCGGAAAAAGGAGCCTGCTTGCGCTCCTCTAAAATCCAAAAAGCTAAATCCCGCGGCAGACCCTTGATATTTTTCAGACCCAGAAAAATCTGCTTCTCCTGAAATTTATCATGATAGGGAATCGTATTGATATCGAGCGGTGCCAGCTGAAAGCCAAAGTTCAACGCATCTGTGATATAGTCGCTGCTGGAATAATTGAGCATAATATCAAAGAAAACATCCGGATAATGTGCCTTGAAATAGGCCAGCTGAAAGGCCAGAGCTGAGTAAGCATAAGCATGGCTGCGGTTGAAGCCGTAGCCGGCAAATTTCTCCATAATGGCAAAGACTTCCTTGGCTTTCTCAGCTGTGTGGCCGCATGCGACCGCACCGGCTACAAACTCCTCTTCCATCCTGTGCATCTCGGCAGCATTTTTCTTGCCCATGGCGCGGCGCAAGATATCGGCCTTGCCCAGACTGAAGCCGCCGAAGCGCTGAGCCACCTGCATGACCTGCTCCTGATAGAGCATGATGCCATAGGTAGGCGCCAGAATATCAGCCAGACTGTCATCCAGCAGCTCCACCGGCTCTTGGCTATGCTTTCTCTTGACAAAGTTATCAATGTAATCGCTGGCACCGGGCCGGTTGAGCGAGGTCGTAGCCACCACTTCCTCAAACTGCACCGGCTGGACCCGCTTGAGCAGGCTGATGGCTCCGGGCTGCTCAAACTGGAAAATCCCCTTGGTATCACCAGCTGCAAAGAGCTTGAGCGTTTCTGCATCTTCCAGGTCAATAGCAGCAATGTCAATAGCCACTTCATGCTTTTTCAGGGCTGCTTCCTTCATGCGCTGGACAAAGGTCAGATTGCGCAGGCCCAAAAAGTCCATTTTCAACAGACCGTTGCTTTCGACACCGTGGGCATCATACTGGGTGATCAGCATGTCTTCGCCGTATTTGAGAGGGATATGGTCGGTCAGATCATTGTCGCTCATGACGACGCCGGCCGCATGGATAGAGGTCTGGCGCGGATTGCCTTCGATTTGCTTGGCAATGTCAAAGGCCTGCTGGTATTCGGGCTTGCTGTGGATAATCTGGCGAAAGGCCATGTTCTTCTCATAAGCCAAGGTCAGACTGTCTCCAAATCGGATTTTTCTGGTGATATTGGTCAGCTCATACTCGGGCAGGCCGTACCGCTTGAACACATCGCGAATGGCCTGCTTGGCCCCAAAGGTCGAGTAGGTGACAATCTGAGCCGCATGCCAGCTGCCGTAGCGGTCACGGACATAGCGGATAAACTCCGGCCGGTAGACATCCGGAATGTCAATATCAATATCAGGCATGGTATAGCGCTCCAGATTGAGAAAGCGCTCAAAAAGCAGGTTTTTCTCCACTGGGTCAATACCGGTAATTTCCAGTGCATAGGCCACCAGACTGCCGACTGCAGACCCCCGGCCCATGCCCATATAGTAGCCCTGACTGCGGCCGAAACGCAGCAAATCCCAGACGATGAGAAAATAATCATCAAAGCCCATCTGGTGAATGACAGCCAGCTCCTGCTCCAGCCGATCCGCATACTGCGGCCCGTTCAGGCCGCGCTTGAGAAGACCGGCCTCGGCCCGCTCCCGCAGCTCCTCGGCTGCCGGCCGCTCCGGATTAAAGCGGGGCAGTTTCAATTCTGTATTGATGTCATAATGGACATCTCTGACAAGCTGTTCCAGATTGCTCAGGCTTTCAGGAAAGCTCTGCTCAAAAGCTGCCGCCAGAGCCTGGGGCGTCAGCAGCAGCTCATGGCTGGCAGGGCTGCCCGCCTCCCGCAGGCTGACATTGTCCCGGATGGCCCGCAGCATCTGCAGCGTCTCCAACTCTCCTGTATGGAAATAACGGACTGTATGCAGGGGCAGGGTCGGCCGCTCAAAGCTCTGCCGGGGCGTGTCCGGAAAGACACCGATATAAAAATCCTGTCCCAGATCCAAGTCTTCCACACCGGCAAAAGCTGGTACAATCAAAGCCAAGCCCTTAAACAGATGCTGGAAATCCTCCCAGTTTTTGCTGCCGGTCATCTTGCGGGTGGAGACCTTCATCAGATTGCGGTAGCCCTGACTGTTCAGAGCCAGAAGCCGGATATTCAGCTCCTGCCCCTCTCTGATGACCGTCAGCTCCAAGCCCAAAAGCGGCTGAATGCCCGCTGCTGCCGCTGCTTCCAGAAAATGATAGGCACCATAGAGATTGTCCACATCCATCATGCCCAAGCGGCTGTAGCCCAGCTCCTTGGCTTTCTGCACGTATTTTTTGATAGAGATGAGACTGTCCATAAAAGTATAAACCGTCTTGGTATCTAACTGTATCACCACATTTTTCTCCTTGAACATGCTTTGCTTCTTCTTATAACTATTATACCGCAATTCGGCCAATGTGGGAAATGGGAGTTTGGCAGAGAGGGCTGTTCCGGCCATCCTTGCTGGCTTTTTTTGCTATTTTTTAAAGGAAAAGGTATAATGTGTGTAAACGGAATTTAATATAAGGAGGCACTCATGAATCAGTATCCTCTGGTCTATCTCGACCACATCTTTAAAAACTATGGCGAAGCCCCGGCCCTGTATGATGTGAGCTTGAACATCCAGCCTGGCAGAATTATCGGTCTCCTGGGTCCCAACGGCAGCGGCAAGACAACCATTATCAAGCTCATCAACGGACTCCTGCAGCCAACCTCCGGCCATGTCTATCTCAAGGGGGCCGAGCCTTCCCGAGACAGCAAGCGCTTTGTCTCCTATCTGCCGGACACCACTTATCTGAGCGACAATTCAAAAGTGAGCGAAGCGATAGCCTATTTCCAAGATTTTTACGAAAACTTTGACAGCGCCAAAGCCTTGCAGCTCCTAAAGGATCTCCGTATTGATCCGCAGGCCCGCATCGGCAGCCTGTCAAAAGGGAACAAAGAAAAAATGCAGCTCATTTTGGTCATGAGCCGCCATGCGGACCTGTATATCCTGGACGAGCCAATCGGCGGTGTCGATCCGGCAGCCCGTGACTATATCCTGAGAACCATCATCCAAAACCGCACGCCTCAGTCTTCGGTCATCATTTCCACTCACTTAATTGCAGATATTGAGCCGATCTTGGATGAAGTCATCCTGATCAATCAAGGTCAGATTCTGTTGCATGAAAATGCTAATCAGCTGCGCCAACAGTACAATCAGTCTATTGATAATCTCTTCCGCAGCCAGTTTCGCTTTTACTAGGAGGTCTCTGCTTTATGTTCGGAAAACTGTTTAAATACGACTTTAAGTCCAATTACAAATGGTACTGTATCACCTTTGCCATCTTTTTAGGCCTCTCGGTCTTCATGGGATTGTTTGCCGGCAGCGTGCTAAAGCCGGATCAGCTCAATTATTTTAGTGATTATCCAACTTCTACTGCTGGCTTTGTCATTATTTTCTATTTGCTCTTTCTGATGATTTTTTCAGCAGCCTGCGCTGTCTTTCTGTCCAATACCATCATTATTATCCGCCGTTTTTATAAAAACGTCTTTGGACGCGAAGGATACCTGACTTGGACACTCCCAGTCACGCCGCACCAAATCCTTCTCTCCAAGCTCCTCTCTGCCTTTATCTGGAGTCTCTTGTGCATGCTGACCATGCTTGTCGGCGGCTTCCTGATTTTTGGAATTGCTCTGCCTATCGTCGGCTATTCCTTGCAAGAGCTGTTTAAATACCTTGACTACATACCCTCTTTCTGGCTCTGGCTCATCAAATTTGGATTCATCAATCTGCTGCAAACCATCTCTGGCATTCTCTTCTTCTACCTCGTCATCTCCATCGGACAGCTCTTTAAGAAGAATCGGATTATGATGGCTGTCCTCTTTGGATTTTTGATTTGGACTGTTTTGGCAGTCTTCTCTCTCTTCCTGCCGACTCCATATTCTGTAACCAACTTCCTGAATCTTTATGATGATAGTTCTAGTTACGATGACTTCTACCTAAGTTTTAGTCAAATGCTGGATATCTCCCTGATTATCCGGAGCATTTTTGAACTCGTCAAGATTTTCGGCTTCTACTTTACCGTCTACGCCATTGTGAAAAACAAGCTGAATCTTCAATAACCATCAAACTGACTGAAACCTTTTGGTTCAGCCAGTTTTCTTTTTTTACTTCAGAATAATCGCTGCCACGATAGGGCTGACAAGGACATACATAAGGCCCGTCACACCAATCGCAAGTCCTGCCATGGCCCCCGCGACCTGACCGTATTTAAAGGCAGTTCCCGTTCCCACTGCATGGCCGGTCCCGCCTAGAGCCAGGCCAACGGCGACAGGATCTGTGATTTTTAGAATCTTTAGAAGCGTCGGTCCCAAAACACTGGTCAGAATGCCGGTCGCTACAACGACAACCAGCGTCACTGCCGCAATCCCCTGCAGCTTGTCCGTAATGCCGACAGCCATGGCTGTGGTGACAGACTTAGGAAAGAGAGAAACAGCCAGAAAAAAGTCCATGCCAAAAAACTTAGCCAGCAGAGCAGTGAAGCAGGTATTGACCACTACTGCCGCAAAGGTCCCCAGCAAAATACTGCGGGCATGGTGCCTCATGAGGTGAAAGGTCTTATAGAGCGGGATACCTAAGGCGACTGTAGAGGGGACAATCAGACTGTTTAAATAGGAGCCGCCGACATAGTAATCCTTGTAGGAAATCCCGGTCAGCTTCAGAAAGGCAATGACCAGCACCGCCGCCAGCAGCAAGGGAGTGGTCAAAGGATGGGGAAATCTGCGGAAAATCAGAAGGCCAATCAGATAAGCCAGAATAGACAGAGCCAGGCCAAAGAGAGGATTGCTCCATAGATCAGACATGGCTGCTCCCTCCTTTCTCATAATCGCCTTCAAAACGGCTCTTCACCAGCTGCACCACCACTGCCATCACACAGACATTGAGCACGATGGCTCCCACTACAATCAGGACAATGGGCAGCAGATAAGGCGCAATGACCTGAAACTTATCCATGATGCCGACTGCCGGAGGCAGGAAAAGAATGGTCATATTGGCCAGGAGAAAATTGCCCACCATGCTGATATGGCGCAAGCGCAAAAGCTTGAACTGCAGGGCTGAAAACAGCAGGAACAGGCCGATAATACTGCCCGGAACAGGCAGGCGAAACACCGATGAAATGCCCTCTCCAATGAGGGAAATCATCAAAATAATCATCAGTTGAACATATAATTTCATGCAAAACCTCCATCTCTTCTATCTACAGTTTACTCCTTTTCGGAAAAATTTCAAGAGAGTTTCAGAAATAAAGGCTATTTGAATTTCAAAAACAGACTTGTTTTGAAGTCCTGGGTTGAAGACAAGGCGGTGGGGCAGACTCCCATGATGGCTGCGACCTCACCCACAGAGGGAGCTATCTTCGGGAAGATACCGAATAAGACTCTGCCCCACCGCCACTACTAAAAGCAAAGGAAAAGGCTGTAAAAGATAGACAAAATGATGATAAAAAAGAGCTGGGACAATGCATGTCTCAGTCTCACTTTGTTATCGTCATTCATTCTCAGGATTAGAGAGCCTGAATCATAAAGTAAATCAGCAAGGCAAAGAGGGCCAGACTGGCCAAGAGGACCGACAGCTTCATCACGAGGTCGGTGTCCCAGTAGCCGGATTTGCCAATAGAGCTGCTGTCCTGAAAAAAACGCTGGCTCTCACGAGGCAGCAGGCTGACCAGCAGGATGAGAGTCAGCGCTGCGCCGGCGGTCAATAAGATTAATAAAGTCTGCATACTATCTCCTCAATGCTCCAATCAGGGTAAAAATCAGCCCAATCAAGATGACCAGACCCAGTGCAATGACAAAGGCCTTGTTGAGCTTTTCGCCCAGACTGGCTTTTTCTTTTTTGGGCTGGCCCTGTTTAAGACTGTCTAACTTTTGCTCCACATCCTTGTAAAATAAGTCTTTCTTAGTCATGCTGACCTCCTAGCACCCTCTGAAGGGTTTCCTGATACAGACTGAGCGGAACGTCATTGGCATGCCGGCCCTGAGCCAGAAGCGCTGACCGCATCCCCTCAACATCAGCCAGTGCCTGCTCAATCGCTGCCACCAGCTGCTGGGGCTGACTGCTGTCAAAAATATGCTGGCTGGCGATGTAGCGCCTGTCATGAACCGTCTGCTCAAAGCCCAGCAGCAGCAGATTGCTGTCAAAAGCCCAGCGAACGGCCTGCAGAACCTGCCCGCCCTGATTGATATCCAGATAGAGGTCTGCCTGCAGATAAAGCTCCTCCAGCTGCTTGAGACTGGCATTCTGATAGAGCACGACATTCTGATAAGAGAGCATGGACAGGAGTTTGGGCGACATCTCAGTCAGAGCAGCGATGCGAAAGACAAGCTGGGGCAGGGCGGTCACCAAGGTTTCCAGCTGCTCGATCTGATCTGAATGTGTCAGTATCAGAGCATCCTTGCGGAGATAATTGTCCCGCTTGAAATCATAATGATAGCCCAGATGCAGGAGCTTGTGCTGCTGCTCCGGTCCAGCCAGACTCCTGGCTTTTTCATAAGTCGCTCGGTCTGGAATGACAATGGTCTGCGTCCGCAGCTGATCCTGCTCTAAAATCAGCTGCATATTGCCCGGCAAAGCATCACCGATGGGCTCCTGCCAAAAGAGAATGTCCTGTCCGGCCTGACCAGCCAAGCTGTACGACAGCAGGAAGGAATTGGCCAGAGAGTTAAAGAGGATATGGTCCAGATCATAGCCCATCCGCTCCAGAAAGAAACGCAGGAAGTCGACCCGGTTTTTCAGGATGCGCAGGGGCTCATTTTCCAAGGTCAGAATCAGGTCGCCTGTCTGATGATTCTCCACGATCCGCTCCTGCCGGTCATCCGCATAATAGGTCGTCGTCAGGGCCTGCTGACCGGCATCATAGGCTGTCTGAGCAAAGCGGCGGCCATACTTGTCATAGTGATCGGTCAGGCGCCGCTGCCCTTTGCTGTCCAGCCAATCCACTTCTTTGACCAGACGGCCCATAGCCTGATCGGCATAGCGGATCCGGGCTTTTTCCTGTCCCATATCAAGGACACGCGCTCCCTGATGGTCGCCGATGATTTCCCAAAAGGGCGGCCGGTCAATCTGATTAAAGAAGCGGGCCTTGCCAGATGGCCTTTCCTCACTCAGCAAGTGCAGATAAGGCGAAATCATATCATCCGGCAGAAAGCCATTGGCCTCAAGGACAATGGTCGGACAGTCAAAGCCCGCGGCCTGCAAGGAGTCATGCAGGTCCTGGGTTTCCTGACTGTAAAGGTCAAATAGCTGAATCATGTCCCACCTCCTCAATGAGCTCTTTCCAGGCGGCCTCCACCCGGCTGGTCAAAAAGTCTGCTGCAATCTCATAGGATTTTTGGCTCATGGCCGGCTGCTGCCCCTGCTCAAAGAGCTCCTGAATCTTGGCCGCATAAGCGGAGATAATCTGCTCCTCCACCTGACTGGCAGAAGCCGGCAGCAGATAGCCATTCTCACCGTCCTTGATAAAGGTCTGATTGCCATAGCGGACATCAAAGCCAATCAAGGGCAGACCGGAGCCGACGGCCTCCATCAGGGTCAGGCCGAAGCCTTCGCTGGTCGAAGCCGTCAGATAGAGCTCATAGTCGGCATATACTCGGCTCAGATCAGCATGGCCTTTGAGCCGGATGTAGTCCTGAGCCCCGCCTTCTTCGATCAAGCGGCGGAGCTTGGCCTCCTCGCCTCCCTTACCGTAAATATCCAGAGTCAGATCCGGCAGGGTCTTATGGGCCTCCATGGCCGCCCGCAGCAGCCAGTCGATATGCTTTTCCGTCGCCAGCCGCGAAGCGGTAATCATAGAGAAAGGCCGACGCGGATGCTCAGGATAAATCAGCCGGTCCAGGCTCCCCACCGGAATGGTGACAATCTTAGGCCGCTGGTCCGAATAGCGCTCAAACTGCCGGGTCAGAATGTCCCGCTGAGCTGCAGTCGCCACGATGAAAAAGTCCACCTTGTCCGCATTGGTAAACTGATAGTCATAGAAATTATTCCAGAGAATATAGTCCTCACTGCTGGCATTTTCGCTGAAGTGCTCGGCATGGACCACCACTCCCAGCTTAGCCGGCCGGCATTCCTCAAAGACCACCTGACCGATACCGGTTTCCCGGTCCAGGATCAGGATGTCCTCCGCCTGCAGATCGAGGCAGCGCAGGAAATAGCGGACCAGCTCGGGCTTAGAGTAAAAGATGCGGTCAGGAAAGCGGTAGAGCTCCTCCTGGCCGTCCTGCAGCAGCATATCATAAGCCACCGAGCCGTCTTCATTGTAAAAACGGCGCTGGTAGAGGGCTGCTGCTCCCTCATGAGGAGCAAAATACTCGCTGGCATAGCGGACATAGGAAAAATAGTCCTTGCGAATCAGCCGGCCGCGCGAAACGTACTCTGCATGCTCCACAAAGTCCTGATCCTCCTGCCGCAAATAGCAGGTGATAAAGACATCCTCCTGCGAATAGAAATAGCGGACAATCCGGCCCTCTCTTTCTGAGCGGTCGGGCCGGCCGGCTACTGAAGCCAAAAGGTCATCCAGTGTCACCGTAGTCGGCGCCAGCTTGACATCTGTAAAAAACTGGTAGAGCCAGATAACCTCCTCATCACGAAAACCGATATTTTCAGTCAGGTGCTGAATATTATCCGCCAAAATCATATCCATAAAGATGAACTTAGCCGGCTGCCCAATCCTGCGCAGCAGCTGAGCCCGGTAAGCCTGAGCGTACTCTACGCCGCTGCTGGCCCAGCCGATGCCCAAGTTAATGTTATATACTGTCATAATGTCCTCGTCTTACGGGAAGTAGGTAATCACTTCTCCTTTGGGGTTCAGCGCCAATTCACTCATCAGCAGATTTTTCACCATCTGCTGTTTCATGCGCTCCTTCATATACTCAAAACCATCATAAGCCTCCTGATAATACTCAACCAGAGGATTTTTCATAGAGAAATGCTGGCCGCTCAGGGCTGTTTTGAGCTGCTGCAGATAGTCCACCTGCTCGATCCAGTTTTCATCAATCGCCTTGAGGACGCAGATCCGCTGAAAGTCTGTAAAAAGCTTGTCCGACCGGAGATAGTCCTTCTTTGCCTGCAGCTCCTCTCTGGCAATCCCCAGCAAAAGCTGCTCAATCTTCTCCGGCGAATAGAGGTCAAAATCATAGGAAATCCGTTCAGCATGGTAGCTGAAATGGTCCAAGATATAGCGATAGAGGTCGGCCCGGCTGGCATAGCTGCGCTCATAAGCCGCCTGATGAATGACCTGGCTCAGCACCTGCTCAATCTCCTGATCGATGCGCTCCTCAGCCTGAATCAGCCGGTCCCGCTCAGCATAGGTCAGCTGGCGCTGAATCTTCATGCTCTGGGCAAAGTCCAGCGTCAGCTGGCGCGACAGCTTGGCAGCACTTTCGCTGGCCCGCTGGGCCTTAGCAGCCAGACTCCGAAAACGCCGCCCCCTGAGCTGGGTTGGCTGGAGCTGGACCTCATCAACCGAGTAGTCCCGATAGAAGGTCTTGAGCCAGTCCGGTCCCCACTTTTTGAGCAGGTCGTCTTCCAGAGAGACAAAGAACTTGCTGATGCCGGGGTCTCCCTGCCGGCCTGACCGTCCGCGGATCTGCAGGTCAATCCGCTGATTCTCTATCCTCTCCGTGCCGATGACCACCAGACCGCCCAACTCTGCCACACCGGCTCCCAGCTTAATGTCTGTCCCCCGGCCGGCCATGGAGGTAGCGACTGTCACCGCCCCTTTCTGACCTGACTCAGCAATGATCTGAGCCTCGCGGGCTGCATTGTTGGCATTGAGCAGATTATGAGCAATGCCCTCCCGCAGGAGCAGAGAGGAGTAAATCTCTGACATCTCCACCGAACCGGTGAAAATCAAAAGCGGATTGCCCTTGGCATGATAGTGCTTGACCTCATCCAGCGAAGCAAAGACCTTCTCCGGCAGGGTCTGATAGAGCTGATCCGGCAAATCCTGGCGAATGACCTTGCGGTTGGTCGGAATCTTAATCACAGCCATGGAATAGGTCTCCATAAACTCGCGCTCCACCACCTTGCCAGTCCCAGTCATCCCGGCAATCTTTCTGAAGAGTTTGAACAGATTTTGGTAGGTAATCGAGGCCATGGCCCGCGTTTCCTGAGTCAGACTGACTCCTTCCTTGGCCTCAATGGCCTGATGCTGGCCGCCCTGCAGCCGGGTCATCTCCAAGAGCCGGCCTGTGGAGCGGTCCAAAAGCACCACCTCTGCCTCCTTGCCGCCTTCGCGGACCACATAGTCCTTGTCCTTCTTGTACAGCTTATGGGCCCGCAGGGCCAGATTGAGGTGGCGGACAATTTCTTGATTTTCCTTGGCAAATAAATGCTGCAGATCCAGAAAGGACTCAGCTGCCCGAATGCCTTTCAGGGTCATCCAGACCTCATTCTTCTCATCATCATACTTGTAGTCTTCGCCCTCTTTCAGGGTGGTGACAAAGGTGTCCATGATGCCGTAGAAGTTGGACTGAACCCGCGGAGCCCCTGAGATGATCAGAGGTGTCTGAGCGCTGTCCAGCAGGATGGAGTCAATCTCATCAATGATGACATAATGAAAGGGCCGCAGGTACTGACTGGCCTTGGTGTCAGCCAGATTTTCAATCAGATAGTCAAAGCCCAGAGCACTGTTGGTGGTATAGACAATATCGGCCTGATAGATCTCCCGCTTGCGCTCAGGAGTCAGCTCCTTGCTCTCGTCAGCCAGCACCGCTGTCTCGATGCTCAGGCCCAGAAAGCGATAGACCCGGCCCATCTCCTCAGCATCCCGCAGGGCCAGGTAGCTGTTGGTCGTCACCAGCAGAGCTCCCTGTCCGGTCAGGGCATTGAGGTAGAGGGGCATGGTTGCGGTCAGGGTCTTGCCCTCGCCCGTAGCCATTTCAGCGACATTGCCCTGGTGGAGGACGACAGCCCCCATGACCTGAACCTCATAGGGAAACATCCCCAGCACCCGCCGATCGGCTTCGCGGACTGCCGCATAGGCTTCTGGCAGCAGCTCATCCAAGCTCTCCCCCTCAGCCAGCCGCTCTTTAAATTCCTTGGTTTTGGCCTGAAGGGCTGCATCTGACAGGCTGGCCATTTCTTTCTCAAAGGCATTGACCTGATGGACAATCGCCTGCAGACGGCGGATTTGAAAACTGTTTTTAATCATCAGACTCCTCTTCAACTTGGTCAATCTTGAGTGCATAAAACTCAAAGGACTCTACCCCTGCACTGAGCAGCTGAACCTTGTAGCTGTAAGCGTCCTGAGGGTAGGTAAAAGTCAGGCTTTCCGAGCGCTCCACCTGATTGCCCAGCTCTTCATTGTAGCGGTCAAAGAAAATGACCTTCAGAAACACACTGAAGTCCGGATAAAGGTCCATATCTCTGGTCAGACGGTAGCGGGCGCCCCTTTTCAGCAGCGGCAGCGAAGGCTGCAGCCGGTCCCGCTGGTAGTGCCAGCCAGAGGACCACTCGTGAATGGTCTGCCCGGACGCCATGAGCTTATTTTCAAAGAAAATATGGGACGGAGAATGATAGATCAGTGTGGAGCCGTATAAATAGGTGAAATCCTTGGCATTGCCGGCAGCTGACAGGCCCCTCAGCTCGCCCCAGTAGATGCCCTTTCTTTTGTGAACTTTCATTTCTTTCGCCCAAATTCCCTTTCCAGTATCATTTTATAGTAATTCATAAACCAAGCGACGGTCATGGTCGAGTCATCATTGTGGCGGCCGGATGTGCCGCGGCTGATCACCTTGGCATCGGTCGAATGCAGGGCTGCGACAATATCCTCATAGGCGGTCGGATCATAGTCCTCCTCTTTCATATAGGAAATCCCAAAGGTGGTCCGGCTGAAATCCGCCCTCTTAAACCTGCGCCAAAAACGCTGATCCAGCTCCTCCATATGCTGCTCGTCCTTACCGCCGGTATGCAGATGCAGCAGGTCGAGAGCCGTTGGAAAGACCTTGGGCAGCCGCAGGCGGCCGCGCTTGGCGATGGTCCCCAGATTGCTCAGCGGCTTGGCCAGAATGATGGCCCGCGGCCGAAAGCCAGCTCCATAGTACATGGCACCATAGGTCCCCATGGACATGCCCGACAGGATCAAATCCCGCTCGGTAAAGCCCAGCAGATCCAAATGCTCCTGGATAATCTGATGAATGCCGCTTTCCAGCTCCTGACTCCCCAGATAAAACATCCCGCCGTCCACACGCGGGTCAGAAAACAGGAGAAAGGGAGTCCCCATACCTCGCATCATGCCGAAGCCTTCAAAGCCTTCGGCCCGTCGATAGCCGGAAAAATAGACTGCAAGAGGCGGCTTCAGATCTCCCGGATAAAAGAAGTAATTGATCTCCTGCCGGCGGCTGTCTGTGAGAATCCTGCCGCCCAGTACATATTTGCCAAAGTGATAGCGGGTCAGGCGCTGATGCAGGGCACCAATCTGCAGCCGGCCCTGCCCCTGAGCCTCCAGACTCACTGCCAGATAAGAAGTATCATCATGATCCAAGACCATGGCTTCCTGCATATCGGCTTCAGCAAAGACCGCTTCATGGATGATATGAGCCGTAGAGCCTTCCTGGATATTGCAGACCCGCAGGCGCAGCTGGCAGTCCCCCTCCTTTTCATACTCCAGCCAGAGCTCGACAGGATTGGCCTGACTGGCCACGACATTGTAGCGAAAGGAAACTAGCGGCTGAAAGTCCGGACCAAAGTCCCCTTCCAGAGTCAGATTTTCATAGCCATTGTAGCAAATCTGCCCGCCAAAGCCCGGACTGACCGTCATATCGATGGGCGTCATCTTGTCGCCGTACTGGCCGCGAAAGAGAGCCTTGGACAGCAGCCGCACCAGCTCAGAGCGGTCGTTCATGTCCGCCGGCTGGGCACAGTGGCGCTTGAGAAAATACTCAATGTCCGCCTCCTGAGTCTGCTGATCCTGATTGTAAAAGACCGTATAGGGCGTAATCTTGTCCTCAATCATGAACAGGTCCGGAATCAGGGCCAAGTCTTCCACCAGAATGGCGCTGAACTGAAAAATCCTGTCCATCTCCATGACCTTTTTCAGAGCCAGACGGGAATGAGGAAAGAAATGGTACCAGACCATATTGTCCGGCAGGGACAGCTCCCGGCTCCAGTCGCTCAGGCCAACCTGTAAAATCTTCAGCTTATCTTGCATGCTTTGCCTCCTTGAGCCACTTCTCCCACCTGCCGATCAGTTCCATACCGGTATTTTCCCTAATCTTCTCAATCGAGTAAATCAGGGCCTGATTCCAATGTTTCAGGCCGTCCAGATAGTAGTCCGCTGCTGCCGGCAGGTCCGAAAGCGAGGTCAGGATATAGCCGTTTTTCAGGTGCGTCACATAGTCTGACGGCACGAGATTGATCTGGGGAATCCCGGCACTGATGCCCGCAATCTGTGTATAGAGATTGGGATGCTCATTGAGATCCACAATCAGGCGGGTGTACTCCAGCTCCTGTATCAGGCTGAGCTCGTCAGTGATGTTCTTAATGCAATAACGAAGCTCCTGCTCCTGATTTTCCAAGAGGGCATTCTCAGCCTGCTCGCTGCGGCGGTAATGCTTGATCAGTTCATGCCGATTCAGATACTCATCGATTAGCTCCTCCACCTTGGCTTCCACCGTCTGCAGACCCTCCTGCCAAGCATTGTAAACACCGATGGTCAGCTCCGTCTCGGGATGTTTGGCCACATAAAAGAGGACCTTGAAGATGGCATAGTCATTGAT
The DNA here is from genome assembly GCF_017884005.1 of Streptococcus panodentis. Taxonomy (GTDB): domain Bacteria; phylum Bacillota; class Bacilli; order Lactobacillales; family Streptococcaceae; genus Streptococcus; species Streptococcus panodentis. The sequence goes on from NZ_QFAY01000013.1 coordinate 61,637, forward strand.
GGGCTCCTCCAGATTGAGCTGATAGAAAATCTTGGACTCGCGCTTGCGCTGACTCTTGCCCAGCTGCAGCCGCGTATCAAAAGGCGACAGATAGTGGACCTTGTGGGCCTGCTGGGGCAGGCAGCTCTTCATGGCAGCCTGAACATCCATGCGGTCGGTCAGGACCAGATCCACCAGCTGCAGATCCGCTGCCAGACTGGACCAGTCCAGCTCCCGATTGCGCTCATGGAAAAAGCTGAGAATCTTCTGAGCCTGAGGCGGCAAGAGCTGCAGCACAGCCCGATTGTAAAGCGGATGAGCCGCCAGGACAAACTTGCTGTCTGCACCCGCCTGGCTGCTGATAAAATGGCCCAATTTCTCCAAAATCAAATCCGGCATCCGCTCATACTCCAGCTTATCAAAAGCCAGCAGATAGGCCGGATTGACCTCAACCCGGCAGTCATCTTGGGTCAAATGCTCCCGAATCCGCCAGTCACCGTCCGGCTGCAGGTAGTCCCGATAGCGCTCCTGCCCATTTTCATAATAAGTAATGCTGGAAATAAAGCCCCGGTCATCAAAAATATAGAGCTTGTCCTGCTGATCGTCCTTGAAAAAGCGGATAAAGCTGAGAAAGCCCTCAATGCCAAACTCGATATGGGCATAGAGCTGTCCCTGCCTGCGAACCATGACCAGAAAGGGCGTATAGAGAAACTCGCAGTCGGCTTCCCAGTCCAAGTCCTTGATCTGCAGAGCCTGCATAAAGTCGGAATGAACGCCCTGAATATCGTCAAAGACGGAGTAATAATCCGTTTCAAACAAGTCCTGCCGGTGCAGAAAATAACGGGCATGAGGCATATAGGCCGGCAGCAGCATCTTGACCGGCAGCTGCTGACTCTGAAAAATCCGAATCTGATGAATGGAATCATCAAACTCCAGCCGCTGCATGGAGCGGTACCAAGGGATTATATCCCACTGCCAGACCCGCTCCCCGCTGCCAGACCAGGAAGGAATAAAATAATACATGTCTTCTCCTATAGCAAGGAACGATAGCGATCGTTAAGGGTCAAGGCATCCACCTCATCCTTAATCGAAAAGACCATTCCGATAAAAATCATGAAAAGCCCCGGAATCATACTGAGACGCAGATAGCGGACATCCCAAAGCACTATCATCATAGGCAGGCCCGATACCAGCACCAGATAGACAGCTCCCACTATGGCAAAATACGTCACCAAGCCATTGATATAGCGCCGGGTAGCTGCCCCCGGATAGATATTCTCGATGTACTCCCCGCTCTTTTGCATGCGCTCAGCAATCTGGTCTCCGCTGACATTGATAAAGGCAAAAGCCAAAGCTAGGATGAAAATCGTCAGCAGATAGAGGACAAACCAGCCTAGATTGCCCATAGACAGATCCAAGATCCACTGGCGGATCAGCTGATTGCCCGGCTGGAAAAAGTGGACCAGCAAGAGCAGATACTGGGGAATGCTGACCAGCGTCATAGCATACATAATCGGCATGCCGCCCGCAGGATTGAGGCGGATATCCAGATAAGAGTACTTCTTAAAGCGATTGTGGATGGTGATCTTATTGACCGGTATCCGGTACTTGGCCCGCTCGACCACCACAGCCAGATAGAGAAAGACCAGACTGAGCAGGAGGAGAAGGCCCAGCCAGACCGGCGGGATCTGCAGCTCCTGCACTGACTGCCAGATATCCTGCGGAATGTAGGAAATCATGCTGGCCATGACAATCATCACCGAACCTCCCAGTCCCATAGCAGCATTCAGATCAGTCAGCCAGATGAGAAAGTAGGTTCCCCCCATTAAGATAAGGGTGTCCAGCAGCAGAACAGCCGTTGGGTCCATTCCTGCTGCCACCGGCAGATTGAGAACGACTGCTGCCGACTGCAGGAGGGAGACAAAGAAGGTCAGAATCATGCGCCGCCGCTCCTGCACTTCCAGCGGCAGTCTGCCCAGGCCCAGCTTTTTGGAGATGGCAAACATCTGCCAGATCAGCATGGAGGACATCCAGGGCGACAGGCCGATTGAAAAGAGCGACAGGCTGCGCAGATTTCCGCCCATGAGAGCCGTTGCATAGTTCAAGGTCGCTGAGGCACCATTCAAGGACACCGCCTTGCCCATGTCAATGAAAGGCAGGGGCAGCTTGCTCCCTAGTACATAGATAAATAAGAAAAATAAGGTCCAAAGAAACTTCTTGATAATGACCGCTTTAAAAAATGACTTCACATTGACTCCTCACTGTGATGGCTGAAAAACACTAAGACAAAACTTCCATGACCGCATCCAGCAAGACTTTCTTGCTGAAATAGCCTTCTTTGAGCAGGAAAGAGAAATTTCTGACCCGCTCGGCCATAGCCTGGTATTCTTCCGGGCTCAGTGTCTCCACCACACGGCTGGCCTCAGCCAGACTGTCTACCACAAAGCCTAAGCCCTGCCGGCGGATCAGCTCAGCATTGGACAGATAGGCCGGCACGATAATCGGAAGACCCGCCGCCAGATAGGTGGCCGCCTTATGGGAAATATTGAGGCCGTAGTATTCCGGCTCTTCGGCCGGATCCTCCTCCACACCCCAGACCAGTCCCAGACCGCCCTTGGACAGCTCCAGCAGCAGCTCGGGCCGGCTGACCCAGCCGCGAAAGCGGACATTGGCCGCAGGACTGCTCTCCTCTTCGGGCGAGAAAATCTCCAGCGGCGTTGCATAGGCCCAGTTAGCCAGATGCGGAAACCGCTCCACACTGCCGGCAAAGTAAAGCTTGCGCTCAAACTGCGGCTGATGCAGGGCCAGATCATAAGGGTGGTCCCACATATGCTGGATGAGAACCTTCTCCACCGTCAGCCCCTCCTCGATCAGCTTGTCCCGCATCTTTTCAGACGGCACAATGACCAGATCCGACTGATTGTACATGTCGATGTACTCGGGCATGAGATAGTAATTGGAGGGAAACATGAGCGGCGGAATATCGTGGATAAAGGTGACGATTTTGGCCTGCAGTACCTTGAGCTTGCGGACAAAGGCCTGATCAAACTCCCGGCCGTTCCAAGACGGCGACTGGTAGATGACCACATCCCCATAGGCCACACTGGCCATGATCCCGTCCAGCCGCGTGCTCAGCTCCGAGGGACTGTCGCTATAAATATCGTAAAAATAAAAACCCAGCTCATTAAAACCCAGCTCCTTGGCCAGCCTGCTCACATCATTCTGGGCAATCAAGGCCGTACTCTGGCCGGACATGCCGTATAAATTGGTAATATTAACTTTCATCTTCTTTTCTATTGCTTCTGTTCGGTCAGATTGACAGCAATCTGACGCTCGTAATCGCGGTCAGGCAGCACTTCGATATCCTGGTCAAAATTATACTCCGCCGTATGCTTGTGGGCCAGCTTGACCTTGTGGGTCGCGCCCATCTGGAACCACTCGTACTCTGAGTCGATGTGACCAATATCCAGCGCCCGATAGCCCTCCTGCACCAGATCATAGACCAGGACCTTGGCTGCAGGTCCCAGCATGGCCAAGATCAGCCGGTCGCCCGCCTGCTCTCTGACCGCTGCCTTGATGTCCTCCAGCCGGCTGTAGGCATTGCGGGAAGGACAGATGATCCGCTTGATCGACTTGGCCGCAGCAAAGAGGTCATTGCCCACACCCGAGCGCGAGGCAGCCCCTTCTACAATCAAAAGGTCCCGATCCTGCCACAGCCTCTTCAGCTTGTCAAAATAACCCGCCGACAGCGACTTGTCCACCAAGTCAATATAGGGCCGGGAAATAAAGGTCGAACCATACCAAGGCGCCCGGCAAATGGTCTGGTAGTCAAGCAGATGATGATGCAGATGCCACTTCCAAAAGTTCCGAGCCTCAGGCAAATATCGCTCCAATCCCTCAAAGACATCTGACAGGCAAATAATCAAGCGCTCACTGCTCTCCTGTGCCATCATCTCTCTTAGGCGCTCTGCCAGCTCCGGCTGGTAATCCTGATAGGCAATGCTATGGCCTGCAATGATATCCATTTCCCCATCGCCAAAGCGAACCGCTGAGGAGCCGTGTTCTAAAAGGTAGTCCAGCGTCTGCTCTATGGGCAGCACCTCAATCTTCCGCTCCTCTGGCTCTTGCAGCCGCAGGGCTTCAATGGCCGCTGCCATCTCTGCCGGCTGATCCGCTGCAAACAGCTCCTGCCCCTGCTGGCCGTGGGCCGTGCTGTCAAAGGCAAAAACTGGCTTGCCGGCTGACCGAAAGCGGGAAATAATCCCGTCCACCTCATCGCCGGCATTGATATCAAGGAGCAGCTGCGCCTTCTCTGCCAATGACTCCAAGAACCCCGGAATCCCCGCAATATCTGAGCTGACGCTGACATTGGAGTACCGCAGCAGGCGGCTGATCGGCTCTGCCACTACCACCGGCGCTGCTATATAAAAATGACAGGCAGGCAAGGAGCGGATCAAATCATCAATATGGAGCAGATCACAAGAATAAGTGTAAACCAAGCAGGAGAAAGCCGGACCGTTCACCATTTTCTCAGTCAGAGCCCCGATTGGCTCCTGCAAGTCCGCCCAGTCCAGCCCATGGTAAAACCACCAAAGCTCCCGGTAAATGGACTGCGTGAACTCCTTCCAAGGCTTGCGTTCCGTCAGATAGTGAATGACCGGAGGATAGAGCCCCAGCTCTGGCACATAGTCCGAAAAAGCCATATGCAGGGTAATACAGTTATAAGCAAAAGGCAGCTCCAGCCAGCGATTTTCAAAGAGCAGATTGAGAATGCTTTGGTCATCCTGACTGACCTGATCATGCAGCTGATCCGTCATTTCGATTAATTGCTGCGCGACACCTGCTTCTCGCCACAGCTTGATATTAATCAGCAGAACACCCGAATTAAATATCTGCTCTCCAAAGTAAACCTGACCGCCCAAGTCCTTTACTGCTGCCAGCGGCGCTTGACCAAGCTCTCGCTCAAACAAAGGCGTCAAATCCCGGGTCACCACAATATCGCAATCCAGATACAGGGCCTGGCTTTCTGTCACAAAATCTGCCGCAAAATATCGTAAAAATACCGCATAGTGGATGTTGGTCTTGTAATGACTGATATGGCTGCTGTCCACCCGCGCATTGACAATACGGCAGTCCAGCTTAGCCAGTCTCTTTTCCATGCTGACAAACCACTCAGCCGGAAAATCACTGTTAATCAGGTAAAACTTGATAAAGCGATTGTGGCAGACAATGGACTTAATCGTAGTGGAGACCTGATCGCTGTAGAGATAGTCGGCCGCCAGAACGACCGCCCGATAGCCTTCCGGTACAGCCTTCTTCATGAGAGAGCGCAGCTTTTCCACCATTTCCTGAGGATTGGCATGAGGATAGACAAAGTCAGCCGCCTCATTTTTCTGAGTATTGTCAAAGGTCAGCACCGGCTTGCCGGCTGCCTTAAACCGGCTGCCCATCTCATACTGTTCAGTACCATGGTGAATATCCAGATAAAGCTGACACCGCCCAATCATCTCGTCCAGCACTGCTTCCACGACTTGCGGATAGAGCTGAATATTATCATATCTGTCCAGAGAACGCAGATAATCCCCCATTTCGGTGTAGCAGGCGATATGGAAATGAACCGTCGGCAGAGCCTGAGCCAAAAACTCTATCTGCTCCAGCTCCTGCACATTGGTCAAGATCAGACAGTTGAGAGCAGCCTGCTCCCAGCTGTCGGGCAGCTCAAAGGCTCCCTCATGATGGGCCGCAATCTCCTCCAGACTCAAGGCCTGAAAATCCCACCACAGCTGACGGTAGCGATAGCTGATTACAGAGTTCCAGGGCTTGCGGTAGGTCGTGTAGTGGATAATGATCGGCTCCTGCTCCAGCTCAAAGTGCCCCGTCCAGCCGCTGTAGAAGGCCACCAAGTCATGCCCCACCTGCAGATTGTAGATCTTATCCAGCGGGAGCCAGTCCTGCCCAAAGACCTGATTTAAGACCGTCTGGTCGCCGTTAAAATCCTCAAATTGACCGGACTGGACCGCTTCCATGATTCGCTCCGTCTCCCTGATAAGGACCGCTGACAGCTGCCGCTCTTTCCAGACCCGATTGTCTATCAGCAAAACTCCAGCATTAAAACCATAACCACCGGCATCACCGGCCGCTGCAATAGCCCGGCCCTGCAGATCCAGCTCAAACAAGGGCTGCAGCTCTCCCTTGACAATCACATCACTGTCCAGATAGAGGACCCGATCCTCTGCCACAAACTGCGGAATAAAATAGCGGGCATAGGTCATAGAGCTGATATGGTCCTGCGTCTGCCAGTCCGAAGGGATGGCTGCCTGATCCAGACTGACAGGCAGCAGCTCGCTCTCCAACTGCCCGGCCAGCTCCTGCAAATCACAGAACCACTCAGTCGCAATCCCCCTGTTTAAGACATATAGCTTAACATTTTTATTATAATACAAAATCGACTTGATTGCGGTCGAAAGCGGCTCCAGATAGTCCTGATCTCCAATTAAAACAATTGCCTGCATATTTCCCTTGCTCTTTCATCTTCATCGTATCATTCTACTCCTTGTATTATATAAAATATTGCCCGAAAAATCTAGGTTTTCAGGGACTTTCCTGCCTCATAAAGGAGACTTTTTTTCTGAAAATGTCAAAAAAACAGGAAGCCGCAAAACTTCCTGCTTTTCTGTATACTGGCTACTCTTCAGAGTCACCTTTTTTCTTGCGTCTCTTGAAGGCCAGGCCTAGTGCACCTAAGCCCAGAGCCAGAATGGAGGCCTTGCTCTCCACTTCCCCTGTCTGAGGTAATTGACCCTTGGCCAGCAGATCCAGCTCTGACTGACGCGCCGAGGTCGAAAGGGATAGACTTTCAGACGTGCTCTGACTGGTCGACAGACTGACTGATGCGGACAGGCGTGCTGACTCAGACTGACTGACGCTGACCAACTCGCTGAGACTGATAGACTCAGACAAGGAAGCACTGGTCGACAGACTAAGTGAATAGAACTCCTTCTCATGGATCAAATCCAGCTGACTGTGCAGGACAGAGGTGCTGGTGCTCAGGGATGACGACTCACTGACAGACAGAGAATCGCTGACTGAAGCACTTTCCAGACCCGATGCGCTGGCTGATACCGACGCGCTCTCGCTCGCTGAGATCAACGCACTCGCAGAGGCGGAGGTACTTGCAGACACAGATGCGCTCGCAGAGGCACTCTCACTGACTGAAGCGGATAAACTGTCAGAAATAGATGCGCTAGTAGATGCGGACTCACTTGCAGAGGTCGACGCACTCTCTGAAGCACTTACGCTTGCCGAAGTTGACGCACTCTCTGATGCGGACGTACTTGCGGATACCGATGCACTGATTGACGCTGACTCGCTTGCTGAAGTCGACGCACTTACGCTAGCGGACGTACTTGCTGAGACGGACGCACTCGTAGACGCTGATACGCTCGCAGAAGTCGATGCACTCTCTGATGCGGACGTACTTGCGGACACTGATGCACTGGTTGATGCGGACTCACTAGCTGAGGTCGATGCACTTTCTGAAGCTGAAGTGCTTGCAGACACCGATGCGCTCGTAGACGCGGACTCACTTGCAGACGTTGATGCACTCACTGACGCAGACGTACTTGCTGATACCGATGCACTGGTTGATGCGGATACGCTTGCAGAGGTCGACGCACTTACGGATGCAGAGGTACTTGCGGATACCGATGCACTGGTTGATGCTGACTCGCTTGCTGAGGTTGAGGCACTCTCTGATGCGGACGTACTTGCGGAGACCGACGCACTGGTTGATGCTGACTCGCTCGCAGACGTTGATGCACTCACTGACGCAGACGTACTTGCGGACACCGATGCGCTCGTAGACGCTGACTCGCTCGCGGAAGTTGACGCACTCACTGACGCTGAGGTACTTGCGGACACTGACGCACTCGTTGATGCTGACTCGCTCGCTGAGGTTGACGCACTTACTGACGCGGAGGTGCTGGCTGATACCGATGCACTCGTGGAGGCTGATACGCTTGCGGAGGTCGACGCGCTTACGGATGCAGAGGTACTTGCGGATACCGATGCACTCGTGGAAGCAGACTCGCTCGCTGAAGTTGACGCACTTTCTGAAGCGGACGTGCTGGCTGATACTGAAGCACTTGTGGAGGCAGATACACTCGCTGAAGTTGACGCACTCACGGACGCGGAGGTGCTAGCCGATACCGATGCACTCGTGGACGCTGATACGCTCGCGGAGGTTGACGCACTTACGGATGCAGAGGTACTTGCGGATACCGATGCACTCGTGGAAGCTGATACGCTGGCCGAAGTCGATGCACTTACGGACGCGGAGGTACTTGCTGACACTGATGCGCTCGTAGAGGCTGATACGCTTGCTGAAGTTGATGCACTTACAGACGCAGACGTACTTGCGGACACAGACGCACTCGTGGAGGCTGATACGCTCGCTGAAGTTGATGCACTTACGGATGCGGACGTACTTGCGGAGACTGATGCACTAGTTGAAGCTGATACGCTTGCTGAAGTTGATGCACTTACGGACGCGGACGTACTTGCGGAGACCGACGCACTGGTTGAAGCTGACTCGCTCGCTGAAGTTGACGCACTCACGGACGCAGAGGTGCTTGCGGATACCGATGCGCTCGTGGAAGCCGACTCGCTCGCAGACGTTGATGCACTCACTGACGCAGACGTACTTGCGGAGACCGACGCACTGGTTGAAGCTGACTCGCTCGCGGAGGTCGACGCGCTTACGGATGCAGAGGTACTTGCGGATACCGATGCACTCGTGGAAGCGGACACGCTTGCCGAAGTTGATGCACTTACGGACGCGGAGGTACTTGCTGACACTGATGCGCTCGTAGAGGCTGATACGCTTGCTGAAGTTGATGCACTTACAGACGCAGACGTACTTGCGGACACAGACGCACTCGTGGAGGCTGATACGCTCGCTGAAGTTGATGCACTTACGGATGCGGACGTACTTGCGGAGACTGATGCACTAGTTGAAGCTGATACGCTTGCTGAAGTTGATGCACTTACGGACGCGGACGTACTTGCGGAGACCGACGCACTGGTTGAAGCTGACTCGCTCGCTGAAGTTGACGCACTCACGGACGCAGAGGTGCTTGCGGATACCGATGCGCTCGTGGAAGCCGACTCGCTCGCAGACGTTGATGCACTCACTGACGCAGACGTACTTGCTGATACCGACGCACTGGTTGAAGCTGACTCGCTCGCGGAGGTCGACGCGCTTACGGATGCAGAGGTACTTGCGGATACCGATGCACTCGTGGAAGCAGACTCGCTCGCTGAAGTTGACGCACTTTCTGAAGCGGACGTGCTGGCTGATACTGAAGCACTTGTGGAGGCAGATACACTCGCTGAAGTTGACGCACTCACGGACGCGGAGGTGCTAGCCGATACCGATGCACTCGTGGACGCTGATACGCTCGCGGAGGTTGACGCACTTACGGATGCAGAGGTACTTGCGGATACCGATGCACTCGTGGAAGCTGATACGCTGGCCGAAGTCGATGCACTTACGGACGCGGAGGTACTTGCTGACACTGATGCGCTCGTAGAGGCTGATACGCTTGCTGAAGTTGATGCACTTACAGACGCAGACGTACTTGCGGACACAGACGCACTCGTGGAGGCTGATACGCTCGCTGAAGTTGATGCACTTACGGATGCGGACGTACTTGCGGAGACCGACGCACTGGTTGAAGCTGACTCGCTCGCTGAAGTCGACGCACTTACGGATGCAGAGGTACTTGCGGATACCGATGCACTCGTGGAAGCAGACTCGCTTGCCGAAGTTGACGCACTTACACTCGCTGAGGTACTTGCGGATACAGAAGCACTTGTAGACGCCGACTCGCTCGCAGATGTTGATGCGCTCTCTGATGCAGATGTGCTGGCAGACACTGATGCACTGGTAGAGGCCGACTCGCTCGCGGAGGTCGATGCACTTACGGACGCAGACGTACTTGCGGATACCGATGCACTCGTTGAAGCACTTACGCTTGCCGAAGTCGATGCACTTACGGACGCAGACGTGCTGGCTGACACCGACGCACTGGTAGAGGCAGATACGCTCGCAGAGGTTGATGCGCTCACTGAGGCTGAGGTACTTGCTGACACTGATGCACTCGTTGATGCTGACTCGCTCGCGGAGGTTGACGCACTTACTGAGGCTGAGGTACTTGCTGACACCGATGCACTCGTGGAAGCCGACACGCTCGCAGACGTTGATGCACTTACGGATGCGGACGTACTTGCGGACACTGATGCACTCGTGGAAGCTGATACGCTTGCCGAAGTCGATGCACTTACAGATGCGGACGTACTTGCAGATACTGATGCGCTCGTTGAAGCCGACACGCTGGCTGAGGTTGACGCACTTACTGAGGCTGAGGTACTTGCGGATACCGATGCACTTGTGGACGCTGATACGCTCGCGGAGGTTGACGCACTTACCGAGGCTGAGGTACTTGCCGAAATGGACTGCACGGTTGAGGTCGATGCAGAGCGGCTGGCCGAGATTGACTGTACTGTACTGGTGCTTGCAGAGGTGGATGCACTCACTGAAGCTGACTGTGAAGCAACCACGCTAGTTGAGGCACTGGTACTTGCTGATACGGAGGCACTCGCAGAGGCAACGGTACTAAGAGATTTGGAGGTGCTCCCAGCTCTTGTGTCTACCAGCTTGCTGCCTTCAATCGTGTCTGTTCTACCATCCCGATATGTTATAGTAGTCGTTCCATCATTCGCGACAGTAATTGCAGTAACATAATTGGATCTGGCTACATCTTGTGCTCTCAAATCTGGATTGCTCTGCTTAATCGCTTCTCTGACTTGATTTTTTTCGGCTTCTGATAACCGACTCGTATTATTGACTATAACAGTATTTTCCGGAGTTTTTACTCTAAATCGAACAATCAGTCTAAACTGCCCGTTAACGGATGTCTTGTTCGCAGCAGCATTTCCCATTTCCGTTTGTGTTGCATTCACATTCCCTGCTGCGTCTGTAGCTGTGATGTAACGAGTATAATCACCAATCGTTGTATCTACTGGAACATCGCCGTAAATACGAACTTTTAACTGATTGCCTTCTTGTGTAACCGAATATCTCACCCATTCAGTACCGGTTCCAGGAAGATTACTATACAACCAACGATAAAGTGTCTTATTAAGATCAAAAGCATTGGAATTATCCGTTACTGTCGCAACAAATTCAAAGGACTCACCACGATAAACAGTAATTTCACTAGGGAAATCAACAACTGGTCTTTCCGTATCCTTCTCCGGTACAGTTGTGTTATATCCTACCTTGTCCCAACTTCCATTTGTTGTCGAAGCAACCTCATCAAACTCAAGCGGAAGATTTGTATTGGTAATGGCTTTATCGCTAGTTACTAAACGGAGACCCAACTTCACATCACCGCCAGTATCATCTATATGAGTGATGATACGGAGTGTATTATTGGCAACGGACTCTCCTGTATAGAGATTCCAGACACCACCTGAATTATAAATGCCTCCATTTGTTGCATTTTTACCATTAATCGTTACGGAACGAGTTTCTTGATTGCCGCTGATTGATACAAGCGCACCAAAATTGGTTTTAACCTGTCTTGGTGTCAAAGTAATCGTCCAAGTCAAAAGTCTAGTGACATTATCAAAACTTGTTGTTACATTTTGAATCATGTCCCCCTTCACATCGCGATATTCCACGCTAGGCCCCGGCGGCTCCGTCACCGCCCGCCGCGTTCTGACACGTGATGTCTGACTGCTGTTGGCCGTGGATTGGCTGCTGCTGTCTGATTGCGATGCAGCAGCGGTACTGGTGCTGGCACTGATGCTGGCAGAGGCGGATGCGCTGGCCGCTTGGTTTGAGTCAGTCACTGCCGCTGAAGCAGAGGTACTTGAAGACACTGAAAGAGACTCAGACACACTCAAAGAATCTGAGACAGACTGTGATGTACTTGCACTGACAGAGGCCGACTGTGACGCAGCCTCACTGCCGGATACAGAAGCGCTGACAGAAGCGGACTCGGAGGCAGACAGACTGGCAGAGGCACTGATGGACTGAGTATCTGAAGCAGCTTCTGTTGTTGACTCAGGCAGGGCAGACTCTGCCGCTGTTTCATCTGTGGCAGTCCCCAGCACTGCATCATCCCGCGTTGCCAGGACTCCTGATGTATCGATGACTTTTTCTACAGCCTGATCCTCATCAGCCTTGACAGTGTTGGCGTTGGTAACGACTGCCCCTCCTAGAACAGCCCCCGTGGCGACCAGCCCTTTCAAGAATTGCAGACCGCCCTGCTTATCGACGGACTGCTCCTCTGTTACCTTGACCTCAACCGATGAAAGATTTCCCCCTTTCATTGACTTAAAAAGGCCAAACTGTGAGGTCGCAGCACGCAGCCAATGTTTCCCTGATTTGATCAGTTTAAACCGCGTCACGCGCTCTACTTCGTGATACTTACCTTTCTGGCGTTTAAAAAACATACTTTTCTTCCTCTAATTTATATCTCTTTTTAAAAAACTATATTACCCTTAGTTTACCACATTATTACTCGTTTTTGTCAATTTATTACTTATTTTTTTGCTGAAATTGTTTTCAAATCACTTTCAACCTTATAAAAAGCAGAAAAAAAGCCCAGTTATCAAGCTTTCTGGAGACAGTCCCTGCCAGCGCTTTTGAAAATCTAAGGACTGATTTTCTCAAGGCAGCTTTGAAACCTAGTTCTCGCTGACGCTCGAACTGCATCAATGGCCCTAAACTCAACTCGGTCCTGCGGACTGGTTTCGTTAAGGGCCATAGAAAAAACGCCCGAAAGCGTTCCTTCTGATATTGATGATGTGAGATAGAACGGAAGACATGGGATTCGAACCCACGCACGCTTTTACACGCCTACTGCGTTTCCAACACAGCCTCTTAAGCCTCTTGAGTAATCTTCCATAAAGGAGGAAGCTAATCGCAACCTCTAAATTGTAAACATCTGATAACCATTATACCACATCACAGCCCCAACCGCCATAGTCTCCGTCAAATTTTTTTACAAATTTGATTAATTTCCAGATATTTTGGTTCAAATCAAAGATTTCTGTATTATCCATGCGGGTCAAATGCAGCTGATAAGGCTTGGCACTGTCATCCGTCTTTTCCATTCCGGCAAGCCGATAGCCCAGCCCTTCTGCTTCTTGAGCAAAAGCAGCACGGTCCTCTTCAGAGGCAAAGTAAATCCAGTGATCAAGCTCCCGCTCCTGACTGTGGTCATCACCAGCCCTTTCCAGCTCATACCAAACCCGCTGATTGAGAATGGTCTGGTACTCATAGTCATTGGGATAGAGAAAGTCAAAATACTGCGTCCAGTCTTCATCAGCCAAAGTCGCCGAATCATACCGATGGCTCGGAAATGCCGTCATCACACGCGCAATGGGCTCCAGATGGCTCCTCTTATCCTGCAGATAAAAGTAAAATTCGATATTGCCGTCTGTCGTGACCACACCGACATGGACACCTCCGACCTTGGCCAACTCCTCTGCAAGCTGATCTTCGATAGCATTGAGACTGTCAAACTCCGCGCTTGAAGGAAAGCCTGTCTCAGCATCATACTGCAAGAGCGCAATCTTCAGCCGCATGGCATAAGGATAGATCGCATAAGGGGCCTCCTCAGCCAGAGCCAAGTTCAAACGGATACTGGCAAGCTTATCATCAATGAAGGTCGAGAAAGAGCCCCACTCACTGGGAAAGCCGTCATCCGCCGGAACTGCTTCCGGCACAGCTTCTTCCGCTTCAGACTCATCTTGTTTGCCAAATAGATTTTTAAAAAAACTCATATCAAAAATCTCCTTAGGATCAGCAGGGGCCGGCAGGAATTTCAGAGCCTCCTCAGAAACGCTCAGCTCTTTTCGTATACTACTACCAAACTAGTATAACACAAATCAGAAATTTGGCAAGCTGCAAAGGCATTTCCACATACCCCACACACGAGAACTTGACATCTTATAAATTTCTATGTTAGAGTAATGATAGTGTAAGACTGATTCAGTTCAGCGCCCTGTGAGACTGAGATAAAAGTCCTTCAGTTTCGCTTTGTTTTGGTAAAAAACGCTTGACGCGGTAGCTGATTGCTCAAAAGCTCCAGTGGAGGTTTTGAGGTTATAGATAGAGCTTCCGAGAGGAAGCAA